>JAZQXU010000036.1:0-1542 GCA_045632945.1 Faecalimonas sp. | reverse complement strand
GAAGAGCACGCCCACCATGTCGGTAAACAAGCACAAGACCGCCACCATCGGCACCAGCCTAATAAAAAACGATATTATGTCTTTACGAGTTATATTCATCAGAGTGCAAAGATACAATAAAAATCCGATAAATGAAGTTTTTACCACGTGTCAAGAAATTTGCAAATCTGTCGGAAAGAGAGAATAAACCTCACCGATATGAAGAGCGAAGCCCTCCACACGCATCATGCCTTTTGCATAGCGATTGAGGCCGACTTTGGCCACACCCGCTACTTCCGCCTCCGTGCAGGCGAACGCCTCATCGACCCTCCCACGCAAGAGCACATCCGCCAAGTCATGGCACGCATCGGCATCTCTCCCTTGCCCGACTTCGATGACTACGTAGAAGAATATGTTTGGTGACTCCACTCACCAATAGGAACAACCTAACCTGTTCATAACATTCTCTAAATCAGTATCGTCTTAGTACCAAATAATTTCAGTATAGTGAGCCCACTATACTGAAACTGGTGCGAATCAATATATTTCGAAAATAATCTGCCCATTGTGGCGGTATATTCAAAATACTACATTTGCAACGACAATCCGAAAGGCTTGTCAAGACATTTTGGTAAAAAGAAGCGTTATGCTTATCTTGTAGATGAAAACCTGAGAAATTTTCAACAAAAAAGCAAGTAAAGTGTAATGGTTCTGCGCGTTTCGCGTGGACTGTTATCTCCATTCTGCTTTTTCGGGTTTTCTCAGGACCTTCATCTACGGCGTGGCGTATCAGCCCACGCTTCTTTATCGTATGAAAAGAGTTGAATTTATTAACTTTATGTTTAACTAAAATATCAATGTCATGGATCCTAAAGTAAAAGAGTTTATTGATTCTGCGAAATCTAAAGAAAGAGCAAAGTTTGAAAAGGAGCGAGATGCACACCTTATTCGTCTTGGACTAGTTGAAAAGGGAAAAATAAGAACTTATAATGGAGTTTCTTCTATTCCTTTATCTGTTACTGATGAAGAATATGAAGAAATTAAAAGACTAACAGAAGAAAAATCAAACGAGGAAATTAAAATAGAGAATGTTGCAGAAAAGTTCCTGGGAGCATTAAATACAGTTTTCTTTGTTATTGGAATTGTTGCAGCAATTGTTTTTCTAATTGCAGCAATTGACAATTTAAGTTATTACTTGAGCGAAGATGAAGGAATTACCTATCTCATAACTTCAATTGTAATTTTGATAGGCTCATTTATTTCTTGGAGTGTGACAAGAGTTTTACTCAATATATCTAACAACCTTCATCAAATTAACTCAAAACTTAAATAGTTCAGAATTGTAATAATCTCTATACAATTGATAGACTATAAGTTCTCCGAGATTATTCCTCCACCGACACCCCACCACAACTAGGGTGTCGGTCTTTATTTATCAAAACCACAGCGCATTACAAGCAATTACCGACACCTTGGATAAAATTCCCTTGACTTGAAATATAGTCGTATATTTCTTTGTTTTTATACCCGAAAGGGGGTAATAGGACGTTGGATTTGTTATTT
>JAZQXU010000035.1:0-31597 GCA_045632945.1 Faecalimonas sp. | reverse complement strand
TTGCTTTATTTACTTTGTTTATACTGTTATTATAGCACTATATTTTAATTTGTCAATACAATTTAAAATATTTTTTGAATTTTTCTGTTGTTTTACCATTCAACATCCATATCTTCAATAATTCCACTGTCTACAAGCCCTTTTAGCAAGGTAATACAAATATCTAAAATGTCTTGATTCTCTTTCACGCTGATCCACTCTTCCACGCTCACTTCTGGATAGGATGGGTAGCCTGAAATTTTAAATTTACGTGGTAATAAGGCTTTTGCAAGAGCGAGAGAACGTTGCATGTGAGTAACCGTGGTTACAATGATTACATTCTCCACATTTGGAAGTTGCAAAGTGCGATTAATCACAAGTGTACTACATATCATATTTTCCACTGTTTTTCTAGCTTCCTTCTCGAGTAGGATAGCATCTTCTGGCACACCATTTTCTTTCATCACACGTGCCATAAGATCAGCTTCACTTATCTGCTCACCCTCGTATTCCCATTTCACACCGCCGCTGGCAACAATGTACTCCACACGTCCCGCGTGATAGAGCTCTGCTGCAGCCTTTGCACGCTCTATAGCGCCTTCCGGCCAACACCCTAGCAACAGGGCAACTTGACCGGACTCTCCTTCATCTTTAATATCTCCACAGACGAATCTCCACTTTTCTTCCGGAGTCATCTCTTTCAATATTTCCAAATTCATATTGGATATTTTCATATCTAATCCCTTTTTCTATTTACTTGATTCCACTTCTTGAATTAACACAATATTTTCTTCTTCTATCAAACTCATCTCTACTTTATCGTAGAATTCGTCACTAGACACTGTGCCTTTATACCAAGTTTTTGAAGAAAAATATTCTTTTAAATCACCGCCGAAAATCATACCATGTCTTGCAAAAATTTCATTTCTTGCCAAACGTAGTTCTTCTTTTGTGCGAGCTTCAACCTCTGCGCGTGTCAATGCCCTTTTATCACTTTCAGGAAAAATATACTCTGAGTCATCTGCTTTTGTCTCTTCTTGTACTTCCACTTCTGGAACTTCCTCTTTTTCACTTTCCTCTTCTTTTACTTCTTCAACTTCGTCTTCTTGTTTTTCTTCCTTCACAGGTGTTTTTTCCTGTTCTTCTATCTTCCCTGAATCAGGTCCTTGTTCCTTTTTATCACCTGTGTTATCAAACATTGTAATCGATAGAACAATAGCAGCTGCCAAAACTGCAATCCCCGCAATCACTCCGATTACTTTCTTACTTACGCCGGACTTAGCACCGTATTTTTGGAACTGTTCTTTAATAGGTTCAAAATCATCTGCCTTGTGATAAATAACAGTATTATTAACCCCGGCAAATTCTTTTCCTTCCAAATAAATCGGTTCTGGTTTTATACCAGCACTTTTACAGATATCTGCATACACTGTCTGCGCTACAGTAATGCCAAGACAATGGTCAACTGACCATTTGCGAAGAGACGTACATACTGCTTCCACTGAGTAATTTACCTGGACCTTTTTTTCTTCCTGATAGTTCTCCATGGATTTCAGTAGATACTTTCTGGTATAATTCAAGCGATTGATAATCACACCCTCGCTACAACCCATAAGATCCGCAATCATATCTATCTTCATATAGTCATAGTAAAACGCATAAAATGTAGCCTGATACAAGTCTGGTAATTGCTCTAAACTTTTAGAAATAGCATCAGCAGTTGCTTCTGGATAAACAACTGTGCCAACTGCAAAATCAAGGTATCCTTCTTCTAACGCACCTACTTCTCTTGCATTTCTCTTTCTATAATATCCACACCCTAATCTATATACGCATTTTCCAAGCCATTCATAAAGATTTTCAACTTCAATCTCTGCAGAGGATTCCAGCATCTTCAGATATACATCTTGCATCAATTGCAGAACATCATTTTCTCTTCTCATAATGTTCTTTGCACGCAAATACACATAATTATATGTTTTGGCATAAATATAGTTGATACCTGCCTCTTCTTGCTTTTTCATCTCTACCATTGCGGTTCTTAAATTGTATTCCATATGAATCTTCTCCCCATTCTAACTATTTTTATTTTTTCTCTGCTTTGCAAGCTTATACATTTCTTCTGTTGCAAGCCTTGTCTTCGCCACAATATCTCCCCCATCTTTAGGGAAACAATAAAACAATGCTTTGTTATCACCAATACAAATCACATCGCCGATTTCGTACCAGTAATAATCCGAATACAGGCTATATGATGCACTCGGCTTTTGCGTGTAGTCTAGACGTCCGTCACAACCTATTAGAGAAAATCCTTCCGATGAGTGTGTAAGTCTTCCCTCTCCTACACGATAAATCGCCTTCATGTTCACCATCATACATATGTCCACAGGAACATCCAGAGAATATGTGCCGCTCTCAATTTCCTCTCTTACACATTCCCTCTCCCAACGATACCAATCCGGAACATGTTCAAACTCCGTATGGCCTTCGGTAGCTTTCAGATAACCATATTCTGTCAGTTCATATTCCTTCCTACATTCCTGACAGATGATTTTTGTACCTTTTGTGACCATCTTTCCTTCTGTCTTACAACTTGGACATTTATATAAAACTCGATTCAATCCTTCTGCACGTTCAGGTTCGTTTATGCAAATGTTGTTCTCTTGTTGCCATCTGAAGTTGTCAAAAGAAAACTCTTTTTCTATCATCTCCTGAATCTCATCTGCTGCCATGCTATTCACTTGTTCTGCCGAAAGCAAATATTTCATGTCTGCAGACACATCTACTTTTCGCTTGCGCAAACAATTGTATAGAGGCTGTCTTGCAAATGCTCCGTATGTACAAATCATTACAACCGGAACTCCCAGCATCTTGATAAATCTACCAATGGTTTCTGGAAGTGGAGTTGCTGTCCCATCAAAACTATAGCTAGCTTCCGGATACATCACCACTGTACTTTTAAGTTGTTTAATACAATATAACATGTCCTTTATTAGACCTGGATCTGTTAGGAACTTCTTTGTTGGTATGCATCCAATAAGTCGCATAACCCATTTCATAATTCCCACAAAAGAATCTGATGTGGCCACAATATTAAATCTTCTATCAGAAAGTAATGTTGCTGCAATTTCCAAGTCAATAAAACTAGAATGATTCATCAGAACCAAACATGGTTCGTCCTTTTTTAACATCTCCATGTTTGTTCTATTACATTTAAAATTTACTGCTCGCAAGTCAAAAATTGACAAAGTTTTCATGAGCAAACGAAAAAAACCATGTTGCTTCATTGGTTTAAACCGTTTTTCGCGAGGCATTAGGACAACGTCCTCATATCTTTTGTTTACTACTCTTGTTTTCATTTCTCACTCCATCGTAATATCCTAAAAAATATTATAACATTTATTTCCTCAAAATAAAACTCTTAATTATTTAGGCAGAATGTACACAAAAACACTTTTAGGAAATATAAAAAGCCCCGAAACTCTAAAGTTTCGAGGCTTAATGCGGATGACAGGAATCGAACCTGCACGGTCTCCCACTAGATCCTAAGTCTAGCGCGTCTGCCAGTTCCGCCACATCCGCATATTCTAATAAAAAACACCAACCAATCATTGTGGTTAGTGTTTTAATGAAGCATCGGGGATTCGAACCCCGGACAACTTGATTAAAAGTCAAGTGCTCTACCGACTGAGCTAATGCTCCATACTGGGCTAGCTGGATTCGAACCAGCGACTGCAGGAGTCAAAGTCCTGTGCCTTACCGCTTGGCGATAGCCCATTATTATATTTTACCGGAAAGGCAAAATAAAAGGGTGGGTAGTGGGACTCGAACCCACGACATCCAGAACCACAATCTGGCGCGCTAACCAACTGCACCATACCCACCATATCATATTATCAGTTTAAAACTGAAACGAGCCCGGGGGGATTCGAACCCTCGACCTACGGCTTAGAAGGCCGTTGCTCTATCCAGCTGAGCTACGGACTCATTTAAAGCTCTTTGCTTTAAACAGCGGGTGATGGGAATCGAACCCACGTATCCAGCTTGGAAGGCTGGTGTTCTACCATTGAACTACACCCGCGGAGTCGGGGTGACAGGATTCGAACCTGCGACCTCCTGGTCCCAAACCAGGCGCTCTAGCCAAGCTGAGCCACACCCCGTATTTGTTATTTTTTATAGCCATTTCCACAGCGCAAAACTTATTATATAGTGCGCTTATGGAAATGTCAACAACTTTTTTTATTTTTATAGCTTTTTCTCCATTATAGTTCGCATTTTGCGAAGTGCTATTCCTCTGTGGCTTAATTCGTTTTTCTTTTCCGGTTCTAATTCTGCGGTTGTGCATCCATATTCCGGCAGATAAAAGATAGGGTCATAGCCAAATCCATGCTCTCCCGCAATTTTATAACCTATCATTCCCTCAATGGTACCGCGCACAACTTCTGTGCTTCCATCCGAAAATGCCGCTGCAACTGCACATACAAAGCGTGCGGTTCTCTTGTCATCCGGAACACCTTCAAGTCGGTCAAGAAGAAGTTGGTTCTTAACATCATAAGATGTATCCACTCCCGCATACCTTGCTGAATAAATTCCCGGTTCCTTATTTAAATAATCAATTTCCAATCCCGAATCATCGGCCAAAACGATGCTATTCTCAACCATTTGCGCTATTGCCGTAGCCTTAATCAAGGCGTTTTCCTCAAAAGTTTCACCATCTTCGACCACATCTACATCAATTCCGGCTTCCTTCATAGATAATATAGGCATTCCCAAATCCGCCAAAATCATGCGAATTTCTTTCATTTTATTCTCATTTCCGGTTGCAAAAATTATTTTTTTATTCATTCGTTTTCCTCTCTCTGTGGATTGTGTTTTGGTGGCTTCGGCCCTTGAAATTGGTAAAAATACGTCTTTAACATACCATTATAGATTTTTCTGTTCTTATCAGCTTTTCTGCCGAAATATCTCTCTGTGTCTTCATAGCTTGTGATCATAAACGCAGACCAGCTGTCTAGTTTCTTGAAACTTTCGCCAAATGTCTGATAAAGTGTTGGAAGATTTTTCTTCTCCTCAATACGCTCGCCATATGGAGGATTTGTAATAATAAACCCATACTTTTTAGGATGTCGCAAATCTTTAACATCTCGTTCCTGAAAATGAATCAGATGTTCTACTCCCGCCTCTTTCGCGTTCTGTCTTGCCGCTTTGATCACGCTTGCATCTATATCATACCCCTGTATATCAACATCAATATCGTCATTAACCATTTCATTCGCTTCGTCAATGGTATCATACCATAATTTTTTCGGTATTAAATTAGTCCACTCTTCTGCTACAAAAGAACGATTCATGCCGGGAGCAATATTAGCAGCAATCATTGCCGCCTCAATAGGAAATGTACCACATCCACAAAACGGATCCACTAGAATTCGATCTTTTCGCCACGGGGTTAACATGATAAGCGCAGCTGCCAAGGTTTCGGTAATTGGTGCTTTGCTTGATAATTGTCTATAACCTCTCTTGTGAAGAGATACGCCCGATGTATCAATCCCCACAGTAACAATGTCTTTCATTAAAAAAACACGTATCGGATACGATGCTCCTGTCTCTTCAAACCATTCAACATGGTAATGTTCTTTCATACGGTTGACCATAGCTTTTTTCATAATAGATTGAATGTCAGAAGGGCTAAAAAGTTGACTCTTTACCGAAGCCGCCTTGGTTACCCAAAACTTCCCATCCTTTGGTATATATATTTCCCAAGGAATCGCTTTTGTCTTCTCAAAAAGTTCGTCGTATGTAACCGCCTTGAAACTGCCCACTTTTAACAAAACGCGTTCTGCAGTGCGCAAAAAAACATTGGCTCTACATATTGCCTCGGCGTCTCCCCAAAAACTCACTCGACCGTCTTCCACACACGAAACGTCATATCCCAAATCTATAATTTCTCTCTTTAATACTGCTTCGAGCCCAAAATGGCACGGCGCAATTAATTCCATTTTTTTCATATCTTCCCTCCTACATTTCTCTTTTATATTACGTTGTTACAATCCCTCTGTCAACAAAAAAGGAACCTCTAAAATGAGGTTCCTTCGTTTTAATAGTTTGAACTTTTAACGTTTTTGTTTGTGTTTTTGTTAGATGATTTGTTTGTGTTCTGTGCATTGTTGTTTGCATTGTTTGCATTGTTTACATTTTTGTTTTTGTTTTGTGAATTACTATTTGAATTTTTGTCCATTTTGTTTTCCTCCTAAGATTTAATTGGTACAATTCTATTATCTCTCAGAAGGTTTTTTTTATGCATTCAACTTTTTTTAATTTTTTGCTTGCTTTTTCCATTTCTTTATATTATACTGAGCGTTGTAGAAAGTGATTTCTACAACCCCTTATTAATTATTTATACTCCCCTCAAAACGACCAATGGCTCCCCCATTGGTCGTTTTACTTTATCCTTATTTTTTTAAACTTCAAATAACAAATCACCATAAGATGGCATCGGCCACATTTCCTTGTTCACAATCATTTCCAGTTTGTCAACCGGCTCTCGAAGCGAATTCATAACCGGAACAACTTCATACAAGAAAAATTCTGCTTTTGCTTTGCCATGTTCCATGTTTGCCGCAACATCTGTTTTTTCAATCAATTTTTGTAATGCATCTCGTGTGTTCGTCAGCAATGTTGAAGACTCACAAAGCAATTCCTGCTGTACACTTACATCCGCACTGTCGCATGCTTCTTTTACCTGGTTAATAGATGTAGCCAGAGAAGTAATATATTTGATAACTGCAGGAATGATATGCTTACTTGCGATATCAATCATAGCTCTCGCTTCGATATTCACTGCCTTTGCATATGTCTCATATTTGATTTCTGCACGTGATTCTAGTTCAGCTCTTTTAAACACACCGAATTTTTCAAACAGATTGACTGTTTTATCCTCTGTTAAATACGGAATGGACTCAACCATAGTCGCAATATTAGGAAGTCCGCGTCGTGCTGCTTCCTCAACCCATTCCTGTGAGTATCCATTTCCGCTAAATACGATTCTCTCATGTTTTATTGCATATTTCTTAATCAAGTTATGAAGCGCCAATTCAAAATCTTCCGCCGCTTCTAAAATATCACATGCTTCACTAAATGCTTCCGCCACGATTGTATTAAGTACAATTGTAGATGTTGCAACAGAATCTCTTGAGCCAACCATACGAAATTCAAATTTGTTACCCGTGAATGCCAGTGGTGCTGTTCTATTTCGGTCTGTTGCGTCTTTCGCAAAGTCCGGCAATATACGTACACCTGTATCTAATTTTTCTCTCTTGATACTACTTGTTGCAGAACCGGTATTAATTAACTGCGTCAACACATCCTCAAGCTGTGCACCAAGATATACAGATATAATCGCCGGTGGTGCTTCATTCGCTCCCAATCGGTGGTCGTTTCCGACATCAGCCGCCGATTCTCTTAGTAGCTCTGCGTGAGTATCCACTGCTTTTAATATACACGTTAAAACTAATAAGAATTGAATGTTTTCATGCGGCGTCTTGCCTGGGTCAAGCAAATTAATACCATCATCCGTAATAAGCGACCAGTTGTTATGTTTCCCAGAACCATTAACTCCTGCAAATGGTTTTTCGTGCAACAAACAATGTAAATTGTGACGATAAGCCACTTGTTTCAATGTCTCCATTGTTAATTGATTATGGTCAACCGCAACATTGCACTGTGCATAAATCGGTGCCAATTCATGTTGTGCCGGAGCCGCTTCATTATGCTGTGTCTTTACCGATACACCAAGTTGCCAAAGTTCTTCGTTAACATCTTTCATAAAGAGTGCAATTCGTTCTCGTATTGCACCAAAATAATGGTCATCAAGTTCCTGTCCTTTCGGTGCTTTCGCGCCAAACAGTGTACGTCCTGCAAACACCAAATCTTTACGTTTTAAATATTTCTCTCTGTCAACCAAGAAATATTCTTGTTCTGCACCAACAGACGGGGTCACTTTCTGCGATGTTGTATTACCAAACAGGCGAATCAAACGCAATGCCTGCTTATCAATTGCTTCCATCGACCGAAGAAGCGGTGTCTTTTGATCAAGCGCTTCGCCGGTATACGAACAAAATGCTGTTGGAATATACAGGATTGCTCCTGTGCCTGTAGCATCTTTTTTAATAAACGCAGGCGATGTCGGGTCCCAAGCAGTATATCCACGCGCCTCAAATGTAGCACGCAACCCACCTGACGGGAAGGACGATGCATCAGATTCGCCTTTAATCAAAGCCTTCCCCGAAAATTCCAACATTACCTTTCCTTCTGCAGTTGGAGTCGAGATAAAGGCATCATGTTTTTCCGCTGTAGCACCTGTAAGAGGTTGGAACCAATGTGAATAATGTGTAGCACCTTTTTCGATTGCCCACTCTTTCATCGCATTGGCAACCACATCAGCTGTGGAGCGTTGCAATTCTTTACCCTCTTGAATTGTGTTTTTCAATTCCTTATATATATCTTCTGGCAATCGTTCTTGCATGACTGCGTCATTAAATACATTTTCCCCGAATATTTCGGCTACATTTATAAATTCACTCATACCTTTTCCCTTTCAAAAAACAAATGTTTTCTTATAAAATAACCCAATTCATTGCAAATTGCAAGGTGTTTTGCATAACAGGATAATTCTTACATAAAAACAAGGTGATGAACCTACATTCACCACCTTGTTATGTATAAACTTCTTATGCTTTGTTAATAGAACCGAATAATTCCATTTTTTCTTTTACTGTAGCTTTGATTGCTTCAAATCCAGGAGCTAATAATTTACGTGGGTCATATCCCTTTCCTTGAACATCTTTTCCTGCTTCAATATATTCACGAGTTGCTGCAGCAAATGATAATTGACACTCTGTGTTAACGTTAATCTTAGCAACACCTAAATCAATTGCTTGTTTAATCATCTCTTCCGGAATACCTGAACCTCCGTGAAGTACTAATGGCATATCACCTGTTAAAGCTTGGATGGCATCCAATGTTTCAAAGCTTAATCCTGCCCAGTTTGCCGGATATTTTCCATGAATGTTACCAATACCTGCTGCTAACATATCGATTCCCAAATCAGCGATGGCTTTACATTCGTTAGGGTCTGCACATTCACCTTTACCTGTTACACCGTCTTCTTCTCCACCGATTGAACCAACTTCTGCCTCCAAAGACATTCCTTTTTCTGCACAAATTTTTACTAATTCACTGGTCTTTGCAACGTTTTCTTCGATTGGATAATGAGAACCATCAAACATAATTGAAGAAAATCCTGCTTCGATACATTTCATGCATCCTTCATAGCTACCGTGGTCTAAGTGGATCGCAACCGGAACTGTGATATTGAGTTCTTCTAACATTCCGTTAACCATACCTACGATTGTTTTATATCCACACATATATTTACCTGCACCTTCAGATACACCAAGGATAACCGGTGAGTTGTTTTCTTGTGCTGTAAGTAAAATAGCTTTTGTCCACTCTAGGTTGTTAATGTTGAACTGACCAACTGCATAGTGACCTGCTTTTGCTTTTTGAAGCATTTCTTTTGCTGAAACTAACATAATTCATCCTCCATTTTCTCTAATCATTAGAAATAAGAACGAAGCATCGCTTCGTTCTTAAATGACCCGTAGGGGAATCGAACCCCTGATTCCAGCGTGAGAGGCTAGCGTCTTGACCGCTTGACCAACGGGCCGTATCACACTTGTATATTGTAGAACATTTTCCCACAATATACAAGTGTTAGTTTTATTTTTTTGCATTTAATCCAAGTTGTCTTCCGAAATCATAATCTCCAAAGCATGTTTTTTGTTGATAATATGAACTCTATCATGTTGTCCACCGAATTCTCCGTCTAATGTCCACGGAATTTCTTCATTGGACTCAAAAATGATATCGCTGGTTTTAAAGGTATACATATGTTTTGTATCAAAATTTTCGACCAATAATGCTGTTATAATTTCCTGTAACCCAATCAAACTCTTTGGTTTTTTGATGAGCGTAACTTCAAATTCCCCATCATCAAACTTTACATCTTTGCCCATGATATCACGGAAACCGGCAACTGATCTAGAATTGGTAATCATTCCTATCATAAACTCATCTTCAATAACAACATCTCCGCTTGTTACTTTGATGTGATATGAAGGAATATTAGACAATCGTTTTGCACCTTCAAGTACATACGCCGCATGTCCTAATGCGTTTTTTAACTTTTGGTCTGTCTGATATGGCACATCTGTAAATAGTCCAAACGCTGCCACGTACACAAACACATCTTTGTTAAACCTTCCGACATCACATGCAAATTTTTTTCCATGTACAGTCGCATCAGCCGCCTCTAAAATATCACGCGAAATATGAAGGCTGCTAGCAAAATCATTTGTTGTTCCTGTTGGTATATAACCAATCGGAATGCGTTTTTCTTTGTCGCGTTTCATCATGCCCGTCACAACTTCATCCAATGTACCATCGCCTCCGCTGCAAACAACGATATCATACTGGTCTTCCATATGAACAATTTTGTGATACGCATCGCGATAACACTGTGTCGGATATACCGTCAACTCATAGTTAGCTTTTGCCATAATATCCAAAACATCAGAAAGTTTTGTTTTTAACAATCCCTTTCCTGCATTTGGATTATAAACAAATAACATTTTTTTCATAAATACGCACCTCTGTCTTATTGTGCTTGCAAGTATAACTCAATTGCGTTCGCTGCAGCCTCTTCGTCTGCCCCCTCCGTCACAACAACAATCTCATCTCCATTGCCAACGCTTAAAGACATCATTCCCATGATGCTCTTTGCGTTAATACTCTTTGTGCCTACTTCTATATGTACTTTGCTGGAAAATTGACTTGCCTTCTGCACCAACATGGCAATCGGACGTGCCTCCAAGCCATCCTCGCGTTGGATCGTCACTGCTTTCTTTACCATTTTTCACCCTCCTTACCTTCACGTAATATTTCTGCTATCTCGCTTAATTTTCTTAGTCTGTGGTTAACTCCTGATTTTCCAATCGGTTCTGTAAGTAAATCACCCAATTCCTTTAGCGACGCATTGGGATTAGCTAATCTTAGCTCCGCCATTTCCTGTAATCCTTCCGGAAGTTTAGAAAGACCGATTGAATTCTGAATATGACGAATATCATCCACCTGTTTCACCGCTGCCGAAACCGTCTTATTGATATTCGCTGTTTCACAATTAACCTTACGGTTCACTGTGTTTCTCATTTCTTTTAAAATGCGTACGTTCTCCATCTCCATCAGTGCCACAGGTGCTTCCATCACATTCAACAAATCCACAATCTGCGAACCTTCTTTGAGATATACTACATACGATTTCTTGCGTAATATAATCTTCGCTTCTAAATCAAAACTGTTAATTAAACTTTTAATCTGCTCTGCCTTTCCTCTCGTTGCACACCCAATCTCTATGTGGTACGATTTTTCCGGATTGCTCACAGATCCCGTTGCTAGAAAAGCGCCTCGCAAGAAAGCACGTTTGCAACAATTTTTCTTAACAATAGGATTCTTTCCTATAGAAATTTCTTCTGAAATCTCACCATTCTCATCTATCAATTTGGATGCCTTTAAAACTTTCATTGCATCCTCATGACATTTTATAATCACCGTATAGGTGACATTTCCTCGTGTTGCATTTCTTGACACGAAAGATTCCGTACTTATATTAAATGTTTTTTTTAGCAATGTAAAGTATTTTCTAGCCACGGACAAATTTTCCGTCCGCACCTTAATAGAATAACGCTCTCTACTGTCAATCACAACCTTGCCACACATACTGACAATAGCGGACACCTCGGCAATCTGGCAGTGCTGGTCGCTACTCCAATGTTTTGACAGTTCTTCTTTGACTTTTCCTGAAAATGTCATCTTTAAAATTCTCCCAACCGTTTCACTTCCGGTACCAATTGAACTCCAAAGTCTTCATGTACTTTTTCTGCAACTTTGTTCATTAGTTCTACTATATCCGCTGCAGTTGCATTATCTTTATTAATAACAAAACCACAATGTTTTTCAGATACTTGTGCTCCGCCCACCTGAAAACCTCGAAGTCCGGCATCTTGAATTAATTTGCCGGCAAAATATCCCTCGGGTCTTTTAAATGTACTTCCCGCACTCGGATACTCGAGCGGCTGTTTTGTAATTCTCTGTTTCTTTAATTCATCCATTTTGGAACGGATGGCTTCTTTTTCTCCGTATTCCAAACCAAACTCTGCGTCAAGCACAATATAATTTTTGTCTTGAATCAAGCTGGTCCGATATCCAAGTTGTAATTCGTCCTTCTGCAGATTCTGTACCTTTCCTTCTGTCGTCAGCACCGTGACATTCAAAAGAATATCTTTCATTTCGCCGCCATAGGCACCTGCATTCATGACAACTGCGCCCCCCACTGTTCCCGGAATACCTGCTGCGAACTCAAATCCAGTTAACCCTGCTTCCAAAGCAGTGCTTCCTACTTTTGAAAGTAATGCTCCTGCTTCTACTCTCATCTTATTTTCGAAGATTTCAATCGCGTTCATCTCTTTATAAATCTGAATAATGACACCGCGATATCCGTTATCACTAACAAGGAGATTGCTGCCGTTTCCCAGTATATAATAAGGTATATTCTTCTTGTGGCACAACACTATCACTTTCTGGATTTCTTGCCACGTGTGCGGCATAACAAAATAATCTGCATTTCCGCCCACGCGAAACGTCGTATGCTTGTGCATCGGTTCATCCTGACGCACACGACTACTATCTATTATATTTATGAGTTGATTATATATATCCAATTTCTACAACCTCACATTCATAGAGTCTCGATTCTCATCATACAACAAACTGTTTTGAAATTCAACGGGGACTTGTACAAATAAGAATCATATTATTGTTCTTCAGTCTCTGCTTCCTCGCCCATCAAACGGAGGATATCCATAATTTCCTCTTCTGTCATTCCCAAATGAATAGCAAGTTCGTCCATTGTGACTTTGCGCCCCAATTCATCAGTAAGTTGTTTGATGGCCTCGTCCAACATGTTAACCTGTTCAAGCATCTGATTATCTTGTTTCTTAGCCGCCTCGAATTCTTCAATCATCATTTGAATGCTTTGGCGAATATGTGTAACGATTATATCATGCGCGTGTTCTGTGTTCTCTATCTGATTGATCCCCAATATCAAACCAAGACCGCCCTCTTGAATCATATCTCCAATAAATATCTCCGGGTGATGCATCTCCTTGGCAATCTCTACAACTGTGGATAAATATAGTTCCGTTAAGCGTTCGAGCGCATTTTCCCGGCCTTGTACCACTTTTGCAAAAAGTTCTTCTCTTTCTCTTGGAGTTTCTCCTTTCAGCCCTTCTATCTCTTGCATATAAGACTCTAAATATGCTTTTTCTTCTTCTGTATATGTAATAACTGGTTGTTCTTCCGGTATTGACATCTTAAGATAGCCTTTTACGACTACCTTTTGCGCCAAAAGATAGTCGAAGACTAATTCGATTTGCTCCTCTGTCAAATCTGTATTTAAAAAATATTCTTTCACTTTCTCTACGGATATCTGATTTCCATTTTCTCTTGCTAATACCACCAAGTTATTTAACTCTTTTAAAAATTCATCTCTGTTCTTCATTTTAGCCTCCGTACATTTCCATCGTATTTCTATTATGTCACGATTACAGTCTGATATCCAGCCCTTTTTAATCTTTGTTCTAATTTTGTCGCCTCGTCAATCGTGCTAAAATTCCCTACACGCACGCGATAAAAACCATCTCCCTGCTCAATTCGCGCCGGAAAATCCATCTCCATTAATTCTTCCTGCAAATCTCTTGCATAGTTCTGATTACGAAAAGCCCCCACTTGTACGGAATAGTTAGTTTCCAATGTGTCCGGCAGAACCGCTATGGTTTCTATAATTCCGTCTGCAATAGCCCGCGCGATCGCATCAAAATTTTCATCAAAAAGCATGTTATCTGTATTAGAATTAATAAAGCCAACTTCAACAAGTACTGCGGGCATGCGCGTACGCCTGAGCACAATTAGGTTCGGTCTTGCCTTTACACCCAAATTAACAAACCCAATTGTTTCTAATTGTGCATTGATATTCTCTGCCATTTCATATTTTACACCCGACAGGTCATAAATTAAACTTTCCACGCCTGAAACCACGTTATCTTCAGGGAATGAGTTGCGATGAATAGATATAAAGAAATCCACCGCTGCCTGATTTGCCAGTTGTGCTTTTTCAAAAGGAGTCTGATAAACATCAGTAGTTCTTGTATATAGTGTTTCAATTCCATTGTTCTCCAAAATAGGTCCTATCGCCAGCACAAGTGCTAATGCGTCATCCTTTTCCTGTCTTCCTTCGTATACCGCCCCTGGGTTAACACCGCCGTGTCCGGCATCTAACATCACTGTATAAGGCATAGTTTTACTCCTTTTTTCTGGTTCTGTTTTAGTATATGCAAAATTAGTAAATATGTTTTACATTTCATAATCTCTTGAACCATTTTTCATTCTATGCTATGCTCTCACTAGAAATCACAAAGGAGCTATTTATGATCAAATTAATCGCATGCGACATTGACGGAACATTAATTCCAGAAGGAAAAACCAAGTTGAATCCGGAGATATTCGACATCATACGCGAGCTTAAACAGCATAACATAGAATTTGTTGTTGCCAGTGGGAGACAACTCGAAAGCCAGCAACTACTCTTTGCACCGGTTGTTGACGAAATCTCATATATTTCTGAAAATGGCGGCATCTGCACACACCGTGGTCAGCAATACGTCATTACTGAATTTGAACGCGATTTGGCAATGCGTATTTTGGATGAGGTCGAAAAATACCCGAATTGCAAAGTCACTGTTTCTTGCCCTTCAACACAATATATCAAAAGCGGTGATGAGAATTTCAAAAATCATATGTGTAATTTCCTAAAATATAACATCACAGAACTCGATTCCATTCATGAAATAAATGAACCGATTGTAAAAATCGCTTTTTGGGATTCCATTACACAAGCAGAATCTTTTGCACATTTTCACAAGATGTTTAAAGATGAAATCAAGGTCGTGACGGCAGGAAATAATTGGATTGACTTTGTACCTTTTGGTTCAAACAAAGCAACGGGGCTAAAATTCTTACTTGAAAAGCTGAATCTATCACCTGAAAATGCGATGTGTTTTGGAGACCAACAAAATGATATTGAAATGTTAGAATACACCGGAATCAGTTACGCCATGGCAAATGCAAAACCAGAGATACAAAAGTGCGCAACCAGCACTACTGACTCTGTAGAAAAAACATTACGCGAATTTATAAAAACTCTCGGGGATTAATTCCCTGAGAGTTTTATTTTAACGATTTTCCTATCATATGTCACAAGTCCATTGACCTCTTCCTCAATATCGGACAGCTGCGTATAGACTGCACCACTTAAGCCCTCTTCCACTAGCGGAAATACTTCTTCTTGCATCAACTTATCATATGCGTCGGATATCTCTTCTATTGAATTATATTTTTTATACCCGAAAATTCGTTCCACACTAGAATGTCCTTCAATATGGCACGCATATCCACCATATTCGGAAATGACAAACGCACGGGATTTATCTTTTTCTACACGAAGTTTACGGAAATAATTATGCACGCTGTTAAAGTCTCCGGCTTTCTGATCAAACCATCCACTTGCATGGTCCACTGTTCTGGTTGGATCTTGCTTTTTCACATTCTCCGCGATACGTTTTGCATCGAATTGTCCCCACGCCTCATTAAACGGAACCCAAGTAGATATAGACGGCACATTATACAAGTGTTCAATTGTGTCATAACACTCCCTCTCCCATGCTTTTCTTCCCTCTTCCGAATGTCTTGCCAGGCTTCGATACGTATTATCCTTGAGAATTCTGCCTAAAATCGGGAGAGCAGTCGGCATATAACACACATGCATCATATTATAGGTAGTGCCTCCGTTTACCATATCCTGCCAAACAATCATTCCTAAACGATCGCAATGATAATACCAACGGAGAGGTTCGATTTTGATATGTTTTCGAATCATATTAAAGCCCGTTTTCTTTGCCAACTTTATATCATAAATAAGGGCATCATCGCTCGGTGCCGTCATGAGCCCATCAGGCCAATACCCCTGGTCCAGCACACCGTGTAAAAAGTATGGCTTATGATTCAGGCAAAACCTCGGCACTCCTTTGTCATCTTTCTCAATTGTGAAGGTACGCATTGCAAAGTAACTGTGTATCTCATCTTCATCGGCCTTTAATGTGAAATAGTATAGATAAGGATGATCCGGACTCCATTCTTCAAATTGGCCGTTCTCAAAATCCAGTTGTACTGTAGTGACCCACCTACCATCACATTGTTCGCTTACGCTTTTGCCTTGTACACATGACACATCTGTCTTGTCCATTTTCACAGAAACTGTTTTGAGTTTTTCTTTTGAATACAACTCTAACATAACACTTCCATGATCATAGTCAGGTGTTATCTTATACTTTTCCACATAGTTGTATGGAACCCATTCATACCACACGCTTTGCCATATTCCGCTCTGTGCAGTATAAAACATCCCACCACGCTTCAATGTTTGTTTTCCACGGGTGTGATAAGATGTATCACTCTCATCCTGCACACAAACTGTAAGAACACATGGTTTATTACAAACATATTCTGTAATATCTACCTCAAAAGGCAAATAGCCACCATAATGGCGAACCACTTCGGCTCCATCTATATAAACGATAGCTTGTTGATCTACTGCTCCAAAATGCAAAATGCAACGTTCTTTACGCACCTTGCGTTGTAACTCATCCTCTGTAAAGGCAAGTTCTCGTTGATACCAAAGTTCTTCATTCGG
This sequence comes from Faecalimonas sp., assembly GCA_045632945.1. GTDB lineage: Bacteria > Bacillota > Clostridia > Lachnospirales > Lachnospiraceae > Faecalimonas. The sequence continues at coordinate 14,697 of JAZQXU010000035.1, read as the reverse complement.
CTTTAGTTGCCTACTAGCACCAGAAAGCAACGTTTCTGGCGAAAACGGCACCAATATTTTCCCTTGGCTTTTAAATTCGTGTTCTGTTTGCCTTGGAACAATCGAATACTCCCATTCTCCGTTCAACATCTGATAATGTTCTCGTTCCATTTGCGGCCGTGGATATTCTTGCAAAACATGTTCTCTATCAAGATTCTCCCCCCAGGTTGTCCATAACGGAATAAGGGTATCATCCACATGTTCTTTATGAATATTAGCTAATGCATCTTTAATTCGCATCTTCGGTCTCCTTACTTTCTACTTGCAAATCAGTTATTGCTTTTTTTCTTTTTTTACATACTGTCCTTATAAGTTTTATCACCAGCAAGATTAGTCCAACTAATATTACCAAAATGACAAATATTGCTGCAATAATAATATAGAAGAATTTATTCGCGTTTTTCACTAAATCTTTTATATTCTTGCTGTCCTCAACTACTTTTCGTCCTTCCTTGGTGCCGTATTTTTCAGGCACATTGCCGATGCCGTCACCATCCGCGTCTTCAAAGGAACACATATATTCAGCAATAGCCGCCCACGCTTTTAGTTCCTTCCCTTCAACCATAATAATGGCATCCTCGTAATTCTCAATCGGAGTTCCATCTGCGAACTTCGGAACAATGGACAATATACCATAGGATAAATCTGTAACATTCCCTAACATTTGCGAAGAATAAAAGTCTGTCACCACACGATACATTTTGTCGTCTTCAAGTTCAACACGTTCTCCCTTATTATCACACAAATATACGTCTGTTACTTTGTTCAGTATCATACGGTTCGGATTATAATTCCAATATAATCCATCCGTATATAATCTAGCCGCACTCATCAAATCCGAAATACTAGCATCTAATTCTGCAACAATTTTTAGTTCCGCTCCCGTTAAATACACGCTAATCAACGGATATCCAGGAATGCCGTCTTTTCCTATTCCAAGCGAAAACGAATTAAACACATTTTCCGTAGTAATATTGCCTTGTGCATAGGTGTCTCGAATAACTCCTGCCGGAACCACTGCCACATCTACAGGATGTTTATCAGTCGTATCCATTTTCTCCACTGTGTCAGTGTATGCATCCGCCATAATACTACCAAGATTCATCTCCGTGTGCTTTGATCCCACATCACCACTGGTAGCAAATACAATCTCGTTTGTACAAAGTACTTGTTCTCTTGTATATCCAAATTGTTCTAAATATTTGCTATCTACCTGTTTCATGAAACCATCGATTTTTGCCTGTGTTGCTTGGTCAGCCTCGATACTCTTGTCCACTGTAATAAGTTCGTATGAATCAAGTTTCCATCTACCATTTGATTTCTGCGACATGGAAAGATTTCCCAAATATTTCCCATACTCTGACGCCGAAACGATGTAAGTGTCTCCATGATTAATCGGTTCATCTAACTTGGTGTGTGTATGACCGCTGATAATCAAATCCAATTGCGGCACTTCTTTTGCCAAAATCTCATCTTCTGATTTCTCCTCATCATCCCATGTTCCACTATGGGAAACGCAGACAATCATATCCACTTCTTCAGTTTCTTTGATGTCAGCTACTGTTTCAGCCACAGCGTTAACCGGGTCCGAAAACTCCAATGGAGAATTTGGCACACAATCAAGACAATCTTTGCCAAACACACCGGTAATAGCGATATTTACATTGCCTTTTTGAACAACGATATATTCTTTAACACCATAACTTTCGAAAGCTGCTTTAAGTAGCTTCTGATCATCAGTTAGTCCCGTGTCTTCCATTTTATTCCAATCTACATTACAGACAACCATCTCCGGAAGTGCATCACCACTTGCAACAGCCGAATCCATCATATTTGCAAGACCTTTTGCCTTATAATCAAACTCATGATTCCCAAGAGTTGTAGCATCCATGCCAAGTGCACCAAGCATACGTATCTCTGATGCTTCTTCCTCATACACCACCTGCACCAAGGTTCCCATGGAAAAATCCCCGGCATCCAAAAGCAACGTGTTCGGGTTCTCTTCTTTTTGCTTGTTAATCAAGGTTTTGATTTTCGCAAATCCACCAAGAACCTGCGTCTTTTCGTCCTCTACCGTTGAAAATTCATTCAGATGAGAATGTGTGTCATGCAAAAACATAACATCGACTTTTTTTGTTCCTTTGGTTGCATTAGCATTCACGCATACCACACCGGTAAGCATAAAAATAGTTGCCATAATAACGGAAATCAACAATCGTTTTTTCATAAATAACGCTCCTTATTTTCATATTGAAAAGCATTCGCATGATAGCGAGTGCCTATTAAATATTTTACCCGAGTTTATATCTATTGTAAACAAAAAAACCTTGCTATGCATGTTATGCAAGCAAGGTTTTATGTTTTATATTTTTTAAAATTATTGACGGTTTTTCTTCTGAGATACAACAACACCAGCGCCAAATGCAACTACTGCTACTGCTAACCAAAGCATCCAAGCAGAAGATGTTCCTACTGTCTGTGCAGATGTTGGGCCTTGTGAAGAACCTGAAGAAACATTTGCATAAATACCAACTGGTGATAATGTGTCATACACAGCTGTGATTGTTTGCTTATCGTAATCTACAACAGGTTTGATTGTTTCCCATTTCTTGTTCACTTCATCATAGTGAATGAGTACGATATCAGTTGCGTTCTTTGTTAAACTTGTAACTGTTAACTCAACTTCATGTTTTCCATCAGCGTTCTTGTTTCCACCATTAACAGGAATTAAGTCAAAAATCTTGTAGATTAATGTTTTTCCTTTAATAGCCTTTTGAACATCGTCTGCGCCAGCTAACATTTCAGCCTGTGTTTTAGTCTTTGCATTGAAGCCTGTAACTAAATCGTACATTGCTGAATCAGCTGCTTTCAAGTTAGCAAATTCTGCTGCGCCTTCAGCGATATCGTAGTAACCTTTGCTAGCACCACTTTCATACACTTCAGCTTTCTTGCTATCAGCTGCTGATACTCCCATAACTGAAGCAACCAACAATGTTGCAGCCATCATTCCCGCCAAAACCTTCTTAAACATTTTCATAGCTCCTCTTTCCTTTCTTATTCTTTTATAGATAATAGTACTGCTTGTACTAGATATCTCTTGCTTTTATCACCTGTACATGTTGATAAGGTAATTATCTTATCTTCTGCTGTTACGTTAATATCTCCATCAATGTTACCGTACATTCCTTTTTTCTCAAAAACACTATTTAAATATGCTCGATATACATTAATATCATCAAAATCAAAATTTAATAAGAGGTGTCTATTGTCATATACATAAGCCGCAAATATCTTGTAGTACAAGATACGGTCCGGCTGATATATGATAATCTCGCGATTCTCATTAAAAAACTGTCTGTCCCGAAACTTGTGTAATTGTCTAAACATGGTGCCATTCCTCATGTTGTGACCATAGATTACTGTATTCGGGTCGGTAAAATCTTTGCTGTTATAATCTTCTGTAAAAATGGAACCTTCTGTCTTTCTCACACCGTCAATTGAACGGCGAAGATAGTAACTATTGTCGCCTTCTCTTTGGACAATTGGATAATCAATAGTTGTTCCCGGAATCTGAATCCATGCATACACATCCGGATACTGTGATGTCAGAGTGGCAAAATCTATAGGAATCACTAACGGTTCTTCCTCTTCTTCCACAACCTCTTCCTCAACAGGTGGCTCCGGCTCTGTCTTCACTTCTTCCTTTAATTCTTCATATTGTTTCCCGGCATTTTCCTCTGCCAAATACTTTTTAAGTCCGATAGCACCAATAATCAATCCAATGAGGATGATAATGATTCCGATAATAATCAATATCTTTTTTTTCATATTCAGTCATCCTCTACTTCTTTATAAAACATCTGAAGTACCAGTTCATACAATTGATCCTCATTTATATGATACTCGTCAAATCGCTCGCCGTCAACACCTTCTCCAGGAAGATTTTGAATTTTTTCGCCAGAAATGTTCTTTGATGTCAATAAATCGGCAAAAATATCGTTGCTCATGTTGGTTATCATATATTCATCAAGACTATCATACATGTCTGCAATAAAACCAGGATCCTGCTCATATACTGTTACTGCTTTGTCTGCAAAAGCTCTAATAAATGTCTTTTGTCTATTCATACGGTCAATCGCACTTTGCGATTCCTTTGTGTCGCGATATCTTACAAAGCGTTCCGCATTTTCCTTCGTCACAGTGACTGTTGCTCCCTTTTTATATTCAGGATTCACATCGACCATTGTATCATCTGTCAAAACTACTTCTACGCCTCCAAGCACATCCGTAGCCGTCGGGATACCTTCCATATATAAAGAACAATACCCTTGTATCGGTACGTCGTACAGCACCTTAGAAACTGCGTCTCTCATGAGTTCGCAACTAGTGTGTTTCCCATCACCAAATGCATACTGAATGTTAAGATGGTCTTTGCTACTACCGAGTGCTGTCCCATCAGGTGCATATATTTCTATATCACCTATAGTATCTCTTGGAATCGCCAAGACTTTTATTGTCTCTTCTACACGATTATATGAGACTAAATAAATAGCATCTGCCTGCCCTGACTCTCCTCTGACTCCATTTCTCTCAATAGGTTCGCGAACATCAACACCCAAGAAGAGATAGTTGCTTAATTGAGTATTGTACTTATACTCTTTTCCACCATAGGGAATGACATCATCGCGCTCATAATCTGTATATTCTGTTGACAGTGTATCGTTGTCTTTTTCAACAAGTATAAAAACAACAATTCCTATCAGAAGGAGAAGGAGCAAAATGATCAAAAACCATATTTTCTTTTTATCTTTCTTCTTCATTGCCATAATAACGACCGTATTTGTTACCATAGTATTTACCATATCGTTTACCATAGTAACCCTTGCTCTTCATGTTTACCTTGTTAAGTACTGCACCAAGAATCTTACAACCACTCTTTTCTAATTGGGATACTACCTTTTGACACATGCGATAACTTGTATTATCATTCTCAATTACCAAAAGTGCTCCATCACAATATTGACCGATAACCGCTGCGTCAACAACAACTCCAAGTGGTGGTGTATCTACGATAACATATTCAAATACCTGTCTTGCCGCCTTGAGCAATTGACCAAACTGCTCATCTCCTAACATTTCTGATGGATTTGGCGCATATGGTCCTGCCAAAATGACATATAGATTCTCATAGTTTGTCTTGTACACTACTTGGTCAATATTTTCCACCTGGCCGCTGAGATACTGAGACAATCCATTTGTTTCCTCTTTAATATCATAACGACTCTTATATACAGATTTTCTGATATCCGCATCAATTAAAAGTACTTTTTTTCCGGCTTTTCCAAGCTCTACAGATAAATTGAAGCTGATATCACTTTTTCCTTCGTTACCATGTGAACTTGTAAGCAATACTACTTTATTATTCTTCCCTGAAAACTGAAGATTGGTACGAAGCGTTTTAATGGCTTCCTCGTAAAAATAATCCCCAGGATTGCTATCGGTTAACGTTATACTCTTATACGCCATTCTACTTCGCCCTTCCTTTTTCTTGTCTTAATTTCTTCTGTTCCTCACTCTTATCCGGCACAACTGCCAATGTAGGAATGCTCAGATATCTTTCAACGTCGTCTTCTGTCTGAATTGTATCATTCAGAAGTTCCATTATTACAAGAATTGCACACACGATTAAAGCACCTGCAAGGAAGCCCATAACAGCATTCTTTGTCATGTTCGGTCCGGTCTTCGTTCCTGTCAATTCACCATATTCAATAATTCTCGGTGCTGTAATATCCATCTGCTCAGCAATGTAAGCAGAAGATACATTAACCAATTCATCTACGACTGCCTTAGCCTGTTTAGCATCATTCAAAGTAACGGAAACATACAGGATACGTGTATCCTCAGGGTTTTCAATGGAAACACGTCCTTTCAATGACTTGTAGTTCATGTTCAATCCCAAATTTTCAATTACTTCATTGAGCACCGGTTGGCTGGTAATTAAGATTGTATAGTCCTTTGTTAATTGCGTTCCAAGCTGTAAGTCTGCCAATGAGGTGAGTGTGGTCTCCTTAGTCAGCACAAGCATCGTTGCTTTGGATGTGTATGTAGGATCAATTCTAAATTTGGTATATGCAGCTGTCCCACACGCGCACACAACAGCCACTAATATAATCAGCCAAGCTTTCTTAATCAGTGCGTAAAACAACCATACTAAGTCAATTCCTTCTTCTTGAAATTCTTTGTTTTCCATAAATCTTATCCTTTTCCACTTTATTATTTACATTCAAGTATTTTCTCAGCGTTCTTATATAGTAGCGCCTTTCGATATGTGAAATCCAGTTTATTCTTAATCCATACCAACTGTTCATTCGACATCGGCGGGCGTCTTCTAAGACTATGCATGTCCGAAGCAAGAAAATCTATCACCTTGTTTGACAGACATTTTTTTGCCCATCGGCTCTCTGCATCAAACCAATTGTTTTGAAAAGCTTCCACATTCATCTGAAGCAGCGCTCCCATTTGTTTCACATCTTGCAATTGGCTCAATTGACGCATGCATGAATAGCGTTCTACATGAGCGATAATTGGAATGTATCCAGCATCTCGAAAATCTTTTACCGCGCGACATATAGTCTGATAGGAACAAGATACGCTAAATTCTACTAACACGTATCTGCTGCCCGCCAAAGTAAGGATTTCCCCCTGCTTTAATCGCTCCACAACCTCTAAACTATAGTATATCTCATTTCCCGGGTATATGTCCATAGTTATGCCATAGTTTCTTTGTAATTGCTCCTCTGCTTCATGACACAACCGACAGATTTCTTCCGGTTTCATATTCTTATGCCACGGGAGATAATGTGGTGTCGCTATGATTCTATTAATTCCAAATTCTGCGCTTTTTGCAAGCATCTGCAAACATGTATCCCAATCTCTTGCGCCATCATCAACGCCAGGCAACACATGTGTATGTATATCTACTTTCATTCCCAACTCATCTACTTTTAAATTGTATACTACGAAACATCATTGTACCATTTTTATTGATTTTTAACAATACTTCTTTTGAAAAAACAGGAAAAAGGCCCGTTAATTCTACATCAACAGGCCACCTTCTCTTGTCACAGTCATATCACGAACAATTTTTCTTAGTTTTAATACCATAGACGGTGCGACAGATAATTCATCTACACCCATGCGGACAAATTCTTCTGTCAGCGTCGCATCTGCTCCCAACTCACCGCAGATACCAACCCACTTACCATGTGCATGCGCATGTTCGACAACCATCTTAACCATGCGAAGAATCGCTTTGTGATGTGGATTGTAAAAATCATCCAGGCTAGTATTCTGCCTGTCCAAAGCCAATGTATACTGCGTCAAGTCATTAGTACCTATGCTGAAGAAATCCACCATAGTCGCAAGTTCATCACTGATCATTACTGCTGCAGGGGTTTCTATCATAATCCCTTGCTCAGGCGTCTTATATTGAATACTCTGACCCTCTAATTCTGTTTGCACTTCATTCACAATAGTTTGAATCTGCTCCACTTCTTCTATTGAAGTAATTAGCGGATACATAATAGAAAGATTGCCGTGAACAGCGGCACGAAACAACGCCCTTAGCTGAGTCTTAAATATCTCCGGCTGCTTCAGGCAAATACGAATTGCCCGATAACCCATTGCAGGATTTTCTTCTTTCTGCAGACCAAAATACGCAGCTTGCTTATCAGCACCAATATCTAATGTCCGAATAATCACCTTTTTTCCGGCCATCATTTGCACTGCCTTTTTGTACGCATGATATTGTTCTTCTTCCGACGGAAAATTATCTCGCTCCAAATACAAAAACTCGCTTCTAAACAAACCAATACCACCAGCATCATTTTCCAATACATATCCGATATCACTGACATTTCCAATATTTGCATAAATATTAATTTTATGCCCGTCTCTTGTAATATTCTCTTTCCCCTTGAGTTCTTGTAATAAATTTATTTTCTCTTGCTCTTCTAATATCCTTTGTTCTGCCCATTCGCATGTCTTTCTATCAGGTTCTAAAATCATCTCCCCTTGAAACCCATCCACAATTGCGGTCTTACCATTTTCCAGCTTCTTCATATCAAGTGGCACACCTATCAGAGCCGGTATATTCATCATGCGGGCCAAGATTGCCGTATGAGAATTAATCGAACCATGTATAGTAACAAATGCAAGAATCTTTCTTTTATCCATTTGCACTGTTTCACTTGGGCTTAAATCATCTGCCACGACAATAGACGGCTCATTTAAAGTCAACACTTTGTCCTTGCCACCACTCAAATTGTTTACAATACGTTCTGCAATGTCTTTAATGTCGGCCCCCCTGGCCTTCATATAGTCATCATCCATGGAAGCGAATATCTGGGAAAAATTATCCCCAGTAACAGAGACTGCATACTCGCCGCTTAGTTGCTCTGTCTGAATCATGTTTTCAATTGCACCAATGAAGTCTTCGTCTTCTAACATCATGCGATGCACTTCAAATATGGCCGCGCTTGCCTCACCCACTTCAACAACCGCCTTGTCGTATAATTTTTCCAATTGCCCTTTTGCTTTTTCTATTGCCAGATGTACCCTTAGCATTTCTGCTTCTGCGTCATCCACTTTTCTGCGTGCAACCACGCTATCTTGCCTTTTTAAGACAGCTATCGGTCCAAACACAATTCCTTTATACACTGATTTTCCCTTGAATCGACGCATAGGTCATACCTCCTTCTATAGATGTTCTTCAAAAAATGCCATCAGTTCCTTGTAAGCAATTTCTTCGTCCACGCCTTCAATTGTAACTTCTACCACATCTGCTTGCTGAACGCCAAGCGTCATAAGTGCCATAAGTTTTGTTGCATCAGCACTTTTCCCTTTTGCATGCAACATAATCTTACATTCATATTTCCTAGCCTCTTTTGTCAGCAACCCAGCCGGCCTGGCGTGAATACCTGTTTTTTCTTTTATTATATAGGTAAATGTCCTCATAATCTAGATTTCCTTTCAACTTTTTTCAACTGATATATGACGTACTCTTCTTTCATTTCGATAATATCATTGTTTTTCTTGCCAAATGCAATACCATTACCGAGAACCAGATATTCCATATGTTCTGATTCTCGGATGCCGATAATTGCGTTGTGGTTTAAAATTCTTTTTATTACTACCATATTCACTCCATGCTATTTACAGTTTTCGACTGCAAACAACGGTTCTCCTGCCTTGATATTACCTGTTTGAAGCAATTGAACTGCCTGATTGTCCTCAAGCTGTGGGCACACAATCGGCGAAACAACCGATGCAGCATTTTCTTTCAAATATTGCAAATTCACCTTGAGCATAGGCACACCTTTTTTGACTTTTTGCCCTGCTTTCACAAGCGTTTCAAAACCTTCACCGCCTAATTGCACAGTATCAATTCCGATGTGAATAAGCAAATTAATTCCTGAATCAGTCAAAAATCCGATTGCATGTTTTGTTTCGAAAATAAATGTCACTTCTCCATCTTCCGGAGCATATACATAAGCCTCCTCAGGCGTTACCACCACGCCGTCCCCCATCATTTTATGCGCGAACGCTTCATCCGGAGCTTTTGAAAGTTCATCTGCCCTCCCAGTTAACGGGCTCGATATAATAATCGTCTCCAATGTTGATTTCTCGTTTGGCTCGCTTGCAAGATAATCCTCCAATTCCGATTTAATAACAGTAACGTGCGGTCCGTATATAATCTGCACACCATTTCCTTTGTGCACGACACCGGAAGCACCTGTGCTTTTTAGCATTTTATCATCCACCAAGGTTGCATCTACAACCGTGCATCGAAGTCTTGTTGCGCAGCAGTCAACATCACTTATATTATTCTGCCCCCCAAGTCCTCTTGTAATTATCGCACTTACAGTATCCTTTTGTTGATCTTTGCGGGCATTGACATCTGCCTTTGTGTAGAGTTTTGTTTCCACATCGTCATCTTCGCGTCCCGGTGTTTTGAAGTTAAACTTCAAAATTAAGAATTTGAAAATAAAGTAATACAACAAGAAATAAATAATACCAACCGGAATGACCCATAACCAACTTGTCTTTTCATTTCCCTGCAAAATTCCAAATAGGAAGAAATCCAAGAAACCACCCGAAAAAGTCAATCCCACTGCGATATTTAGCATGTGAGCAATCATATATGCACTACCTGCTAAAACAACTTGTACTACGAACAGCAACGGGGCCACAAATAAGAACGAAAATTCAATCGGTTCTGTAATACCGGTTGCCATACAAGTGAGTGCAGCCGATAGCAACAAACCACCTGCCGCTTTTTTCTTTTCCGGTTTTGCTGTATGGTACATAGCAAGTGCAGCTCCTGGAAGTCCAAAAATCATGAAAATGAATTCACCCGAGAAAAATCTTGCTGCATCTGCGCTAAAATGAGCGACATTTGCGGAATTTGCAAGCTCTGCAAAGAAGATATTTTGAGCACCCTGAATGGTCTGTCCGGCAATCTCCATAGTTCCTCCAAGAGCCGTATGCCAAAATGGCATATAAAACACATGATGCAATCCGAATGGTATCAATGCTCTTTTAACAAGTCCGAACACCAGTGTACCTGCATAGCCGGATTCTGTTACCATACCACCCAAGGCAAAGATTCCGTTTTGCACTGCCGGCCAGATAAAATAGAGTAAAATACCAACAAACATGTATACAACCGTAGATATAATTGGCACAAATCTTGTTCCACCAAAAAATGATAGCGCGTTTGGAAGTTGAATTTTATAAAATTTGTTGTGCAGTGCCGCTACACCGAGCCCTACGACAACACCTCCGAACACTCCCATCTGCAAAGACTGTATTCCGCATGTTGAAGCAATCGTTCCCTCCAACACTCCTTCGGCGATTTCACCATTTGTCAAAATTTCTCCGTTGATGGTAAGCATCGCACTGATTGCTGTATTCATAACGAAATAAGCAATCGCAGCCGATAACGCTGCTACCTCTTTTTCTTTTTTTGCCATACCGATTGCTACACCAACAGCAAATATAATCGGTAAATTATCGAATATAATTCCACCCACCTTGCTCATAATGACAAGCAATGCATGTAAGATTGTTCCCTCTCCCAGTATGCCGGTGAGCCCGTATGTCTCAATGGTTGTTGCATTTGTAAATGAACTTCCGATGCCTAGCAACAGTCCGGCAACAGGAAGGATTGCAATCGGAAGCATGAAGCTTCGCCCGATTCGCTGCAATACACTGAAAATTTTGTCTTTCATCTTATTTATCCACTCCTTACTTTTAATTTTAGTATTGACAAAAGTTTCCGCGTTATTGCATAAAAAAAGCATTAACTTGCATAAACACTTTTGTCATGTATATGCATAGTTAATGCCTCGTTTGAGTTACACACTATCATCTAGAAATGATTGTAACAGTGTATAAAATATTCGTCAATGTGGGAAGTTTTGGGCACGAATACACTACTCCGTGCAACAAGGATCTTCCTTAACTACTATCGGTTTTTGTTTCGGTCTTTTATCGATTTGATCAGCACCTTGAAGGCCCATCATCTCACCAACAAACTCTAAATTAGCCGCCGAACTTGCAAGCTCTGTAGGAACAATAATCTTTGTTGCTCTTCCATCACCAATTGCCTTTAAAGCATCCAATTTCTTAAGCGTCAAAACCTCGTTACTCATTTTCGCGCTATTGAGCATTTCGATACCTTTTGATTCTGCTTCATATACCAAACGAATCGCTTCTGCCTTACCGGTTGCTCTGGCAATTTCTGCTTCTTTGTCAGCTTCTGCTTCCAAAACTTTTGCTTGCTTATCACCTTCTGCTCTTAATCTTACAGATTCCTTGTGTGCTTCGGCTTCTAAAAGAGTCTGTCTTTTTTCTCTTTCAGCTTTCATTTGTTTTTCCATGGCATTTTGAATCTCTGCCGGAGGGATAATATTTTTCAATTCCACACGATTCACTTTAATCCCCCATGGATCAGTTGCTTCGTCCAAAATCACACATAATTGACCATTAATTGTATCTCTGGATGTTAATGTTTGGTCTAATTCCATATCACCGATAATATTACGAAGGGTCGTTGCAGTTAAATTAGCCAATGCCAAAATCGGATTTTCCACGCCATATGTAAACAATTTAGCATCTGAAATCTTATAATAAACCACTGTATCAATCTGCATTGTTACATTATCTTTCGTAATAACCGGTTGTGGTGGGAAATCTGCCACTTGCTCTTTAAGTGAAACCTTTTTTGCAATTCTTTCTAAAAATGGAATTTTAAAATGCAAACCATTATTCCATGTCGTTTTATAGCTTCCTAAAAACTCAATTACATAACATTGTGCTTCCGGCACAATTCGGATACATTTAATAGCTATGATAATTAATACCACTGCTATAATAATAGCCAAAATCATATTGTTTCCTCCTGTTCTCAAAGTAGACTGTTCGCATGTTTCAATTTAATTTATTTAATTATATCATAATATGGGTGTTGACTCCAACTGTTTTTATGTTTTCATTATCCACACAAATACTTCTGGCACAATGCCTCCTGCTTTAATAAACAATTCACATTCCTACAAATTGGAAGATTCTTGTTGGAATGTTACGGTTGAATGTGAACTTTTGAAATATCAGACCGTAGTTTATTGTAGCTGGTACGGTTCAACCCCCCATTTTGAGATTTTTGACCGTATAGTTCTGTACACCACTACGGTTAGATTATTATTCTTTCAAATTTAAGCCGTAATACCTTCTTATATTCTACGGTCTATTTCAAAAACAACTAAATTAAAACCGTAATGATGCTATATAAATACGGGTAAATATGATGTTTTCTAAAAAACAACCGTAATCAAATTGGAAACTTCCAATTTATTTCTTCGACAGCGAAACCACCGTCTCCACGTGTACCGTCATCGGGAACTGATCGACTGGTTTGACTTTTTTCAGTACATACCCTTTTTCACACAAAAACTTCAAATCTCTTGCAAGTGTAGCGCTATCGCAGCTGACATAAACGATTCGCGCCGGTTGCATTTTTATCATCGTATTTAAGAGTTGTTCATCGCAGCCCTTGCGTGGTGGGTCTACAACGATGACATCTGCGTATGCTTTCTCGCCATTATGTTCACGTTCATACTGCTGGTAGTATTCCGGCAAAACCTCTTCCGCCTTACCTACGAAAAACTCAACATTGTCAATTTCGTTTATCTCGGCATTGTTTCTTGCATCATCTATTGCTTGTGGCACAATTTCCACACCATAGACTCTCTTTGCCTTCTGCGCAAGAAATAGCGATATCGTTCCAATACCACAATACAAATCCCATACCGTCTCCCTACCGTTAAGTTTCGCATACTCAAGTGCGAGACCGTATAATTTTTCTGTCTGAACCGGATTTACTTGATAGAAAGAAAGTGGCGATATCTGATATTTCACATCACCGATATAATCTGTGATATAACTTTGTCCCCAGAGCACGCGTATTTCTTTTCCCATAATTACATTTGTATTTTCACGATTAATACTGTAAGTAATGCTTGTCATGCCTTCTATTTGTGTCAGGTTTTCCACAAGTTTTTCAGCGTACGGTAAGTTATCCCCATTGAGCACGAGGCATACCATAATCTCTTTCGTTTTGAACCCATAACGGATAAGTACATGACGCACAAGACCTCTTCCTGTCTCCTCATCATAAGCAGATATATTGTGCTCATTCATAAAATCTACGATGATTTGCAAGATTTTCTGATTCACGCTCACTCCCAATGCACATTCTGTATTTGGAATAATCTGATGCGTACGCCCTGCGTAAAAACCAGTAATAACGTTTCCATTTTTATCTGTTCCTATTGGAAATTGTGCCTTGTTACGATAGTAAAACGGCTCATCCATCCCACAGATTGGTTCCATTACTTTATCTAACAGTTCCGCCTCAAATCCGCCGATGCGTTCCAAATTTCCTCGAACTTTTCTTTCCTTAAACGCTAATTGTGCATCATAGGAAAGTTCCTGAATCTGGCATCCGCCGCACTGGCGTGCAACCGGACATTTAGCCGGCACTCTCTCCAGCGAGGCTTCAATAATGCGGAGCATCTTTGCATAAGCATAGGTTTTCTTTGGCTTTGTAATCACTGCTTCTACCCTGTCACCGATAACTGCATCCTTAACAAAAAGGGTATAGCCCTCTACTTTGCCGATACCCTCTCCGTCGTTTCCCATATCTTCTATTGTTACTGTCACAATCTGATTTTTCGTCATTTTACTCCCCTGTTTTGCGTACATTCGAATCAAACAATCTCTGGAACCCAAGCCATCCCTTGTCATCCGTTCCGGAAAGGAGTTCCGTCATAGACTCCAGCTTTGCATCCAGATTGTCTGCCATGCTGAGAGCCAAAGCCTCCACAAGGGCAGGCTTCTTCGGAGAACCAAACTCCAACTCCCCGTGATGCGCAACAATACAATGTTTGAGTTCATTTGCAATCTTTTCCGGGAAACCTTCGATATTGCGAACTGCCGCGCCAACCATTTCAACACCAATAACAATATGTCCCAAAAGCTGTCCTTCATCTGTGTAATCATTCTCCGGAAATTCAGAAAGTTCTCTGGTCTTGCCGA
>JAZQXU010000034.1:0-32677 GCA_045632945.1 Faecalimonas sp. | reverse complement strand
GTGATGAAAAGGCGCAGCGGTCGAAAAGAAGAGCAATATCTAATAGGTATTGCTCTTCTTTCGGGCACCGCAAGAGTTTCGCATGCGATGGTGCATAGGCACCATCGATAATTTAATGGTTCGGAAATTTTAAAATATGGATAAACTCGTTTGAGCCCGGCATCAGGAGTCAAAACAAAAATCCTGTCGAAAGATAGGATTTTTTGTTTTGTATTATTCAATATTCATTATTCATTAGATGCGACAGGATTTTTAATGAATAATGAAGCCGCACGGCTAATGAATAATTAATAATTATTGTTGCTTTGCTCATGCAAAGCCTGTTTTTATTTTGACTTTTTTCGTTTCTAAATCGTCTAATAGCTGTAAGAGCTTTTACAAAAGCGAAAGGAGAACTCAATTTGTACGAACTGTTCGAGCAGAAATATAAAGAATGTGAAAAGCCTTTGTTCCTGGTTGCAATCGGTTATATACATAATACCGAGGATGCAAAATAATTGCATCCATCTACATATGCAATAAATATGAGAATAATCACACTTTATAATGGAAAGAATATTTATATATTCCTAGAAATTGAGGTGTGATTTTATGTTTAAACACGAAAAAATGTTGTTTCATCCTGTATCAGTCGAAAAACCCAACCCCCAATATGCAGCACTTTTGCAGGAACAGCTTGGTGGCGGAAACGGCGAGCTTAAGGCGGCTATGCAATATATGTCACAAAGCTTCAGAATAAAGGATCCTGAAATTAAGGATTTGTTCCTTGATATTGCAGCAGAAGAATTAGGGCATATGGAAATGGTTGCACAGACAATAAATATGTTAAACGGACATGATGTTGATGCAAGTAAGGTTACTGCAGGCCAAATCCAGTCCCATGTCATACTGGGACTTAATCCGGGGCTTATCAATGCATCAGGATACTCGTGGACTGCTGATTATGTAACAGTAACAGGAGATTTGTGTGCAGACCTGTTGTCAAACATAGCATCTGAGCAAAGAGCAAAGGTTGTATATGAATATCTGTACCGACAAATTGATGATAAAAAAGTAAGAGAAACCATCGATTTTCTTCTGAACCGTGAGGAAGCACATAATGCAATGTTCAGAGATGCTTTCAACAAGGTTCAAAACACTGGCTCCAATCAGGATTTCGGAACAACAAAGGCGGCAAGGATGTATTTCAGCATGTCTGAACCATCCCCTGCAGGAAACACACCAAAAGAAGTGGATGTTACCAAACCGTCATTTAAATAATTGGGTCTTTGTAAGAAAGATTTGAATATCAAAAATGGCAGAATTTATAATCTGCCATTTTTTGTTTTAGCATAAATATTAAAAATTGACATTTCTATTAAGTGTGATATAATTAAATAATAATTGAGTTTTTAAGGAGGCTTTTTCTATGATATTAAAAAATGGTTTGGTAATGACAAAAGATTTTGAAATAAAAAAGTTTGATGTTGAAATTTGTGATGGTAAAATCATAAACATTGGCACAGGTCTTGAAGGTGATGAAACAATCGACCTCTGCGACAAATATCTCCTGCCCGGATTTATCGACACCCACATTCACGGTGCATACGGTGCAAGAATAAGCGATGAGAATGCAGACCTTGATAAAATCACCGAATTTGAAAAAACTCAGGGTGTCACATCGATTGCGATTACCACTGCGGCGTCAGAGTGGAACTCTCTTTTGGCACAAATAGATTTAGCAGTGGCAAAAAGCAAAGAAGAAAACGGCACCAAAATTGCAGGCATACATCTTGAAGGACCTTTTCTCAACAAAAAATATAAAGGTGCAATGAACGAAAAAAATATCATTGCTCCCGACATAAAAGTTCTTGATGAACTTTTGGAACACGGTAAAGGTCTTATAAAAATCATCACCATGGCACCTGAGGGCGAAAATGCTGAAGAATTTATAAAATATGCGGTATCTCAGGGCGTTACAGTTTCTATGGGTCACACCGATTCTGACTACGAACACGCCATCGCAGGCGTAAAGGCAGGTATCACATCTGCCACCCACACCTTCAATGCTATGAGACCCTTCAATCATCGAGAAACAGGTGTTTTAGGTGCGGCACTTACTGAGGATGGTGTATCATGCGAAATGATATGCGACTTTGTTCATCTGCATCCTTCAGCACTTATGCTCATATACAAAGCAAAAGGTGCTGATAAAATAAAAATGGTAAGTGACTCAGGTCACGCTGCAGGATGGGATGTGTCTGAGTTTGTTGTAGACGGTCTCACACGCTATGTTGTAGACGGTGTTGTACGACTTGCCAATGGCACCATTGCAGGAAGCGCCAAAACCATGCTCGACGGTTTCAAAAACCTCTTAAGCATGGGCATTCCTCTTGGTGAAGTATCAAAAATGGCATCTTTAAACCCTGCAAAAGCTATGAAGATTGATACCGAGACAGGAAGCATAGAGGTTGGTAAGCTTGCCGATTTAGTTGTTATGGATAAAGACTTCAATGTGGTAAGTACATATATCAACGGCGAATGTGTTTACAGTGCATAATTAATATGCCGGGTGCTCTAAAAGCACCCGGCATATT
Organism: Faecalimonas sp.; assembly: GCA_045632945.1. Classification (GTDB taxonomy): domain Bacteria; phylum Bacillota; class Clostridia; order Lachnospirales; family Lachnospiraceae; genus Faecalimonas. The sequence goes on along the minus strand of JAZQXU010000034.1, from coordinate 30,101 downwards.
TTTTCAGAATTCTGATTTTTTCCTTGCACTCTTTAAAAGTGCATCAATAAAGCCTTCGGCACTCTTCGAGAGAGGAGTGTCTTTTTTGTATATCGCATAAGACTGGCAGGATGGGTGAGCTGTTTTAACTAAGAAGTAGAAAACATCATCTGACTTCCCGTGTGATGATATAACGGCGTCGGTGGTTATTGCGGCACCAAGGCCTTTAAGCATCATATCATAAATAATATCTATATTACGGCAATTATACACCTGATAGGGAGAGAGCGGGCAATGCATCAAAAATTTTGCCATATCATGCCATATGATTACTGTGCTGTTGATTTTTAAAAACTCTATGTTTTCAAAAAGACTATAGTCGGAGATTATTTTGTCGGGGAAAGCTTTTGAGGAAATTACCTCGTCATATGTGAGAGCATATTTTTCTAGTTTTTCTGCGTTTGGAAAGTCTTTTCTCACACACACAACATATCTCTCTTCCATAAGGGGAATACCAACATATCTTTTTTCGTCAAAGCTGTATCCTATCATAATGTCAAGCACGCCCTGATCAAGCTTTTCGATTTGCTCAGAAAAAAGATACCCATCTCCCATGTGAAGCTTTACCTCGACATCAGGATAGTCTTTACCGAATTCCCTACACGCATCGGGCAGAAGATATCTTGATAAAAAATACATTCCGCCTACCGATACCTGTTCATACAAAGGCTTTGAAAGAGATTGCACTCTCTTTTTCATGTTCTCTTCACTTTCGATAAGTTCCCCAAGATATTCAATGTATATCTTGCCCTCTCTTGTTAAAACAATCGGTGATTTTGTGCGGTCAAACACAGAAAAGCCAAGCTTCATCTCAAGTTTTTTAATAGTTGAACTTAGTGACGATTGTGTTATAAAAAGTTTTTTTGCGGCTTTCGAAAATCCGCCTTCTTTATAGATTTCATACACATATTTTTCAGACAAATCCAAAACCATCACCTCATATTTATAAAAATCAATATCAGATGTGTATATATTTATACTTGATTATATCACCAAAGAGAGATATAATCAAGAGAGATTTTAATATGGAGGCAGAAAAAATGAACCAAAAAATCAAATTTGACTACAAATGGGTAATCGCGGCACTTTCATTTGTGATGGTGTTTACCGTGCTGGGCTTTTGTAGCTCAACCAAAGGGCTCTACATAGCACCAATAACAGAAGCTCTTTCCATCTCCAGAGGTGCATTTTCCATAAACGACAGCTGCAGATATATAACTACTTCTGTCATCAATCTGTTTTTCGGGTTTTTAATAGGCCGCTTTGGTGCAAGGAAGCTTATAGCAGCAGGCTTTTTGTCGCTGATTATCTCCTGTCTTTTATATTCATTTGCAGAGAATGTATATTTGTTTTATCTCGGCGGAGTATTTTTGGGCATGGGCATTGCGTGGACAACAACCACTATGGTCGGAGCAGTAATCGGCAGATGGTTCAAAGAAAACAGAGGCACAATAATGGGGGCAATACTCGCTGCAAATGGCGTTGGAGCCGCCCTTGCAATACAAGTTGTTTCGCCTATTATCAATAAGGAAGGCACACTCTTTGGCTATCGTGATGCATATCGTTTGATTGTTCTCATTCTTGTTTGCGTTGGACTGGTTGTTGTTACCTTTTTCAGAAACAACCCCAAAGATTATGTTGACGACGGCAATGTTTCTTCCAAAAAGAAGCCCAAAGGAAGAGCCTGGGAGGGATTGGCGTTTGATGAGATAATCAGAAAGCCATATTTTTATATTGCACTTTTTTGTATATTTGCAACTGGAATGATTTTAAATGGCATCGCGGGTGTTTCAGCTCCGCTATACAGAGATGTGGGACTTCCGTCAGGCTATATTGCGCTTATACTTAGCATACACTCCTTATGCCTGACAATTTTCAAATTCGGTATCGGCATTTTTTATGATAAGACGGGACTAAGAAAAACCTCAAACACCTGTTTTATAACAGCAATAATTGTTATGCTTGCTCTCACCTTTGTCACAAATTCACGCCTTGGTATGATTTTGGCAATGTTTTATGCAATATTTTCTGCCCTTGCTCTGCCGCTTGAAACTGTAATGCTTCCCATCTATTCGGGCGACATTTTCGGCGAGAAGGCATATGACAAGGTGCTTGGCATAGTAACCTCGGTAAACACTCTTGGCTTTGCTGTCGGGTCGCCTGTTACAAATCTTTGCTTCGACATAACGGGAAACTATAATATAGCGATATATATCGGCTGCGCCATGATGCTTGTGGCAACAATACTTATGCAGTATGTTATGAGGGCATCGGAAAAGGATAAGGAAAAAGTAGCATCACAGAAAAACTGATGACAAAAACGGATTGTGATTTCACAATCCGTTTTTAATATTTTTCCACTCTTTGCAAATAATAGAGCGTGAAAGGTTGTGTTTTTGATGCTTGGAGAAATCAAAGCTATTTTATCGCTCAAAAACTTTTTATATGTCTTATCAGGCACCATAATTCTTGCAATCGGAAGCTCTCTTTTTATTATACCGTTTAATCTTGTGTCAGGCGGTGTCACAGGAATTGCCATTGCTGTTTCAAATCTTTTTGGCATATCCAACACCGACCTACTTATTGCCGTTATGAGCTGGTCGCTTTTTGTTGTCGGAATTTTTATTCTGGGAAAATCCTTTGCCATAAAAACCCTCATTTCTTCTGTTTTGTATCCTGTTCTGGTATCGGTTTTTTCAAAGCTTGTAAGAGGTGATGTCCTTGGTGGATTTTTCTCTCTTTCTTCCTCAATACATTCTGAAATAGCAGTAGTTCTCGCCTCCATTTTCGGCGGTGCTCTCATAGGAGCAGGTTGTGCATTCACCTTTTTGGGCGGTGGCTCAACGGGCGGAACTGACATAATAGTTTTTTCAATTTGCAAATATTTTAAAAAGGCAAAAAGCTCTGTTGTCATTTTTTGTGTTGACATTATTGTTATAGTTCTCGGGGTGTTTGCATTGTCTGATATTGTGCTTTCGCTACTCGGCATTGTAGCGGCATTTGTAAGTGCAATAGTCATCGATAAAATTTTTCTTGGTGGGCAGAGAGCTTTTATGGCAAATATCATATCCGACAGGGCAGCGGATATCAATAAGGAGATAATACGCACTCTTTTTCGCACCACCACCATATTGGATGCACAGGGCGGATATACGGGTCAAAAGAAAAAAATGATAGTTTTCACATTTACTATGCGTGAATATGCAAGACTAATCAGTCTTGTTACAGAAATTGACCCCTCAGCCTTCGTTGTGATTCATCGTGCTCATGAGATAAACGGCAAGGGTTGGAATGATTGATATTGCACTGTTTTTTTTATCTTTTTAATTCTTTTTTTGGTTGAATAGCTATATACTTTAGAGGTAAGTTGTGCTATTATGAATTCGTTGTCATAATTTGACAACCAAGAAAATTTAAAAGAGGGATAGTATAATGAGCACATTATTATCAGTTTCCATAGCCCTTTTAGTAGGACTTCTCATGACAAGAGCATTCAAGCCTCTGAGGCTTCCGTCGGTTACTGCATACTTAATAGCAGGTGTTTTAATCGGCCCATATTGCTTAGGAAAGCTCGGAGTGGCAGGCCTTGGTTTCAACTCTCACGAAGCAGTTGAGGCACTCGGTCTTATCTCTGATATTGCTCTTGGATTTATAGCTTTTGCAATTGGAAATGAGTTCAGACTTGACGACCTTAAAAAAACAGGCAAACAAGCAACCATAATAGGTGTGTTTCAAGCTCTTGTTGCCACACTGTTTGTAGACCTTGCTCTCTATGGACTTCACCTTTTGATGCCCGATAAAATCAGCTTAGCTCAGGCAATTACCTTGGGTGCCATAGCAACAGCCACAGCTCCTGCCGCAACACTTATGGTAGTGCGTCAATATAAGGCAAAAGGTCCTCTGACCGACCTTCTCCTTCCCATTGTTGCTCTTGATGATGCAGTTGGTCTCATAGTTTTTGCAGTGTCATTCGGCATTGCCAAAAGCTTTGGTCAAGGTGCAGTAGATTTTATTTCTGTATTTGTAAATCCCATATTGGAGATTGTTTGTTCTCTTGGTCTGGGTGCCATTATGGGCTTTGTTCTCACTCAGCTTGAAAAGCTATTCAATTCCAACACAAATCGTCTTAATATGTCAATCGCCTTTGTGTTTCTCACAGTTTCCCTTTCAATGCTCAAATTCCAGTTTGGTGCAATACATATAGGCTTTTCATCACTTCTCGTTTGCATGATGCTCGGCACAGTATTTTGCAACATTTGCCCTCTTTCGCACGACATTATGGAAAGGACAGATAAGTGGACATCTCCCATTTTTGCCATTTTCTTTGTCATAAGCGGCGCAGAGCTTGAACTCGATGTTTTCCGTGACGGTGCGGTTGTGCTTGTTGGTGTGATATACATAATTTTCCGCTCTCTCGGCAAATATTTCGGCACTTATATAAGTGCCAAAGCCACCAAATGTTCACCCAGCATTTGTAAGTACCTCGGCATAACACTTTTGCCTCAGGCAGGTGTTGCTCTCGGAATGTGTGCCTTAGCAATGGAGCTTGGCGCAGAGGGTGTTCTCATTCGCAATATCACCCTTTTTGCAGTGCTCATTTATGAGCTCTTTGGTCCGCTCTTCACAAGAATGGCACTCACTGCAGCAGGCGACATAAAGCCAATACCTCACGAGGTAAAACACAGAAGAAAGATAAAGCTTGCAGAGATAAATAAAAATAAGTAATTATAAAAATTCCCTGATACTACCATACAGTATCAGGGATTTTTGTTTGTCAGCGGGTGCCCAAAAAGCTTTAAGAAAGTCAAACGCCCAATTTTGCTTTAATTGTTTTAATATACACCGACGGAGACCTATGCTCAATTTCTTTAAACATTCGGCTGAAATAATGAATAGAGTTAAATCCAAGCATTGCAGAAATCTCGGTGAGGTTATATTTGCCCTCTCTCATAAGCACCTTTGCTTCTTTAATTTTAAGCGTGTTTATATAGTCAATAATTGTTTGACCATATGCTTTTTTAAAATTCTGGCAAAGCGTGGTTTTATTGGTGTTAAATAAAAAGCACAATTCATCGAGCTTTATGTGTTCTCTGAAATTTTTGTTTAAATAATCATACACCTCATAAATTTTTGTGTCCGCAACCGACGGAGAAGCCAAGGTGTCGGTGCTTTTTTTGCCTCTGATAAGTTTTATGAAAAGTGTTTCAAGTTGAATTTTTATCATCTGGTCGGAGCCAAAGGGGAAAGATTTCTGCTTTCGCATATCCTTAAGGTTTGGCACATCATATGGCGGCATAAAAACAGTTCTGCCTTCTTTAACAATTTCTGTCAGAATTCTCTGGTGGTCTGGGCTGAGAGTAAATGGAGCATCAGAGAAAATATCAAGTTCGGGTGAGTCACATTCAAACCCTATTATGATAACATTTGGTGCAATGCTTTCAGGGCAGGAGAGAGAGTGAACCTCATAGGGCTTGTGTATGATGAGCTGATTGGTGTTGAGAATGCCCTGGTAGCTTTCAGATTTTGTGTAGATGTGGCCGCTGTCAACATAGATGAGCTCTCTGAACTCGTGGGTATCCTTTTTTGTGTGGTATTGATTTGTGAATTCAAAATAGTGAAGATTGGCAATTTTTGAAACATTGACAACAGTCTCAAAATCTTTCAGATTATATTTCATATGTATCACCTAATTTATTTTAACATAAATTTTATCTAAAAACAATATTAAATTTATTTAATATTGTGCAAAAGAATTTCAATATTCTATAAATACAAAAAATGAAAGCTGTTATATAATCAAGGTAACTAAAATATATTTAGGAGGAATCTATTATGTCAAGAATTTGTATACCCGACTATGAGTATAAGGAAAGAGTTGCAAGAGCAGCAGAGCTTGTTCGCAAAAAAGGTCTGGATGTAATGGTAGTTTGCAGTACCGAATCCGACTATGCAAACGCTCGTTATTTCAGTGGCTTCTGGCCTCTTTTCGAAAGAGCAGGTGTTGCAATTTCCGCAACAGGCGAAGCAGCTCTTATGGTAGGTCCCGAGTGCATCATTTTCGCACAGGATGTTGCTAAAATCGACAAAATTTTCTGCCTCAGAGAGTTCAGAGAATCTGCTGACCCCGCTTACCCCGAACTTACAGCTTCTTCTTTCAAAGATGTGTTCAAAGCTATCGGCGTAACAGGTGAAAACATCAAAATCGGTCTCGGCAGCTATGTTGAATGCACACTTCCCATCTATGAAGGCTTAAAAGACAGCTTCCCCAAAGCTGAAATTTCAAAATGTAACGATATCATGGTTGAACTCCGTCAGATCAAGTCCAAAAACGAACTTGCTTGCATTCAGGAAGGTTTCCGTATCGTTGACCTTGCAACAGACGAAGTTATCCGCAACTTAAAACCCGGCGTAACAGAACTTCAGATGGTTGGTATCGCTCAGAAAGTTATCTACGAAGAAGGCGCAGAATATGAAGGTCTTCCAATGTATGTATTCAGTGAAAAATCAACCAGACACGCTATCAGCCGTTCAAGCTACAGAACAATCGGCAAAGGCGATATCGTTCAGCTCAACCTTTCCGCTAAAATCGATGGCTACTCACCTGCAATCGGTCTTCCTGTTGTAATGGGTAAACTCGAAGGTGAAAGAAGAAGAGTTGTTGAATTCTGTAAACAGGCTCACGACTGGACAATCGACCAGCTCAAAGCAGGCGTTATGGCTTCTTCCATCGCTAAAGATTTCTATAAAATGTATGTTGACAACGGCTTCAAAGACAGCTTTGTATATGGTCCCTGCCACGGCACAGGTATGATCGAGGTTGAAGCTCCCTGGATGGAAACATCTTCAGATTATCCGCTCCAGGAAAATATGACATTCCAGGTAGACACATTCATCATGGGCGACGGCTTCGGCTGCAGATGGGAAATCGGTGCTGCTATCACTAAAGACGGCTGCCACAAGATGACAGACTACCTCAAGAAAGGAATTATTGAGCTCGATGTGTAATGAAAAAGCTTTAGGCAAAAAAAATTGGATAATTCCTGATTGCGAACTTCCCCAGGAGGGCGAAGGCGTTGCAAAAGGCCATGAATCTGTTATTATAGTTAACGACTCCGATGTTGATGCTGAAATTTCTGTAAGCATTTTCTTCACCGATAAAGACCCCTACACAGACATTAAGTGGCAGGTTGGTGCAAAGAGAGTTAAATGCTTCAGAATGAACAATGTTGAGCATATGTGCGGTTTTAAAGTTCCCTTTGAAACACAGTATGCTATGAAGGTGTCATCTAACACCCCCATTGTTCTTCAGTATGGAAGACTTGACAACACTCAAAGTAACATGGCTTTCTACACAACACTCGGTTACACTGAATAATGTAAAAAGTCGCTTCTGCACTTTGCGGAAGCGGCTTTAATTTTTATGGGTAGTGAATATAATGTTACACGAAAAAAGCTTCCAAGGTTGACTTTCGATGATGTTTTTGATAAACTATCTATGGAAAATATGCACTGATTTAACAAATAAATCAAGACCAAACAAATTTTAAGAAGGGAGAAATAATTAAAAACACCCCTTTGAGATGATTTTAATTATGTGTGATGAAGATGAAAGAAAAAATAATCAAGGCAATCGATGACCATAAAGCCGAGATAATTGCCTGCGGTGAGGATATTTTAAGAACTCCCGAGCTTGGATTTAAAGAATTTAAGACGAGCGAAAGAGTTCAAAAGGAATTTGATGCACTTGGTATAGAATACAAAAAAGACCTTGCCATAACAGGTGTTAAGGCAACAGTTGGCAAAAAGGACGCCAAAATAAACATTTGCATCATAGGCGAGCTTGATGCCATAAAATGCTTTGAACATCCCTTTGCCAACCCTGAAACAGGTGCCGCTCACGCTTGCGGTCATAATGCTCAGCTTGCATCTATGATAGGTGCCGCATATGGCGTAGTAAAAAGCGGTGTGCTCGATGAAATCGACGGCAAAATCACATTTTTTGCAGTGCCTGCCGAAGAGTTTGTTGAACTTGAATATAGGGAGCGCCTTGTTGCCGACGGAAAAATAAGCCGTATGGCAGGTAAGCAAGAACTCATAGCTTTGGGTGAATTTGATGATATAGACCTTGCAATGATGATTCATTCACACGCTCTCACTCCAACTCCCAAGGTGTATGTTGAAGGCTCAAGCCTCGGGTTTGACACAAAACAAATTACCTTTGAAGGCAAGGCTGCCCACGGCAGTGAGCCATTTAACGGTGTTAATGCTCTCAACGCTGCAATGCTTGCTCTCATGGGTATCAACGCCAATCGTGAGACTTTTAGGGATGAAGACAGGGTGAGAGTTCATCCAATAATCACCAATGGCGGTGACCTTGTAAATGTTGTGCCCGACAAAGCGGTTATAGAAACCTATGTCAGAGGTGCAACTGCAAATGCAATCGCTGATGCCTCAGTCAAGGTTGACAACGCAGTAAAGGCAGGTGCTATGGCAGTTGGTGCCAAATGTAGCATAAAGGATGTTAAAGGCTTCGACCCGCTTATTCAAGACAAAAATCTTTCCAAGGTGTTTGAGGATAATGCCCGTCTCTTTGTTTCTGACGAGGATATCTTCCACGGAATTAATATGACAGGCTCAACCGATATGGGCGACCTTTCACTTAAAATGCCTGCAATCCAGCCAACAATGGGCGGATTTGATGGTGCGCTTCACAGTAAGGAGTTTTCAATAAAAGACCAGGAGGCAGTGTATATCACCTCAGCAAAAATTCTCGCACTCACCGCCTATGACCTTTTAAAAGACGGTGCTAAAAAGGCAATTGAGATAAAAGAGAATTTTAAAAAATAATACAATCAAAAGGGCAAAAGCGTTTTTTGGCTTTTGCCCTTTTAAACATATTTATTTTGTCGAAAAAAACTTTCAAAAAATTTAAAAAATGTGTTGACAAATCAGTTTCTTTATGCTATACTATCATTCGTTGATTGATGAAGTTCATTAATTCACATGCGGGAGTGGCTCAGTGGTAGAGCGTCACCTTGCCAAGGTGAACGTCGCGAGTTCGAATCTCGTCTTCCGCTTAAGATAATCAAGAGGCGTAGGTCATACGTCTCTTGATTAGTCTAACCCCAAAATTTTATATGACATGGCGTCATAGCCAAGTGGTAAGGCACGGGTCTGCAACACCCTTATCATCGGTTCAAATCCGATTGTCGCCTCTAAACTCTCTAAGAGAAATCTTAGAGAGTTTTTTTGTGGTTAAAATACTATATTTCTATTTACGACTTTGGTTTTTTAAAGTAAAATAATTAAATATACTAGGGATAATATTATGTTCTGGTAAAATAACAGGAAAAGAAATAAGTAGGTGAATTTATGAGCGCACAGGATAATATAGAAAAAGTTCTTAGAAACTTACATGTACTTTTATCAAAGAGTGAACCATATGCGAAAGAGCCTTCAAAGGTTATTATTGATAAGCAGGAGATGTTGGATTTGCTATCACAACTTAATAAGGCGACGTATGAAATCATGGATGAATATGAATTAACAAAACAAAGTAGAGATCGTGCGCAAAGAGAATTTAAAAAAGCGAGCGATGAGATAGTTTGGAATGCTAGTAGAAAAGCAGAAGATATTTATGCTGCTTCTGTGATGTATACAGATGAGGCATTAAATAGAATTCAAGATATTATGAGATCTGCAAATGCGTCTGTTAATGAGATTTATTCTAGTATGGATAAACAATTGAAAGAACAAGAGCAGATGATAAAAAGTAATCAGCTTGAATTGAAGTCAACATTGCAAGACTTGGTTGATACAGAAAAATATTTGAAATTAATAGAAGAAAGAAATAGGGAAATTCGAAACGAGAAAGAAAAAGGTAAGCCAATAGAAGAGCGCGAAAGTAATATTTATGCAAACCGACAGACAGAGATAAAGATTAATCAGGAATATTTTGATAAGATGGGGCTCTCTCTTGATGAAGAAACAGAGGAAGAGAATCCAGAAATAGATATTCAAATTGATTTAGATGCTGATTATTTTCAGTGGAAAGAAGAACAGGAAAATGATAAAAAAGGAACCGCAACAAAAGAAAAAGCAGAGCGTTTCCAAAATATGTTAAAAGGGTTTACAACAGGTAAGAAATAACTTACAAGAATCAGGAGGATATATTTGTGAAATTATATAAAGAAGGTGCTTATCTCTTAAAAGGAGAGGAAGTTGTTATAGACACACAGGAAGCTAAGGATATACTTGCTTCAAAAACAGGCTATTCCATTTCAAAAGAGGAAGCAAAAGAAAACACAATTGCTTATGGCATTTTAAAAGAACATAATACATCTGGAAACATGGAAAAGTTACAGATTAAATTTGATAAGCTTACATCACATGACATTACATTTGTAGGAATTATACAGACTGCACGAGCTTCAGGGTTAGAAAAATTCCCAATGCCATATGTATTAACAAATTGTCATAATAGTTTATGTGCAGTAGGTGTAACAATCAATGAAGATGACCACATGTTTGGTCTTACATGTGCCAAGAAATATGGTGGAGTTTATGTACCACCTCATCAGGCTGTTATTCACCAGTTTGCAAGAGAAATGCTTGCAGGTGGAGGTAAGATGATTCTTGGTTCTGATTCACATACTCGTTATGGTGCATTAGGTACAATGGCAGTAGGCGAAGGTGGACCAGAACTTGTAAAACAGTTATTAAATAAGACATATGATATCGATAGACCAGAAGTAGTAGGTATTTATTTAACTGGAAAACCTATTATTGGAGTAGGTCCACAGGACGTAGCTCTTGCGATTATCGGCGAAGTTTTTGCAAATGGTTTTGTAAAAAACAAAGTAATGGAATTTGTAGGTCCTGGTGTGGATAACTTAAGCGTAGATTTCCGTATCGGCGTAGATGTTATGACTACTGAAACAACGTGTCTATCTTCTATTTGGAAAACAGATAGTAAAGTGGAAGAATTCTATGAAATCCATGGAAGAGAAGAAGAATATAAAGAATTAAACCCAGGCGAAGTAGCTTATTATGATAGTTTTATTGAACTTGATTTAAGTGAAATCAGACCTATGATTGCTATGCCTTTCCATCCAAGCAATGTTTACACAATTGATGAGTTAAATGCAAATCTTATGGATATTCTTGATGATTGTGAAAAGCGTGCAGAAGTAAGTTTTGATGGAAAAGTGAAACTTGATTTAAAGAGTAAAGTTCGAAATGGAAAACTTTATGTAGATCAGGGTATTATTGCAGGCTGTGCAGGTGGTGGATTTGAAAATATTTGTGATGCAGCAGATATCTTAAACGGAAATTCTATTGGTGCGGATGAATTCACATTGAGTGTATATCCAGCATCTACTCCTGTTTATATGGAGCTTGTGAAAAATGGTGCAGTTGCGAAACTCATGGCATCTGGTGCAGTAGTAAAAACTGCATTTTGTGGACCATGTTTTGGTGCAGGCGATACGCCAGCAAATAATGCGTTTTCAATTCGTCATTCTACTAGAAACTTCCCTAACAGAGAAGGTTCAAAGGTACAGAATGGACAGATTTCGTCAGTTGCACTTATGGATGCTCGTTCTATTGCAGCAACGGCAGCAAATAAGGGTTATTTAACAGCAGCAACAGATGTGGATGTAAATTATACAAAACCAAAATATTATTTTGACAAATCTATTTATGAAAATAGAGTGTTTGACAGTAAGGGAGAGGCAAATCCTGAAGTAGAGATTCATTTTGGTCCAAATATTAAAGACTGGCCAGCAATGAGTGCATTACCACAGAATTTAGTTCTTAAAGTGGTATCAGAGATACATGACCCTGTTACTACTACTGATGAGCTTATTCCATCAGGTGAAACATCTTCTTTCCGTTCAAATCCATTAGGGCTTGCAGAGTTTGCTCTTTCTAGAAAAGATCCAATGTACGTAACTCGTGCAAAAGAAATTCAAAAGGCTCAGAAGGCTGTAGAAGCTCATACATGTCCATTGGAAGTGGTAGAAGAATTAAAACCAGTTATGCAAGCGCTTCATACACAATTCCCAGAGGTTGGTGAAGGAAACGTTGGATTTGGTAGTACAATTTTTGCAGTAAAACCAGGTGATGGTTCTGCAAGAGAACAGGCAGCTTCTTGTCAGAAGGTGCTTGGTGGATGGGCAAATATTGCAAATGAATATGCAACAAAGAGATACCGTTCAAACTTAATTAACTGGGGTATGCTTCCATTTATCATTGATGAGGGAGAACTTCCATTTGAAAATCTTGATTATTTGTTTATTCCAGATATTCAAGTTGCGATTGAAGAAGGTAAAACTGAGTTTAGCGCATATGTTATAAAAGATGGAGAGTTAAAAGAGTTTACACTTAAAATGGCAGAACTTACTCCAGATGAGAAAGATATAATTTTGAAAGGATGCCTAATTAATTATTATCGTGGCTAGGTGATAACGTGTCTGAACAAGAGAAAACAACACAAGTAGAAAAGAAAAAATCACATTCATGGAAACATTATTTTAAAATTGGTGCAACTTCTTTTTTGACGGTTGCTGCATGTATTACATTCTTTTTCATACTTTTAAGATGGGAAGAAGTATCAGCTTTGATTGATACTATAGTAAAATCAGCGGAACCAATTATTATAGGGTTAGCATTAACATATTTGTTAATGCCTGTAAAAGATTTTGTCGAAAAACCAGTACTAAAATTTTTGCTTACACAAAAAATGGAGGAAGCAAAAGCTAAAAAATTAGCACGAGCAATTAGTATTACAGGTGCACTTATATTTTTGTTTTTGATTATAGCTATATTGATTGCAATGTTTGTTCCAGCATTAGTTACAAGTGTGGTTGGACTAGCAGAGACAATGCCTGGTTATATCCAATCTTTTGTTTTGTGGATTGAGGAATCTGGTTTAGGAGACGGAGCATTTGCGGCATTTGTAGGGGAGCTAATCTCTACGGCAACAAGTGAAATGGAATCTTGGGCTAAAACAGAGTTACTTCCGTTAGCACAACAATATATTGCGCAGATTACGTCAGGAGTTTTGTCTGTAGTAAAAACTATATTAAACTTTATTATTGGTATTATAGTTGTAGTATATGTTATGTCTATAGAGGAGACTTTGATAGGGCAGAGTAAAAAAATTATTTATGCTCTCTTTACAGCAGAAAAAGGTAATACTATTATTGAAACAGTTAGAAAATCAAACAAGATTTTCGGTGGATTTGTAATTGGAAAAATTATAGATTCTGCTATTATCGGAGTAATTGCATATATTGGATGTAGTATTATGCAAACACCAAGTGCATTTTTAGTTGCATTTATTATAGGTGTGACAAATGTAATTCCATTCTTTGGTCCGTTTATTGGTGCGGTGCCAAGTGTGTTGCTAGTATTAATTCAAAGTCCAATACATGCATTATATTTAGCAATTTTTATCTTAGTTTTACAGCAAGTAGATGGTAATATCATTGGACCTAAAATATTGGGAGATAGTACAGGATTGTCTTCGTTTTGGGTATTATTTTCTATTCTCGTTGCAGGAGGAATTTTTGGTTTCTTTGGAATGCTGTTAGGAGTACCTGTTTTTGCAGTGATTTATTACATTATACAGCAGATTATCAATGCCAAAATAGAAAAGAAAGATTTGTCAACCAATACGGATGATTACGTGGAATTACTTTATATTGATGAAAACACAAAGAAGATGAAGTATGTAAAAGATGAGATAGAAAAAGAATAAAAAGTTTGCGTCAAAGTCATAGGAAAAAGCTATGAATTTGGCGCTTTTTTTATTGTTTATTTTGTGTGCCTATGATAAACTAAAACTAGCTTAGTCTATCTATTTATAGACATATATAGGGGTGACATAATTGGATAAATACGAGTACAATTTAAAATTAGATCAAATGAAAGCTTTGCTTGCAGAAGGTAAATATGATGCAGCAGCAGAGATAGCTGATACTATTAATTGGAATAAGATAAAAAATGTAAATGCGCTTGTAAAAGCAGGTGAAGTGTATGAAAAAGTGGGAAGATACGAAGATAGTAGAGAAATCCTTCTGAATGCATATGATCGTTCCCCAATCGGTCGAACTATTATTTATCACCTAGCAGAAGTTGCAATCAAAATGGAAGATTATGAGGGTGCAAAAGAGTACTATGATGAATTTGTTGATATTGCACCACATGATAACCAAAGATACATTTTAAAGTATAATATTAAAAAAGCACAGGGTGCACCTTATAGTGAGCTGATTCCAATATTGGAAGAGTTTAAGGAGCAGGAATATACAGAAGAATGGGCTTTTGAATTGGCACATTTATATCATAAAGCAGGAATGATTGATAAATGTGTGGATGCTTGTGATGAGTTGATTCTTTGGTTTGGAGATGGACCATATGTAGAACATTCCTTAGAACTTAAGATGATATATCAACCACTTACTAGAATTCAAGAAGAAAAATACAAACAGTTTCTTCATGAAAAAGAAGGTAGAACAGTAATTGGCGCAACAGAAATGGAACGTGCAGGGGAATATATTCATGATACAGTTGTAATTCCTCAGGTAACACTTAATCCTAGTAGATTTAATACAACCAATCTTCAAGAAGAGATTGTAAAAGGTATGCAGCAGATTATGGATGCAACAGAGAAAGAATCTGTTGTGGGTACCATGGATAATATTAAAAAGCTGGTAGAAGAAATTCCTTATTTACAGCTTCCAACAGAAGAAGAATTAGCAGCGAAAGAAACAGCTACTCATATAGAAACAGATGAAGAGATTGATGGTTCACTTAGAATAAATTTCCAAGAACTTTTAGGAGAAGAATCTGATGGTCAGATTAGTCTTGTTATGAAGGAGAAAGCTCAGTTAGAGCAACAGATTACAGGACAGATGAGCATAGAGGATGTTCTAGAAGAGTGGGAAAAAACAAAGCGTGCTGCAGAAGCTGCTTTACAAGAAGCTGAACAAAGAAAACTTGAATCTGCAAAAGCCAGAGCGCTTCAGGAAGCAGAAGATATTATGGATCGTCTTAATGATGTAATCCCAAGAATTGAGGCGGAAGCAACAGAAGTGGTAATGCCAGTGATACAACCAGTTGTAGAACCTGTAGTGATGCCAACTGTAGAACCAATTGCCGAACCTGTAGTTGATAATATTTTAGAAGCAGGTCAGTTGTTCGAAAGCATGAACTCAATTTTAGATAGAGAGATTGCAAGACTGAGCGCGCCTATATCAGAAGTGGGAATTCAAGAAGAAGAGATTTCGGTCCCAGAAGAAGAGGAAATTGTTTTACCAGATGATATCTTAGAAGAAGTTCTTCCTGAGGAAGAGACAGAAGAGGAATATCTAGAAGAAAACATTGAGGTAGTGATGGATATTTCAGAAGATATTCTGGTGGAAGAAGATAATTTAGAGGCTGTTGTATCAGAAGAAGAGTTACTAGAGGCTGCTATTTTAGAAGAGGCACTTATTGAAGAGGAATCTACAGAAGAAGCTCCTATTGAAGAGGTTGTAGAAGAGGAAGAAATTCCAGAAGAAGAATTGCCTAAGAAAGATAATGCTCTTTTAGAGCAGAAGACAATTCGTATGCCTGATATTGAACTTCCAATTATTGAAGACATAGAAGATATATTGGCTGAAGAAGAGAAAGAAGAAAAGAAAAAAGTAATTCTTTCTTTAACAGAGGATCAGAAAGCTATTTTCTCATATTTTGTTCCTGTAAAAGGAATGGAAGATCAGTTGTGTAAAGCACTCTCTGGTATAGTTACAAATTATAAAAACACTTCTAGCTCAGCAAGTGGCAACTTAATTATTCAAGGATGTCAAGGATGTGGAAAGACAGCTTTGGCGACAAGTATAATTAAGGTGCTTCAGAAAGAGTGTGGACATCCAAATGGCAGAATTGGTAAGATAGATGCTGCAGCATTAAATAAAAAGGATGTGCAGCAGTTGCTTAAAAAAGTGGCTGGAGGATGTTTGATTATTGAGAAAGCTGGAGAAATAGATAGAGCTACAGCGGTTACAGTATCTTTATTATTAGAACAAGACAACAATAGTACATTTATAATTTTAGAAGATACAGCATCAGGAGTGAAGAAAGCATTAAGCCAAGATGATGGATTTGCGAAGAAATTTACAGAATCCGTAACTGTGCCAATCTTTACAAATGATGAGTTGGTTGTTTTCGCAAAATCATATGCAAATGAACTTGGATATGAGATTGATGAAATGGCTATTTTAGCTTTACATAATCGTATTAGTAATATCGAGAGACTTGATCAAGCTACTACGTTAGTAGAAGTGAAAGAAATTATCGATGAGGCAATTGAACGTGAAGCAAACGGAGGCATCCGTAAAGCTTTTAATATTCTGACAGCGAAACGATATACGGATGATGACAAAATCGTGCTGACAGAAAGAGACTTTGAATAAAAGGTGGAGGAGAGTATGAGTTATTTTACAGAGATGGACAGCTACCTGTTTGGACAGGGAACACATTACGATATTTATCGTAAATTAGGTGCACATGTAGTAAACGACAAAAAGAAAAAAGGTGTATGTTTTGACGTTTGGGCACCAAATGCAAGTAGAGTTTATGTAATTGGGGATTTTAATGGATGGAACGAAACTTCGCATGAAATGCAGAGAGTAGAACCAACTACGATGGGGGTTTATGAATTATTTGTACCTGAAGCAAAACTTGGTAGTTTATACAAGTATCTTATCGTTGCTAAGGATGGTACAAAACATTATAAAGCAGACCCATATGGAAACTATGCACAGATGCGTCCTGAGACAGCATCGGTTGTAGTAGATATCAATAACTTCAAGTGGACAGATGACGCTTGGATGAAGAAACGCTCTGAAACAACTCAGGAAGAAGTTTTAGAACAGCCAATGGCTATTTATGAAGTACATCTTGGTTCTTGGATGCGTCATCCTGGTAAAGATGAAGAAGAATCATATTATACATATCGTGACTTAGCAAAATCGCTTGTAAAATATGTAAAAGAGATGGGATATACTCATGTAGAGCTTATGGGTGTATCGGAATATCCATTTGATGGATCATGGGGATATCAGGTAACTGGTTATTATGCACCAACTTCACGTTATGGAACACCAGAAGATTTTGCCTACCTTATCAATGAATTCCACAAAAATAAAATCGGTGTAATTCTTGACTGGGTACCAGCACATTTCCCAAGAGATGCGCACGGCTTAGCTATGTTTGATGGAACAGCTACATATGAATATGCAGATACTCGTAAAGGTGAGCATCCAGATTGGGGCACAAAGATTTTCGATTATGGCAAGACAGAAGTTAAGAACTTCCTTATTGGTAGCGCTTTAATGTGGACAGAACATTATCATATCGACGGTCTTCGTGTAGACGCTGTTGCTTCTATGCTTTACCTTGATTATGGTAAGAACGATGGACAGTGGGTTGCTAACCAATATGGCGGAAATGAAAACTTGGAAGCTATTGAGTTCTTCAAACATATTAATACATTAATCACAGGAAGAAATCCTGGTGTTGTAATGATCGCAGAAGAATCTACTGCATGGCCAAAGATTACTGGAAAAGCAGAAGATGGTGGTTTGAACTTTACATTTAAATGGAACATGGGATGGATGCATGATTTCTTAAGCTACATGAAATTAGATCCATACTTCCGTAAAGATAATCATAACTTAATGACTTTTGCTATGAGCTATAATGAAAGTGAAAAATATGTACTTACATTATCACATGACGAAGTAGTACATTTGAAATGTTCATTACTTAATAAAATGCCTGGCTTTGAAGTGGATAAGTTTAAGAACTTAATGTGTGCATATGCTTATATGATGGGTCACAGTGGAAAGAAACTTCTTTTCATGGGTCAGGAATTTGCACAGGCACAGGAATGGAGTGAAGCTCGTGAATTGGATTGGTATTTGCTCCAGAATCCAGAACATAAAAAGATCCAGGATTGGATGAAAGCATTATTACACATCTATCAGAAGAATAAGGCTATGTATGAATTAGATCATAGCTGGGAAGGCTTTGAATGGATCAATGCAGATGATAGAGATCGAAGCATCTTTAGCTTTGTGCGTAAGAGCAAAGACGGAAAGAATAATCTTCTTTTCGTAATCAATATGACACCAATGGCAAGAGAAGATTATCGTGTTGGTGTTCCAAAGAAGAAAGCATATAAACTTATCTTAAACAGTGAAGATGCTCAGTTTAATGGAACAGATGAATCTCCAAGACCAGATACTTACAAAGCAGAAAAATCAGAATGCGATGGAAGAGAATTCTCATTTGCATACCCACTTGCACCATATGGTGTTGCAGTATTTAAATTCTAAAAATAATTTTTAAATTTATAAAACCAAAAGAAAACCTCACGTATCTATCCTATATAACAACAGAGGATAAAGATACGGAGGTTTTTCTTATGTACGAAACAAATAATAAAAATGTTTCAGCATATGTTCATGAAATATATTAAAGAAAGGAGAAGTAATACTGAAGAAAATGATAAAAACTCCGATATATAATACGTACAGTATTATATAAAGGAGTTTTTATGTTTATAGAACAGACAAAACAGATAGATAAATATATAGCAAATGCAGGTGTAGATACAGGAAAACCTTCTGCAGTAGATTTCGCGAAATCTAAAGAAGGGATTTTGGAATTTGGTAAGGCAAAGGAAACATTTCGTATGTCGGAAAATGGAAGTTTCTTTATGCCAAATGCCGTGTATCAAAAACCAGAGGGGAAAGAAGAAGAAACAATTATCGATCAGTTAGATAGTCAGATGGATATGTCTGCTGCAAATAGAAAAAATCAGATGATTGTGATATCAAATACAGCATCTGCGGAAGATTTAGAAGAAATGAGCAAGGATGGATTTTCTGGACTAGACATGGATAGCCATACCATTCTTACGGTGACCGATAAAATAAAAGCAGTTTTAGCAAAGGCAGGAGTAGATATTTCTATCTATGGTGATGACTTAAGTGTCGAACAGCTTGAGGAAGCAACTGGAAGTCGTACCGTTGCAAATCAGATTGCAAGTGCTTTAAAGAAAGCAGATTTACCTGTGACAGACGCAAATATGCAGGAGAGTCAGAAGGCATATCAAGCAGCAGAAGAATTATTGCCTTTGACAGATGCATCAAAAGAATACTTGTTAAAAAACGGATGGGAACCAACCATTCAGAATTTATATCTTGCTGCGCATAGTGGAGTTTCCACACAGAGCATGGACTTTGATTTTTCTGGATTAGAAAAGCAAGTAGAAAAAGTTATAAAAGATGCGGGACTTAATGTTTCTGACGAAACAAAAAATAGCTGTAAGTGGTTGATTGAAAAAAACATCGCACTCACAACAACAAACTTGAAATATTTAGAAGGATTAAATAATCTTTCTTCAAAGTTAGAAGTAGAGAAAGACGGTTCACTTGATATGCAGCAGGTTATGGATCGTATCGTAGAGGCAATTCGTGATGGAAAGCGTCCGATGGATGCATTGCTTATCGATGGATTCTCGTATGAAGATCGTGCAGAAAATGCAATGAAAGTAATTTCAGAAGCAAAAGATTGCGATGTAGCATATTGCATAAATCAAGAGTTAAAACTTTCTGTAGAAAACTTACAAAGTGCAATTGCAAATAGAGGTGCAGAAGGTGTTGTTTCTGTAAGTGTAGAAATGTCGACAAGTATTAGTTTTATCACTGCAAAACGTCAGTTAGAAGAAACAAGACTTGCTATGACAACAGAGGCAAATTATGCCCTTTTGAAGAGAGGCATTTCAATAGATACCAAGCCATTAGAGCAGGTGGTAGAAAATCTGAAAGACTTGGAAAATCAGTATTTTAAAGATTTGATGAATCAGACTGGAATTCCTGCAACGGAAGAAAATGTATCTATTTTTTCTACAACAACAAAGTATGTAGAGGAATTAAAATATCAGCCTGCGTATGTGCTTGAGCTTAATTCAGCAAGTGAGAATTTAGAGACACTTTATCAAAAGGGAAGTACTCTAAAATCATCTATGGATCTCGCATTACAAAGTTACGAGCAATTATGGACAGCTCCACGTGCGGATATGGGAGATTCTATTAAGAAAGCTTTTGGCAATATAGATGAAATATTAAAGGATTTAGGTTTAGAGGAGACAGAATCAAATCAAAGAGCCGTAAGAATTCTTGCATATAACCAGACAGAAATTACTGTGGAAAATATAACTGAGATAAAAAATGTGGATATGGAAATGCAGAAACTTTTCCAGAATCTAACACCAGCGACAACATTAGAACTGATTCGCGAAGGACATAATCCATTAGATATGGAAATCAGTCAGTTAAATGATCTTGTTGAAAATATAAGTGCGGCATCTACAGATAAAGAGAATGAGCGCTTTAGCAAATTCTTGTGGAAATTAGAACAGGACAATGCTATTACACAGGAAGAAAGAGACAGCTATATTGGAATTTATCGTTTGTTTGCACAGATAGAAAAAGCTGATGGTGCAGCAATTGGAGCACTTGTTAACCAAGGAGCAGATATTACCATGCGTAATCTGTTGACAGCTATGCGTTCTGCACGAAAAGATGTGGACTACAGAGTAGATGATTTATTTGAAGGTGTTGAGAAATCTACAAAGGGCCCACGTATTGATGAGCAGATAGCATCTTCTTATGATGTAAATTGTATGAAGCAGTCAGCGCAGATGCTTTCACCTGAGAAGTTAAAGAAAATGGAAGAATGGGAAGACATGACACCTGAACAATTCTTAGATGCTTTACAAAAACAGGCGCAAAGTGAAGAAAGTGTTGCAATAGAGCAGAAGTACTATTCCGAAATGGCACAGGAATATACAAGTGTCCTAGAAGCTAGTGACGATGTATATGCATTCTTAGAGAAATATGATGTAAAGAACAGTGCAAATAATGTATTGGCAGTAGCACGACTTTTGCAAAATCCAAGCAATGCTTTTGAAACTCTTTTCAATACAGAAGGAAAGAGTGCAGATTATCAGGAAATGATTGCTGATATGAAAGCTCAGGTTTTGGAAAACTTTAGTGAAGCAGTCAAAACTCCAGAGGAGATGGCGAAAGCCCAGGCGACTTTGGCAGAGGTTGCAACAAGAGTTATGCAATCTATGATTATTGAAAATGAGCCAGTAAGTGTTAAAGATTTAAAAGACTTACGACTTATGAATCAGCAGTTCTATCTTTGTAATCAAAAGGCAAAAGAAGAAAGCTTTTTAGTGCCAGTAGAAACAACGGATGGAGTTACAGGCATTAATTTGAAAGTTGTTCGAGGTAAAGCGGATAAAGGACTTGTTGATATCTTTTTCCGAGGAGCTTTAATGGAAAAAGTTGCGGCAACTTTTGAAGCAAAAGAAAATGGTGTTTCTGGAGTTATTGCAACAACAGACGAGCAAACAAGACAGATTTTAGCAGATAATTTAGGAATGTTCGTGGAAAAGATGGGACAAGAAGGCAAAGAAGCCATTGAAGTTACTGTAACACGAGTAGAAGATTTATCTGCTTGGCAATTTGAAAAGAACACCTTGTCAGAAACAGGAGAAGCAAATCCCGTTCAGACAAAGCGCCTTTATCATATTGCAGAAAGTTTTATTCAGACGGTTGCTGATTTGATGTAGTAGCCTCATAATAAGATAATATTCCAAGGAAGATAGTGTGAGCGACTTTATCTTGATAATCGTCGCTTGCAAGGAGGTTTGCCTCCGCTTCGTTGCTTAAGAACCCACATTCTACGATAACCGTAGGTGTGGGTGTTCTTGTTAATAGATAATAATTTGTATTTGCCTGTGGTTCACGAGGTTTCTCGGCGTTAAGTTGTTGGTTCAAGATATCCTGAAGGACATAAGCCATGGTGGCACTTTCCTTAGAACCATCATAATAAAATACCTGTGGACCGTGGACAGAAGGATTAGTAAAACTATTTTGGTGAATACTGATGGTGAAAAAGGGATTAATTTCTTCGATCATTTTGATACGAGCAATCATGTCATCCTTTTTCTTACTTGTAGAATTGACAGGACCAAGAAGCTCATCTTTTTCGCGAGTCAGGTAAACGGTAAACCCTTCTTCTTCTAGAAGTTTTTGTAATTTTTTCACGATGGACAAATTAATGTCTTTTTCGAGAATATTATTTACTCCGACTTTACCAGGATCGAAACCACCGTGTCCAGCATCGAGCACTAAAACGGGTAGATCCTTCTTTTGAGGAGCGCTTTCCGTATTAATTTCACTAGATAGCGATTGTTCAGTTGAAGGGTCATCATTCAATATTGGTTTCGTAAATGTGTAAATTAATAAAAGCAAAAGAATAGCGGCAATGATTCCATAAAAAAATTTTGGCATAGAATACACCTTTGTTATGTACAATTGGTATATCCTATGCCAAAAATATTAGATTATGTTTTTAATTGATATATTTAATTACAACATCCCAAGCACTGCTATTATCTAAAGCACTACTCCAGAAAGCTGCACCAGCAAGTTCGTATTCTTGCATGAGTTTTAAACGAGCTTCTAAAGAATCTTCATCTTCAAGCCACATCTTGTAAATGACGCCACCTTTTTCAATTTCTCCGTACCATTGGCAACAATCTTCCAACCATACAGGATTTGAAATGTTATTATTCATCCAATTCTTGGCAGAAGTAAGGCCAAGGTTTTCTCTTTCTATACGATAAGTGATTTCACTTCCTTCTTCTTCAGATGTAGGTGTTAGTTTCCATAATCTGGTATAGTATGGAATACCTAACACAATCTGGTCTGCAGGGATACCTTCATTTAAAGTGTTGTTTACGGTTTCATCTACCCATTCTAAAGAAGAAACAGATCCTTCTCCACTTTGCTGTCCATAATGCTGGTCATAAGCCATAATTGCGATGTAGTCAACAAAGTCAGGTTGTTCACTATATTTAAACGCGCTGTTATATGATGTTGGAGGGTACACATCGGTAGAAAGGATGATATCATTATTTTCGCATTTAATAGATAATTCACGAAGGAATTGGATATATCCATCTCCGACTTCCGACTCACTTAGATTTTCTAAATCGACATTGATTCCATCTAAGTTATATTGTAATGCATATGCAATTAACTGGTTTACCATATTTTGACGAGTAGAGGTATGGCTGAGAACATATGCGGTATCAATACCTTCAATGTCCATATTACCTAGAACACCCCATACTTGTACACCTTGATTGTGACAATAATTTACATAATCACTACTTGCAAAGTTTTGAAGGTTTCCATTGTTGTCTTTAATTCTAAACCATGTTGGTGCAAGGACATTGACGCCTTTCGATTCAGAGAGAACAGAAGCAATTTCATCATTTCCTGCAGTGGAATAAACAGGATGCCATAAAAGGTTGATAGGCTCATCCATAGTAATATGATGGAATTCTTCTGGCGTATATTCACTTACAAGAGTCTGGGTTTCCGTTCTCTTGACTTTGTTTGAACGAACATAGCCAATAACACCGTCTGAGGTACATACTTTAGTCCATTTTTCATCAACGGCTAAAATAGTAAGAACATCGCCTTTTTTTACATCAGAAAGGATAGGACTTTTAATTCCGCCTCTGTAACGAACTTCTGTATCTCCTTTTAAGGTAGAAACAGTAATATCTTTCCATTCGTTGTTGATAACAAGTCGAGATGGATTTTCAAAGTATGAATAAGTAAAATCTGAATACTGTTTTACAAAGTCGATATCTACCCAAGCGGAATCTGCAGTAGCCTTTACAATAGGACGTCCAAAGTCAATGGCTGATTTTCCGACATAATAAGTATTGTTTTCTACATATGCAGTAACTACATCGGAAGCGGTGGTATAAAGCAAGATGTTTTCATTTGCATCCCAGTAGAATCTAGAATTTAAAATGTCATGTACAAAATCAAAATTCAGATATACATGTCCGTCAATGGTAGTTGCGTAGGACTCTAGCACCTGATGATTTAATGTGATGGCAACTTGTGATTCCTCTGTCATACCATAGTATTCTGTCAGTTCCATACGTTCTTTGGTAGGAGTATATCTTTCGACTAGTTCTCCACCAACAATAAATAATACTACAAGGACAATCAATCCTCCGACAACAAGAATTGGAAGTAATTGCTCTCTTCTACGAGATCTGCGAGATCTTTTTTTCATATGTTATAACCTCTCTATATTTCATTTACATTATATGTAATTATAACATTCACACTATATAGTTTCAAATATATTGTACGAAATAAGAAAATATTAAGAAAGGAAAAAGAGGTCGATGGTAGTCGACCTCTAATTCTAATCTTTCTTTTCTTCTTAATAAAAATAGGTTCGCATGATTCTAACAAATTGTTGCATTGAGGCTCCCACCGAAGGTGTTATGACTACCTTTTCCCATATAATTTGTTTAAATCATTTTTCGGTTTATATTGCCTTTCTAAAATTTGGTAAAATGCATGAAACACACTTGGTTTCAAATGAAACGGATTTTCGATAAATGGAAAAGAGATCATAGAAGGACTGGATTTTTTTGTACATAAATTGCAAATGATTGTCACATCTTTCTCTGTTTGATTTGATTTGGAGAGAAGACTTTTCATTTTTTCTAAGTGATACTCCTTTTTCCACTTGCAAAGACTACTAACAATAAATCGTTTATTACATTTAAAAAACTCTTTCGAAGTGTATGTATTCAAGATTCCCATATCTAAAACAAAATAGTCAAAATCTAATGCCAGGATCTCGGACAAGGAGGTAACAGTAATACAAGGAAAAATCCGAATTCCAATATAAGAAAACGGAACTTTTTTCCGATTCCGAGTCAGAGTACAAATTTGATTTGTTGTATTTAGTTCGACATAGGCAACTTTTTTCCCCATTTTGCTACACAAGAAATTGGATAATGCTAATGCAACGAAAGTTGTGCCAGAACCATGTTCTAGACCACATAATCCGATGATTTCTTTTTTGAAAATATGTTTTTTAAAGCCGAAAATAAACGATTCCCCCTTTTTAAGTGTAATATCCGGGTAACTAAATTAAGCAATGGTTTTGTAACAGAAAAAGGATTCTTGATGTATGGGTAATGATATACACAAGAAGAAAAATCTTTCGCTAGTTTTGCCATTGTGGAGGAATCCCCCCGGTTACACAGGATGATTAACAGTTCTTTGTAATGCATAAGTTTTGAAGCTTTTTCATAAACTTCTTGTCTATGCCATACACTACTATCACACACGAAAAGAATTAAATCAGCATCTATATCGAACGGCGGAAAGGCGTCGCCGGCATTATAGACGGAAAAAGATTCATTAGAATGTGAAAGGTTAATTCCAGGGCCATAAAGAGGGTAACCTCTAAAAAGACCATAGTGAATCAAGCCCTCATGTTCGTGCTTATGGGATATGTAGGAAGTAGATTTTTGTAGGCTATTATTTTGATTTGTGTCATAGTAAATAGCATCATATCCCATATAGTTTAAAGTACAAACAAGAGAGATAGAAACGTGGGTTGCGCCAGCGCCTGGATGACTACCCACTACTAGGATTTTTTTACGAAGATGCGGCTGATGTAAGTTCTTTTTTTCTTTTTTTATAGCAGAAATAAGCTGGTCTACCGTTTCAAATCGACAAGCTGGTTCTACAGATGTAGCCTTTTTTATTATTTTGTGAAAATTGGGAGACACGGATGTATCTAGGTAGCAGGAAAGATATTCCACAATTTTTCCTATACTGTAGATATCCGAAAGAAAATTTGGTAATGAACCGGATTTTAATTCAGGTGCACTAAAATTTTCATTCCCATAGAGATTGAAGATATTTCCCAAATTGGTAAGATAAGTTGCAACGTTAAAATCGATTAATTTTATTTGCATTCCACATACTATAATATGTTCTGGTTTCAAATCCAAATATACAATTGGAGATGGTTTAAGAGTATGCAAATAAAGGAAAATATCGCATAACTGCAAACAAAAATCCATAAAAACATCTTGGGAAATATGAGATTGTCGAAGCAAAAAAGCATCTAAGGATTCACCTTCTATATATTCCTCAATAAGATAATAATAGCCATCATCTTCTTCCACGTCATATATGGTCGGAATACCAGGGTGATGCAAAGATTTTAGAAGCTGCGCTTCGTTGAGTAGAGAGGCTGTCGGTTCATTTAACTTGGGGATAAACTTAATGGCGCGATAGCACTCTAGAAATTTGTGTTTGGAAAGATATACGGAACCAAAATTACCAGTACCGAGTAATGAAAGAATTTCATATTTTCCAAACAGAGTTGTGTTTGTTAAATTGTGCATAATCTCCTTTTTCATCAGGAGCGCATCTCGTGTAAACAGATATAGCACATATTTTTTTTGATTGCAAGTACTTTTTAGAAATATTTTATAGCCAGCTTCTTTACAGAAGAGAGCCCTTTGTTTATAATAAGTGTACGTTTTCTAACGATTTTCAAGGTAAGGAAGTGATAAAATGAAAATTGAAAAAGTAAACGAAAACCAGATTCGTTGTACGTTGTCGAGAGAAGAATTGGCAGATCGCCAGATTAAGTTAAGCGAATTGGCATATGGTTCAGAAAAAGCAAAAACACTTTTTCGAGATATGATAGAGCAGGCAAATTATGAGTTTGGCTTTGAGGTGGATGATATCCCACTTATGATAGAGGCGATTCCTTTGTCAGGTGAAAATATTATTTTACAGATTACCAAAGTAGAGTATCCAGAGGAATTGGATACACGCTTTTCAAGATTTTCAGAAGGTGGCGAGGATGAAGGAGCAAGTTCTACAGGAGAAGAGGAGTTATTCTCTGCTACTGAGGGGGCTGATGACATCCTAGACATTTTCAAAAAGATGAAAGAAGGTTTAGAGGAGCCGGTACAGGAAAAGGAAAGTAGTCTTAAGAATCCTGGACAGGAGACAAGAAAAGAACCACCAAAGACCTTAGTAAAAATGTATGAGGCAAGAAAGATTGCGCAGTTGGAGAGACTTGCAAAAATCTTAGACGGTTTTTATCAGGGAAAAAATGATTTGTACAAGGACGAGAATAAAAATCGTTATTATTTATTGCTTCACAAGAGTGCTCACTCACCAGAAGAATTTAATAAAGTGTGTAATATTGTTTCTGAATATGCTAAGCAGGTTAAATATACACCTGCAACAGAGGCTTTTTTGAGAGAACATGGAAAGCTGATTATAAAAGGAAATGCATTACAGGTGATTGGAGAGATATAGGGAATCTGGAAATTGCGCTATCCAGATGCTGTGCAATCTGGAAACTACGCTATCCAGAAGTTAGCTCGAATGCGCAACTTCGTTGCTACTTCTCGCTATCGGCTAATCGCCGAATAAAAAAAGAGAAAGACACAAGTGCAAATAAATTTGCATTGGGTCTTTCTCTTTTTTTACTCTTCTGGATAGCTTAGTTATGTTCTAAAAAGTTATTGATATCATCAACTAAATCATCTGGATCAATGCCATGAACCATAGCTGCTTCTGCGATTGTTTCCATCTGAGCAGATGGGCAACCAAGACAATGCATACCAATTCCTAAAAGAAGTGGAGCGATGTCTGCGTTAATCTGAAGAAGTTCGCCAATCATGGTATCCTTTGTTACTTTTGCCATGGGATGACCTCCTTTTTTTCTATACTTCCGATATTATAATACGATTCCCTTAGAAAAGCAAATATATACGAGGAAAAGAATATTTGAGGTTAAGAAAAATAAGAAATAGGACGATATAGATTGCAGATAAATGACAGGGTAGTCAAATCAAAGCGCACGGATGCAGCCAAGATGAGAGGAACAGGATATGCAGATTAATAGAAACATGTCCGCTGTTATTACAAATAATCAGTTATTACGTACAGAAAATAAATTAGCCGCTTCTATGGAACGTTTATCAAGCGGTTTGAAAATCAATCATGCAAGCGATAATCCAGCAGGTATCGCGATTTCTAACAAAATGAAAGCCCAGATTGATGCTTTGGATCAGGCAGAATCAAATGCATCAGATGGTATTTCCGTTCTTCAGATTGCTGATGGAGCATTAAACGAAGTAAGTAGCATTTTACAGAGAATGCGCGAACTTTCTGTTCAGGCTGCAAATGGCACAAATTCTTATTCTGACAGACAGAGTATCCAGGCAGAAATTGATGAATTACAAAAAGAAGTAGACCGTATTTCAAAAGACACCGAGTACAATACAAAAGCATTGCTCGATGGTTCTTCTGATGTGCGTGTTTATGGAAATCATGCAACTCGTTTTTCTGTTTCAGATGCTGTGGCAGCACAGATTTATAGAATGGATGTAACAGAACCAGCAGAACAGGCAACAGTAGAAATTGATTATGCTGTACCAGCTGTAGAAGGTCGTATGAGTATCAATGGTGTGGTAGTAGAAGTTTCAGCAGGCATGAGCGAAGAGCTATACTTGCAGGAAATTCGTAATGCAGCAGCAGAAGCAGGATGTACAGTAGGATTAAATGCAGCTGGAGATAAGATTCAGATTAAATCGGATTATTATGGATACGATGAATCTATCGAATTTTCAATGTCAAAAGAATTATCAGAAAGCATGCAGCTTCAGGATGATAATGCAGACTGTGCATATGTAGTAAGAGAAGCAGCTATGACAATTCCTTACGATAAGCCAGCAGAATCAGGCATTATCAGCATCGATGGTGTAGATATTCAGTTAAAAGAAGATGCGGTTATGGATGATGATAAGTATCGTGCAGCAGTTGTAGAAGCAGCAAAAAATGCAGGCTATACAGCAATCGTTGAACCAACTGGTA
The DNA here is from genome assembly GCA_045632945.1 of Faecalimonas sp. GTDB lineage: Bacteria > Bacillota > Clostridia > Lachnospirales > Lachnospiraceae > Faecalimonas. Next base: position 1,191 of record JAZQXU010000034.1, on the reverse strand, counting down.
TCACAATTAAATCAGAATCTGTGAAAGCAAAAATGATTGACTTCTCATTTTCATATGATTTAGCAGAGTCGTTAGATATTATTAACAATTATGACGGCGAGTACACAGTAAACACACAGGGAAAAGATGCAGTTGTATCTATTCCAACGGATGACAATGATCCAACAATTCGTACAGAAACAGGTTTTACATCTACAACAACAGTTGATGTAGAAGGAAATCGAGTTAAGATTACAGATAACAATGGATTCTCAATTGACTTTTTATTAGACGAAGGATTTTCTGCAGCAATCGATCCAAATAATCCAAAAGTAGGAAACTTTGCTATTGAAGTAACAGATATTGGTTCCATGACAATCCAGATTGGTGGAAATGAACATCAGGATATGGATGTAAGAATTGCAGAAGTATCATCAGCAAGTCTTTATGTAGATACAGTAGATGTATCTGTAGTAAAGGGTGCGGACAGAGCAATGGTAGCTTTAGATGAAGCTATGTCAAAATTATCAGCAGTTCGCTCTCGTATTGGTGCATTCCAGAACCGTTTAGAGTATGCAACATCAAGCTTGGCAACAACAAACGAAAATATGACATCTGCATATTCTGGTATGTTGGATACAGATATGGCAACTGAAATGACAGAATACACACAGCAGAACATTTTAAATCAGGCTGCAATCTCTGTTCTTTCACAGGCAAATGAATTGCCACAGCAGATTTTATCTATGTTGCAGTAGTAGCTGGAGGAAGCTATGGAAAATAGTTTGAAACAGGAGTTTACGAGACGTCTCAGCCAGTGTAATAGTGGTGAAATGATAGTCATCATGTATGATATTGTTTTTGCCTATATGGATGAGGCGAAGACGGCATATGATGCAGATTGCTATGAAGAATACAAACAGGCAATAAAAAAGAGCCAGGGCGCGGTTGATATTTTAATTGGTGCCCTAAATTATAAGTATGATATTGCAAAAGATTTGCATAAGCTTTATGTATACTCCAAAAACTGTCTGGCAAAGGCAATTTACCAGAATCGAACAGATGGGATTTTGGAAGCAGAAAAAATCCTGAAGCGCTTATACGCATCCTTTTGTGAGGCTGCGAAATCAGACACTTCAGGACCACTTATGCGAAACACCCAGCAGGTATACGCAGGTATAACCTATGGACGAACAACACTAAACGAAAATT
>JAZQXU010000033.1:0-115754 GCA_045632945.1 Faecalimonas sp. | reverse complement strand
ATTGACAAAGTAGATGGGATCGTGCTTGATCTGGGCGTATCATCTTATCAGTTAGATACGGCAGAGCGAGGATTCTCCTATCGGGTAGATGCTCCTTTGGATATGAGGATGGATAGACGTCAGAAGATGACAGCCAGGGACATCGTCAATGACTATAGTGAGATGGAACTTTTTCGTATCATTCGCGACTACGGGGAAGATAAGTTTGCGAAGAACATTGCAAAGCACATTGTGATGGAACGCGAAAAAGTTTCTATCGAAACTACCGGACAATTAATAGAGATTATTAAACGTGCCATACCAATGAAATTTCAAAAAACAGCAGGGCATCCTGCGAAGAGAACATTCCAAGCAATTCGCATTGAGTTGAATCGAGAATTGGAAGTTTTGAGAGATACTTTGGATGACATGATAGATTTATTAAACGCGGATGGAAGAATTTGTATAATTACATTTCATTCGTTAGAAGACAGAATCGTTAAGAGTATATTTAAGAGAAACGAAGACCCTTGCACATGTCCAAGTCATTTTCCGGTATGTGTTTGCGGTAACGTTTCAAAGGGCAAAGTAGTAACAAGAAAACCAATTCTTCCAAGCGATGGGGAGCTGGAAGCAAATAGTCGTTCGAAAAGTGCGAAGCTTCGCATTTTTGAGCGCAGTTAGGTTTTAGGGGAGTATATTCATATAGAGGGAGAGAAAAGTATGGCAACATATGTACATGGTAATGTTGTGCGCAAACAATCACAGGTTGTAACAAGTCCTGCAAAACAGCCGGAACAGGTTAGCCGTCGTGTGCACAAGAATCGTGCGAAAGCTTTGCATATGAGCAAAGGTTATGTGGCGTTTCTTGCAATTGCAGCTGTAGTGGCGTTGTTTGCATGTGTAAAATATTTGCAATTACAATCAGAGATCACAAACCGTTCAAAATATATCACTTCTTTGCAAGAGGAATTAGCTGATGCGAAGGAAGAGAATACTACAAGATACAATGTAATTATGAATTCCATGAATTTGGAAGAAATCAGAGACATTGCAATGAACGAGTTTGGCATGGTTTATGCAAGTTCAGACCAGATTATAAAGTATCAAAGTCCGACGGAAAGTGCTGTTACTATGTTTAGTAGCATACCGGAGAGCGGAATTGTAGCAAGTTCAGACGTGATTGAATAATAAAGGGTGAAACAGATGTCAGAAAAGAAGCGAAAAAAGACGTCGCCGATTAGAAAAAAATTCCCTTTGAGAATGAAGAAAAAGCTAGTAATGTTGTTTGTGACAATCATACTAGCTTTTGTTGGTTTAATTGGGAGAGCGACGTATATCAACGCAAAAAACGGAGAAAAATACACAAAAATTGTGTTAGACCAGCAACAATATAATAGTCGTGTCATACCATTTAAACGAGGCGATATTTTAGACAGAAACGGCACGGTAATTGCGACAAGCGAGCGTGTTTACAACGTCATTGTGGATGCATATGTTATGCTTTCCGGTGATGAAGAAGAAGACAGAGATGCTGTTATGCAGGTAAAAGAAGCGGCAGAAAAATGTTTTGAGATTGAAAATACAATCATTGATGAAGTTTTAGAGACAAAGTCAGGTAGTCGTTATATTATTTTAAAAAAGAAAGTGTCTTATGCACAGGCACAGGAGTATGAAGCACTCAAAAAAGAAGTTTATGTTGATGAAAGTGGCAAGGAACATAAGAAATATCCGCATGTTTCGTGCTTGTGGTTGGAAGAAGATTATGTAAGAACTTATCCATACAGCACGTTAGCAGCAGATTTGATTGGATTTACTGTATCCGGAAATGTGGGAAATGCAGGTATCGAAGCATCCTACAATAGCATTTTAAATGGAACAGATGGCAGAGAGTATGGATATTATGATGCGGATTCATCAGTGGAACGAACAGTGAAAAATCCGGTCAATGGAGATTCTGTTGTATCTACGATAGATATCACATTACAAAGCATTGTAGAAAAACATATTCTTGCTTTTAATGCTGAGCACGCTAACGAAGCAAGAACAGGAGAAGGAAGCACAAATACTGCGGTTATCATTATGAACCCTAACACAGGCGAGATTTTGGCAGAGGCATCTTATCCGAATTTTGATTTAAATAATCCAAGAGATTTGAGTAAGTATTACAGTGAAAAGTCGCTGGCAGAGATGTCAAGCGATGAAAAACTGACGGCAATGAATAAACTGTGGAAGAATTTTTGCGTTAGCGATACCTATGAACCAGGTTCTACTATCAAACCATTTACTATGGCGGCAGCATTAGAAGATGGAACTCTCGCCGGAAATGAATGGTATGACTGTAACGGATACAAGACCGTTTCGGGAACGAAAATTAAGTGTAACAATCGAAATGGTCATGGTCCGCAATCGCTCAGTGACGGAATTGCCAATTCGTGTAACGTAGTTCTAATGAATGTGGCAGCTCAATTGGGAGCAGATGGATTTTGCAGATATCAAAGAGTATTTGGCTTCGGTGAAAAGACCGGAATTGATTTACCTGGTGAAGCAGAGACAGCAGGACTTATATATTCTGCGGACAATATGGGACCGGTCGAACTGGCAACAAACTCGTTTGGACAGGGTTTCAACGTGACTATGACACAAATGGCGGCAGGATTTGCATCGTTGATTAATGGTGGAAATTATTATGAACCGCACGTTGTCAAACAAATACGTGACGCAAGCGGCAACGTAATCGAGAATAGGGATTCTGTGCTGCTTAAGAAAACAGTTTCTGAAGAAACCAGTAATCAGCTTCGTACTTATATGCATCAGACAATGACCGATGGTACAGGAAGAAATGCGCAGGTAGAAGGTTATAGTATGGGTGGAAAGACCGGTACGGCAGAAAAACTGCCACGTGGAAATGGAAATTATTTATTGTCTTTTATTGGATTCGCACCGGCTGACAATCCGGAAATTCTTGTGTATGCAGTCATTGATGAGCCGAATGTTGAGATACAGGCAAACAGCAGACTAGTTACAACATTGGCAAGAAGTATTATGGAAGAAGCTTTTCCGTATTTAAATATTACAAAAAACGAAACGACAGAATAGACAATCATAACCTCATAAAAGTGTACATAAAAATAAACAACACTTTTATGAGGTTTTTTATGAAAAATAAAACATTTAATCGAAAAAAGGTATTAATTGTCTTTTCTGTTGCCGTTATTTTGCTGGTTGGTTTACTTGGAAGACTAGCATATCTTATGATTTTTGAAGCAGAATATTATCAGGAGAAAGCAGAAAATTTACATGAACGTGAAAGAGAAATAAAAGCGGCAAGAGGAGAGATTATTGATGCAAATGGAGTAGTACTTGCAACAAATAAAACTGTTTGTACGATTTCTGTCATTCATAGTCAACTTACAGATGCCGAGAAAGTCATTCGTGTGCTTGCTGAAGAATTAGACATTGAAGAGTCCGGTGTTCGAGCGAAAGTCGAAAAAGTATCATCAAGAGAGAAAATCAAAACAAATGTAGCAAAGGATATTGGTGACCGTATACGTGAATATGGATTGGATGGTGTGAAAGTAGATGAAGACTACAAAAGATATTATCCGTACCATGAATTGGCGTCCAAAGTGCTTGGTTTTACAGGGAGTGACAATCAAGGAATTATTGGATTGGAGGTTAAATACGAGCAGTATCTAAAAGGGCAAAATGGCATCATTTTAACAACAACAGATGCGCGAGGAATTGAATTGGAGGGAGTAGCAGAAGACAGGGTGGAAGCAATCCCCGGAAATACTCTTCAGATTAGTCTGGATTACAACATACAATCATATGCGCAGCAGCTTGCCGAAAAGGTTATGGAAGAAAAAAGTGCGGATAAAGTTTCTCTTTTAGTCATGAATCCGCAAAACGGCGAAATACTTTCTATGGTAAATGTTCCGGAGTTTAATTTAAATGAGCCGTTTTCGTTGGAAAGTGCGGGAATTACAGAAAAACCGGCAGATGATGAAGAAAAGCAAAATTTACTGAATCAAATGTGGAGAAATAGTTGTATTAACGACACCTATGAACCGGGTTCAACATTTAAAATATTCACAACTGCAGCTTGCTTTGAAGCGGGTGTATTGAATGAAAATGATACATTTTATTGCCCGGGTTATCGTGTCGTAGAGGACAGAAAAATCAGATGTCATAAAACAGGAGGCCATGGTTCAGAGACATTTGCGGAAGGCATTCAAAATTCTTGTAATCCGGTATTTATAGATATAGGATTGCGATTGGGAGTAGGACAGTTTTATGACTATTTTAAACGGATCGGCCTCATGGATAAAACAGGTGTGGATCTTCCGGGAGAAGCGGCAACAATTACCCATAAACAAGATAATGTTGGGCAAGTGGAACTGGCAACGATGTCATTTGGACAGTCTTTTCAGATTACGCCGATACAATTAGCTACAATGGTAAGTTCTGTGGTAAACGGCGGAACCAGAGTTACGCCACACCTTGGTGTGCAGGTTATCAATTCTAAAGGAGATATCATCAAAAAGTTTTCATATAAAGAAGATAACGTAATCTCAAAAAACACATCAGAACAAATGCAGAAACTGCTTGAGAGTGTTGTTTCGGTGGGAACGGGTAAAAATGCATATATCGAAGGGTACGAGGTTGGTGGAAAGACAGCAACCTCGCAGACTTTGCCACGTAGTGCGCGCAAATATATTTCTTCATTTATTGGATTTGCGCCGGCTGACAACCCGCAGGTGCTGGCATTAGTAGTCATTCATAATCCGCATGGAATATATTATGGCGGAACCATTGCGGCACCGGTTGTTCGCACGTTATTTGAAAACATTCTGCCATATCTGGGGATTGAAAAGGCAAGGGAATAGTTGTATACTAAATAAGGTTAAGAAGAATAACAAAAGAGATAAAGAGGTGTATTATGGAATATAAAATTATTGTGCCGGTATTAATTTCATTTGCCTTGAGTGTGCTTATGGGACCAGTGGTGATTCCGGTTCTCAGAAAATTGAAAATGGGACAGACAGAACGAGAGGATGGCGTGAAATCACACTTGCAAAAAGCCGGAACCCCGACGATGGGCGGAGTGATTATTCTTGCAAGCATCGTACTGACTTCTCTCTTTTATATCAAAGATTATCCGAAGATTATACCGATTCTTTTTGTTACGCTCGGATTTGGCTTAATCGGTTTTTTAGATGATTATTTAAAAGTCGTTATGAAACGTTCAGACGGGTTATATCCGAAACAGAAGATGGCACTCCAGATTCTTGTGACAGCCATTTTTGCGTTTTATATTGTGAAGTTTACAGATGTATCACTTATGTGGTTAATTCCGTTTTCCGGAGGGAAATATCTAGATTTAAAAATCTTGACAATTCCTATGATGTTTGTTGTCATCATCGGTACGGTTAACGGTGTTAATTTTACAGATGGACTTGATGGCTTGGCTTCAAGTGTTACAGTTCTTGTGGCAACATTTTTTACCGTGATTGCAATTGGTACAAAAAGTGGCGTAGAACCGATTACCTGTGCTGTAGTAGGTGCATTACTTGGTTTCTTACTGTTTAATGTATATCCGGCCAGTGTTTTTATGGGGGACACGGGTTCTTTGGCGCTTGGTGGCTTTGTTGCTTCAACGGCTTACATGCTGCAAATGCCGCTTTTTATCGCAATTGTAGGATTAATCTATTTGATAGAAGTATTATCTGTTATTATGCAGGTGACATATTTCAAGAAAACAGGTGGTAAACGTATTTTCAAGATGGCGCCGATTCATCATCATTTCGAATTGTGTGGATGGTCAGAGACAAGAGTAGTTGCCGTTTTTTCAATTATAACAGCCATTCTTTGTCTGATAGCAATAGCAGCAATGTAATAAAAACAGGGGGATTTTGAAAGCATGAGTTGCAAAAAAGTACTTGTATTTGGTTCAGGAATTAGCGGTATCGGCGCATGCAATTTGCTCACAAAGATTGGTAAAAATGTGGTTTTATATGATGGCAATGCCAAACTTGATTCGGAAAAATTAAGAACACAGTTGCATGACGGCAACAATGTAGAGATTATACTTGGTGAGTTGGACGAGAAGATTGTAGATGCACTTGAATTGGCAGTATTGAGTCCGGGCGTTCCGACAGATCTTCCGGTTGTGAATCAAATGCGACAAAAAGGAATCCCTATTTGGGGTGAGATTGAACTTGCATATATCTATGGTCAAGGAGATGTGCTTGCCATTACGGGAACCAATGGCAAGACTACCACAACAGCACTTTTGGGTGAGATAATGGGGAATTATGCAGAAAGCGTGTACGTGGTAGGAAACATAGGAAATCCGTATACTACAGAGGCTCTTGATATGCAAAAGAACAGTGTGACAGTGGCGGAAATAAGCAGTTTTCAATTGGAGACCATTCACTCGTTTCGACCGCGTGTCAGTGCTGTTTTGAATATTACACCTGACCATTTGGACCGTCATCATTCTATGGGAAATTATATTGCGGCAAAGGAATATATTACAAAAAACCAGACTGAGGAAGACATCTGTGTTTTGAATTATGAGGATGAAATCACACGTAAAATAGGCCTAAAAACACAAGCAAAAGTTCTATATTTCAGTAGTCAGCGTATATTAGATAAAGGCATATATTTGGATAAAGGCAATATTATTTATAAAGATGTTAACGAAGCAATTATTTGCCATGTAAATGAGCTGAAACTTTTGGGCACACACAATTATGAAAATGTGATGGCAGCATCAGCCATGGCGTTGGCTTACGGTGTTCCAATGGATATCGTTCGTCAGACTGTAAAAGAATTTTCGGGAGTTGCCCATCGCATCGAATTCGTTTGCGAAAAAAACGGTGTTGCTTATTATAATGATTCCAAAGGTACGAACCCGGATGCTGCAATCAAGGCTGTTCAAGCAATGAATCGCAACACGATTTTAATTGGTGGCGGGTATGACAAAGATTCGGAATACGAGGAATGGATTAACAGCTTTGACGGAAAAGTGAAGTGCCTTGTACTTTTAGGACAGACAAAGGAAAAGATTGCCGAAGCTGCTAAAAGGGTAGGCTTTGACCAAATTATTATGACGCAGACACTAGAAGAAGCAGTGGAGACATGTGCAAGGCTTGCCAAACCGGGAGAAGCAGTGCTACTTTCACCTGCGTGCGCAAGCTGGGGTATGTTTAAAAACTACGAAGAACGAGGAGATAAGTTCAAATCAATCGTAAATGCTATGTAAGAGGTGAGGTGTTTTGGTAAAACCCCAAAAGACTAAGGCATTTGATGCTTGTCTTTTAGTTGTTGTAATATTAATCGTGATAGCGGGTCTGTTTATTTTGTACAGTACAAGTGCATATAATGGGCGGGTAAAGTTTCAGGATGAATTTTATTATTTAAAAAAGCAATTATTTGCTACAGCACTTGGTTTTTTATGTATGTATGGGGCCGCTAAAATTGATTATCACTTATGGAAGAAATATGCTATATTGGCTTATTTGCTTGCCATTGTATTGTCAACAGCGGTGTTATTTATAGGAGAAGAAATTAATGGGTCCAAAAGATGGTTGTCTTTTGGACCTTTATCATTTCAACCCTCTGAATTTGCGAAACCGGCTGTCATACTTTTTCTCGCAAAAATCATAGAAAAGCAAGGGAAAAATATCAAAAAGATGAAGGTGCTTATCCTAGTTATGGTTTCCATTCTTCCAATTGTAGGATTGGTGGGTTCTAACAACTTGAGTACGGCCATTATTATATTAGGAATCGGAGTGGTACTTGTATTTGTGGCAAGTCCTGCGTATGCGCAATTTATATGGATTGGGACGTGCGGAGTCGGCTTTTTGGCTATTTTTCTTGCTACTGCAAGTTATAGATTGGAACGATTGGCCATTTGGCGAAATCCGGAATTATACGAGAAAGGATATCAAACATTGCAAGGTTTGTATGCAATTGGTTCGGGAGGCCTTTTTGGCAGAGGTAGCGGCGAGAGCATACAAAAACTCGGGTTTGTTCCTGAAGCGCAAAATGACATGATATTTGCCATTGTCTGTGAAGAATGGGGGCTTATAGGGGCTACATTTCTTGTCGTTTTATTTTTGATTATGATATGGCGATTTTTTGTGATTGCCGTAAATGCTAAAGATTTGTTTGGTACACTCATTGCTTCCGGCGCAATGGCGCACATGATAATTCAGGTCATCTTAAATATTGCCGTGGTGACCAACACAATTCCAAACACCGGCATTACGCTTCCGTTTGTCAGTTATGGAGGAACATCAGTTTTATTCTTATTAACAGAAATAGGACTTGTACTAAATGTGTCTCATCTGATAGAATAAAAAGGGTAACAGGGGAGGTCATAACATGCAAGGGGACACAGACAAAAAGAAAAAAAGACGGAAAAAGAAGAGTAAGTTTGGTTATTACTTGTATGCCATAGTGATACTGGTGCTTACTGTGACGAACATTACACTGGCATCTTTGCTTTTAACATATGTGCAGAACATACGGGTTAGTGGGAATGAAAACAGTCAAAAAAGTGAGATTATATCATGGATTCAAGAAGATAAATTCACTATAAATTCGCTTTACACTCTTTGGAAATATAAGTTTGGCACATACACTTTGCCGATTTATCTGGAAGATATCGACGTGAGTCTACATAAGCCTTGGGAAGTACAAGTAGATGTAACAGAGAAGCAGATTATCGGATGTGTTTTAATAGAGAATCAATATTACTACATTGACGGGGAGGGACTTGTCCTAAAGACATCGACACAACACGAGGAAGAAGTTCCTGTTATTGAGGGTGTACAGGCAGAAACTGTGGCACAATTTGAGCATTTACAAGTGGATGATACAAAAGTGTTTTCCTATATCGTCAGCCTCACAAAAGAAGTAGAAAAGAATGAACTACATCCGGATCGTTTGGTGCTTGAAGAAGATGGCATGACTTTATATTTCGAGAACATTTGTGTTAAGCTTGGAAAATTAAATTTTGACCTAAAAGTTGCTCATTTATCGCAGATTTTAGAGCATTTGGATGGGCAAAACGGTGTTCTTCATATGGAACATTATTCGGAAGACAACGAGATTACAAGTTTTGAAAAAAATACTTGATTATTTGGCAGAAAGTATTTATTATGTATATGTATGGCAGAATGCGATACGTTTAGGGACGTATAAGATAAATAAGGGAAACAAAGGAGGAGAAGCTCTTGTTAGAAATCAGAACAAACGAATCAGAAGCAGCAGCAAAAATTATAGTTGTAGGTGTAGGTGGCGGCGGAAATAACGCAGTTGACCGTATGATTGCAGAGAACATCGCAGGTGTTGAATTTATTGCAATCAATACTGATAAACAAGCATTACAATCATCAAAAGCACCGACATTAATGCAGATTGGTGAAAAACTTACAAAAGGTCTTGGCGCTGGTGCAAAACCGGAAATCGGTGAAAAAGCAGCGGAAGAAAGCGAAGAGGAAATCTCAGCAGCACTTGAAGGCGCTGACATGGTATTTGTTACTTGCGGTATGGGTGGCGGAACCGGTACAGGTGCAGCACCGGTAGTAGCACGTATTGCAAAATCAATGGGAGCATTAACAGTGGGTGTTGATACGCAACCTTTCCGTTTTGAAGCAAAGACACGTATGAACAATGCGCTTGCTGGTATTGAAAAATTAAAAGAAAGTGTAGATACATTAATTGTTATTCCAAATGACAAGTTGTTAGAAGTAGTTGACAGAAGAACAACTATGCCGGAAGCTCTTAAGAAAGCAGATGAAGTATTGCAACAAGGTATCCAAGGTATTACTGATTTGATTAACACATCAGCACTTATTAACCTTGACTTTGCCGATGTTCAGACTGTTATGACAGACAAAGGTATTGCTCATATCGGTATCGGTACAGGACGTGGTGATGATAAAGCACTTCAAGCTGTTAAAGAAGCTGTGGCAAGTCCACTTCTCGAAACAACAATCAATGGAGCATCACATGTTATTATTAATATCTCAGGTGATATCACATTGTTTGATGCAAGTGATGCAGCTGAATATGTACAAGATCTTGTTGGTGAAGATACAAACATTATCTTTGGTGCTATGTATGATGATTCTAAGACAGATGAAGCTACAATCACTGTAATTGCTACAGGATTGCACAACGGAGCAACATCTAAATTGAAATCAGCAAAAGTTTCACCAATCCAGAATGTAGAGAAGTATGAACCACCGGTAGTTCCAACACCGGTAATGCCTGAATTGGACCTTGGTTTAGCAAATCCGACTTATGCAAAACCGGCAAGCACGGGAACAGTTCCTTCATTACAAACACCAAGAACACCAACTAGCCAGGTAAAAGAACAATCAATTAAGATACCAACATTTTTGAAAAAATAATAAAATATCAAAATTTGTCGAAGAGTTTGCAAGAAATTGCAGACACTTCGACATTTTTTTTGCGCCAAAATTTCTATAATAAATTTGCTTGAGTGCCAAATCAATTTCGTATCGAAAGAGAAAGAGGATGGAGCGTGTATTACGAATTATATATAGATGTATTATTTTTGGTAAATTTCATGATGGACTATATTTTGCTCCTAATTGTCAGGAAAATGCTTGCGTCTTCTGCCACATATGGGCGCATTTGCCTGGGGGCTTTGCTAGGAGCATTTCTTACTTGCATAGTGGTTGTCATACCAACACCCCATACATATATAAAATTTGTATTGCTTCACGTGCTTGTCAATACATGCATGATTCGAGTGGGATTAAAAATCAAAGATACGTCATCTTTTGTTAAAGCTATATTTTTGCTGTACATAGGTGGGTTTTTGCTGGGCGGTCTTTTGTCGTCAATCAGCCAATATGTGAAGGGTGGGAGTTTGTTCTTTGCATTAGCTGTAGCAGGATACTATATCGTTTTGGGGATATGGAAATTTATCTCTTATGTTCTGCGATGGAATCAATACCACTGTACGGTAGAACTGCATTTTAACGGAGAAAAATATCGTATAAAAGGGTTGATTGATACGGGGAATGCGCTATGTGATCCGATAAGCGGTCAGCCCGTAAATATACTTGATCGTCAAGCAGCAAAGAAACTTTTTGGAGAAAAACCTGTGAGAGATGTTCGATACATTCCGTATCAGACAATAGGTCAGAGCGAGGGTATACTACCGGCTTTTCACATTGATAAAATGTGTGTATACCGTGATGTGGAGTGTTGGATTACGAGTCCTTTAATCGGCATCAGTAAGGAAAAAGTTTCGGCCAGAGGAGAGTATGATATGATTTTAAATCCGAATTTGTTTTAGGAGGAGTTAAGATGATTGTAAAATTGACCGTGCCAAGACAATTTATCCGGACATTTTTGTTTCCGGAAAGGCAGGAGATACATTACATAGGAGGAGCAGATGTGTTGCCTGCTCCGCTGGGGGTGAACGAAGAAAATGCAGCTATCGCCTCTTTGGGAACAGATAGGGATGATGAGGCAAAAAAAACGCTCATTGAGCATAACTTACGATTAGTAGTTTATATAGCAAAGAAGTTTGATAATACCGGAATTGGTGTAGAAGATTTAATATCAATTGGAACAATTGGACTTATAAAATCTATTCATACATTTAATCCGGAAAAAAACATCAAGCTTGCCACCTATGCTTCTCGTTGTATAGAAAATGAAATACTGATGTATTTAAGACGTAACAATAAAACAAAGCTTGAGGTATCCATTGATGAGCCGTTGAATGTCGATTGGGATGGGAATGAGCTTTTATTGTCGGACATATTAGGAACGGACGAAGATACCATTTACAGAGACTTGGAAAATGAAGCAGAGCACAAGCTTCTGATAAAGGCCATCAATTGTTTGTCCAGCAGGGAAAAATTAATTGTGCAAATGCGATATGGGTTAGCATCGCATAATGGAGAGGAAAAAACACAAAAAGAGGTGGCAGATATGCTCGGAATTTCTCAGTCATACATCTCTCGTTTAGAAAAGAAAATCATGCAACGTTTAAAGCGCGAAATGATACGTTATGAGATATAAAATTTTTGAAAAATGTGATATGATAAAAGAAAAAGGGGCTGGAATATATGAAACTGACTTTTATCGGGGCGGCTCATGAAGTGACAGGAAGTTGTCATTTGCTTGAGGTAAACGGAAGCCACATCTTGATAGATTGTGGCATGGAACAAGGGCCGGACTTGTATGAGAATCAAGAATTACCTGTGACACCTAGCGATGTAGATTATATTTTACTCACACATGCGCACATTGACCATTCGGGACGAATTCCTTTAATGTGTAAGCATGGTTTCAAGGGCCAAATTATTACGACCTTTGCAACAGCTGATTTATGCAACATCATGCTTCGTGACAGTGCTCATATTCAGGAGTTTGAAGCAGAGTGGAGAAATCGAAAAGCAAAACGTGCGGGCACACCGCTTTATGAACCATTATATACTACGCAGGATGCCATTGATGCTATTGGATTAATTTCGCCATGTGATTACGGACAGAGAATTGAATTATGTCAGGGGGTATGGGTTAGATTTACGGATATTGGACATTTGCTCGGTTCGGCCAGCATTGAGATATGGATTCAGGAGAATGACATATCGAAAAAAGTTGTCTTTTCGGGTGATATCGGAAATATCGAACAACCAATTCTAAAAAATCCGGCACTTACGAAGGAAGCGGATTATGTGGTCATTGAGTCGACATACGGCAACCGTAATCACAGTGAAGAACGACCGGATTATTTGGGTGAATTCACCAGAATTTTGAAGGAGACTTTCGAAAAAGGCGGTAACGTTGTTATTCCTTCCTTCGCAGTTGGAAGAACTCAGGAAATCCTATATTTTATTCGAGAAATCAAAGAGAAAAATCTGCTTCCTGACTTTTCACATTTTGAAGTTTATGTTGATAGCCCGTTAGCGATAGAAGCAACGAACGTGTTTGCAAAAAATGGCAGTTCGTGCTTTGATGAAGAGGCCATGCGTTTAGTCGAAAAGGGCGTTAACCCTTTGGTTTTTCCGGGATTGAAATTGTCTGTTACAAGCGATGATTCTAAATTGATTAACTTTGACAACAATCCGAAGGTGATTGTTTCGGCATCCGGTATGTGCGAAGCCGGTAGAATTCGTCATCATTTAAAACACAATTTGTGGCGACCGGAAAGCACGGTGTTATTTGTCGGGTATCAGGCCGTGGGAACTCTTGGGCGTAAGCTGATTGATGGTGCAGCATCTGTAAAACTGTTTGGAGAAAACATAGAGGTGGCTGCAAACATTGAGACGTTAAAAGGCATTAGCGGACATGCGGATATGGATGGGCTTCTCAATTGGCTCAGAGGATTTGAGTCCGAAATACAACATGTGTTTGTTGTGCATGGTGAAGATGCTGTTACTGATGAATTTTCGCAGACTATTACTGATACAATGGGCTTAAAGGCAATGGCCCCGTATTCGGGCGGGTGTGTAGATTTGGCCACCAATACGATTCTTTCAAAAGGAATCTGCCAAGTAAAGAAAAAGGTGGAGAAACCGGCACAGACACGCTCACAGAATGCGTTTAATCGCCTTGTTCTTGCGTGCAAGCGCCTAATGACTGTTGTTATGAAGTGTGAAGGTATGGCAAACAAGGATTTGGCTAAATTCGAAGGCCAGATACAGAACTTGGTAGACAAATGGGATTTTAAGGATAATAAATAAAAATACGCAATACCCGTACCATGATGGTTGGTTTCGTCATCCCATGGTGCGGGTATTTTGCTTTCTGCAACATTTGTTGCAGAGCCAATACTATTTCAAATAATTGCGCATGGTTTTGAGTGCATGCTTTTCCAAACGACTGACCTGTGCTTGAGAGATGTTGATGCTTTGGGCCACTTCCATCTGTGTTTTCCCCTCGAAAAATCGAAGGTTGATAATATACCGTTCACGTTCATCTAAGCATTTCATGGCGGCTTCGAGCGCCAGTTCTTCTATCCAATTTTCCTCTTTGTTTTTCTTATCGCTGATTTGATCCATCACATACAAAGCGTCCTCTCCATCGCTGTAAACAGGCTCTTGTAGACTCATTGGTGTTTGGATAGCGTCCATTGCAAATACGATGTCCTCTTTAGGTATTCCGATTTCTGTTGCAATTTCCTGAAGGGTAGGTTCTCGTAGATTCTTTCTCATATAACTTTCCTTCGCATAAATAGCCTTATAGGCAGTGTCGCGAAGAGAACGACTGACGCGAATTGAACTGTTATCACGCATATATCTTCGTATTTCTCCAATAATCATCGGAACTGCATAGGTAGAAAACTTTACGTTTAAATCGGTGTTAAAATTGTTAATGGCTTTTATCAGTCCCACGCAGCCTATTTGAAACAAGTCATCTACATTTTCATTACTATTTCCAAAGCGCTTAATAACGCTTAATACCAATCTCAGGTTTCCCTTTATATATATATCTTTTGCCTCCTGGTCGCCTTGCTTAATGCGCTTGAAAAGTTCTTTTTTTTCTTCTTCCTTTAAAAGCGGAAGTTTCGATGTATCTACGCCGCAGATTTCTACTTTATTCAGAGCCATCTTATTATCCTCCTACCATGTTTTGTAATAGTAAAATGATGTACAAGATGCGTTCAAACTATTCTGTTTCGCAAAAAATAAAAAAACTTTTAGACCTTGACAAGGGAAAGAATAAAAATAGGTGTTGAAATTTAGAAATCTTCATACTATGATGAAACTATAGAAGGCAACTGGAGGGACAACATGTACAAAGTATGCATCTTTGATTTAGACGGAACATTGACAGACACCTTAGAATCATTGAGCTATTCTGTGAATGCCACGCTTCGTGAATTGGGACTTGGACAGATTACGGATGAACAATGTAAGGCGTTTGTCGGTAGCGGTGCCGGAGCCCTTATCGAGCGTTCGCTACAAGCCGCAGGTGATAAGAACCTGGAATTCGCAGATAAGGCAATGGAAATATATGGTAGGATCTTTAAAAAGAATTGTACCTATCATGTCGCGCCTTATGAGGGAATTGTAGAGGTTTTACAGTCATTTAAAGATGAAGGAATGATTTTGGCAGTGTTGTCAAATAAACCTCATATACAGACACAAGAGGTTGTTCAGACCTTTTTTGGTGACAATCTATTTTCTAGCGTGCAAGGTCAACAAGAAGGCATCCCAAGGAAACCAAATCCGGCGGCTGCAATTATGATTGCAGAAAGGTTTGGCGTTCCTGCCGAGCAGTGCGTATATATTGGTGATTCGGATGTGGATATGCAGACAGGGCGTGCAGCGGGTATGATGACAGTAGGTGTTACATGGGGATTCAGAACAAAATCTGTGTTGCTGGAACATGGTGCGATTCGTACAATCGACCGGCCAGAAGAATTAATATCAATTGTAAAAGGAGCAAAAGAATATGTACGAATATGATGAAGAATGTTTGAAGGTATTTTTAAAAAAGCAGTTACAATTATTTGATGAACCGGTGGCTGACAGCATGGAAGAGGCGGAAGCATTTTTGGAAGATTGCATGGCCGTGGTGGTTGATTCATTGGATGAAGTTAGAGAATATTTCGATGAGAACGGAACAGATATTTCTGATATGTCGGATGAAGATTTAGAAGAAGCATCAGAAGTGTTTGCTTTGCCAAGTGGTAGATATTTGGTCGTAGAAGGCTAAAAATATAATATAACGAAAGGAAAAAAGAGAGATGTATAATGGAAATGAAAATATTGTGATTTGTGACCATCCATTGATCAAACACAAGATTACAATGATTAGAAAAAAAGAAACCGGAACGAATGAGTTTCGTGCTATCGTAGAAGAGATAGCAATGCTTATGGGATATGAGGCTCTCAGAGATTTAGAATTAGAGTATGTAGATATTGAAACTCCTCTTGAAGTTGCAAGTTGCCCTGTAATGGCGGGAAAGAAGCCGGCGATTGTACCAATTTTAAGAGCAGGACTAGGATTGGTAGGCGGATTGTTAAAACTCATGCCGGCGGCTAAGATTGGTCATATCGGTCTTTATCGTGATGAAGAAACACATGAACCACATGAATATTATTGTAAGTTACCGGCACCAATTGAGCTTCGTAAAATCTTTGTTGTTGACCCAATGCTTGCAACAGGCGGTTCAGCAGTAGAAGCGATTAATTTTATCAAACAACACGGTGGTAAAGATATTACATTTATGTGTGTAATCGCAGCACCGGAAGGTCTTGAAAAATTGGCAAATGCACATCCTGACATTAAGATTATTGTCGGTGATCTTGACAGACAGTTAAATGAAAACGCATATATTTGTCCGGGACTCGGGGATGCCGGGGATAGAATTTTCGGAACCAAATAATAAACAAGAGCTGAGCGAAAAAGCAATCGTTCAGCTCTTTTTGTTTTATTCTGGCTCTACAGCAAATATTGGGATGTGCAGCTAAGCGGACATCCCAATATTTGCTGTAGAGCCTTTATTCTTCTATTTTCCCTTTGTCGATTGCTTCTTCGATTGCATTTAAAATTACTTGCGAAGTATAAGGACTGTCATCACTATGTGTAATGTTTTCCAGAGATTGCGTTTCATAAATTTGTTCGGCAATGTATTCAATAGTTGGTTGAACCAACGGATACATGGTGGTGACAGATTCGTCAATATTATTGAAACGAATTGCATTAATATGAGCCTCATCCAACACCACTTCGACTTCTAGATTTGTGCTGTTTAATGTCATTGTAGATGTGTAAATGCCAGGTACATATTTTTTCTTGAGATTTTCAGTCTCTTTTTGTTTTGGAAAGAACATAAATGCTAATAATATAATCAACAAAATGCCGAGCAATACAAATACGGCAGTATAGATAATCTCTTTCATGTGTAGGACAACAATTCTCGTCTTAGAACCCATAAGTGCCTCCTGGTAAAAATGAATTTATTTTTTATAATGTATGTTATAATAAGGAAAATTATTCATTGCTTTTGCGTGACAAATAAGCTTATGTACTGTAAAATGAAATGAGCACAGTGAAAGAGGTGGAAATATGTTCATTATTGTAGGACTTGGCAATCCGACAGCCGAATATGCAGGTACTCGTCATAATGTCGGGTTTGACGTTATAGATATGGTTGCGGACAAATATAATATATCAATGACAGAACGCAAGCATCGAGCGTTTTGCGGGAAAGGTATTATTGCAGGGCAAAAAGTCATTCTTGCAAAGCCGCAGACATATATGAATCTGAGTGGGGAAAGCGTGAGAAGTCTTTTAGACTATTACAAGATAGATGAGGAATCAGAATTGCTTGTTATTTATGACGATATCAGTCTTGATGTGGGGCAACTCCGTATTCGTAAAAAAGGAAGCGCCGGAGGCCACAACGGAATAAAAAATATTATACAGCATTTGGGAACAAGCGTATTTCCACGAATTAAAGTCGGTGTAGGCGAGAAGCCAAAAGACTATGATTTGGTTGATTATGTATTAGGACATTTTTCCAAGGGTGAGAAAGAGATTATGGCGGAAGGGTATCGGCGCGCAGCAGAAGCAATCGAAATGATTGTGCAGGATGAGATGGATGCTGCCATGAACGAATTTAACAAAAAGGCACCGAAGGAGTAGAACATGCAGGCTTTCATAGCACCACTTGTGGAACTGGCAGAATTTGAGTCCGTTCACAAGAAACGAAAAGAGCAAAAGGGAATCATACAGTTTTCCGGTTGTGTCAATTCACAAAAAACACATATGATGTATGCACTTAGCGATGGTTTTGATTTCAAAATCATCGCTGTTTCTAGTGAAATGAAAGCAAAGCAGATCTATGAGGAATATCGTTTTTTAGACCAAAATGTGTATCTGTATCCGGCGAAGGACTTGTTGTTTTATCAGGCTGATTTGCGAGGCAAGTATCTGCTTCAGAAACGTATGGAAGTATTTGAGGCAATCTTAACGAAAGAAAACGTGACTATCGTAACAAGTTTTGATGGTTTTATGGATGGCCTTATTCCATTGCAACTTATGAAAGAAAGAATCAGACATTTCCGCGTGGGAGATGTCGTTGATTTTGAAAAAATAAAAGAGGACATGGTTTTTCTTGGGTATGACAGGGAAGAACAAATAGAAGGTCCTGGGCAGTTTGCAGTCCGCGGTGGTATTTTAGACATTTTTCCGCTAAACGAAGAAGTGCCGATTCGAATCGAACTGTGGGGCGATGAGGTTGATTCGATACGTACATTTGATGTGGAGAGCCAGCGTTCCATTGAAAATATGGACGAAATTACGATATATCCGGCAAGTGATTTTTGGCAGGAACAGTCTAAAAGAGTTTCTTTTCTGGATTATTTTGACACAGACAGAACGATTTTGTTTCTGGATGAACCGGTTCGTCTAGTCGAACAGGGAGAAGGTGTTGAAGCGGAGTTTGTGAATGCTCAAGCCAATCGTGTTGAAAGTGGTTTTGATGTTTCTGATGGAGAAATGAAATTATTCAGCGCAAAAAGTGTTGCTGAGAAAATGAATCAATTTTATTGTGTTGCATTTTCAACGTTGGAAATGAAATGCAGATTGCTGAAAGCTCGTGAGACATATCATCTTCAGAGCAAGAATGTAACGCCATATAACAACAGCTTTGAGATGCTGACCAGAGATTTGAAGCGTTTAAAACGTACAGGTTACCGAGTAGTGCTGTTGTCCGGTTCAAGAACCAGAGCAAAACGTCTTGCCGAAGATTTGCGAGATTATAATCTCAGCAGTTTTTATAGTGAAGATATGCAACGTGAAGTGCAGGATGGGGAAATTATGGTTACCTACGGGCATGTGGCAGAAGGATATGAGTATCCAATGCTTAAGTTCACGGTAATATCAGAGACAGACATTTTTGGGAAAACACAGAAAAAGAAGAGAAGAAAGACATACGAAGGTCAGAAAATAAGAGAATTCTCCGAGTTAAAGGTTGGAGACTATGTTGTTCATGAAAATCACGGATTAGGCGTGTATCAGGGCATCGAAAAGATTGAAAGAGATAAGGTCGCCAAAGATTATATGAAAATATCCTATGCTGACGGAGGCAACCTGTATATTCCGGCGACGCAGTTGGATCTGATTCAAAAATATGCCGGATCTGATGCAAAGAAACCGAAGCTCAATCGACTTGGCGGACAGGAATGGAACAAAACCAAGGCGAGAGTGCGTGGAGCAGTCAAAGAGATTGCCAAGGATTTAGTAGAACTTTATGCCGCAAGACAAGAGCAAGAGGGCTTTGTTTACGGAGAAGATACTGTATGGCAGAAGGAGTTTGAGGAAATGTTTCCTTTTGAGGAAACAGAAGATCAATTACTTGCCATTGAAGCAACAAAGCGCGATATGGAAAGCACTCGGATAATGGATCGCTTGATTTGCGGGGATGTGGGATATGGAAAAACGGAAATTGCTATCCGTGCAGCATTTAAGGCTGTTCAGGAAAACAAGCAGGTAGTTTATCTTGTACCGACTACAGTTCTTGCCCAGCAACACTACAACACATTTACGCAGCGCATGAAAGACTATCCAGTTCGAGTGGATCTGATGTGCAGATTCCGTTCAGCGGCCCAACAAAAAAAGACGGTGGAAGACACCAAGCGAGGACTGGTGGATATTATTATTGGTACCCATCGTGTACTCAGTGATGATCTAGAGTACAAAGATTTGGGACTTCTTATTATAGATGAAGAGCAACGCTTTGGTGTGCAGCATAAAGAAAAGATAAAAAAATTAAAAGGAAATATTGATGTACTCACGTTAACCGCAACTCCTATACCGAGAACGCTCCACATGAGTCTTATCGGGATTCGTGACATGAGCGTACTTGAAGAGGCGCCAAATGACAGAATGCCGATTCAAACTTATGTCATGGAGTATAATGACGAGATGGTAAGAGAGGCTATCAGTCGGGAATTGTCACGGCAGGGACAAGTTTTTTATGTTTATAATAAAGTAAAAGATATTGATGAGATTGCGGCAAAAATTCAAAAGCTAGTTCCGGAAGCAACGGTTGCATATGCTCACGGTCAAATGCGAGAGCATAAGTTAGAAAACATCATGCTTGATTTTATTAATGGTGAAATTGATGTTCTGGTTTCTACCACTATTATTGAGACGGGATTGGATATTTCCAATGCAAACACCATGATTATTCATGATGCAGACCAATTGGGACTGTCACAAATGTATCAGCTGCGCGGAAGAGTAGGACGCTCAAACCGTATGGCATATGCATTTCTTATGTATCGTCGCGACAAATTGCTTCGGGAAGTGGCGGAGAAACGATTGGCTGCTATCCGGGAATTTACGGATTTGGGATCGGGCTTTAAAATTGCTATGCGTGATCTGGAAATTCGAGGCGCCGGAAATCTACTTGGAGCGGAACAACATGGGCATATGGAAGCGGTTGGATATGATCTGTATTGCAAAATGTTAAATGAGGCGGTAAAGCATTTAAAAGGAGAATTAAAAGATGAACCATATACCACAACCATTGATTTGGATATAGATGCATATATCCCGTCATCTTATATTCCAAATGAATATCAGAAGTTGGATATTTACAAGAGAATTGCATCTATAGAAAATGAGGCTGAGATGGACGATATACTGGAAGAACTCATTGACCGTTTTGGCGATGCACCGAAAAGGGTGGTTCAATTACTTCATGTTGCGCTTGTAAAAACACTTGCTCATAGTGCACAGGTTGTTAGTGTTGAGCAAAAAGGAGATACATTCAAATTTGTCATGTATGAGCGTGCAAGTGTCCGTGTGGAAGAGATAGGTCGGCTGATTGACCAGTATAAAGGCGCATTAGCCTTTAAAGTGGATGTGAACCCTTATTTTGTTTATCAGAAAAAGGGAAAGAACAAAAAAGACAAGGATGAGGATGTTCTTGAGCTTGTGAAAAATGTGTTAAATGGAATAAAATCGTTGCTTGATTGACAAAAAAGAGTTATAATATGTCTTTAGAAGCACTAAGGAGGATTATTTATGAAAAGAATAATGAAAAAGTTAGCTGTACTTACAACAGCAGCAATGTTAGTACTGTCATCTTTTGCAGGATGCGGAGTGAAAGATGATGCCGTTGTAATGACAGTCGGAGATACGAAAGTAACAGCAGACATGGTACAATTTTATGCCAGATATATGCAACCGTCTTATGAAGAGTATATGATTTCAATGCTTTCATACCAATACCAGATGTATTACGGAAGCACATTGGAGATTGAAGATCTTGATTGGGATTCACAGTATACAGAAGATGCTACATATACAGAAGATTTCTTGAACAATTACGTTGTTAGTTCGTTGAAGAATTTCTATTTGGCTCAGGCTAACATGGCAGAGTACAAGGTTGAACTGACGGAAGAGGAAAAGAAAGCCATTGAAGAAGCTGCAAAAGCATTTGATAAAGCAAACGATGCAGAGACAAAGGAAGCGGTTTCAGCTAATGAAGCACTTGCTACAGAATATTTAACAATCGCAACGATTTATAAAAAAGTTGAAAATGCAATTATTGCAACTGTAGATCGTGAAGTGTCTGACGATGAAGCAGCACAAAAGAGAATCCGCTATGTATCATTCCCGAAGACAGAGACTGATAATTCGGGTGCCAGCAAGAAATTGTCTGATGACAAGCTTAAGGCTGTGAAAAAAGAAGCAGAAGATTTCCTTACAGCAGCAAAAGCAAAAGGAAGCTTAGAAACTTATGCAAAAGAGAAAAGCAAAACTGCAACAGCTGCTACATTTGGTAAAGATTACGCAGATGACACATCATTAACACTTGATAAGTCTGTATACAAAGCAGCAGATGCTCTGAAAGAAGCTGGATTTACAGAATTGATTGACACAGAGAACGCATACTATGTTGTTCAGTTAGAGACTCTTTTTGATGAAGCGGCAACAAAGACTGAAAAAGAAGCAATCATCGAACAACGCGAGACTGATAAAGTGACAGAAGTGTTTAAAGCTTGGGAAAAAGCAACCGGTGTAGAGATTGATGAGAAAGTATTGTCAAAGATTGATATCGGTTCTTTGAAGGTAACAACGCCTGAAGAAGAAAAAGAAGAAGAAAAAAAAGAAGATAAAAAAGAAGAATAGATAGTACATTCAATGTGGGCGCAACATTAAGTTGCGCCTATGTTTTTATTGTATTTATATCTTTAATATGCTAAAATAAACGCATTATTGAAGCAGGAGAAAATACTATGAGTCAAAAGATTCCAATTGAAACTTCCGCCAGACATGTGCATGTCAGCGAAAGTGATTTTAAGAAATTATTTGGCGAAGATGCACAGCTTACTTGCGCGCATGAACTTAGTCAGCCGGGACAATACTTATGCAAAGAGCGTGTTACAATTGTGGGTCCAAAGGGACAGTTTGAAAATGTTGCAATTCTCGGACCATATCGTAAAGAAACGCAGATTGAATTGTCTATGACAGACACAAGAAAGATTGGAGTGCCGGGAGTGATTAGGCAATCCGGACATATAGAAGACACCCCGGGATGCACGTTAATAGGACCTTGCGGAACCATTGAATTGGAAAAAGGCGTGATTGTTGCAAAACGACATATACATATGACACCGCTTCAAGCAAGTCGTGCACGTGTAAAAGATAATGATGAAGTTTTTGTTATTACAGAAAGCTATGAACGTGGTCTTATATTTGCGGATGTGGTTGTCAGGGTTAGCCCGACGTTTCGCCTTGCGATGCACGTGGACACAGATGAAGCTAATGCATTTGCCAGTGAAGAGACTCCGACTGGAGCGATATTGAAATTATTTGATGGGCAAACATATAGCCTGCAACAGTGGGCTGATGAGATTCAATCGGGAATTAACCGATAATATAGAGGAGGTATTTATTATGAGCAAAATTGAAGAAGTAAGAAAAGATATGGTTGAGGCCATGAAAGCGAAAGATAAAGATACAAAGGATGCACTTTCTGCTCTGTTAACAGCATTAAAAAACAAAGCAATTGACAAGCGTGCTGATTTAACAGAAGAGGAAGAAACACAAGTTATTTTAAAGGAAATTAAGCAGACAAAAGAATCTTTGGAAATGACGCCTGCTGACCGTACTGAGTTGATTGAAGAATTGTCAAAACGTATTGCAGTATTAGAAAAATATGCACCTAAGATGATGGATGCAGATGAAGTAAGAACTGTAATCGAAGGCGTACTTGCTGACCTTGGCATTGATGCTCCTACAGCAAAAGATAAAGGACGCATTATGAAAGAATTGATGCCGAAAGTAAAAGGGAAAGCGGACGGCAAATTAGTAAACGAAATCGTTGGTTCTATGGTCACCGCATAATTGTGGTGACTTTTCAAATTTCCTGAAAGGGGTAAATGAATGAAATTTATTCACTGTGCCGATTTGCATTTAGATTCTAAAATGAATGCAAATCTTGATAAAGAAAAAGCAAAAGAAAGAAAAGCAGAGATCCTTCATACTTTCGAAAGAATGGTTCGGTTTGCGGCCCAACACGAAGTGTCGGCCATTTTGATCGCGGGCGATATGTTTGACACAAAGAACATATCTGCTACCACACGCAACACCGTGCTTTACAACATACAGCAACATCCGGATATTAGCTTTTACTATCTTAAAGGAAATCATGATCATGATAACTTTCTTTCCGGTCTGGATGATATTCCGGACAATCTAAACATGTTTGGTTCTAGTTGGACTACATATGAGATGGGAAATGTGGTTATTATGGGCATGGAATTGTCCAGAGAAAATCAAGGATTGGCATATATTTCACTTGTGCCGAATGCTGATAAAATTAATATTGTTATGTTGCATGGTCAAGAGAATGAGGGCAGTGTAAAAGACAAGGCGGAAATCATCGACCTTAAAGCACTTCGAAATAAAGGCATAGATTATTTGGCACTTGGTCATATTCATGCCTATAAAAAAGAACAATTAGATGCACGAGGCACCTATTGTTATCCTGGCTGTTTGGAGGGAAGAGGTTTTGATGAGTGCGGTGAGCATGGATTTGTGCTTGTTGATGTAGATGAGGACACAGGTCGCTTGCAGCATGAATTTGTTCCATTTGCAACAAGACAGCTATATGAAGTGCCTGTGGATATTACAGCGTGCATGACAACTCCGCAGATAGCGGCTAAAATTGAAGAAGCACTACAAAGGGCACAATGCAGAAGCTCTTCTCTTGTAAAAATTGTTCTTACAGGTGCAATTGATGTTGAGTGTGAAAAAGACATGGAACACCTTTTGGCACGTTTTAAATCACAGTATTATTTTGCAAAAATATATGATGAAACCACATTGAAAATAGATGTTACCGACTATATGCTGGATGCGTCCTTAAAGGGAGAGTTTGTTCGTATGGTAATGAATGATTCTACTCTTTTGGAAGAAGACAAGAAAACGATTATTCGTTATGGTCTTCAGGCAATCAGCGGAGAGGAGGTGCAGTGATTATGAAATTAGTGAATTGTCACATAGAAAACTTCGGAAAACTACATGATTTCTCTATTGATTTTTCGGACGGAGAAAATATTATTTATCACGAAAACGGGTGGGGTAAAACTACTTTTGCCGCATTTTTGCGGGCTATGTTCTATGGACTTGATGGAGAGCGCAAGCGAAGTCTTGAGGAAAACGAACGTAAACGCTATACACCTTGGCAAGGTGGTGCTTTTGGAGGACAGATTACATTTGAAGTCAATGGGAAAAGATATATTGCCACACGTTTTTTCGGTGAACAAGAAGAATTTGAACTTCGTGATGCAGACACAAATTTAAAGAGTGAGGATTATTCGGCAAATTTAGGAGAAGAATTGTTTCAAATTAATCGTGAGTCGTTTATGCGAACAGTTTTTATCGGCCAGAATGATTGTGGAACTTGCGGAGCAGACGATATTCATGCAAAGATAAGTAACCTTACAGACAATACAAATGATTTGAATAATTACGAGAAGGCAAGCGATGTTTTAACCAAACTTTTAAACGGTATGACGCCGAAAAGAAGTACCGGTACATTGGCTCGAAGGAAAAATGACATCGCTCAATATGAGAGAAAAGTTCTTGAGGGTGAAGCAATTGAAAAAAGCATTGAAAGTTATCAAGAGTACCTTCAGAGAGAACAAGAACGTTACGACGCTTGTAAGAATGAACTAAAAGAAGCTACTGAACTGCAAAAGCAGGTTTCCGGTATGCACGCAAGAATGGCGCAGAAAGAGCAGTGGGAAGAACTTAAGGACACGTACGGTAAGCGCGAGCAGGAAATGCTCACTGTGCAGAGCTACTTTGGAGATGAGGTACCTGCGCAGGATACTGTTGAGGAAATGCTGCATGCCTCCAAGGAACTGGGAAGCAAAAAGGAACAACATGCCAAAGAGCAGGCGGTGCTGGATGCATTAAAACAGGAAGAAGACAGTCTGAAACAAAGCGGAAACAATCAGTTTGTTTTGACTATTTTGGGTGCCATACTTATGGGAGTTGCACTTGTTCTCATGATGACAGTTTCCTTTGAGATTGGACTGGCCCTGGAGATTGTCGGCATTGTTTTGACTGTTATTGGCATCATAGCTTCCAGCAAAGCAATAAGCGAAAAAAAGGCGTGGAATATAGCACAGGAACAGAAAAAAGTCAAAATGCAAGAAGCTCAAGAGCGCGTAGAATCTAACGAAAGAGAGATGGCACAACTCCGTAATCAGGTTGTTGCTTTTTTGGAACAATATGGTGTCAATGCGCAAGATGAAACACTTAATGAGCACTTGTATGAAATGAAAAATCAAATTTCACGTTATCAATATGCCGTGCAACTTTGGAAAGAAGCTGAGAGTAGGGTTAAGGAATTTGAAAGTCGCATGAATCTTGCAGAGTTAGAAGCGTTTAAACCGCAAGAAGGAATGCCTTCTCTTGAAGAATTAAATGCGAAGGTTCTAGAGTTAAATGAGACATTAGAGCTTACCCATAAAACCATTCAGAATTATAACCGCAACTTGGAGCGCTTACAGTTGCAATATGATGAATGGGAAGAGAATAGTCAGCATTTAGAAACACTAAAGCAACTGCAAAAAGAGGAAACAGAAAAGTACAAACATATCGAACTCACCAAGAAATACCTTGGCATGGCAAAAGAAGCGATAACCACAAAGTTTGTGGGACCGATATTGGAAAAATTTGCAATGTATTATGAAAGTATCGTTCAAAGTGCGGGTACTCATTTTTATATGGATGCCAATACGGAACTTAC
The DNA here is from genome assembly GCA_045632945.1 of Faecalimonas sp. Taxonomy (GTDB): domain Bacteria; phylum Bacillota; class Clostridia; order Lachnospirales; family Lachnospiraceae; genus Faecalimonas. Next base: position 89,479 of record JAZQXU010000033.1, on the reverse strand, counting down.
ATTTGATGAACATGGGAAACAGCGTGAGACAGGCACGCTTAGCATGGGTTATCAGGATTTGACAGGCATTTGTCTAAGGATTGCTCTTGTGGATGCCATGTACACAGGTGAAAAACCGATGCTTATTATGGATGATCCATTTGTCAACCTTGATGACGAAAAAATAGTTGCAGCAAGGAAACTTCTAAAACAAGTAGCGAAAAAGTATCAAATCATATATTTTACATGTAGTAAAGCAAGGGTGTAGAAACAATGTTTCTACATCCTTTTTTGCTTTATAGGAAATTTCTCAAATTGAAAAAAATAGTGTATAATGATTAATGAATAAAAAATGGCATAACAAAAGAGCGAAAGTTGGCGATTTCGCGACGACTTTGATTATGAAGTTTTTTGTTTTGGTGTGACTGCACTATTTAACGATTGAGAAGACGACGGTGTTTATGGATTTATCCATAACCCATGACCTTTCGATATTGTTCAAATAGTGCAGTTTTTTTGTGGTAAACTTCCAACACCAACATAGAAGTTCCACACTTTGGACATTTAAGCGGGTCATATCCAAAGGAGAGAAGAATTGAATGTCTCCAATTCATGAGGCTACGAAGATATCGCTTCTTTTCAGAAGAAATACATTTGCGCAGTTTCTTTTCTTGTTTGTGATGTTTAGCATAGATGCCATAGTAACGTAACATTTTGAAATGCTTTTCCGGGATATGTACGATAAGACGTTTAATAAAGTCTATTGCTGGAATACATTCAGTTACAGTTTTGTCATACTGAAAGAGAAATAAAATAGTAAGAAAATATAAAAATATAGTGCGAATATACATTTTTTCGAGTGGTTTCATCGTGATAAAATACAAATAACAAAAAGATTTACACGAAAATAATAGTTTTGTGTGTAGGAGGAATAAGATGAAAAACTGGAAAAAACGTATTATTGCAGTAATCAGTTGTGTGGTAATGGTGATAACTAGTCTCCATATTAGTGCACCACAAAACGTGAACGCGGCAACAACTGGGGACGTATATGATTTTAATGGTACGGATTTTAGTACTGAACTGCTTGATGGGGAAGGAAGCGGTCCACTCACATCGGCAAATCGTGCAATATTACTTGCGGATACCAGTGCTGTGCCGGAAGGTTTTGCAGATGGTGTATATGGAGGGGGAAAAACAAAGGCATATGCCAGTGTGCCGGTTGATTTTGCAAAGCCGATAGACCTTTCTAAAGTCACATCCATCAAAGTGCGTATGTATGTGAACGGTACTGATATAAGTAGCGATAAACTTCGTATTCTTTCAGGAGACAACACTACCGCAGGAACATATGAAGAGTTGGCTTTTGCTACTTACGGTGCGTCTCAAACTTGGTGTGAAATTGATATTACCGACATTCTTAATAATACAAAACTTGCAAATGCAAAAGATGAAAATGGATATCTTGATCGTTTTATCATAGCACATCGTATTTATGGGAATTCGACAATCCTTTATTTCGACTCGATTATCATAGAAGGAGAGAACTATTTTGTTGAGTCGGGAGATATTTATGACTTTAATGGTACGGATTTTAGTACTGCGTTATTAGATGGCGAAGGAAGTGGGAGTAATCCATTGTCGTCAGCATATTTGGTAACTTCTATTGGAGACACATCCGGTGTTCCGGAAGGCTTTACAGATGGAGTGTACGGAGGTGGTGGTTCAAATTATGCCAGTGTACCGGTTGACTTTGCTAATCCAATTGACCTTTCTAAAGTCGATTCTATTAAAATAAGGATGTATGTGACAGAGTATACGTTAAGTGGCACTCCGAAGTTACGCATTTTATCACAAGATAATACGGCAACCGGAACTTATACGGAAACAACATATACAGATGCGGGCATTACCTTTGGTAAGTGGTGTGAAGTTGATATTACAGATGAACTGAACAGTAGCAATATTGCAAAAGATGAGAATGGATATTTAGACAGATTTATTTTGGCGTATCGCGTCTATGGAAGTACGACGCCTACCGTCTACTTTGACCATATTGCTATCGTAGGCGAAGATTATTTCGTTTCCCAAGAGACAGAAGAGCCGGATGAACCAAGCATCCCTGAAACACCGACAGAATTTACTGCGGTAACAATCAGTGATTTTGTGGACAGCAGTGGAAATCAGATGGCAGAAAAGTCATATGGCTATACAGACTCTCCGCAGACTGACCTTTTCCATTTGAAGGATTATACCGATTTTGATAACAAGATGCTTTCTATGAAAATAAAGTATGAATATGGTGATTATCATACAAGACTCGATGTGGCAGGAAGCAACACATACAATGGATTAAGAGTATATCCTAATACAACCGGAACTTATCTGTTTATTGTTGCAGCTAAGGAAAGTACAGGAACAGAAACATATCAAGCTTGTGAAATTGAAGCAAATGCAGCAGGGATGACGTCATTCCTTGACAAAGAATTTATTTTGCAACTAGGATTTGAGTTTGGAGAAATAGGCAGCAATAACAAAGCAGACGTACAATTAAGTGTTTATCTGAACGGCAACCTATATAAAAATCAGAAGTTTACAATTACCGGATGTGATATGTCATACTTTGGCAACTGTATGGATTTATATCGCGAACATGTAGATTCTGTGATTACAGTCAGCTCGGCCACCGCAGATTCTCTAGATGATGCAAATACATATACTATAGAACATTTTGTTGACACAGACGGCCAACAAATGGAGGCAAAAGATTATCCACACATTGACGGAAATATCGATGACTTTTATTTAAATGGATATACAAGTTTTGATGGAAAAAGTCTTCACCTAAGGCTGAAATATCAATACGGTGACGCAGATACACGTATCCACGTGGCGGGAAGCAGTACATATTCCGGTTTAATGATATATCCGAATAAAACAGGAACCCATTTGTTTGTAGTTGCCAGTCAGGATTATGCAGGGACAGATACATATCAGGCAATGGAAATTTCAGCGGCTACAGCAGGAGTAACTTCTTTTATTAACAAAGATTTTCTGTTGAAACTCAAATTTGATTTTGGTGAGGCAAACAGTAGTAATAAGGCCGATTTAACGCTGGGTGTATATGTTAACGGCAAATTATATAACGGTCAGACACATACTTTTACAAACTGTAATCTAAGCAAATTCGGCAATCGTATGACACTATATCGTTCGAATACAAGCTCTGTCATTACTGTTGGCCCTGCAAAATTAGAACCGGTTGTATATGATTTTAATGGTACGGATTTTGATACAACTGTATATTCTTCTGAGGGAAACGGAGTTTTAGCATCTGCCAACCTTGCGACGAAGATTACGGAAACGAGTACAGTTCCGACAGGATTTAGCGGTGGAGTGTACGGAGGATGTCATAACCCTTATGTGAGTGTTCCGGTATGTTTTCCACAAGCAATTGACCTAACGAAAGTCATGTCTGTTAAACTACGAATGTTTGTACCGGAAGAATTGACAAGCCTGCGAATACGTATATTTACAAACGACAGTATAAGTGATGCAAGTTATGCAGATGCAAGCTATAAAGACAACCTAGAAGGAGTCTGTGGTGAGTGGCATGAAGTGGATATCACAGGACTTTTAAAAGACAGTAATGTAGCAAAGGACTCAAACGGTAATCTGGGAAGATTTATTATTGGTTTGCGAACATATGATACAGCAGGTACCAGCACGTGTTATTTTGATTCTATTATTATTGATGGCTTTGATTATTTTGTATCTGAAGAAGGCACATTTAGGGATGTGACAATTGCAAAACATGGTGATGAGTCTGCGTTTAACACAGAAACAAATATGTGGAATATTTATCCAATACCGGAGAAACCTACCGGTGTTCCGGGACAAGAAGGCATTACGACTTTTGAAGTGGACTGTGACATTGATGGCATAGCATATAAGTCAACATTTGTTCGTTCTGATAACACGAAGGGATTATCTATGACCATTCCAGCCGGACAACTGCCTGCTGCTGCAGATGGTGTCATCGTTACAATCAAGGCAGGAGAGTATGCTCCAAATGGAGTTACAGCGGGGATACGCATTACTCAAGATTATGCAATATACCTTCATAAAGGAGAATTGATGGAGTATGAAGGTGAATTCTTATGCGAAGCAGATAATGGCGTGTATGTAGTTGAAGAGGGCGAGAATATCATGATTGATGGTGAAAGTGTTGCGGCAGGAGATGAGTACTCCAACCCTGGAGTTCATCTTATGACATATAGTGAGGAAGGATACGAATATGTAAAACATCTTATCATTTATCACTATGGAGATATGGATGATGACGGCGAAATAAAAGCAAACGACTTGGTTGCGATGAAGAAACACATTATCAATCAGCGTGAGGTTACAAAAGCGGGTGCAAAAGCTGCAGATATGGATATCGATTATAACGTCACAGAAAAAGATGTAAAATTGCTTCGCAAACGCTTTGTTACAGATAGTGGCACATTAGTCCTATGTCCGACAGAGGGAAGAATTGTAGCAGATGCAGATGATGTTGCAGAGGAATATGTTACAGATTATTACGTCACAAAAGCAGATACATTTGGAACAGAACCGATTGTGTGTAAAAGAGAGGTAATTGTGCTCAAGTGGATTTCTTTTGAGAATGTTGCAAGCTATACAGTGAAACTTGCAATGAAAAATGATATGTCCGATGCAATTACTTACGAGACTACTGAATGCAAATTGGAACTGTTAAATCTTTGTGTTGATACTGATTACTATTGGACAGTTACAGCAGGAGATTATGCTTCAGATATTCAAACGTTCCACACACAAGACACTATTCGTTCACTTACAATTGAAGGAGTAGCCAATGCACGTGACGGTGGTGGTTGGCATACCACAGACGGCAAATATGTAAAACAAGGTATGTTTTATCGTGGTGCCAAAATTGATGACATTACGCAAGCGGGTAAGGATGTAATGCTTCATCAACTGGGCATTAAGACAGATTTGGATTTGCGTAATCCGGGAGAAGAAGCGGCAGGGTCATCACCGCTGGGAACGGGTGTGAACTATATCAATGTAGGTGGACCATATTATTGGGATGATACACGTGGAATTAATGCAGCGGCTTATCAGGATGCTTTGGTAACGGAGATTAAAACATTTGCGAATCCGGACAATTATCCAATTTATGTTCATTGTTCTATTGGTCGTGACAGAACCGGAACAATCTGTTTCTTAATTAATGCATTGCTTGGTGTGGAAGAACAGGATTTGTACATGGATTATGAATTCTCCACATTGTCGCTTGCAAGGACAGAGTATTCATCTGCTAAGTGGATGACAGGAGTGTTTAAAACAATGTATGATAATGTACAGGCCTATGCACCGAATGGCACCATGGCAGAGGCGACAGAAGCATTCATGCTTTCAATCGGTGTCACACAGGATGAGATTAACGCTATTCGTGAGATATTATTAGAAGAACAATAGATTGTTCTATAACAAAGAAGGGCTGCTTATGCAACCCTTCTTTTATCATTGCCAACGTTTGGCATATTCGCTTGGTGTTATTCCAACTGTGGCTTTAAAGTATTTAGAAAAATAATAAATAGACTGAAAACCGCATTGCTCCGCAACCTCTGTGACAGATTTTCCAGTATAATTTAATAGTTCCTTTGCCAGTCGCACGCGGTTCTGAATCAAATCCGCTTTTGGAGACAACCCAAAATGTTGCGAGTATAGAGAAGAAAAACGGCTCACAGAGTATCCACTAAGGCTTGCCATTTCTTCAAGCGTCCATTTCCTTTCCAGGCTTAGCAGAATCTTTTCTCGTACGGACTCAATACGAGTATAAGAAGTGTCTTGCAGATACTCGCGCTGATAAGAACGATAAATACTCACGATTGCTTCTGTAACGTAGGAAGACATGATATCTTCGTATCCGATTGGTTTTAGCAGGAACTCTTTTTTGATTTTTCGGATACAATTATTGAATACGCCGTGGTCTTCTATATGGATAGCCTTTTTTTCCGGAAAAGGATATTTCTTTATCAATTTGTCGAACTCATCTCCACTTACGTAAAGCCAGTCATTCACATAAGTTTCGTCTTTGCTTTGCGGACCATGATAAATGTAGTTGTTGGCCGGAATAAACAAAAAGTCACCCGCATTTCCAAAAAACCATTCATCGTCTATTTTATATGAGAATGGTGTGGAAAAGCGGCTGATAAAATAATGCGGACGAAATGATGGCCGTTCCGATTCGCCATACGCTCCGATTTCATGCGTGGTATCATATCCGCAGTTTTTGATAAACATTGTATTGTTCCTCCCATGTTGTTAAGTAAGTAAAGTATATACTATATTGTTGGAAATTACAAATATCTTAAAATTAACAAAACATTAACAATTCTCAATCATTTCGCAAACAAATCCCCTGTAAGATACAACTATCAAATGAAGCAAGGGAGGAGCAAAACATGTTATTTGAAGTTGTATACGGAATTTTATATGTACTTGGTTTGATTTAAGAAAATAAAAAAATAAAATAAAAAAGGAGAAAATAAAATGAAAAAATTAGCAGATGTAAATGAAAAGATTGCAGAGAAAGTAGTAGAAGGTTACAAGAAAATTGAGGACGGTGTAGTTAGCGGTTACAAGAAAATTGAAGAAGGCGCGGTGTCAGGCTTTAACAAAGTAACAGATAAAATCGTGGGAACCGTTTTTGCAAAAGAAGGCGAAACTGTAGAAGAAGCAAAGGAGAGAATGAAAAATGAATCAAAACGATAAAGATTTCTTAGTACAGAAAATCCGCACACAATACACAGAAAAAGAACATACACAGTTGGATGCATTGAAAGAACTGGATAAAAAAGTAAAAAGACCTGCAAATGTATTTGCATACATCTTTGGCTCTATTGGTGCTATTATTATGGGTAGCGGAATGAGTCTTGTAATGACAGAAATCGGTTCTATGATCGGTGTAGAAAACGGAATGGTTCCGGGGGTTGTTGTGGGAGTGATTGGCTTATTTATGGTGATTATCAATTATCCTATCTATAAAGAGATCCTTGGTTCGCGACGTAAAAAGTACGCAGACGAAATTATCGCTCTTAGCGATAAAATCATGCGGGAAACTGAATAAGAGTTTCATTGGGTGGAAATTTCCACCCATTTTTTGTATAACACATAAAACAGAAACAAAACTTTAACATTTGCCCACTATGATATATAATAACTGATGATAATAAACGGAGGATTACCATGTTTAAGATATTAGTAGTGGAAGACGACAAAGAACTAAATAGAACCGTTTGTACATTTTTAAATCATAGTGGATATGAGGCGATTGGATGCTTGAATGCGGACGATGCTTTTGATGAAATGTATGCCAACGTGTTTGATTTGATTGTATCTGACATTATGATGCCGGGGATAGACGGATTTGCATTTGCCAAAGAAGTACGAGAAATGAATGCAGATATTCCGATATTGTTTATGACAGCACGAGATGATATTGCGTCGAAACAACGTGGTTTTCGAATCGGTGTTGATGATTATATGGTCAAACCAATCGATTTGGATGAGTTGTTTTTGAGAATCGGAGCACTGCTTCGTCGCGCGAAAATTGCGGCCAACAGGAAATTGGAGATCGGTAGTTTTGTCATGGATGCAGATGAGCACACAGCATATTTAAGCGGAGAAGAGATTCAAATGACAAACAGAGAATTCAGCATCCTATATAAACTTTTATCTTATCCGAAAAAAACGTTTACCAGGACACAACTGATGGATGAGTTTTGGGATGCAGATACAGAAACCGCACCAAGAGCAGTTGATGTATATATGACGAAACTTCGTAGCAAATTATCGGACTGCAATGATTTTGAGATCGTAACGGTACACGGACTAGGTTATAAGGCGGTGATTAAGTGAAAAAGTTTTTGCAAGCTGTCAACCAGTTTTTAATTTTCTTTCTGTTTGTTGCATTTGTGATTACGTGTTGCACCATGTTGTTTGTTACAACTATGTCAGTAACATCGCATATTGAATTGACGGCAGATAATCTGAATTTGGCAGCAAAGGTTACATTTGCAAATGTAGTTTTGTTAAGTATGATATTATATATGTTCGATACAATTCGACGAAAACGGACAGTTGAGCGTCCGGTAAATCGTATTACGGAAGCAGCTGAAAAAATTATGAAAGGTGATTTCAGTGTTCGTATTCCAAAGCAAAATGGGTTTGTAACTGATGATCATTTTAATGAAGTGATCCATTGTTTTAATAAAATGGCTGAGGAACTGGCAAGTGTTGAGACACTTCGCACAGATTTTATTGCAAATGTTTCGCACGAGATGAAAACGCCGCTTGCAGTTATGCAAAACTATGGAACGCTATTGCAGGATCCGAACCTTTCAGAAGAGAAAAGATTGGAATATGCCAAAGGTGTCACAGATGGGGCTCGTCGCATGGCAAATATGATGACTAACATTCTCAAGTTGAATCGTTTGGAAAACCAGCAGATTTATCCGCAAATTATGGAATATAATTTAAGTGAACAACTGTGTGAATGTTTATTGCAATATGAAAATGTATGGGAAAAAGCTGAGATTGAGATTCACACTGATATTGCCGAGGATGTAACGATCAGCGCAGATGCAGAACTGTTATCGCTGGTATGGAACAATCTGTTTTCTAATGCTTTTAAATTTACAGAACCCGGTGGAACGGTTTCCGTCATTTTAACTGCGACGGCGAATCATGCAATTATCAAAGTATCAGATACAGGATGTGGAATTTCGCCGGAAGTAGGAAAGCATATGTTTGAAAAATTTTATCAAGGTGACACATCTCACTCTGTGCAAGGTAATGGACTTGGTCTTGCCCTTGTGAAACGCGTAATTGATATTATGCACGGAGAAATCGGTGTGGAAAGTATAGTTGGAAAAGGCACAACATTTACTGTGCGAATTCGGAGGAACCAGTCATGAATTGGAAAAAGATACTGTTTCCGCCAATTTGGCTAATGGCGGTTTTGGTTTTATTCAGTGCAGTTTCTTTGCCTATGGTTTTTGTGAACGACTTAATTGACACAGTAATAGCATACGTTTTGTATGCGATTTCATTTTACACATTAACGGTTGTTTGTATATTTTTCTTCATGGTTTTTCCAAAGCATTATAAAGCAATCAAACAGAGAATTTATGACAATCCTATTGGCAACAGATATATGACAGATGTGTCCTTTAGGACACACGTTTCACTTTACATATCACTTGGAATTAATCTGCTATATGTTGGTATGAACTTTGTTTCCTTGCATTGATGCGCTTTTTGTTGTTGCGTTATGTACAAAGAGAAGGAATTGGGTGCAATCGGTTGGGAGAACTAAAGAGAGCAAAACTATGCGCTTATATTTTGTTGACAGTTAATTTTGTGCTATCGGGTGCAGTATTAATGATTCTTTATCAAAATAAAGGCTTTGAGTATGCGGGATTCTTCATATATGTAATCGCGCTCTATACATTTTATATGACCATACATGCAATGATTGATATGGTAAAATTACGAAAATATAACAGTCCAATTATGATGATAACAAAAATGATTGCTCTGTCGGCAGCGCTTGTTTCCATGCTGTCACTCGAAACTGCAATGTTTGCACAATTTGGAGCAGATATGGAACCGGAGCACCAAAGATTGATGATTATTCTGACAGGAGCAGGAGTTAGTCTTACTGTCATTACACTGTCAATTTATATGATTATAAAAAATACAAAAGAGATTAGGAGATTAAGGAGTAGTGGAAATGGAACAATTTAACTACACATATTCTGCCAAACAGCAGGAGGAAATTAAAAAAATTAGAAACAAGTATATGGTGCAAGAGGAAGATAAAATGCAACAGCTGCGCCGATTGGATCAGAGTGTCACACAAAAAAGTACCATGTATTCTATTATAATCGGTGTAATAGGTGCACTCATTATGGGTGCAGGGATGAGTTGCTGTATGGTTTGGCAGGGGATATGGTTTATTCCGGGCATCATAATCGGTGTTATTGGTATGGTGCTTGTCGCCATGGCATATCCGGTATATTGCAATACATTGAAAAAAGAACGAGAGAAGATTGCGCCGGAAATCATTCGCCTGACGGATGAATTGATGAAGTAGAAAAAAGTTCTGCAACAAGTGATTGCAGAACTTTTTGTTTGCTTTTATGGTGCCGGAATCAAGGCACTTCTTTCTTGTATTTTCTTTAAGATTCGTTCTGCCTCCGAATCGGTTGCCGGCGTTGGCTGATAGTTGTTGCGATTTGTTTCGGAAGAGAGTGAACATGGAATGATATTCATTACATTATCTTCTTTCACACCATCATCTGTGATAGTAAAAGTTTGTTGAAATATCATCGTGTCCTTGTCGCTTGGATTCGAGTTTCCGCCAAAGCAGAAATTCCCGAGACTATATACAATATTCTTGCCTTTGTAGGTTTCGATACCCTGAAGTACATGTGGATGGTGACCGCATACAAGATCTGCGCCTTCATCAATGGCCAAACGACCAAGGTAAGTCTGGTTAGAGTTTGGGGCCGCATCTCTTTCGATACCCCAATGGAAGATTACAATTACAAGCTGCGCGCCTTCTGCTTTTACTTTGGCTATATTGTCTTTTACTTGCTGTTCACGCCCTTTATGGTCAACGAGTTCATAGATGCCGACCAATCCGACTTTAACACCTTTCACATCCACAACGGCTGTTTCGTCATAACCAAAATGGACAACCCCGGCGTCATCTAACACTTTTTTTGTGTCAGTTAAACTTTGTGTGCCATAGTCACGGCTGTGGTTATTTGCCAGGTTAACGGATTCAACGGAGCTGCCAGTCAGAATATTTACAAATTCAGCCGGTCCCTTAAAAGCATATGTTTTGTCGGCTCTTGTGGTTAAAGAAGTAAATGTTCCTTCCAAGTTGGCAATGGTTAAATCATCAGTTTCGAAAATGCCTTTCACATTTTTAAGAAAATAGTCTGCACCATATTTTTCATAATAGGCATTTAAACTTCTGGAGTAATTAAAGTTCTCATCTGTTCCCAAAGTACAATCACCAACTACAGAGATGGTTAAAGAAATTTCCGGAGACTTGGTTATAATTTCAAGTGGTTTTGGGTCAGATACATTTTCCGTCGGCGTATCATCTGACGGCTCGGCAGGCGTGTTAGAAAAAATCTGTGAAAAACTTTCCAAAGACAATTCTACATTTTCAAAAAATGTTCCAGTTAATATTTTATAAGAAAACAACCCCGCTATGCCTAATACAGCAATTACCATGACAGCAGCAACGGTATTCGCTTTCAAGCGTTTTTTGCGATACTGTTTTTTGATAGGTGATATTTCTCTTGGCGTTGTAGACTTAGCCGGGTTCTGTGTGGATTGTGCCATAATAAACTCCTTTTTCTTATGTGAAATGAATTACTGTTCAGGTGTCATGTAATGTTTTTTGCAATGACTTGAATTCATTTGCTGGTATTTTTTTGGATTCATACCAAAGTGTGCGTTAAAAACTTTCGTAAAGTGTGATGGACTTGAGAAATTAAGTACATTTGCGATATCAGCCACACTTTGTTTTTCAATAGATAATAGTTGCGCCGCATATTCCATTTTCTTCTTATTTGAGTACTGAATAATTGTCTCTCCGGTACGTTCTTTGAAAGCTTGGATAAGAGCGACCTTATTAATAGGAAAATCCTTATATATCTCATTTACAGGATCGGCTATGTACATATAACTGTCCAAACGACTAAGTAATTCGGTTGCGTAATGGTGAGCTGAGTTACCAAAACTTTCCTGTTTTGGGGTTGTCGTACGAATTGGTATAATTAGGTTTGTCAGTGCCGTCATCATAAATAAGTAAACAAGCTGGTCTTGATATTTTTTGTTTTCGTTATTGCATAGTTTAATTGCGATATCTTGAAGAAAACGACTCTGAGATTCTTGTAAGTGGCAATTGCAATAATTACCCAACGAAGAAAGAGGGGTTTTTGGGAAAAACGTGGAAAATTGCTCTTCAAAATAATCACTCTCAATCAGAAGGGAAAAGTGGATACTCATAGGTGCATCTTTTAACATGGCATGCGTTTCTTCTTTGCGAAAGAAAATCAATGTATCTCTCGGAAGACGTTCTTGTTGTCCTTTGTAGTCGTTGATAAAACTTCCCCTTGTAATTAATGAAAATTCATAGAAATCACAATGCGTGTGTGTGTCTGCATTTCTACATGGAGCAAACAAAAAAGCGTAGTTAGGATTCTTTGCAGTAGAATATTCAGAAATATAGTATTGAAGCACACGTGATTTGTCCATAATGCCACTCCTTTCGTTCGAAAACACAAATGTCTTTAGGCTATTTTACCACAAAAAATAACAAAATGGTAAAAAAAATAAAAAAAACGCTATTTTACAACAAAATGGCGAGAAATGAAAAATACTAATTTTGTATAATCTAGAAAAGTGATATTATGCGTGCATTAGAGGAGGAAATAAAATGAGGAAATATGAAACCCCTGAATTAGATGTGATATCGTTTGGAAAGGCACAGGTTGTTGTGGAAGACAGTATACTGGAAGATGGAGAAATTGGCAATCCGGGCGAAGACTGGTAGTTTCTATAAAACACAGAAAATAAAACTGGAAAGGACGTGCGTTATGAAAAAACGAGCAAAACAAGTATTAGCAACTGTATGTGCATTGGTGTTGGTGCTGGGCAGTGGTCTTGCGATAATTGGGCAGGCTTCTGACACAAATGCAGATACGCCGAATGAATGGATTATGTATTCGGGAGAGAAGGAGTCTATTATCACGGATGAGGGACACTTGGTTGTGTCTGTAGAGAATGCCGGTGTTGATATTCCTGCTGTGGTGAAAAAAAGAGATTTAAAACTTCAAGTTACTTTGAGTATTCCGAATGAAGATGCACTTGCATCAATACAAAAAGGTGTTCTTGAAATTGCACAGGAAATTTGTGATGAGGCAGAACTTAGTTGGGAACTATCTACACAGTCTTTAGCAGTTGGAGAGAATGTACTTGAATTAGCGCTCTCAGATGGAATGAATACAAGTGCAACCAGGTTGTTGGATATTCATCAAACGATCAATTGGTTCCGTATCTATTCTTTAACGAACCCAAATGGAAGCGCCATTACTTTAAAAGAAGTAAAATTGGTTGATACCAGAACGGCCGGACTTTTGTTTGGAGCAGAAAAAACCGGTGATACATATTTGCAATTATCTGATCTGTTAAACGAGACTCCGCAGACAATCGAAGCGAGTGTAAAGATGGAACCGGGTGCAGGTAATATAACTGAGTGGATGCTGCATTCAGGCAATACATTTTCGGGCGTGTCCATGCCGGTGGGAAGTTATACAACAACTGCTTCTGATGCACCGGGTGAAGGGATGATGTGCTTTACATTAGATGCAAGTAATTCTGCCATCTCTGGTTTTGAGGCATTGCAGACGAATTTGAATATAAATGCAGGAAATTATACAATGGAAGATCTCGCTCTTAGCTTCTGGGTATATTCGAATATAGAAGGAACACTTGGTGAGACATGGGATCCGCACATTCGAATCAGTAGTAATCCAGATAATGTGAGTTCGAACTTTGTATTTTACTATATGAAGGATATTGCTGTAAGCACAGGTTGGAATCACATTGAGATTCCATTAACTTCTATGAAGACAGATGTAATTGGCAATTTTACGGTAGAAAACATTGATACATGGGGTATTACTTCCTATTCTGTTTCGCAGGGCACAGTCAGATATTTTGGCGATTTTAAAATCGTAGTAACAAGCGAAAATGAAGAAGTAGAAGACACACCTGTTGAGGAAGAAAAACCAACAGAGAAATTCACCGGTTGGATGCTTCATTCCGGATCACGTTTTTCGGGTGTATCTATGTCGGTTGGAAGTTATACAACGACAGCGAATGATGAACCGGGCGCAGGCATGGAATGTTTTGTTTTAAATGCGACGAACTCAGCTATCAATGGTTTTGAGGCATTGCAACACAGCCTAGGCATTAACGCGAGTGCTTACACCATGGATGAACTTGCAGTTGGTTTCTGGGTATATTCAAACAAAGCCGGCACATTGTCACCTGACTGGGATGGTCAAATTCGATTGAGTAGTAATAAAGATAATATGAGCGGTAACTGCTTGTTCTATTATATGCGTGAGATAAATGTGGAACAGGGATGGAACTACATTCAACTTCCACTTAGTTCTATGAAAAAAGATATTATCGGCAGTTTTACATTAAGCGATATTAACACATGGGGTATTGCAGCAGGATATAAAGTTCCGCAAGGAACCATCAGATATTTTGGTGACATAAAACTCGTTCCACTTGTAGAAAAAGAAGAAGGCGTATGGACACTTCACAAGGGAACAACTTTTTCAGGTGTATCTATGTCGGTGGGAAGTTATGTGACAACAGCTGATGATGCGCCGGGCGCAGGCATGACATGTTTTAAATTGGATGCAACTAACAATGCTATTAATGGTTTTGAAGCAATACAGACACAGTTAAAAATCAATGCGAGCAAGTATGATATGGACGAACTTTCCATTGCGTTTTGGGTATATTCCAACAAAGAAGGCAAACTTGGCGCAGATTGGAATACACATATTCGTCTTGGAAGCAATGCAGATAACATGAGTAGCAACTGCTTGTTCTATTATCTGTATGAGGTTCCGGTACAAGTGGGATGGAATTACATTAAACTTCCGCTTAGTTCTTTGAAAACAGATATTAAAGGCAATTTCTCAATTAGCAATATCAATACAATAGGAATTACTTCGTATAATGTGCCAAAAGGTACAGTTCGATATTTTGGCGATATTAAATTAGTTGCAGAACAACCGGAGCCAATTACATCAGTTGTGCTTCGTGCAGGTTCTGATGTAACAGCGACATCCGGACATACGGTTTCAACAGGCACAACTCTTGCAGGTGATAGAGTGGGAGCAAACAAAACATACAACATTTTGAGTGATGGCAGCTCATCTATTTCCGGATTTTCAACCATGAATAACAAGCTTGGAATTAATGCCAGTGCATCAGAACTTGGTGACCTTGCAGTTGCGTTTTGGGTATATTCAAACGAAGCAGGCAAACTTGGAACGGGTGATCAGTTCCGCATTGGTAGCGGTCCGTATTTGGGTGGAAATGCCTTGATTTATTACTATAGTGATATCGAAGTAAATGAAGGTTGGAATTACATTGAATTACCATTGGACACATGGAAAACAGACATTAAACAAGATTTCACTTTAAAGAATATCGATGTTTTCGGATTTACTAATTTTAATCTGGCAAAGGGACAGATTCGTTATATTACTGACATACAACTAATTAACAAGAAATTGGTTAGTGTGGAGATGCCGGAAGTGTATGTAGACGTAACCAAAGAAGTTACTACATTAGACGGAAACTATATGATTTTCTCAAATGTGAATGCTGAAAATGAGTCTAATCCATATGGGCTCTTCATCACGGATGAAGGATATCCTTCTTTACTATATGGAACAACACAATTCACATTGACACAGGATGTACGCACAGGTGAGTGGGTAGACATTGCGGTGGCAAGAGATGATCAAGGATTTGTCTTGTTCTATATAAACGGAGAAATTGTTGCCAGAAGTGATGTGGCGGTTTCTGAGATGGAAGCACCTTCTACAGAATACTGTATCGGAGCAGATGGCGCCGGAAAGCAAATTATGAACGGATATATTTCAGATGTTCGTGTATGGAGTGATGTACGAACAGCAGAAGAGATAGAGGAGAATCGCGTAGCAAAAGAAATTGGCGTTTTTGGTAACGGAATAGACGCCAATACAGAAGGACTTATGGGCAATTGGTTCCTGTTAGGCGACATTCAGAATGTGCTTGAGACGTTACCGGATAGTTCTGCTAACAAAAACGAATTGGTTTATCGAGGTTCGCGTGCAGATGACTGGATTGATTATGAAATACCGAATGTCATTGGAGATAATTACTGGTCAATAGTATTTGTCCCGGACATTCAGAAATTGACTTTCCAGTCTGATTACAATAAAACATGGAATGCAATGGCAGAGTGGATTGCAGAACATATTGAAGAAGAGAATATACAGCACGTTATTGGTGCGGGTGATACGACAGACGGCAATGTAACACAACATTATGACCGTGCAATGGAAGGTTTTGGCAAATTTGATGATTTGGTACCGACAAGTGTAATCATAGGTAATCACGATTACATATGGGGAACAACAAGTCGTGATTCAACCATGTACCAGTCTTATTTCGGAGAAGATGATTTGCTAGCTTCTGCGGCAGCAACAACATATGTTGGATATTTCGATGACCCGGCAGGGCTTTCTACAACAGAAAACTCTTATTATAGATTTAGTGTAAACGGAACGAAATGGATGATTCTTCAATTGGAATATCATCCACGCGTAAGTGCACTTAAGTGGGCGCAGGATATTTTGAAGTCACATCCGGATGATAATGTAATTTTCGCAACCCATTCTTATTTAGATGGATATGGAAACTATGCAAACAATACAAACATGTCTTACATAGTTGATGATGCTAATGTTGGTGGTTCTATTGGAGACACAACGGAAGCAATTTGGAGTGAATATCTAAATGAATATACAAATATTAAAATGATTGTCTGCGGACATAGTCATAACGAGACGGGTGCAGTTATGACAAAAACAGAAATAAACGCAGATGGTAACGAAGTGCCGGTGCTCATGATAAATGCACAAGATATGGATTATGATGCGGGCGTGAATATTGAGTCAGCATATTATGACTACAAGCCAATTGGTATGCTTGGCATTTTGAGATTTAGTGCTGACGGAAGCAATGTAGCATTACAGTACTACGCACCTACATCAGAAAAATCATTTAGTCCGGAAGACCCGTTTGGAAATGAGGATTCTAACAATCTTGTATATACACTTGATGTGGCAATGTGTTCACACACAGACACTACTGTGAAAGTAAATGCGGATGCAGCAACAGGTATTACGGATGGTTACACAGGTGATGAATATTGTACGGACTGTGAAACAATGGTTTCAGTAGGAGCTGTTATTCCTGCAACAGGAGACAAACAGGAAACTCTTGACGATATACAGCAAGACAACCAGCAGGATACGGAACAAGATGCTCAGAAGGATACAGAGCAAGATAACACACAAACAGATACAGACAAAAAAGATAGTCCTCAAACAGGGGATGCGACAAACTGGTTTATATGGTTTGCACTTTTTGGAGCTGCAGTTGTAACAGTATATGGACTTAGAAATCAAATCAGAAAAGAGGAAGAATAATGAAAGCAAAAAAAATCATTTCAATTGCGTTAACAGGTATTATGATGTTTGGTCTTGTTGCATGTGGGAATGCAACAGCTTCAGGAGACGGAACCAAAGCGATTGTTCGTGTAGCTACATGGCGTGAATATGATAAAGCATATTATGAGGAAGTTGAACGTCGTTTTGAAGAAAAATATCCACAATATGATGTACAGTTAGAATTCAACACGGATGAAGTTTCTTATGAACAGAACATACAGACAGACCTTGTAATGGGAACAGCACCGGATGTGTTTGACCTTCATGCAAGTGGAAACATTCAGCATTATGGTGAAAGTGGTTTGATTCTTGACCAAAGAGATATGGAATGGATTAACAACGTTGGTGCAGAAGCAAAAGAAACAGTTTCATGGGATGGCGCAACTTACGCGTTCCCATTGAATTACAACTACTTCGGTTTTGTTTATAACAAAGCAATCTTTACAGAGGTAGGTGTAGAGGTTCCGACAACGCCGGAAGAATTAGTAGCAGTTGTAAACAAATTAAAAGAGGCGGGCTACAATGGGATTTCATATTCCGGCCAGACAAATGGAACAAAAGTTATTGATGCAGCACTTCTTATTGAAATGGGTGCAGAAAAATACAGCGATTTGCTGGAAGGTATTGATGACGGTTCTGTAACAGACATTACAACATTTGAAGGTGTAGAAACTGCATTAAAGTCAGTGCAGTACTATACGCAAAATAATATTTGGTACAAAGGTTACAGAGATACAAGTTATGAACCATCTCTGTCATTGTTTGCACAGAAGAAAACAGCAATTATGTTCTGTGGAGCATACATTTTTGGCGAGAAAGACACACAGATGCCTGGAATTGACGCAGGATTTTTCCCGATTCCGACAAATTCCGCTAACGGAGTCTCTTATGCAGAAGTGGGACAGTGTTCATGTATTAATGCAAAATCTGAAAATTTAGAAGGTGCAAAGGCTTGGGTTGAATTCCTTGGCACAAAAGAAATTTCAGAATACCTTTGTGGAAGTAGTAGAACTATGTCTACATTAGAAGGCGCGGTACCGGAATTTGAAGAAGCTCAGATGTTATTAGATTCTGCTAAAGGATATAGTTTATTCAAAGCTTCTTATGCTGACAACTCAGAATGGTATGACAAAGAATGGCGCGAATTAAAAGAAGGTATTTTCTATCTTGGAGATGAATACACAAAACACATTACAATTCTCAACGACCAATTAAAGGAAGCGAATTTAAAAGACAGAAAATAGTGTATAGATAGGAGAATTGATATGACGAAAGAGGATAAAAAGGTGAAACGCACAAAAGCGTTTCGCAATGTTTGGAAACATGTACTGTGGTTGATTCCACTGTATATTATTTGGTTTATACTTGCCGTTTATCCACAACTTGAAGTTTTTCCAATGTCTTTGTATGAATGGAATCCTGTTACAAATTCAAAAGAATTTGTTGGATTATACTACTATAAAATCATGTTTGACTTGAGATGGGAAGATACTTTGAGAGGTATTGTCAATACTGTTTTATATGTTGTATTTCTGATGGTGATTCAAACATCGTTAGCAATGATTTTGTCCGTGTCATTGAGAAAAAATTCGCAGCACAACAAGTTTTTCCGTGCATTTTTCTTCTTGCCAATGGTATTTTCAGGTTCCATGGTATGTTTGACATGGCAATATATGTATGACCCGAATCTTGGTGTTATAAATAACATTATGGCGCTGTTTGATCCGACAACATTCCCAGGTGTTTCCTTCTTTGGAACAAACGGGGTCGCGATTCTTTGTGCAGTTGTGGTACATATTTGGCAGAACATGGGACATCCGATTACGCAGTTGACCTCAGGTATGAATACCATTGCAGATGATTTGGAAGAAGCGGCCAGAGTGGACGGCGCGACAAAGTGGCAGAGTTTCTGGCGAATTGAGATTCCGTTATTACTACCTACATTGATGCGTATGTTACTCCTAACGATTCTTACGGGTACAATGGCAAACGCATATCAGGTGCTTTTGGGTAATCGTAGTATCATTGAGGATTATGATACGTTTGGAGCGCAGTTATATAAGGGCATGTTCACGGCACTGGATTATGGACCGCTTTGTGCATTATCTGTTTGTCTGTTCTTTGTGCTTGGTGCAGTTACATTGATTCAATTTGTCTCTTTGAGAAAAATTGAAGATAAGATTCTTGGATAGGAGGGACGCAACGTGAAGAAAAAAGAAACGAAATTAACCTTAAAAATGCGAGCAGCGTTGCATCCACTGAATATTACAGGAAAACTTTTCGTATACGCATACGCATTGATTTTAATTATTCCGCTTGCATTTGCTATCTTGACAGCATTTAAGACGCAGGCAGAAGTAACACTGAATCCAATTGGACTTCCGGAGTCATTTAATTTTGACAACTTTGCAATAGCATGGGAAAAGGGAGATCTTTTAAATGCAAGTAAGAATAGTATCGTTATTACTTGCACTACCATGGTATTACAGATGGCGGGTATCATCTTTGCCACCTTCCATTTGGATTGTATACGCGATACAAAGATCGGAACATTTATGTATATGTTACTGATTTCATCTATGTTCATTCCAAATGTATGTGGTGTAACAAGTCTTATGCTTCGTCGAAATCTTGGGTTATACAACAATATAATCGGTGAGATTATTTGTGGTTCGACGTTAAATGCATTTGGTGTATTTATCGTAAGCGGTTTTGTCCGGACATTGCCAAGAGAAATGAGAGAAGCGGCAATGATGGACGGCGCAGGTGACTTTTTTTATGCAACAAAGATTATGTGTCCGTTGGTAAAGCCGGCACTACTTACAGTCGGAATATTCAACTTCACATCGATGTGGAACAATGCACTCGGAGCAATGCTTACACTTCGTGATAGAAAGTTGTGGACCATTCCGATGGCTTTAATCTTGAATTTTACAGAGCAGTACAGTGTACGACATGAGGTAATGTTTGCCGGTGTCATTATGACATCAATTCCGCTTGTCATTGCTTACTGTCTCTGCCAAAAACACTTTGTTTCAGCTTTATCAGGAAGCGTGAAAGGTTAGGTGGATAAAATGAAGAAAAAAATAATTCTTGGCTGTGTGTGTTTACTTCTTGCAACATTTTGTGTTGCATGTGGATTTGGTAATCAAACCGGAAAAGTAGAAGTTGAGACATATGACCCAATGGATAACTGGAAAGACCCGGAAGTAGATCCGCGAGGAGAATTTCCGGAAGCGAGTACAGCGACAGGAGAGACAAAACCACAGATTGTAGAAACAACATATGAAACAGAAGAAGTTGTGGTTGCTGATATTATCCCAACAGAAATGGGATACAGCGTTGACCCAACAGGAAAAACAGATAGTACAGATGGTATCCAGGCTGCACTATATGATTGTTATGCAGCAGGTGGCGGTACTGTATATCTTCCTGCAGGAAATTATGCGGTTACGGGAACTATCTATGTGCCGTCTTACGTTACCCTTCGCGGTGACTGGCAGGATCCTGATAAAGGAACAGAATATGGTACAGTTATCAGTATTTGGTCTGATTCGGAGGATAGCGTTTCCAAAGGAACTTTTGATATGAGTGGATGCTCGGGAGTAGTTGGAATGACAATTTATTATCCGTTCCAATCCTTGTACGAAGTACTTCCTTATCCATATACGTTCTATATTCCACAAGGAACAGACGGACGTGTTATTACATTAAGAGATATTACAATTATCAATGGTTATCGTGGTATCGGTACACAGATTGAGTTGAACCATGAATGTTTGTTAATTGAAAATGTCAAAGGTACATTCCTTCATACGGGTATGGGCCTTAACAACCAATCTGACGTTGGACATTTGGAAAATGTAACCATTAGCAGCAAATACTGGCTGGAGGCAGCAGCTGATTATATGAACAAACCGGTAGAATACGGAATTAAGACATATATGAAAGCTAATACCACAGGCTTGGCGATTACAGACCTTGAGTGGACCAAGTTTTCTAACATTTCTGTTGACGGCTGTGCAAATGGTATTTCAATCAAAAAAGGTTATCGTATGCTTTTTGTAGGAACCATGATTGATATTAACATTACAGATTGTACCAATGCAATCTATCAGGAAGCCGCTGATTCGCGTTGGGGAACGCCAATTGCTCGAGGTAACTTTGAAGGGGATATTGTAAACGTATCAAAGGCGTTACTTCGAACAACTGATTCGACACATGAAGGCGAAGTAAAAGAGTTAGAGCAAGGAAGCGTCGAATTTAATAAAGATGATTTGAGTGGATATACAATCAAATACAATACAACTTATAAAAAACCTGTATCTAATCTTATTGTGGTTGATTTAGAATCAGATATTACAGTAGATGCAAGTGCTACAATCCAGACCGCTCTTGATGATATGGCTGCGCAAGGTGGCGGTGTTGTATATGTTCCTGGTGGAAACTATCGTTTAGATAATCCGATTACAGTACCTGCAGGTGTAGAACTTCGTGGAGCAAGTTCTGTGGCGAACCGTGAACAAAACAATTTCCCAGCGGGAACTTTGTTCATGTGTTATTACGGTGATGATGACACAGTAAATGCGGATACAGACACAGCGCTTGTGACATTAGACGGAGACTATGCAGGAATTAGTGGAATCCGTTTCATTTACCCGGAAAATGGTGTAGACGATAAAGATTTGAAAACAACGTATACTATTCGTGGTAACGGCAAAGGCGTGTATGCAGTCAATTGCTTCATCATGGCTTCAGGGTATGGTATTGATTTTAGAAATTGTGATGAACATTACATAGAAGGTATTTATAGTTGTGTATGGTTTAACACATTCCGTTTGGGAGGAAAAGATGGTGTTATTCGCAATTGCCAACATAACGGAAATATGGTAACCAGAACAAATGCTGAGGGACTTCCGGAGAATTGGCCGACAGAGGAATTAATGTCAGACCTAATTACGGAGCCAATTATTCGTAAAAACGTTCAACATCTCATCGTAGAGGATGCCAAAAATCAGCAAATTATCGGTGTGTTTGCTTATGCGGTTCATGAATTCATCATTAACAAGAATTCAGAAAACACTTTGGCGATTAACCTTGGTACTGACTGGATGGCAGAAGATGGTGTGCAGCTTACACAGGACGGTGGCAGCATGACAGTTATCAACTGTATGCGTTGTTACGGAAAATCATACGAATGCGTTGATGGTAAGCTTGCGATGTATAACAGAGTAACTATTGATGACAAAGAAGAAACAAATGAAATTATAGAGAAATAAGAAGGGAGAGTATTATGGAAGAAAATAAGAAAAAAGTAATAAATAAGAAATCCCTTGTGATTATAATTGCTGTCATTGCAGTTTTGGTTATAGGAGCAGTTGTAGCACTGTTATTTCTAAACCCGGGTGCTGCCCAAAAAATTCTCGAGCCTATTCAAAAAAGCATATATGAGTCAAAAACGGGTGATTTAGGTCAACCGAATGATGATGTAGGCGTTATGATTTTATCTTGTGACAGCACAGATGAATTGAGCGATGCAAGAAATATTACGGTCAATAACAGAGCAAATCGTTATGTAGAAGGAACCGGAGCCTTTATGAACAGTTCTTTCACAGAGATTATCGGACAGGGCGTTTTCAAAGAGATGATGGACATCTCTGAATACAAGAGTGTTCACATTTCTATCTACATAGAAGATAAAGAAAAACTCAATGATGCAATCTGGTTCGAACTTACCAGCGCAGTTGTATTCGATGATGATGAAATCTCATGGCTTATTCCGATTTCAGAAATTGAAAATGGATGGAATGAATTTTATCTCTCAATCGAAGGAGCATACTTGACCGGAGAGCCTGAATTAGATGCTTTATTCTATTTCCGTATGTTTAGTATCGGATTAGATTATGGTACAACGGTTATCTACGATAACATTTACGCGACTAATACAGAAGGTGTTGTATATCAACCGGATATTGTGATGCAGGAAGTAGAGCCTGACCCATATAAAGAGACAGCGTCTTCAGAAGGACTTATGATTGTGAGCTGTAACACAGTGAATATATTTGAGTCCCTTATGGATACAACTGTTACAGTAGAAAAAGGTGAATTCGTAGAAGGAACCGGTGCATTCAAGCTTGGCGTAAATCATAGTTCCTATGGCAAGCTTGCTACGCCTAGAAACATTTCGGCATATAAGGACGGATATATTCATATTCACCTTTATATTAACGATGTGTCACATTTAACGAAAGAAGTGAATTTCGAACTCTCGTCCAGTGGAGTTTATGATAAGGATGAATATCAATGGGTAATTTCAACCTCCTCATTAAAGAGTGGTTGGAATGAATTATGGCTTCCTATATCAGATGGAATTAAACTTGGCAAACCGGATTTAAGTGCGATTAACTTCTTCCGTATCTTTACCATGGATCCGACAGATGGTTATAACATCATTCTTGATAATGTTTATGCAACAAATGAAGGAGCAAGAGATTCATATAAAGAGACAGCAGCTACTGAAGGCAAGATGATAACAAGCTGTAATACCATCAATACATTTAGCAAACTCATCAATGCCGAAGTAACAACTGTAAAAGGTGAGTTTGTAGAGGGAACCGGTGCGTTGAAATCAACAAACCCAACGAGTTCTTTGCTAGAAGCAAACTTTAAAAAAGCGGTTGATATTTCCGGTTATGCAGACGGATATATAAATCTTTCTGTGTATATTAATGATACGTCATATTTGGGGGATCTGTTGATACTCGAACTAACCAGTTCAGGTATCTACGACATAGATGAATGGCATTTTGACATTCCAACAAGCTCACTTAAAAATGGATGGAACAAACTTTCTATTCCAATGAGTAAAAGTGGACAGATAGGAGAGCCTGATTTAAGTGCTATTGATTATATCCGTTTGTATACAACAACAGATGAGAAAAAAGCAAAACGTGTATTTATTGTAGATAACATTTATGTCGTTTCTGCGGATGAAAACTATGTAAGCGAGGAAACAGAAGCAATTGACGGTAAAATGATTGCAAGCTGTAACACGGCAGATATTTTCAGTACTTTGGAATTTGCGGAAGTAACGAAAGTATCCGGTCAGTATGTTGAAGGTACCGGAGCACTCAAGACAACAGGATATTCTGATTTACTGTTGTATGGTGTTTTGGCCACACCAAAGGACCTTGCAGCATACAAAGATGGATATGTACACATTTCCTTCTATATTGACGATGTAACGAAGTTGACAACAGATGTAGCTATCGAACTTTCAAGCAGTCTTGATCCTGATGTAGATGAATATCAATGGAATGTTTCAAAAGATAGCTTAAAAGACGGTTGGAACGAGTTGTGGCTTGGTTATCAAGATACAACTGATTTGGCAATCATCGGAGAGCCTAATTTAAGCAGTATCAAGCGTATTCGAGTATATACCATGGGACAAAAAGAAGGTATGGTTACTATATTTGATAACATATATACAACAGATACCTTATATGGCGGTAGCGGATGTTCTTGTGGTAATGCCACATATATTGGCGATATCCTTAATGGCGATTGCCTGTGCTATTATCAGAATGCTTTCAATATGAAGTTAACAAACCAATGTGTTGAAGGTGATTATGCATTGCAAGCAAAGAAACCTGAGGCAGGTATTTATGGCAGCTTCAAAAAAGCAGTTGATATTTCGGCGTATAAAAAAGGATATTTACACATCAGTATCTATATCGATGATGTGGCAAAATTAAAAAACAATATTAATTTTGAATTGTCTAGTTCAGGAACTTATGACAAAAATGAATTAGATTGGGAAATCAAGAAAGGTAACCTGAAAAATGGTTGGAATGACATTTGGTTACCAATGGGTGAAGCAGCTGTGACAGGTTCTGTAGACTTGTCAGAAATTAACTATTTCCGTTTGTCTACGCCGCAGTGTGATTCAAGTCTTATTATAAGAATTGATGATGTTTATGCGTCGTTAACAAAATAAATGAAGTTATGGGCAGAAAGAGTAGGGACTTTCTGCCTGATAACTCGACAATTCAATTGAATGGTCGAGAAACATTCCTTTGAAAAAAGTGGAGGGAACAAAATGAAACAATTAACGAAAAAAATTGTAGCAGTAATTTGTGTTGTTGCAATGCTTGTGGGTGTTATCCTTCCAAATGGATTGACACTAAACACAAAGGCAGCAGACACAGCGACACAATCAACAGAAGCTACAGATAATACCGCTCGCGAGTGGTGGGTGTACGGAGATGATAGTGCTGATACAGGACTTGTCTTAACAGGTAGTGGATCAAGAAAAAGTATCTCTGATGCAGGCGTAAATTTGCCGGAAGGGTTGATAGAAGCAAATCTTTCTTTGCAAATTAAATTAAATGTATCTGCAACTGATGATGTTATTAGTGCGCTTAATAGTGCCAATGCAGCAACATTTGAGTTGGCAAATGAGGTGAATGATGCAGGAGAACTTTCATGGAACTGTGGAAGCCTTGTATCAGGAGAAAATAATCTTATTTTCTCATTTGTGAATGCGTCTCATACAAATGGTTCTGCAGTAAATGGAATCGCAGTTCAAGATGGTAAGAGTCCGTTTGACTGGGAAGAAACGATTGACTTCTTTGGTCTTTATCTGGAAGGGTATTCAACAGATGCTACAGCACTTTCCATCACAGTAGAGAGTGTTAAAATTGTGTATACAGACGCTGGTTTGACATTTGGTGCAGATGATACATATTTGCAGCTTGATAGCGCAATGAGTGCAACACCGAATGCTGTGGAAGCGACAGTGAATATGGACGAAATTGATAATCGTGAGAAGTGGACATTGCATGCAGGAACAAATTTCTCAGGTGTATCAATGTCAGTTGGAAGTTATACAACAACAGGAAGTGATGCTCCGGGTGTTGGAATGGAGTGCTTTACACTGGATGCAACTAGTGCGGCAATTACAGGGTTTGAAGCTTTACAACATAGTCTAGCAATTGATGCAAGTGCTTATACGATGGATAAACTTGCAATTGGATTCTGGGTATATTCTAGTACCGCAGGGACATTGGCGACAGGTTATGACAATGGACAAATTCGATTAAGCAGTAATACAGATAATATGAGTGGCAACTGTTTATTCTATTATATGTATGAAATATCAGTAAATGCAGGATGGACTTATGTGGAAATTCCGTTGAGCTCTATGAAGACAGATATTATTGGAACTTTTTCATTAAACAACATCAACACGTGGGGAATTGCGGCAGGATATCAAGTGCCACAGGGTAGAACAATTTACTTTGGTGCTTTCGAATTAGTTGCATTAGAATCAGGAAACTCAAGTGAAGAAGAGGAAGAAATAGGTTGGACACTTCATTCGGGAAGTACATTCTCAGGTGTATCAATGTCTGTAGGAAGTTATACAACAACCGCTTCAGATGCTCCGGGTGAAGGTATGACATGTTTTGCATTAGATGCAAGTAGTTCCGCAATTTCTGGATTTGAAGCACTTCAGACAAATCTTGGAATTAATGCAAGTGCTTATGATATGAGTGACCTTACATTTGCATTCTGGGTATATTCAAATAAAGATACAACCCTCGGAGCAGACTGGAATCCTCATATTCGAATCAGTAGTAATGCAGATAATGTTAGCTCAAATTGTTTATTCTACTATATGTATGAAATTAATGTTAAGACTGGATGGAACTACGTTGAAATTCCATTGAGTAAGATGAAGACAGATATTATTGGAAATTTTTCAGTGGGAAATATTAACACATGGGGAATTACCTCTTATGCAGTACCACAAGGTACACAATTTTACTTTGGTGATATGATGTTGCTTCCACCGGAAGAAACAGTCGACACAGGAGAATGGACACTTCATTCGGGAAGTACATTTTCAGGTGTATCAATGTCAGTTGGAAGTTATTCAACAACAGCAAATGACGCTCCGGGAGCGGGAATGAACTGCTTTACATTAGATGCAAGTAGCGCAGCGATTTCGGGATTTGAAGCATTGCAGACAAATCTTGGTATTGATGCAAGTGCTCACAACATAAACGACCTATCTGTTGCGTTTTGGGTATATTCAAATAAAGATACCACCCTTGGTGCAGATTGGAATCCTCATATTCGAATCAGTAGTAATGCAGATAATGTGAGTTCAAATTGTTTATTCTACTATATGTATGAAATTCCAGTAAGTACGGGATGGAATTACATTGAAATACCATTAAACAAAATGAAAACAGACATTATCGGAGATTTCTCGATAAGTAATATCAATACATGGGGAATCACTTCTTTTGGAGTACCACAAGGAACGAAATTTTACTTCGGTGACATCAAATTAGTAGACCCTAATTTCCAAGCATCCTATGATGAAGGAGATATTACAGTAACAACAAATGTAACAAGTAGTTCAGATAACTATATGATTTTCTCAAATGCAAATGCGGCAGGAGAAGCAAATCCATTTGCATTATATGTTACAAAAGAAGGGTATCCAGCTGTTTTATATGGAACTACACAATTTGTTCTAAATCAACGCGTTGATACAGGGGATGATGTGAAGGTAAAAGCAGTGATTAACGCTAGTAGACAGGTTGAGTTTTACATTAATGGTTCGCTTGTAGCAACAAGTGAAACAACAGTATCTAGCCTTGGTGCACCTATCACACCATATAGCATTGGTGCAGACGGAGCAGGTGTTCAAACTTTTGTTGGTACAATTAAAGATGTTAAAACATATAGTGATGCTTCAGCATCTACATGTACAGGTAACTGGCCATTGAACGGTGATATCCGTTATGTTGTTGAAACAATGCCAGATGTATCGGGTAATGGAAATAATGCAACATTTAAAGGAACTCGTGCCAATGATTGGTATGATGTTGAAGCAATCGGAGAAGATGATTGGTCATTAGTGTTTATTCCGGATATTGTACAACGTTTCTATGCGGGTGAACATGCAACATGGCATAAGATGGCTTCTTGGATTGGCAAAAATGTTGAACGAGAGAACATCAAGTATGTTATCGGAGCCAAAACAGCAGACTCAGCACAAGCGGATGCAGTGAATTATGGATATCAATTCTTTGATAGTGTTGTTCCTACAACAAACTTTAACACAGCCGATGAGAATAATTACTATCGTTTTTCTGTAAATGGAGTGAAGTGGGGAATCCTTTCCTTGAAAAAGGGATGGGATGCTGACGCAGCTGCTGTATTTGCGTGGGGAAAAGATATTATTGAACAATACCCTTACGACAATATAATTATCACTTGCGATAATTATTACAATAGTATATGGAGTGAATTTTATAGCCAAAATGTAAAATTGATTGTATATGGTTCACAAGGTGCAGAACCTACAGAAGATGCACCGGTTATGAATTTTCCTGCACAAAATGATTTGGAAAACAACTATTTTGGCGAACAAGGGCTTGGTCTGATGTATATGCTTCGTTTCACAGAAGGCGGAACGAAAGTAACAGCTCGTTCTTATGCTCCGATTTATGACAGCTACTTTACAGGCGATGTAAATTATGAAAAGACAATTGATACTGTAAAAGCGCCAGAAGTACAAACTGCAAAATATACAGGAGCTACACCTGGAGTAGCACCAACAGATGTTCCGACAGGATATTTATTTGCAGGTTGGTTTAAAAAGGGTCAAGCGCAAGAATGGTTGTTGTCTCCGGAAAATGGCGACAATTTTAGTGGACAATCTCTTACTGTGGATAAATACACAACAACCGAAAATGACGAACCAGGCGCAGATATGGCATGCTTTGTATTAAGTGAAAGTAGTACAGCAAGTGCGAATTTTGAAGCGTTACAAACATTTCTTGGAGTTGACGCAAGTGCATATGGTATGGATGAACTCGCTTTAGGATTCTGGGTACACTCAAATGTAGCAGGGGTACTTGATGATCCAAGCGATACAAATTGGGCTCATATTCGAATTAGTAGTAATGATGATAATGTGAGTGGTAATTGTTTGTTCTACTACATGCAAAATATTTCCGTCAATGCAGGATGGAATTATATTGAAATACCTTTAAGTTCTTTTGAAGATGATATTATTGGAGAGTTTTCATTAACTAATATCGATACATTTGGAATTACTTCTTATAAAGTACCGGCAGGAATGGAACTTAAATTTGGTGATTTTGAATTAATTGCATACGGTGCAGGTAGCAGCAAAGAAGATGCATTAACATCAGCAACAACAGGTACTGCTTATGCAAGATTTGTTGATAAAGACTTATTGACAGTAAAAGCTCAAATTAGAGCAAACACCAGCGATCAGAGCAACTACTCAGACATCCGATTTGTAACTTCAGTCGACAGACTTGAGTATAAGAGAATGGGATTTGAAATCTCATATGAGAGAGATAATGGCACCATCAAGGAAATCAAAGGTGGAGCTACCGAAAATAATATTGTATATCAGAAATTATACGTAGTTGGAGCCAATGGAGGAGAGCCGGAAGGATATACTCCAAAAGAAATTATTTCAGCAAACTCCGTATACTTCAAGGCTTACACTATAACAAATGTACCAAACCGAGCATTTGATAGAGACTTTAATGTCAGAGCGTATTGGGTAACAATGGATGGTACAAAAGTTTATGGAGATTATGTTGATAAGTCTGTTTGGATGGGTTACCAAACAAACAAGGAATTCTTGCCGGTAATTGTGAACACAACATACGAAACAGATGACGTAGTCATCGCAGATGTTGTATTAAATGATCCAAGATATGGATATACAGATATGGTAGCTGGAGATGACTGGTCAGTAGCATTGCAAACAGCATTAAATGATGTTCATAATAAGGGTGGCGGAACTGTATATGTACCAGCAGGTCAATATAAGATTTCTGAAAGCATTTTAATTCCGTCAGGAGTAACATTGCATGGTGATTGGCAAGACCCAGATAAAGGAACTGCATATGGTACAATATTTAATATTTACCCGACACAGGAATTAACAGGCTCTAAACGAAATGATGATTCTATACACAATGCAGATCCTGACAACGATTGGTATTCAGATGTGGCAACATTTGTAATGACAGGTTCATCTGGTGTAGTTGGAGTGACAGCATATTATCCAGAACAATCAGTGAGTGCTGTAAAACATTATCCATATACATTCTATGCAACAGTAGGGCATGATGGTGGTCAGATGATGACCTTGAAGAATATTACAGTTCTTAATGGATATCGTGGTGTTGGCACAAGATACGAACAACAACATGAAGAATTAATCATTGACAACTTCAAAGGTACATTCCTTGATTGTGGTTTGGCACTTTACAACTGTTCTGATAGTGACAGAATTACAGGTGTATCAATTAGCAGCAAGTATTGGAAGAACTGTTCTTTAGGCTCAGTAGATGCAAGCAGTTATGTTCGTGCAAATGCAGTTGGTATGGAACTTGGTGACCTTGAGTGGGATTTATTCAGCAACTGCTCAGTAGACGGCTACAATATTGGTATCAACATTGTTGGTGGTTACCGTACAAACTTCTCAGGCTCTATGATTGATATGAGCATTACAAATTGTACAACCGGCCTTACAATCGCGAATGAAGTGGACGGAGTGGGAAAAGGAAACGGTACATATTATGGTAACCCAGATATTGACACTGTTGGAAATATAGGTACATCAGATAAGGCAGAGTATCCATTAATAAAAACATTAGACCCAAGATGGGGTATGTTGATTGCGAGAAGTACAATTAATGGTACAACAAATGCAATTGTAAATAATACCACAGCAACAGAAAGCGGATTGTTTGGTACAAATGTGAGTCAAACATCGGCCCTTGTGCGTATGACGGATGTTAGCGTAAGCGGAAATATTTCTACACAAGCTTATGCAAAAGAGGGATGGTTCACTACACTAAAGAATGTGCAATCTTCAACAGAAGATTTAGGTGATAACTCAAATGCACAATACAATGCTTCTTATGTAAAACCAGAAGCAAATCTTTGGGTAGTAGACCTTGAAGCTTACGATGGTGCAGATAAAGATGTTAGTGAAGTAATCACAAATGCAATAAATGAATTTGCAGCATTCAACACAAAGAAGGGATATACAGGTGGTATCTTATATATTCCGGGCGGTGAATATCGTCTTGATAATCCAATTACGGTACCGGCAGGAATTGAACTTCGTGGTACATCAGCTGTTGCAAACCGTGAACAGTACATTGATGGTGAAGGAACCTTATTCATGTGTTATTACGGAGATGATGCTTCATCTACAACAAGTGATACAGCACTCATTACACTTGCAGGAGACAATTCAGGTGTAAGCGGACTTCGTTTCTTGTATCCGGAAAATATTATTACATATAATGAAAACTTAAATTCAACATATGTAATTCGTGCAAATGGTGCAAAGAATGTACACGTAGTAAACAGCTTTATTTCAACAGCATCTTACGGTATCGAATTAGCAAACTGTGAGGACTTCTTCATTGAAAACCTATTTGGCTGTACATATGCAAATACTATTAATGTAAGCGGAAGCGGAATCATTCGTGGCTTATGGTCAAACCCAAGTGCAATCGTTCGTACGAGTGCAGACGGATTGACAAACAATTGGCCAGAAGGTGCGAACTATGATGATACTTCAGCGAAGATCAATGAAATCAGAAACGCGTTGAAAAACCAATTGACAGTTATCAGGGTATCGGGTTCAGAATCAGATGTGCTTGTACAAGATGTCATTGCATATGCATTAGATACATTGATTTCAAATGAAGGCGCAACCGTTACTGCAATCAATGTAAATGCAGACTGCACAGATAATAAAGGTGACGGCAATGATGCAGAACAATTCTATATTAATGGTGGTACATTGTCGGCAATTAACGCACTTTACACATCAGTAGCAGATGATGGACGTTCTTCAGAAGCAACATTGTATACAAATGGAAATGCCGGCGGAACATTAAGTGTTTATAATTACATGACACCGAAGATTGAAGGCGAAGAGAATGAGTCAGCATTCAAAACCAACATTGTAAACAAGAGTCTTCAATAAGTTTCAACAGATTTTGGGGGTTCTTCCATAGAGCCCCCTTTCTTCTAAGAAACTCTGGAATAAATGAGGAGAAAACTTATGGCAGAAATAAAAAAACTTTATGCAGTTATCGTAGGATACGGCAATAGAGGGCAAATATATGCAGACTATTCGCTGGATGAGCCTTCAGAATTTGGGGTTGCAGCCATTGTAGACCCAAGTGATTTTAAATTGCAGGAAGCAAAGAAACGTTATGGGTTAGGTGATGATAGACTGTTCCATAACTTTGATGACTTTGTTGCAAGTGGTCTTTCTTGTGATTTCGTAGTAAATGCAACGATGGACCAGTATCATTATGAAACAGCCATGGAAATCTTAAACGCAGGGTATGATATGCTTATGGAAAAACCAATCGTTCCTAACGAGGAACAATTGATGAATATTGCAAATCTTGCAAAAGAAAAAAATGCAAAGGTATTTGTATGTCACGTTCTTCGTTACACACCATTCTACCGCAAGATTAAAGAACTTTTAAATGCAGGTGCAATTGGCGAAATTATGACAATGGAATTAAACGAACATGTATGTCGTCCACATTTCCTTAGTTCTTATGTAAGAGGAAAATGGAATTCAGAAGAAGCATGCGGATCAGGATTTCTCCTTGCAAAATCTTGCCATGATATGGACCTCATCTGTTGGCTTAATAATGAATCGGCGCCAACAAAAGTGGCAAGCTTTGGTAATCGTTCTAGATTCCTTCCGAAGAATGCACCGGAGGGGGCAGCAGAATTTTGTCAGGATTGTAAATATGAAAAAGAATGTCCTTATTCTGCAGTAGACCTTTATTTGGAAAAGAACGATATGCCATTCCTTGTTTGGGATCGACTGAACAAGCCATTGGATGAGATTACAGATGAAGAAAAGGCAGAATTCTTAAAACATGATATTTATGGAAAATGTGCATATACCTGCGGTGGTGACATCGTAGATAGACAGAACTTGATTATCAGTTTTGAAAATGGTTCTCTGGCAACCTTTAACATGGTGGGAGGAGCCACACTTGCCGGTAGATTTATTCATATTGTAGGTACTATGGGCGAGATAGAAGGTGTGCTGGAAACCAATGAAATTAAACTTCGTACATACACAAGAGAGTTCCTTATGGGACAAAGCGAAAAGTTAGACGTTCATCCAATTAATCATGTGAAGTTTGGCGGACATAGTGGTGGAGATTATGCAATTATGCATGATCTGGTTCGTTATCTAAACGGAGATAAGAGTTCGATTTCTATTACCTCTATTGAGGATTCAATTAATGGTCATCTCTGTGTTTATGCGGCGGAAAAGTCAAGAAAGACAGAGAGATTTGTGAATATAAAAAAAGATTTATAATGAAAGATGCTGTTGTGTAAAGCAACAGCATTTTCTGTTTTAAAGGTACATAAAACTAGTGTTTTCAGGTAGAATATACTAAAACTAGGCTTATGGAGGAAAAAACATGAAAGAAAACAAGATAACAATGGACTGTGTGGAGAGGTATATTTCTTATTTAAAAGGTGAAGAGAAAAGCGGTGCTACAATAGAAAAATATATTCGTGATATAAAAAGTTTTTTAAACTTTATAAATGATAGACCAGTCACGAAAGAAATAATTATTGAATACAAACAGAGTTTAATAGAAAAAAACTATGCTATTCGTTCTATTAATTCTATGGTAACGAGTGTTAATTGTTTTATGAACTTTATGGGTTTTGCAGATTGCAAGGTTAAGATACTGAAAAAACAACGAGAAATTTTTTGTGCAGAAGAAAAAGAATTGACAAAAGCAGAATATATGCGACTTTTGGATGCTTCAAAGGAGCAGAAGCAGTTAAATCTTTTAATGCAGACAATCTGCGGAACTGGAATTCGTGTGTCCGAACTTCAATTTTTCACAGTGGAAAGTGTATGTAGTGGACAGGTAATTGTTAGATGTAAAAATAAAACACGTACAATTATTCTACCAGGCAAACTGCGTAAATTATTATTATTTTATGCGAAAAAATCGAACATAAGAAAGGGAACCATTTTTGTGACAAAAAGCGGAAATCCGCTAGATAGAAGTAACATTTGGTCTCAAATGAAGAAACTTTGTGAAAAGGCAGGAGTGAACCCGAAAAAAGTCTTTCCTCATAATTTAAGGAAATTGTTTGCACGAACATTTTATAAAATAGAAAAAGATATTGCGAAACTGGCTGATGTTTTAGGACACGGTTGTATTGAGACGACTCGAATCTATATTATGTCTACAGGAATAGAACATCGACGAAAGATAGAGAGGTTAAATTTGATTATATAAATGAGTAAAAAAACAAATACCACATAATTCAAATTATGTGGTAAAAGCAGAAACAATTATGCGTATATTTTTCTTATTTTATCGCAAATTTCAGATTTTTTCAAGAGCTATATGTATATTTTTTCTTTTTCTAGCATCCTATCTACTGTTCTTGAAATCGTTTTGAATATTCAGAAAATATGACCTTCTTTCTAAATATATTTAGTTATGTATGGTTTTTTTGTTGTGCTTTAATTTTTAAAGCACTTTTTTGTTATGCATTATTACACCACATAATTTGAATTATGTGGTAAAAGCAGAAACATATGCGGCTAGATTCTCAAAGAATCTTTTTCAAGAAGATAGGAGCAATACAAATGCTCTCACAGATGGTTAAAGGGAGGTGGCTGTGTTAAGAAAATTGTGGAATATTTTTGTTAGTATTTGTGTGGTGATAGGACTTTTGCTTGTCGCAACAATGTATATTCCTCGTTTTTGGGGAATTCAAACCTATGTAGTGACAAGTGGTAGTATGGAACCTCAAATTCCTGTTGGTAGTCTAGTATATGTAGAAAAAGTAGAACCGACAGATATTGAAGAGGGAGATGTTATCACGTTTTATTTAAAAAATACTAACATTGTGGCAACACATCAAGTGTATGAGGTAGATGCACAGAACCAATTATTTCGCACACAGGGAATTAACAATCATGATGATGATGGAAAC
This sequence comes from Faecalimonas sp., assembly GCA_045632945.1. Lineage (GTDB taxonomy): Bacteria > Bacillota > Clostridia > Lachnospirales > Lachnospiraceae > Faecalimonas. Next base: position 53,981 of record JAZQXU010000033.1, on the reverse strand, counting down.
ATATTACATGATGCTGAGCCAGTGTATTATAATTCCTTAATTGGGAAAATGAAATATTGCATTCCGGTTTTGGGGAATGTAAATCGGTTCTGCACAACTGCACCAGGCTATTATTTTTTAATGGCCGTAGTTATTGGTATTGTTGCGATATCAATTATTGTAGATTTGATACCACAACAGGAAGCATCCCGCAAAGGGAAATTCATTGATAAGGAGAATACATAATGAATACAAAGAAAACAAACAAAAAATCAATTCTTTTAGTTCTTTTGGCTTTAGTATTAACACTGGGAACTATTATGGGAACAATCGCGTGGTTAACAGCTACAGATAGTGTAACCAACTCATTTACAGCAGGAAATATTACAAATCCTTATGAACCAGAAGATCCAACAATCGATCCTGAAGATCCTAACAACACAGATAGCACTGATAAGTTGGCTGGTAATCTATACGAACCAAGTTGGGATCCTACAGAAGAACACAAAATGCTTCCAGGAGCTACATTTGACAAAGATCCATTTGTAGGTATTGGACCTGGTTCTGAAGATTCTTACGTTTTCGCGTGGGCTGAGGATGCTACTCAGGTACTTGAGTACACAGTAAATGCACCAGATGGAACAAACGGCGGTTGGGTAGCTGTTTCTGGAACAAACGCAGCAGCTGGAAAATCAGCTCTTTATGTATGGTGTGACGAAACTGGCGCTCCAGTTGCTTTGGTAGGAAAAGATGCAGATTCTACATGGACAACAGAGCCTCTTTTTGATGCCGTAACAGTTGATACAGATGCCACAACTATTGCAGCAGGCGATATGGTGGTATTCTGTTACATTCACCAGTCAACAAGTGGTGACGGAGTTACTGATTTATATGCAGATGCAGAAACAGGAGCTCTTGCAGAGTACAATTTATAATCATCAAAATTAACCACCATCTTCTTGAAATATAAAAATTTCACTGAGGGCTGTATGCCCTCGGTGTTATTTTATATCTGTTGGTTGTGATAAGAAAGTAATCGTTACATAACGGATGTTTTCTTATCATAATCAAAAAGCGAACAGGAGGTCACTCATGGAAAAACAACATGTCCAAATGAAACGGATAGGGATTATTTTGTTAATACTTACAATTTGTATACCGATGTTTTTATGGTTACCAGGAACTTTGGCAACATTTTTGGCGCATACTGAAGCGGAGAATTATATCAATTTCGGTGGAGTTGATTTGCAAATTATTCAGACTACTTTAAATGCGGAAGGCAAAGAGGAGCCATATGATTCGAAACAAGCAGAGGATGTTACCACAAGGGCGACTCAAAGCCGTATTATCCGTGTGAAAAATACAGGTTCACACGCACTTTATGTTCGCGTGCAGCCTCGACTTAATGGGAAAGATAGTCAAGATAAACCGTTTGACATCGGGAAGTTTGTGGAGTATGAGACAAATGCAGCGGATTGGGTATACAATGATGGCTGGTATTATTATATGCATATTTTAGAACCAAATGAGATGTCAGATGTTTTACTAGAAGAACTTATATTTGATGTCAACCATATAACGGAAAGTTATCCGGGCAGTACGTTTGATATTGATTTTTATGCACAGGGCGTACAAAGTGAACATCAGGAGACGACAAATGTATTAGAAGTGGTCGGTTGGCCAAACAAATAAGGAGGAGTAAGATGAAATACAAATTTAGAACAAGTTTTTGTGCCGCCTTATTGGCGATTATAGCTGTTCTCCTTTTGAGTGTTGGCACATCTATTCCTTGGACGTTAGCGCAAGGAGATATTATAGAAATAGAAAATGCGGACGATTTGATGGAACAAATTGTACTAGCTGCGAACGGAAAAACATTTGAAGGCGATACGATTCGTCTAATGAATGATATTACACTTACGGATGCAGATTATACAAAATTACAAACGACTTATAAAAGTCTAGGGTTGGCATCTTTTACCTTCAACATAAAATCTGACAGTCCATTTATGGGAGAATTTGACGGGAACGGCAAGACAATCTCTAATTTGAGATATGATATTTCGGGTGGCTCAGCATCTAGTGAGGCGGATACAGGACTATTCGCCTTTACAAAAGGTGCGAATATTCATGATTTTATCATCAAGGATTCTGTAATTGATGCCGACTATCGTGGTGGAATTGTTGCAGGTTTTGCACAAAATACTTCTTTTAAAAATATTTCTGTACAAAACAGCACCTTAACTCTTTACTGTTACAATGTTGTCTTGACACTTGGTTCGGACGGTGGTCTTACAGGTGGCGTTTTGGTTGGAAAAGCAGAACACTGCTATATCTATAACTGCGAAGCCAATGGTTGTACAGTTTCAACCAACACGACATCAGGTGTAGAGGCGGCCAGTGGTAAAGGTATGTATCTGGGCGGAATCGTTGGCGATCTTGATGGCGGTGTATTGGAGTACAGTCGTGTGCAAGACAGTATTACAAGAAAAGCAGATGGAACAATTGACGTACAACGTGAAAGTTTAATCAAGATTCATTATGATGTGGCTGTAGGTGCATTGGGAGGTATAACGGCATATGCAGGTGGTTTGGTAGGTGAAATGCAAGATGGAGCATTTTGTATTGATTCGTTCTCAACAGCTGATATGGACGTTTATACTGCAACATATGTTTCTGTAGGAGGAGGAAACTCTGGTCATATCGGTGGAATTGCCGCGGCAGTTCGTGGCTCTCGATGTGAAATAAAAAGATGCCATTTTGCAGGAGAGGGAACATCAAAGCAGTATAACGCAGTGCTTGTAATTCCAATCATTCAAAATAATAAAAATATTTCGGGACTTGTTGCAAAATTTGATGGCGGTTCTACTACAAATAGTTATTTCAAATATGAATTAAACCCAGATGTAGATATGAAGGTGTTAGGAGATGATACCGCTACTTCAGATTATGGACCAAAGAATAATGATACATATATTAATCAGTCTTTTTGGGAAGGACGTAATTATGATTTCTCTGGAACAATTATGAGAGAAAATTACTATGATTATGGTGCGCAATCAGAAGTTTATGACCATACTAATAAGTGGGTTATGGATTATTATCAAGGTATTCCTGTCCATGGCAACTCCATGGCTGCAACCTTCGATTTCCCAAATGCAGGAACATTGGAAATTGATTATACCGAATTGATAGGTGCGCCAAATTCTACAACAAGACCTCTTTTCCCTGCAACACAAGGCTTTACGACGATGGAGGATACCATTCGCATCGGAATGAAATTGAACGCAGGTTATAAGGCAATCGCGTGGTATCATAATGCAGATTTTCATGAAATATCTATTGCAAGTTATGATGATTTGGAAAGTTTAAAGAAGACAAAAGTTTTAGAGGATGAAAATCATATTATAACAAATCTCAATGTAGAGAATGTGAATACAACGTTAACAATTACAGGTACTGTTGATGATGAGCCGGTTATTCAGGATAACGATTTGTTCATTGCAGATGTCCAAGCGAATGTGATTTTTAATGAACTAGATGGGACGGAAATTTGGAATGAATGGTATGATTATCGAGACCCGTTACCTGATGTTTCATATTCACAACTTCCTACAAGCCCAACTGCAATATTCGTTGGTTGGACAACAGTAGCTGACACATCAGACAGCACACCGGGGTATGAAAAAATAACTTCGGGACTTTTAAATACTATTCCGATTTATAAGGCTGGGGATCCAATTGAGAAACCTTTGGAATTATATCCTGTATTTGCGGATTTGATTACCAACGTTAGGGTGGCAATCGAAGGACATCATACTTCAGATGTGACGACGCGTACAGATGATAGTGTAAAAGTGGGCGATGTTTCAGTAGGACAGGAAGTAGATCCAGAAACAGAGATTGTTAGATATTATGTAGAATTAAAGAATTTTGCGGGTGTAGACAAAGGATATCGTTTCCTGGGCTGGTATGCCGATACATCCAAGACAGCACCTGATTACACAGGAGGAATTAGGAAATCGGTTGGTGACTCGTCAAATAATTATCGCTACTATTTAGATGAGTATGATTTAACACAATATGATTCCAACAGTAACCAACTATTAATTGTAGCGAAGATGGAGTATCTTGTTACCTATCGTGTGCAAGAAGTTGGAGGAGATTTATCAGGACTGTATAAAGATGAAGTTACCTATGCAGAACGTTGGGAAGCTTACAATGATAACTTTGAAAATATTGACGGACCGGATTTTGTTGATGCCACTTTTTCATATTGGGCAGATAAAAATGGCACAAAAGTAGATAGTAACACCAAAATAAAAAAACCATTAACCGTGTATGAAAAAACGGATGGTGACGGTTATGGGCTTTACTCTATTACAATACATTCAGATTTTCCAGGCGCCGCATCTTCGTTAGATAATGATGGATTAAAAGATACAGGCTGGGAAGTCAGCTATACTATTGCCAGCTCAGATTATAATTTTGTTTTTTGGTCGCGTGAAAGAACGGATACTACAGGAGGCCGAGCTTTATCCACCAGCAATCCGTTTGAATACAGTGGCAATCTTAATACATCGGCAGCAGATATTTTGTATACTGCACATTTTACTGCAGATGTAGATTTTTATGGAAAAGACGGAAATATAAAAGCTGCAACTACGCGTAGATATTTGGATAAGGTATTTATCTCTCCTGAACAAGTGTCAGCAGCAACATATACCTATACATATATAAAAGGTGGTGCTCAAAAGGGAAATTATGTGCATACGCCTGCAGCTTCTCCGTTAGATGCGGATATGTATATGCAAGGGTATTGTTTTATCGGCTGGATTGATAAAGCTGCTTTGACCACAGATGAATGGAACTATGTTTATGATCTTCATGACCAAGATACTTATTGTACAAGCGATATTAATCGCGCGCTTCCGTATGTTATGACTGGAGAAGAAGTGTGTACGGAGCCTATGGATTTGTATCCGGTTTATGTGAAATATGGTTCAATCATAACGGATGCTAATATAGACATTCCTGAAGTGGCAAAACTAAATGGTATCGTGAATGGTGTGACGATTCCTGATTATGTAATTAAAAACTTGGGAATTAAGATAGAACCATCTGAATTTTCGCAGAATGGTTATAACGGCAGTACTTATATCAATGAAAGTGGCAATGTTACGATTACTGTCACGGCTGAGGATAACACAACACCGGTAATTCCGGCTAAAGAACAGAAATATCAAGTACAATCTATTTCGGTATATAAAGATAATGTTTTGTTGGGAGAACTATCTGTTGGAAAAAATGTCATTGACGGGAAAGTGGTTACAGTAACGGAAGACACAACAAATCTAACATGGTCCTTTGATTATGTTATTGAACCAGGTCATGATTATGAGTTTGTAGCAAATTATGAACCTCTTGTGTTACTGTATCATACTACTAGTGATGATATACAAGTGGAAATTAGAAACCCAGGAGATCTTGTGGGAGAACAACCGAAGGCTTCCTTGGAGGGATATGTGTTCCAAGGATGGACAGACGAAAATCCTGGAGGGGGTAATTGGTATAGTACTGATATTTCTGCAACAATGATAGTGCCTGAAGATGTTGTAAATGAATCCAAAGAATTTTGGCCTGTTTTCCAAGAAATTACAATTCAAGTGAACTCTAATATTGATGATGAAGAGGGAGATACCGCTCACAGAAGAGCAACATGGCAAAACGATGCCGTAGGTGAATCTATCCTATTATCTGCCGACCTAACGGTAGGTGAGTACACGTTTATGGGTTGGTATACCGGTTGGGATGTAACACAACCGGATGAAATAGCAGAAACGTCGGCCACCCTTTTGTCTGATAAATTGGAGTGTACGGTATCGGGTGATACGTTGCTGACAGATACAGTATATACTGCAGTTTATAAAAAGGTATTTACCATTCATTATTTTGACACAAAAGGTAATATAATAGAAAGCATTTACTTAGAAGATGGTGTGTCTCGTTCTTTCGTAGAAGATGTTGTAGAGAATGGTGAGGCGTTAACAGTTCCAATAGATCAGGATGCTTTCTTGACAATATTTGACTCCATGGAGGACAATCAACTTTTTACCGAATGGTATTGGTTGCGAGACGACAATACACAAGTGGCGTGGAAAGATTTTTGTCAGGTGTCTGCAGTAGACAGTATGAAAAATGCGTCTACCAGGGTCATGAACTTGTATCCAATTATTTTGGAAGCGACAGCTCAGGATTCTAAAGGTCAAAATGTTACAGTTGTAACGGAAGAGACGATTAGTCTTGTAAATGGTCAAGAAGTAATTACTGTTAATGAGCCGGATGTACAATTTAGTTTCTATTTCAATGCTAGTTCAACAGTAGTGGATGCTTATTTGAATTTTCCTGCTACTGATAAAACAGGTGCACTTGTTCCAAACAAAGAGTGGTATGCACAACCGTCCCTGTTGATCAAAGTGGTTGAAAAAACATTTAAAACAGGTGGACTTTTTGATGAAGCCAATATAGACATTGATGTTAAACTATATGAAGATAAAGCAATATCAGGTGGTGGCGGTAGTATTACTCAAGTTGGGGCTATCAAAGAACAAAGTATTATTGCTTTAGAAGGAAACACTACTGTATTTACTTTTAATGGATTAGTAACTCTCGAAAAGAAACTTACAGATTCAGATGAACCTTTTATCTTTTACATAACAGAATATGATGATTCCACAAATAGTTATAGTGGTACGAAATACACGGTTGTTGTGACAGCAGGAAGTAAAACAACGATAGAACTGCCATGTGGTTACTATTCTATTACAGAAGATAAATCATGGGCATGGAAGTATAAAACATCTATTGCCCAAGATGGCGAGCCTGTTACTGGAGATTCTGCAGAATTCATTCTGAGTATTGGAAAAGACGGAAGTGTTGAAACGGAGAAAGATGAAGGCACTGGAGAGATTGTAATTACGCCGATTGAATTCTGTTTTACAAATGAAAGAGATACTTCAAAAGAAAATTGGTTTAGCGACTTTGATTATGAAAAGAATATTTTTAACAAGGTGCAACCGTAAACTAGAGGAGGGATAATGGAGATGAAGAACATGTTTAAGAGTAATTCACTGCGTTCTTTCATTATTTTGCTTCTGATAATCATTTTTATTATCGGAGGAATTAAATACACAATTGCTTTCCTCATGAAGGATGATCTTTTGACAAATCAGTTTGATATAGGGACTGTCGAGGTAGAGCTTATAGAAACGTTTGATGGCGTTGAAAAAAAAGATGTATATGTTGCAAACAAAGGGAATGTGGCTGTATATGTTAGAGCGGCCATTTCAATACAGTGGCTGGATGATAATGGAACGATACTTTCTGAAATTCCGCAAAGTACAGACTATACTTTGACTGTAAATAGTGAGTCGTGGGCAAAAGGAGAGGATGGTTTTTATTACTATAAAACTCCTGTTGAGGCAGGAGAAAAAACAGCTAATCTAATTGAAAGCTGTCAACAAGTTACGCCATATTCAGATCGTCAACTGTCGGTTGATGTTATTATACAGTCTATTCAGACGACTCCATTAACGGCAGTTGAAGATGCATGGAATGTAACTGTGGATACTAATCATTTTATTACTCCAATTAATGAGGATTAATAGTTAGGAGGCATTATGAAACGTATAAGACAAATAATTCTCTTGCTTTCATGTGTCATATTTATTTATTCGGGGATTCGGGTGTCTTTGGCATTTGGAAGAGAGCCGGGAGTAATTTATGATGGGAAAGAAGAAGTTTTTACCTTTATTAACACTGAAGAAACAGACTTATTTAGAGAGTTTAAGGATGTGATTCCAGGAGATGTACTAACCCAGGAAATGAAAATATATTGCCAAAACATTTCATCGACAACAAAACTTTTTTTAAAAGCATCAATTGATGATGCGGTGGACTTGCCGGATGATATTACACTAACGGTATATTCTGGTGAAAATATTATTTCGCATGGTGCGGCGGACGCGGTAAATAGTCTTGAGGATTATGTGTTATTGGGAACCTTTTCTGAAGATGGAGAAATGGAGCTTTCTGTGGTTCTAACAGTTCCAACATCTATAGGTAATGAAATTTCTTGTGTGGAGAAAAATATAGATTGGCAGTTAGCTGTCCAAGTGTTAGGCGAGGACAAAGAACCGATTGTTCCACCTCAAACAGGTGATGACAATATGGCGTGCAAATATGCAATTATTATGGCAATTTGTATTGTAACGTGTTTTTTGGTGTTAGAGAAAAAGGGAAAAACAGAATAATTAAGAGCTTAGCTTACAAAGAGAATGGCTGAAAAGTCGTTCTCTTTTTATTTCTAGGCTCTAAAACATTTGTAGAGCCTAGAAATAAAAAACGATTTCCTTTTCACAGGAGATGTTATATAATTTAGGAAAATAGTTACATATGAAGGAGACTTATCATGGCAAAATTACACCTAATAGGAAATGCACATTTAGACCCAATATGGCTGTGGAGATGGCAAGAAGGTTTTTCGGAAATTTTAGCGACTTTTCGAAGTGCGCTTGATCGAATGAATGAATTTCCGGATTATAAATTTACCAGTGCTTGCGCAGTATATTATGAATGGATTGAAAAAATTGATCCGGAAATGTTTGCTGAGATACAAAAGAGAGTGAAAGAAGGAAGATGGAATATTGTAGGAGGCTGGTTTTTACAACCGGATTGTAATATTCCGTGTGGCGAAAGTTTTGCGCGTCACGGCTTAATTTCTCAAAGATATTTTAAAGAGAAGTTTGGAGTAACGGCAAAAGTGGGCTATAATGTAGATTCCTTTGGACACAATGCATCGCTCCCACAGATTTTGAAAAAAAGTGGAATGGATGGATATGTATTTATGCGACCGTCGCCGGAGGAACAGGGAAATAGCACGACTGTTTTTCAATGGCAGAGTCCGGATGGCACAAAGATTCCGGCCTATCGGATTCCACATTTCTATAATATTGATTTAAGCAGAATGGAAACATTCGATTGGATTCGAGAAAAAGCAGATAAAGAAGACATGGATATGATGGCCTTTTATGGAGTGGGTAACCATGGTGGCGGACCGACCATAGAACTTTTAGATGCTATCAATAAAATGGACATTGGCGAAAAAGCATATTCTACTCCGGATGAATATTTTGAGTCTGTGGATGTGGAATCATTGCCTGTTATTGCGGATGAGTTACAACACCATGCAAGAGGATGCTATAGCGCTTGTTCTGCTATTAAGATGGGCAATCGTAAATGCGAGAACAATCTACTCGCAACAGAAACGCTTTGCTCCATGGCAAATGAACTAGTGGGGGCCAAATATCCGAAAAAGAAACTAGATAAAGCGTGGAAAAATGTGTTGTTTAATCAATTCCATGATACTCTTGGCGGATGTGGCATTAAGAAAGCATATGATGATGCTTCATATTTGCACGGCGAAGTTATGAGTATTACGGAGCAGGAAATAAACTCCGCAATGCAAGCGATTGCGCAGAAGATTAATACCTTGCACGGTGAAAAATTACCTACTTATAAAGTGGGAGTGCCGGCACGTTGGAGCATTTGGGAAACAGAAGTTATCGGTGCGCCGGTTGTTGTATTTAACCCGCATACTTGGCCGGTTAGAATGACGGTAGAGGTAAGCAGTGTGGTTACCAAAGTGACAGATGAAAAAGATAAGGAAATACCATTCCAACTGGTGCGTGGTCATTATGTGGACGGACCAATCAACAAAATGAAGTCTATCTTTACTGCAGAGGTAGAACCGATGGGATATAGGGTCTATCGTATTTTCGTTGAAGAAAACGGTCAGACATCATTTGACGGTGGCCTTAAGGCAACAGAGCACATGTTGGAAAACAATTTGATGAAAGTTGAATTTAGCCCGGAAACCGGAGATATTTGCCGCATCTATGATAAAAAGAATCAAAAAACAATTATGGATGGGGCATGCAGAGCAGTTCTTTTGGATGAAACGGCTTCTGACACATGGGCACATAATAAGGTGTATATCGGAGAAGAAGAAGGCCAATTTGAATCACCGGAATTTGAAGTAGTAGAAATGGGTAATGTGAGGGCAAAGCTTCGTGTGAAGACCCGATACAATGACTCTGTTTTGCAACGAGATTATATTATCGAACCGAACAGTGATACGGTTCGGGTAAATGTGAAAGTGGATATCAGACAGAAGCATAAAACGCTGAAATTTGCATTCCCGGCTGGTGCCAAAGAAACCATTGCGCAAATTCCATATGGAACAATTACAAGAGCCAATGAACTTGGCGAAGAACCTTGTGGTTCATGGATTGCAACCGGTAACTTGTGTGTGGCAAATGATGGCAAATATGGTTATGATACTACGAAAGACGAAGTGAGGTTAACGATTCTTCGTAGTGCTGTTTACGCCGACCATTATGGAGTGCGTGATGATTTCTGTGAATACATGGATATGGGCGTGCATGAATGTTCATACACACTGTTCCCATATGAAGGCAATGCAAAGGCTGAAAGAAAAGCAGAAGAACTTAACGGTGGACTTCATACAATTATCACAAGTTTTCATGAAGGACCTTTGCCTGAAAGTTGTAGCTGCTTCCAAAGTGATGCAGAACACATTATTGTTACTGCTGTAAAACAAGCGGAAGATAGCAACGAAAAAATCATTCGTTTTTATGAGGCGGATGGCGCAGCGGAAGAAGTAAGCATAAGCATTTTCGGAAAAGGTGTTCAGACTGCTATTTCTCACAATGAAATAAAGACCATGAAGGCAGATGGAACAGAAGTGAATCTGATTGAGTGGTAATACGAATCAAGGTCGTTTTCGTTACACATTGTTGTAATGGAAACGGCTTTTTTGTATCGACAGATAAAAATAACCACCTGCTATGCGGGTGTGTCCCCAAATAGCTTTCGCTTTGTTCGTATAGAAAATAATTGTGAGGAAACTAACCAAAAGCATAATAAAAATGCGCTTTACGATGGGATAATGTTTGTATGCAAAAATATTGAAGCAAAACTAACCGAGATGTATAATGTTTCGGTTAGAATAAGAGCAAATATTTTATATACAAACAATTAGATTAAAATATGGAAAGAGTTCACGCTGCTTTGGGTCGATTTTTTGGAAATTTTTTGTGATACGCCTAAAACCGTTAGGTTAGCTTGTGCATGTAGCGCGGAAGGCGAACTATTCAGAGCCTCTTTAGAGGTAAGCAGGCAACAGCGGCTTATAGCCGCAGGGCAAACTAGAACTTATTCCACGGGCAAAACGTTAACCATTTAATTGTTCATAAAAAATTCATAATCATATATTTCAAATTATGTTAATATATAAGAATAATTATAAGCAGTGGAGGAGACCCACATGATTCGACTATTATTAAAAGAAGTAAAAGAGTATAAAAAAGCTTCGATTGCCACACCGCTTTTTATGATTTTGGAAGTTGCCATGGAGATGTGCGTACCGTTTCTAATGGCGTCTATTATTGATAACGGTGTAGAAAAAGGTGACATGGGTCATATTTATAAAATCGGTGCGATTATGATTGTTGCGGCAGTTATTGGTTTGCTTGCAGGTCTTGCGGGAGGACGTTTCGGCGCAAAGGCATCTACAGGTTTTGCAAAGAATCTGCGCGAGAAATTGTTTAACCATATACAGACTTTCTCGTTTGCAAGCATTGATAAGTTTAGTACGGCAGGTTTGGTTACCAGATTAACAACGGATATCACGCATATTCAGATGGCATATCAAATGTGTCTTCGCATGTTTACAAGATCACCTGCCAGCCTTATCTGTGCAATGGCTATGGCCTTTTATATTAACAAACGCATAGCAAGCATTTATTTGATTGCTGTAATTTTACTCGGCGTAACGCTTTTCTTTATTATGAAGAGGGCGACTAAGTATTTTCAACAGGCGTTTCCAAAATACGACGAGATGAATGCGGCTGTCCAAGAAAATGTTTCGGCTATTCGTGTGGTAAAGGCTTACGTGCGTGAAAAAGAAGAAACCACGAAGTTTAAAAAGACCAGTGAAAATATTTATAAGATATTCTTGAAGGCAGAAAAGAACATTATTTACAATGCTCCGATTATGCAGTTTACAGTATACAGTTGTATTTTGTTAATCAGTTGGATTGGGGCAAAGATGATTGTTGCCCGGTCGCTTTCTACAGGAGAACTCATGAGTTTATTGGCATACTGTATGAATATTTTGTCTAGTCTCATGATGTTATCTATGGTATTTATCATGATTACTATGAGTACGGCAAGTATTAGACGTATTGCAGAGGTTCTTCGCGAGACAAGTGATATAGTAAGTCCACAGGAGCCGATTTACCAGGTTCCTGACGGAAGTGTGGAATTTCGAAATGTAACATTTGCGTATAAACAAGGTTCGGGTGATGCTGTTCTTAAAATTATTAATTTGCAAATACAATCCGGTGAAACAATCGGTATTATGGGGGCAACAGGTAGCGCTAAAACCAGCTTGGTTAACCTCATTAGCCGGTTGTATGATGTTACGGAAGGCGAGGTGCTGGTAGGTGGACACAACGTCAAGGTATATGATTTAAAGAGCCTAAGAAACCAGGTGTCTGTTGTGCTTCAAAACAATGTGCTATTCTCCGGTACAATTTTAGACAATTTGCGCTGGGGAGACATGAATGCGACGGAAGAAGAGTGTCAACATGCTTGTCGATTGGCCTGTGCAGATGAGTTTATTCAAAAATTCCCGGATGGCTACCACACTCATATTGAGCAAGGCGGAACGAATGTTTCGGGAGGTCAAAAGCAAAGACTTTGTATTGCTAGAGCACTTCTTAAGAAGCCGAAGATCCTGATATTGGATGATAGCACCAGTGCGGTAGACACAGCTACGGATGCCAGAATCCGCAAAGCCTTTGCAGAGCAGATTCCGGATACAACAAAATTCATTATTGCGCAGAGAATTTCCAGTGTTCAGAATGCAGACCGCATTATTGTTATGGAGAATGGTGAGATTTGTGGATTTGGTACTCATGAAGAGTTACTTGCAAATAATGAAATTTATCGCGAAGTATACGAAACCCAGACCAAGGGTGGAGGAGACTTTGATGAAAAGGCAGGTGAGTAGATATGGCAGGACCGATGAGTAGACCGCCGAGGGGAATGAAACCTCAGGTTAAGAATCCCGGTAAACTTTTTATGAGATTGATGAATTATGTGTTCCGCACATATAAGTGGCATTATATTTCGGTAATTATTCTCATCTTTGTCAGTGTACTGGCAAGTGTGCAGGGAACCATGTTTACGCAACGCTTAATTGATGATTATATTGCGCCTCTGTTGTTGTCAGATAATCCTGATTTCGGGCCGCTTGGATTGGCGATTTTGCGTGTGGCAGGATTTTATCTTATAGGTATCTTAGCAACCTATTTACAAAATCTCATTATGACATATGTGACCCAAGGTTGTCTTAGAGATCTTCGAAATGAGTTGTTTGAACACATGCAAAAACTTCCGATCAAATATTTTGATACGCATGCGCATGGCGATATCATGTCTGTCTATACAAACGATATTGATACGCTAAGGCAGATGGTCAGCCAAAGTATCCCACAGCTTGTTAACAGTGCGGTTACGATTGTCAGTGTGTTTACAAGCATGATAGTACTAAGCGTGCCGTTGACATTTGTGACATTGTGCATGGTTTCGGTTATGCTTCTTGCAACCAAATATGCAGCGGGTAACAGTGGTAAATACTTTGTAAAGCAACAAAAAAATCTGGGCAAAGTTAATGGCTTCATAGAAGAAATGATGAATGGGCAGAAAGTTGTTCAAGTCTTTTGCCGGGAGGAAGAAAATAAAAAGCAATTCAAAGCGCTAAATGACGAACTGTGTGATAGTGCAGATAAAGCGCATACCTTTACTAATGTATTAGGACCAATCAATGCACAACTTGGTAATGTGAGTTATGTACTTTGTGCCATTGTCGGTGGAGCGCTTGCCCTTGGAAATGTGTGGGGCTTCACGCTTGGAAAGCTTGCCAGTTTCCTTACATTTAATAAGAGTTTTAGCATGCCGATTAATCAGGTGAGTCAGCAATTCAATTCGATTGTTATGGCGCTTGCAGGTGCAGAGCGTGTTTTTAACCTTCTAGATGAGAAGGTTGAAACAGATGAAGGGTATGTTGTTCTTGTTAATGCAAAAGAAGTAGACGGTGAGTTAACTGAGTGCGAAGAGCGCACAGGACGCTGGGCATGGAAGCATACACATCAGGCTGATGGCAGTGTGGATTATATTGAATTAAAGGGAGATATTGTTTTTGATGGAGTTGATTTCGGATATACAGATGAGAAAATCGTACTGCATGATGTGCAACTCTATGCAACACCGGGACAGAAAATCGCTTTTGTAGGTTCCACAGGAGCCGGGAAAACAACCATTACCAATTTGATTAATCGTTTCTATGATATTCAGGATGGTAAAATCCGCTATGATGGAATCAATATCAATAAGATTAAGAAAGCAGACCTCAGACGTTCGCTTGGCATTGTTCTGCAGGATACCCATTTATTTACGGGAACCGTTAAGGACAATATTCGATATGGCAAATTAGATGCAACAGATGAAGAAGTAATAGCGGCAGCGAAACTTGCCAATGCAGACGGTTTTATCAGACGTTTGCCGCAAGGGTACGACACCATGCTGGTAGGAGACGGCGCAAATCTAAGCCAAGGACAACGTCAGCTTTTGGCAATTGCCCGTGCAGCGATTGCAGATCCACCGGTACTCATTTTGGACGAAGCGACCAGTTCTATTGATACAAGAACGGAACGCATTGTTCAGGATGGTATGGATAAACTTATGAAGGGCAGAACGACCTTTGTCATTGCCCATCGTTTATCAACTGTACGTAATTCAGACTGTATTATGGTATTGGAGCAGGGACGTATCATTGAGCGTGGAACGCATGAACAATTGATTGAAGAGCAAGGAAAATATTATCAACTATATACAGGAAATGCGATGAAAGCATAGAGCCGAAAAAAGCCGATGAGAATCGGCTTTTTTTGCGTTTGCAAAGAAGTTTTTTAATAATTATTGTGTGTTTCCATTTTTTGTAATCACATAATTAAAAATCACAAACAATTCATAAAAAAACACAAGAGATATCTTTATTGCGATTGTACAATGTTTACAAAGATACTAATTATATTGCGATAATTTTGTTTAAATTCATATTTTTAATGAAGGGAAGAGTCGGAAAATGACAACAGCAAATAAGGCAAAGACGAAAAAAGAAACTGTACATACGCATGGTGCGGCAATTCGTAAGAATCAAACTGTATTTTTAATAGCCATGTTAGCAATTCCTGTTATAAATTGGTTGGTATTTTGGCTTTATGTTAATGTCAATTCAATCTTTTTAGCTTTTCAAAAAGCAGCTGACGGAACATTCACATTAGAAAATTTTGTTCAATTTTTTCAAAGTTTAACTCGTCCGGGTAATGAAATGAATATTGCAGTCAAAAACACCGCTTTGTATTTTTTAGAGGGGATGCTACTTAATATTCCTTCCGCATTAGTAATCAGTTATTTCTTATATAAGAGAATTCGTGGATTTAAATTCTTCCGTATCATTTTCTATTTACCGTGTATACTTCCGCCGGTTGTTTTGACAACTGTTTTTAAACAGGTTATCAATCCGGATGGACCATTGGGAGTGCTTGCACAGAAAATCGGAATCGATTTTCCACAAGCGGGACTTTTAGGGCAAGCGTCTACTGCTACATGGACAATTCTTATTTATACATTTTTAGTAGGATTTGGCGGAAACATGTTGATATTCAGCGGTGCAATGTCGCGTATACCTGTTGAAGTGATTGAATCAGCTAGATTAGATGGTGTAGGTCCGTTTCATGAGTTGACGCATATTATTTTACCACTTATTTGGCCGACCATTACAACTTCTATTGTTTTACAGATGACAAGTTTATTTACTGCCAGCGGTCCGATACTTTTGCTTGTGAACGGTACACATGAGACCACCACAATTTCCTATTGGATTTACAACAAAATCAACGGTGATGGTTTTGGTGGCGGTGGCATGTATAATTTGGTTTCTGCCGCGGGTCTTTGCTTTACTGCAGTAGCAATACCGGTAATTCTTTCGGTAAGAAAGTTTATGAGTCGTTTTGAAGAAGTAGAGTATTAAGAGGAGTGATTAAAAATGAAAAAACGTGACAGCGATATATCAGAACTTTTATTCAAACGTTCAGGTAAAGAAAAAATAGTTTTTGTGTTCATGTTTATACTATTCGTACTTTATACCGTTACAATGATTGCACCATTTGTTTGGTTGTTTGTATCTTCTTTAAAAGACGGGTTGGAGTTCAGAATGGATAGCGCATTGGGCCAAGCATTTAAATTGCCGGAAAAATTACTGTTTTCAAATTACATCAGTGCATTTCGGGAATTGGAATATGACGGCAAAGGTTTATTCAATATGTTGTTCAACAGTGTGTGGTACACATTTGTTGTTACTGTAGAGGGTGTATTTTTCAGTGCATGTACGGGATATTGCTTATCCAAGTATGAGTTCAAATTAAAAAATCTCTTATACGGTATTGCAATTTTTTCCATGACAATTCCGATAGTCGGAACGCTAGGTGCTAGTTTTAAATTATCTGCAGATTTGGGAATTTATGATACTCCTTTGCAACCGATTCTTTCGTGTGCCGGCGGATTTGGCTTTAACTTCTTGGTTTTGTATTCGTTTTTCAAGAGTATGCCATGGAGTTATGCAGAGGCGGTATTTATGGACGGTGGCGGCCATTTCACAGCATTTTTCAAAGTAATGTTACCTATGGCATCTGCACCGATTGGCACACTTAGCATAATAGCAGCAATTAACTGTTGGAATGATTATAGCTCGATCGTTCTTTACTTACCACATTGGCCGACAATAGCCTCTGGTCTATATTACATAGAGAGACAGATGACACGAGGGAATATGCCTGTTTACTTTGCGGCACTATTCCTATCCATGGTACCTGTGCTGATTATATTCTCGCTATTTTCAGAAAAGATTATGAAGAATATGACAGTTGGAGGCATGAAGGGTTAGTAATAAAAAATTATAAACAAGATTCATTATAAGGAGGATTTTTTATGAAAAAGGTTTTAAGTCTGACACTAGTTTTATGTTTGGTTTTATCTGTATTGTCCTTGACAGGATGTGGCAAAAATGGGGAAACTTCGGCCACACAACTTGACATCTATATTTTAGATGCCGGTTATGGAACTGAATGGCTTAACAAAGTGAGTGAAGAATTTAAGGCACAGGATTGGGTTCAAGAAAAATATCCGGATTTATCAATCAACATTGATACAAATGCGGAAAGTTCTTACGCAGAAGGTAAGATTACCGCAGGTGCAAATGCGAACCCATATGATTTGTTGTTTGGTATTAATTTGCAGACGGTATACAGTAAACGTGATTCTAATCGCAACACGTTATTGCTTGATATTTCAGATATTTATGAATCTAAAGTTCCGGGTGAAGAAATTCTTATCAAGGACAAAATGCTCGAAAGTGTAATTGTTGCAAATGCTTATACAGATATCAGTGGTGAGACCGCATATTATTCAATTCCTTGGGCAGGTGGATTTAACGGAATCCTTTATAATGCCGACAAATTGAAAGATTTTGGTGAGGTACCTGTTACAACAGATGAATTACTTGCAGTCATGAAGAAAATTACTGCAAAAGAAGGCTATTCTATCATGCAATCCTGCGAGAACAGTAGTGCATGCTATTGGGAACATTTATATCCAATTTGGTGGGCTCAATACGAAGGATACGATAACTATATGAGTTTCTGGGAAGGAAAAGTTAATGGCGAGTATTCGGTAGACATTTTTAAACAGCAGGGCAGATTGGAATCCCTTCAAGTTCTTGAAGATGTTCTTGGCTCAGCCAACAAAAACCTTTATGCCGGTGCAAACGCTACTGCTTTTATTGATGCACAGACAAACTTCTTAATGGGTCAAGGTGTATTCATGGCAAATGGTGACTGGTTTGACCGAGAGATGAGTGATATAAAAGAAGGACTCAAAGGAAAAGGATATGACTATGATATCCGTATGATGAAAACACCAGTTATTAGTTCCATTATTAATAAGACCACAACAATCGCAGATGACGCGACACTCGCTGCAGTGGTTAAAGCTGTTGATAACGGAGAAAAAAGTTACGCCGGTGTATCAGATGAAGACTTCAAGACCGTGGCAGCTGCTCGCCAAGTTTTGTATTCAGTGGGTAACTTGCATAATGCAGTAATTCCTTCATACAGTGGTTCCATTGAAGTTGCAAAAGACTTTTTACGTTTCCTTTCAACGGATAAAGCAAACGAAATTTATGCAAAAGAAACTTGTGGTTCGGGAATGTTCTACAAGTACGACATGCAAGAGGTAAGTCCGGAATTGTATAAGAGCTTATCCGGAACTGCAAAGATGCGTACGGATTTCTATAATGATAAGAATTTCCCTGCTACTGTATTGCCAAATGCACAAAACTTTAATTTATCAATTTATGGTGGTGTAAACATGCTTAACGCAACTGCCGCAAACCAGTTTGAAATATTATTCAATGAGAAAAATCCAAAAACAGCTCAGGAAATCTTTGATGCAGATATCAAATTCTGGAGTGATTCTGCTTGGGCGATGGTTTTGAGTAATATTGGTGCTAAGTGAGGAAAACAATGAGAAAGAATAGATTATTAGCAAGTATTTTAGTAATTAGCATGTTGATTCCGATGTGTATGACAGGGTGCTCACAAGACAAAAAGATTCAAATGAAAGATGTGGAGTTGTGGAGTGCTTTAAATACGCAAAATATCATGCGAGAAGATCCGATTCCGGAAGATGCCAAACTTTCTCTTTCAATGGAGGGAATGAAGGGCGAGACAGAATCAATACAATTAATGATAACACCAAAAAATGATGTCGCTTCATATCATGTAGAGGTTTCTGATTTAACTACTTCGAATGGTGCAGTCATTTCTGCCGAACACATTGAAGTGTTCGCAGAGCGTTACATAGAGACCAAAGCGTCCTCAATGAAAATGCCAAAAACGACGTATATGTATGTTGGTTGGTATCCGGATGCGTTAGTTCCAATTGATCGCTTTGAAAAGCGAAAAGAGAATATCATCTCAGCCGGCGATAATCAAGGGATATGGTTTAACGTCAATATTCCGGCCGATGCGGCAGCAGGAGAATATGAGGCAACTGTTTCGTTGACTGTGGATGAGCAGAACTGTGAAATACCTCTCACTTTAACAGTGTATAATATGACAATTCCGGAAGAAATGCACACTACAAGTTCATTTGGATTGTGGTATGACTACATTTCTTATGGAGAAGGTGTGGAAACACCTGAGAACATATCCGAAAATTATTATTGGTTTATGGCAAATAAACGTGTAACACCACAAACAGTTCCGGAGGATCAATACAGTACTCCGGAAGAATTTGCAGAGTACATTGTTCCGTTTGCGCAAAACAAGATTGTTTCCGGCTACTATCTGCCATATAAAGCAGCAGAGGTGGATGGAATGACTGTGATTGACAAAGAACATTTAATTGATGTACTTACAGCTGTTATTAAGAAGAATATTGAGTTATGGAATAGCGGTGATCATGAAACAGATTTGCTAAAAAAGGCATATGTGTATGCTTGGAAAATCGTAGATGAGCCGAACGTTATACAAGCTCCGCAGATTAAGGCATGCGATAGAGTTGTTACCGAAGCTAAAAATGCTGTCAAGCCTCTTTTGGCAGATTTTCCAGAGTTAAGCGAAAGCCTTACTGCCTTGAAAAACGTTGTGTCAGTCATTAATTATGATGAAACGTTTGCTGGTGATGAGGAGTCTGGCGGAATTCAAACCTGGTGTACCTATGTGAGTGAGTTTGGTGTAGAAAGCGTATCCAAGGAACTTCATAAGCGTGCCGAAGAATCTACAAGAAGCAATAAGGAATCACTTTGGTGGTACCACTGCTCAGATCCAGGAAATCCATATACATCTTTCTTCTTAGATGATAACTTGATTTCCACAAGAGCAATCACTTGGATGCAAAAAGCAAATGATGTATCCGGTTATCTGTATTGGTGTGCAAACTTCTACAGAAAATGTGAAAGTTTTGTGGGCGGTTCATATGTGACACGCGATGTATGGAATGATCCAAATACATTTGAAAGTCGCAACGGCGATGGACAATTGATTTATCCTGGTACTCGATATGGTTTAGATACACCGATTTCCACCTTGCGTTTAGAGTCGACTCGAGAAGCCAATGAAGATTACGAATTATTATGGATGTTTGAGAACCAGATGGAAGTTCTAAACAAAGAGCATAACAAACAGTATGATAGTGTCGAAATTTTAAATAAATATTATTCCCGCATTTTTGATGGAGTTGTTGCAAAAACCGATAGTGAAGAGTTCCGAAAGGTGCGTTCGGAGTTACTTCAGTTGTTAGAAGATATGTACAACGATCCAAAAGAAGCAATGAAAATTTTAGATGAATTTTAATGAATAAATAGGGAAGGTGGAATTTTATGAAAAAACAGAAAAGGTTATTAAGCGCATTTCTGGCATTTGTCATGATCTTTTGCAGTTTCGGAACCATACTTTCAACTAAAGCAGCTGTTTCAGATGAAAGTAAGGCAGAGATTGTTGATATGCTAGACATTGCTTATGATACCAAGGAAAATGACGACAGTACGATACGTCTCATTTCCACAGTAAGTGCGAAATATGTAGATGAAATTGATGAAATTCGATTTTATCTTGGAAACAGTAGCGTGGTTTCCACAACGGATGCGTACACCTCTTTGACGGACAAAGATGGTAATATCGTGAAAGCATCTGATTATAAAGCAGATTATATTGCAACGAAAGTTGTTCGCGACATAGCCCTTCCTATGTATGTAACAGTGAAAGCTGTTATAGACGGAGAGGAGATTGAAGGACCAAGGAAGAAACTTGGTACAGGCGTTGCAAATGAAGATGAGGATGCGATTCATGCAGATGCGCAAAACGTCGACAGTGTGTTAAATACCTTAGAATATGATGCAACAGTAGTCAGCACAAACAGTACGCAATCATTGAAACTCGGCATCGATGGAGGCAGAGGTGAGACATGGGCGAATGTGGATCTCTTCATTTCAGAATTAGTTGGATGGAAACCGGTTGATTTGGTAGGTAAAACAATTACCTTTGACATCAAACCGGAAAACAGTTCCTCATTCTTTGCCATTGCAGCAGAGCGTTCAGGATACAAACTTTCTGATATGATTTACGTTGGTTATAACAGTTCTGACAGTGCAAAAGGATGGTCTTGCCAAGAAACAGAGAATGGTTGGTACAAGGTAATCATTGATATGGATAAGGCCTTTGGAGGATATCAGGACAGAGTATTCAAGTTGCGTATTATGATTAGTAACTCCGGCGCAGATCAGAATGCTGTTACATCAACATATATTGATAATTTGTATCTTGGAACTGAGATTTCAAATTTGGTTGTAGGAGTAGGAAACGAAACGGGCGATTCTGTATGTGCAAAGAAAGTTATTGTAGATAGCGTATTAAATTTTGTCGGTGATGAAACTTATGAAACATCATTATACAGTACACAATCTATGAGAATGAGTATTGATCCAAAACGTGGTGATGTTTGGGGCTGTGGAGACTTGGTTGTGAATTCCTTATTGGACGGCGAAGATGTAATTCTTTCCGGTAAAACAATTACTTTCGATATGAAAGTAAGTAACACCCTGAATTCTATACGATTCCAGATAAACACGCCGGGTGTTGGTTGGAGTTCTGAGGATTTATGGATTAGCTGTGGAGGAAGTGGAAACGGTTGGTCTACAACACCGATTGGAAACGGTTGGTATCGCTTTACAGTAGATATGGATACTTGCTTTGGAGATTATGCGAAAGCAATATCACAGTTCCGTTTCATGATGAGTAATTCAGGTCAAGACCAAACAGCAGTCAGCAACCTTTATATTGACAATGTAATGTTAGGTGAATTGGTTACTTATGTTTCAAATGAAGAAGAAGATGCAATTCACTGCGATGTTCAAAACGTGGATAGTGTATTAAATACAATGGAATACGACACAACTGTTTTAAGTACTAACAGTACACAGTCCTTGAAACTTGGCATTAATGGAGGTCGTGGAACAGTATGGGCTAATGCAGATGTATTTGTTTCTGAACTCATAGGATGGAAACCGGTTGATTTGGTAGGAAAGACGATTACCTTTGATGTGAAGGCTGAAAATTCTGCCGGTTACGTTGGAGTTGCAGCAGAACGCTCGGATGTTGGACTTGCAGAAATGATTTACGTTGGCTTTGGAAGCAGTGATGATGGTAAGGGTTGGAAATGTAGTCAAAAGGAAAATGGATGGTATAAAGTCACCATCGATATGGACAAAGCCTTTGGCGGTTATCAGGATCGTGTATTTAAAATCCGCATATTGATTTCAAACGATGGTGCAAACACAGATGCAGATACGACAGTTTATATTGATAACTTATACCTGGGAACTCCAATTCCAGAATTAAAAGAGGGTATTCGTTCCGAGGCAAATGATTCAATCAACGTTGATTGTCAAGATGGTGGCAATCTAAACACTGTAGAATATAGTACGGATTACTTCTCGCTTTATAGTCAACATTCTCTGAAACTTGGTATTAATGGTGGAAGAGGCGAAGTATGGGCAAGTGGAGATATTCTGATTGCGGCTTTAAATGGTTGGAATGGTGTTGATTTAAGAGGAAAGACGATTGAGTTTGATGTTAAGCCTGTGAACTCACAAACTTTCTTTGCACTTTCTGCAGAACAGCAGGGTGTTGGTTTGGCAGAGTTCATTTATATCGGATTTGACAGCGCAGATGATGCAAAGGGTTGGTCTTGTAGACCTACTGGAGCGGGCTGGTATCATGTTACAGTTGATATGGATAAGGCATTCCCGAATTACACGACAAGTGTATTTAAATTACGTGTTATGATCAACAATCAGAATCAAGACCAGTCACAGCCGACAGCAGTATATATCGATAACTTAGATATTAAGTTTGCAGCAAATTATATTGATGCTGTTCATATGTGGAGAGCAGAAAACACAGAAAGCGTAATGCAATATGCTGCAGAACCGTCTGATGCCACAACAGATTTAAGTATGGAAGCAATCAAGGGCGAGACAGAATCAGTTCAATTGATAATCAAACCAGATAATGCAGTGTCTGCTTATCGTGTAGCTGCTTCTGATTTGACAGACGGAAATGGTAATACAATTGAAGCTTCCAATGTGGAAATCTTGACACAACATTATATCCAGACTACCAGTGCTTCACAAGATGCTCCAGAAACTGCAGATATGACACCAGGCTGGTATCCAGATGCGTTGATTCCAATTGATGTTCGCATCAAGGCGGGAGAAAACAATATTGCAGCAGGAGCAAATCAAGGCTTCTGGATTAATGTAGATATCCCGGCAAATGTACCGGCAGGTACCTATACAGGCGTGGTGAAAGTCCTTTTGGATACCAAGTATTGCGAACTTCCGCTTACTGTTACAGTACACAACTTGACCATGCCGGAAGAAATGCATAATCAGATGGCATTTGGTCTGTGGTACAACTACATCGATGAGTTTGGTGAATACAGTAGTGTAGATAACACGCTTTATGAAAATTATTATAATTTCTTAGTAGATAAGCGTGTGACACCATATGATATCCCGACAAAAGGATATACCAATTCAAGTGAATATGCAGATTACTTAGTGCAATACGCACAGAATCCGAAGGTGTCGACTTATAACTTACCATATAAATCTGTGGAGAAGTCATTTTTATGGTATAAATATCATTTGATTGATAAGGCTTATATGGTAGAAATTCTGACAGCTATGGCAGAGAAGAATATGGAATTATGGGATAGCGGAGACCATGAGACAGACTTGTTTGAAAAGGCAATTGTTTACGCATGGGAGATTACGGATGAACCTACTGATGGAAAAGCATATCAGATTAAGCAATGTGACGTAATTGTTACAGAAGCAAAGAATGAAGTGAAAGCACTTTTGGTAGGATATCCGGAATTGCAAGAAAGTTTGATGAATATTAATCACGTGGTTACGCGCCAAGAATATTCTGCAGACTTTGAAGGCGATGATGAAAACGGTGGTATTCAGACATGGTGCTTATACGTAAATCAATATGAAGTGGATGGCTTTACGGATACTATGGAAGAGCGTAGAAATAATGCGGGCCGTGTCAATGGCGAAGACTTTTGGTGGTATCATTGCCAAGAACCTGGAAATCCATATCCATCATTCTTTATTGATGACAACTTGATTTCCACCCGTACCATTACATGGATGCAGAAGCACTATGACGTTACCGGATATCTTGAATGGTGCGTAAACTTCTGGCAGAAGTATGACGGAACGAATTATGCAAGAAGAGATATCTGGTCAGATCCAGCATCATTTAATGGAAAGAATGGAGATGGACAACTTATTTACTCTGGTAGCAAGTATGGATTGAATGGACCAATCTCCACATTGCGTTTGGAATCCACTCGTGAAGCAAATGAGGATTACGAATATCTGTGGATGTTTGAACGACGAATTGCTGAATTAAATCAACAATTTGGTAAGTCTTATGATAGCGATACAATTTTAAATACATTCTATTCTCGTATCTTCACAGGAACGAAGCCGTACACAGATGTGGATACATTTAAAGCAGTACGCTCTGAATTACTTCAGTTGTTAGATGCTATGTATAATAATCCTGAACTAGCAATTGCTACACTTGATGCGTTTTAATTGAATGGTGTAGTTCATATAAGAAGGTGACAAAATGAGTAAGAAAAAGAAAAGTATAATTATTTTATCAGTAGTGCTTGCCGCAATCATTGCGGCAGGCGCATGCTGCCTATTATTTTTAGGTACAAAGGAAACGAATACGGTTCGTTTCGCAGATGTAATTCCAGATGCCGTATTAGGCGAGGAATACGATTTCGAACCATATTTTGAAAAAGAAGAAAAAACAACATATGCCATGACAGCAGAATATATGGGCGATGATTTTGAATGGCATACTTTAGAGGTAGATGGTTTTAAATTTACGCAAAATGTTTTTGCGGATGTGCATATTACCATTACAGCAACAAAAGGAAAACTTACATACAAAGGGGAAACCAACGTAGGAGTTATGACTACACCTGATGATATGGACCAATGGATGGTTAATATTTGGGGTGGAGAAGGAATCAAAAAGACGTTGAATTACGATAAAACTTATTTTAGTGTGAAAGATTCTCGTTCTTCTGTGAAGGTGGACTACATGGGAACCTCTGTAAAAGGTAGTGCAATCTCTGTATTCCCATTGACTGACTGGCCAAATAATGAGCGCCTGTCAGTACAAGATTGGGAAAATGCAGTTCTTACATTTGATGTATTTAATACGTCCGATAAAGACATGACATTTGGTTTCTTGATTCGTCATCATGAATTGGGAATCAACACAAATTTCGGAACAAACACACAATACGTTGCAAAACCAAATGAATGGACAAAGATAGCAATTTCTCTTCGTTCTTTTGGTATTACGCAGAAGCCGATTTTTGACGCGGATTTTGAATTGTCGGATTATATTGTTGTACAGATGACTTACGATGGTGCAACAGAGGATGAATCTGCTTATGTATTCGGTTTATATGCCGACAATATTGATATTGTGGATTATGATGCAGAAAAATTCCCGGATTTGGATACTACATTAAATTATGAGTATAAAGACTTCTTCACAACGGATGATGCTCTTTCGGTATATTACGGTGATACCAAGATTGATAAAGATGATTTCACATCTGCGGATGTTGTTTCTACAGAAAGTGTGAAGTCAGTAAAAGCATTGTATTCGAAAAATGGTAGCAGCATCACCGGTATGGTTCACTCATTCATTGGTGGTAACCCAACCGGATGGAAACCACTGGACATTTCCAATGCAGTATTTACATTTGATGTGAAATGCGACAATGCGGACAAGAAATTTATTGTTCGATTCGAATCTGATTACAATGTATTCAGTAGAGATTTAGAATTTAATTTGAATAAGAAATCCGGTACAGGATGGACCTCAGAAGCGTTATCTGACGGATGGTATCGTATCACCCTAAAGGTTGCGGATAGTCAGATGACATCACCTTTTGTACGTCCGGATTTTGTAAGATGTATGCGTTTCTATTTTACAAATGAAACTGCATCTAAGGGCAAAGAATCTGTAGTTTATTTGGATAATCTTCATATGACAGGTCATGAGACTACGAAACATCCATTGGATGAAGAGAACCCGTGGGATACGAAATCTCCTTATACAGCAGCAGAAGCGAACGATATGTTCTCGACAGATGATGCGCTTTCTATTTATATTGGTGAGACAAAGATTGAAAATGTAATGGTAAACGCTGCGGATATCAGTGAATATTCTAAGAATAGTTTACTTTCCTTCAAAGTGAGTCTTTCAAAAGATGGTAGCCCGTCAACAGCTATGGTTCATTCCTTTATCGGTGGAAATCCAACCGGATGGAAACCATTGGATATCTCGAAAGCAGTGGTAAGTTTTGATGTGAAGCCTTCCAATATTGATGAGGAATTTGTTCTGAAATTTGAAGCAGACTACGGCTCATACAGCAAAGAACTCAGGCTAAAGGCAGGGAATAATGCATCTGGCCAAGGCTGGAAGAGTGAAGCTATCGGAAACGGCTGGTATCGCATGACAATTGATGTTGCCAAGGCGGATCTTGATTCAGACACAGTTCATGCGGATTTTGTTCGTTGCATGCGCTTATTCTTTACCAATGAAACAGCAGAAGCGGGAAAAGAATCAGTTGTATATCTGGATAATCTGTCCATGACAAATTATAAGACAACAGCACATAAATTAAATGCTTCTGACCCTTGGAACACACCTTCTCCATATGGAAGTGGAAATACAGGTGGTGGCACAGATGAACCGGTGAAAGAACTTCCTGAATGTGAGAAGGATGATTTAATTAACCTTACCAGTGAACAGTGCACTATGAGTTCTGTATCAATTGACACCGACATTTACTCTGAAGACAGTGTACAATCGTTGCGTCTTGTTCAAGATAAAGATACAGAAGAGAATATCCAATGGGCAGCAGTCTTTATTGCAGAGTTAAATGATTGGAAAGGCGTAGATATCAGCAATAATGCCATTTGCTTTGATTTGAAAACGGAAAACTACGCTAACTGGTTCGGTGTAAGTATTGAACATACCGAGAAGGGTGTATCAGAAGGTGTATATTTTACTCCTACAGCAGGTAGCAGCGGATACGGTTACGAATGTGTTGGATTAGATTCTGATTGGGTTCGTGTGTACGTATATCCAGATATGTTGTGGAGTGAATATACGAATTCAGTCTTCAAGATCTTATTTACACTCAACAAAGAAGGTTCAGATATATCTAAGGATTCAGTAGCAAATATCGATAATTTGCATTTTGTATCCGGAAATGAAGACAACGACGCAATCACAGCATATTCAAAATGTGACGATGGCTCACTTGATGTGTTAGCTTATGACCATGCGGTTCACAGTGCAGACAGCCTTCGCTCGTTGAAACTGGGTATTTCTGCAAATCGTGGAGAAGTTTGGGGTACTGCGGATATATATATTTCCGAACTGAACGATTGGAAGCCGGTTGATCTTGGTGGAAAAACGATTACTATGGAAATCAAACCTGTAAATACGCCTACCTATTTTGGAATGGCAGTTGAAAGATCAGGTCAAGGTATGTCTGATATGATTTATATCGGATTAGGCGATAGTGATGAGCAAAAAGGATGGGAATGCTCAGCGTTATCAGATGGTTGGTACCGTGTTCAGATTGACGTAGATAAAGCATTTGGCGGATATCAGGATAAGGTATTCAAAATCCGATTCTTGACCACCAATAGTGGCCAGGATGCTTCCGCAGACACAGCATTCTATATTGACCAACTTTATTTAGATGCAGAATTGTCTGACTTAGAGGAAGCAGTTCTTAGTGAAGAAGGAGATTACATTTATGCAGACAAGGTAAAAGTAGATGGAGTCTTGGATGTGGTAGATGAAGACACTTCTATGACAGTACCATACAGTGAAAAAGCCATGAAGATGGGTATCGCATCCGGAAGAGGCGAAGTATGGGGCTGTGCTGACATTGTGTTAACTTCACTGGCAGAAGGTAAAAATATTACACTTGCCGGTAAAACAATTACTTTTGATATGAAATTGAACAATGCATTGAATTCTGTGGGACTGTCATTAAATGTACCGAGTATCGGCTTTACAGAATGGCTTTGGATTAGCTGTGACGGAAACGGAACAGGATGGACAACTCAGGCAATTGGTGGCGGATGGTACAGAGTATCTATTGATGCAGACACCTGCTTTGGTAGTTATGCGTCTTGCGTTTCGCAGTTGCGTTATATGATAAGCAACTCCGGACAGAATCAGGAAGCAGAAACAGCGGTATATATTGATAATTTGGCTTTGGGCGAAATTACAGTAAGTCCTGTTGATGAAAGCAAAGATGCAATCCATACAAATAATGCAAATGTAAACAGCATGTTGAGTACGTTGGAATTTAGCAGTGCGAAGGTGGGTACAAACAGTATTCGTTCATTAAAACTGGGTATTTCAGCAGGAAGAGGAGAAACATGGGCATGTGGAGATCTTTTGATTGCTGCATTGAATCAATGGAATGCGATTGATTTAAGTGGAAAGACCATAAGCTTTGAATTTTATGCAGAAAACATGCCGACATATTTTGCATTGCATATAGGTGATTCGGTTAATGGATACTCCGATGCAATTTGGGTTGGTTTTGACAGCTCAGACGATGCAAGTGGTTGGAAATGTGAGTCTATCGGAAATGGCTGGTATAGTGTAACCGTAGAAGTAGATAAGGCTTTCCCTTCTTACAAGAATAAAGCATACAAACTTCGCTTTATGGTAACAAATTCAGGAAAAGATTATGCGGCTGACATGTCATTGTATATAGACAACTTGGATTTGGGAATTCCACTGTCTGAACTTTTGGGCAAAGTAATTGCATCTGAGAATGACGATGCAATTAAAACAAATGCTCAAAATGTTGACAACATGTTAAGCACTTTAACTTATGACGAGCAGGTTGTGAGTACAGATAGTACAAAGGCTTTAAAACTCGGCATCAATGGTGGAAGAGGTGAAGTTTGGGCAAATGCAGACATTTTCATTTCCGAACTGATTGGATGGAAGCCTGTTAATCTATGCGGCAAGATTATTTCCTTTGATGTGAAACCTGTAAACAACACACCATATTTTGGTTTTGCTATAGAACGTTCTGATGTAGGTCTTGCTGAGATGATTTATGTTGGATTTAATAGCTACGATACAGCAAAAGGCTGGTCTTGCCAAGAAATCGGAAATGGTTGGTATAAGGCTATCATTGATTTGGATAAGGCTTTTGGTGGTTATCAGGACAGAGTATTTAAGCTTCGTGTACTGATTAGTAACTCTGGTCAGAACCAGGGTTCTGAAACAGCAGTTTATCTGGATAATCTGTATCTTGGTGCTCCTATTTCTGAATTGACAGAAGGAGTTCGAACTGAGGAAAATGATGCAATTAATGTTGATTGTCAAGATGGTGGTAATTTAAATACGGTTGCATATAGCACAGATTACTTCTCACTTCACAGTGAGCGTTCTTTGAAACTTGGTATCAATGGTGGAAGAGGCGAAGTGTGGGCTAGCGGTGATATTTTAATTGCTGCTCTGAATGAATGGAATGGATTGGATTTAAGCGGAAAGACAGTCCAGTTCGATGTAAAACCGGTTAATTCACAAAGCTTCTTTGCACTTGCTACTGAACAACAGGGTGTTGGCTTAGCAGAATTTATTTGGATTGGATTTGATAGTGCTGATGATGCGGCAGGATGGTCATGCAGGCCTACAGGTGCAGGATGGTATCGTGTTACGGTTGACATTAACAAGGCATTCCCGAATCATGCAACACAAGTATTCAAATTCCGTGTTATGATTAACAACCAAAATCAAGATCAGTCAAAGGAAACAGTAGTTTATATTGATAATTTAAAGTGGAATTAGAAATGATTTAATCATGTTGAGAAGTGGTTATCTTCAGATAGCCACTTCTTGGCAAAAAATTTTTATGGACGGAAGATTTTATGCTATTTACAGATTCTTATTATGAAAAAGCGGAAGCCATGATGCTTCAACTAAAAAAACGTATTGTGAAACAGGAAACCATGTTGGATGGTTTTCAGTTCATGCCCACAGGTTATAAAGTGGGGAGCGACGTGCCTTCTCCGGACGATAGCAGGTGGCAAAGTTTTGATAGGAATGATTTTTGGGGTGGAAAACCAGATTCACATGCTTGGTTCTATAAGCATATCGTTTTAGATGAAGAAGATAAGGGAAGTGAATTACGTTTCTGCATCAACACCAATTTAGGAGGTTGGGATGCGACAAATCCGCAATTTTTAGCTTATGTTGATGGAGAAGTTGTGCAGGGATTAGACACCAACCATACTTATTTTACAATTGAAAACAAGCGAGAATTCGATTTACATATATATGCATTTACTGGTTTTGACATTTGCGAACCGGTGCGTTTTATTGCAAAGACACAAAAAATAGATTTGGATACACAGAAATTGTTTTACGATATGGAAGTTCCTTTCTCTGTTTTGGAATTTTCTGATAAAAATTCAAAACAGTATAGTGACATTTTGATGTGTATTAACCAAACTTTAGATTTAATCGACTTTAGAGAACCTAAGACTGCAGAGTACGACAACTCAATTCAAAGAGCCTTAGCGTATTTTCACAATGAATTTTATGAAAAAATTTGTTCAAACCAAAGAATATCAATTTATTGTGTCGGTCATACACATATTGATATTGCATGGCTTTGGACGTTGGCTCAGACAAGAGAAAAAGCACAACGAAGTTTTGCTACGGTCATTGCTTATATGGAAAAATACAAAGATTATAAATTCTTCAGCTCTCAGCCATATTTGTATAAAGCAGTGAAGGAAGAGGCACCAAAACTTTATGAAAAGATAAAGGAAATGGTTAAGGAAGGACGCTTTGAACCGGAAGGAGCTATGTGGCTGGAAGCGGATACCAATCTACCTTCAGGTGAAAGTCTTGTTCGCCAATTTATGTTTGGAAAAAGATTTTTAAAGGATGAATTCGGTGTGGAGAGTAAAGTGCTGTGGCTACCGGATGCATTTGGATATTCTGCCGCATTGCCTCAACTTTGTAAATTGGCAGGGGTGGAGACATTTATTACTTCTAAAATTTCTTGGAATGATCATAATACAATGCCACACGATGTCTTTATGTGGAAGGGACTGGATGGTTCTGAGATATTTACATATTTTTTGACTGCTCAGGTAAAGACACCAAAACCTTGTAGATTAGGGACTTATAATGCTGAGGCAACCCCAAGATATTTGGCAGGAACTTATGACAGATTTCAAGATAAGATGCTAACGGATTCGGCAATGCTTTCCTATGGTTATGGTGATGGTGGTGGTGGCCCGTCCGCAGAGCAACTGGAAAATATAGAGAGAATGAAATACGGTATACCGGGTTGCCCAAATGCCATTTCATCCAGACTTTCTGATTTCATTTCAATCATTAAAGATAAAACGGACGGCAATCTAAGTAAATGGGTTGGAGATTTATACTTGGAGTTCCATCGAGGAACTTACACTGCTGTGGCCAAGAATAAGCGTTTTAATCGAAAAGCAGAGTTTTTATTACATAATATTGAAGCATTATGTACGATGGATTATTTGCTCAATGGGACGGCATACCCACGGGAAATCATTAATAATCTGTGGGAAACAATTTTGACATTACAATTTCATGACATATTGCCGGGCACATCAATTAAAGAGGTTTATGATGAGAGTGACCGAATGTATGCTGAATTTTTTGAACAGGCCAATCTCATGTGTAAAGGGGCGGAAGAGAGGTTGTATGCTCTTGCTAATTTGGAAGATGGTGGCGAATTGGTATTCAACCTTCAACCATTTTCCATGATTGGAGAAGTGTCTCAAAATGGTCAGAGCATGGTTGCAGGTCCTATTCCGTCTTATGGTTTTGCAGTAACGGAGCTTCGACTTATAACGAATGGTGTTATCGTAGAAAACCATGCAATGGAAAATCAATTTTATAGAATAGAATTTGATGATGATTTTCATATGTCACGAATTTACGACAAAGTAAATGACAGAGAAATTCTAAAAGAAAATACAGTCGGTAACCGAATTGTTGCTTATGAGAATTATTCAAAGGAATATGATGCTTGGGAAATAAGAGATTATTATCGAGAAAAAGCATATCCGGTGAACGGACTTGTTTCTATTGAGAAGATTGATTTGGGATCTAAAAAGGGACTTAAGGTTGTGAGAAAATTCTTGGATTCTACAATAGAACAGAATATTCTCCTGTCAGAATCGTTGCCTCGTATTGATTTCGAAACGAGCATTGATTGGCAGCAACCATGTATGCTGCTTAAAACTTATTTCCCAATCGACGTGCATTCTGATAAGGCAAGTTTTGATATTCAGTATGGTGTTTTAGAACGTCCTACTCATGCAAACACATCTTGGGATATGGCTAAATTTGAAACATGTGCACACAAGTTTATTGATATTTCAGAAAATGGTTATGGAGTTTCACTTTTAAATGATTGTAAATATGGTCACGATGTTGTGGGTGGTGAATTGGGATTGACTATGCTCAAGAGTTCAGTCTATCCGTATCCGGATGCTGACAAGGGAATGCATAAATTTACTTATTCATTGTATGCCCATAAAAATTCGCTTGTTGATTCCAACACGATTAAAATGGCATATGATTTAAACAATCCTCTGCAATGTGTAAAATTTGATTCTTCTGATAGTGGTGTTTTGAAGAGATACTGCTTAGCAAAAAGCAATAAAAACAATGTAATCATAGATAATATTAAAATGGCTGAACAAGAAAATGCAGTTATCATTCGTATGTATGAAACCAATAATATACGCACGAATGTGCAAGTGAAAGTAGGATTTTCTTTTACGAATGCCTTTTACTGTGATTTGATGGAAAACAATATAAAAGAACTTTATTGCGAACAAAATGATTCTTTCTCATTCACAATAAAGCCTTTTGAAATTGTCAGCATGAAATTGATTTTGCCGAACAATTAATTTCCTTTACGGTATTCAGTTGGTGTACACCCCAATTTTTCCATAAACACATGGTTGAAGTGTGAGAGACTGGAATAGCCTAAATAATTTGCAATGTAAAGGATGTTGTGATTGGTTTCCTTAAGTAGTTTGCATGCATATTCAACTTTTTTTTCAGTCAAATATGAAACCAAAGTTTGTCCCATATATGCTTTGAAATATTTTGCAAACATACATTGCGAATAACCGCTTAGCTTGTAGATTTCAGACAGTGACATGGAAAAGTACTCTGGTGAACTGATTTTTTCCAGCACATTCGAAAGCCAAAACGGAATAGCCGTTTTATATTGAAGGGAATCCTTAACAATTAATTGAGTATATATGATTGTAATAATATTATACAAAAGTGCACGAGACAAAATGGCTTTATAGCGTACAGAGTCGTTCTTGATGGAGTGAATGTCTTCGGCAACATGCACGATATAATTCATTTCCACTTTTGAAATTTGAATGGTTTTCATTTTTTCTCTATCAGAGATTAGGTCTAAAATCTGTGGGTCCATAGAATCACAGATTTCACGGAAGAGCGTTTCTTCAGCAGAGAAATTGATATGAATAATATCTTCCGACGAATTTGACTGAATGTCGTGTGTACCATATGGAGGGTGTATGATAATTTGGTTGGCTTGCAAATCTATTGATTTGCCATTATATATATCTGTCACCTTTCCTTGCAAGATAATAATGATTTCATAAATGTTCAAATGTTCGTGTTGACCAGTATTTCCTTTCCACCAGTGGGATTCGACACCATGGTCTATCCAATCGGCAGTGAGGTTTTCGTTTGTGAAATCAAACATAGTAATTCCTCCTAATAGGCGATTTTTTATTACATTATAATATAAAATCACGCAAATAACAAGAATATTGAGGTAGGTATCAATTGTATTATGAAAAAAGTTATAAAAATAATTATTGCTTTTCTGTTAGTTGCCGGTGTTTTGAGTGTGGCAGGGTATTATGGGATATTTCGTTCAAGAATTAAGTTGATATCTCCAATCCAAGGGGATATCACTGTTTCGATTGTTAATAAAGACATTCAATCTTTTTTAGATGAAAATTATACGAACGAAACTTGTGAAAAGTACTATATGCCGGATGTTATGCATTATGAACCTGAATATGTCACTTTTTCATGGAAAGGTAATGCGACAGAATTGATTTTATCTGAAAATAAAGATTTTGCGGATTCACGTTCATACCATGTAGAAGGAAATGAATTTAAAATTCGGGGATTGAAGGCAAATACAGATTATTACTGGAAGATGAAAAACGAAGATACAGAGAGTGAAGTATCTTATTTTAAAACAGAAGATCGTGTTCGTACTATTTTTGTTGAGGGTGTAACAAATACCCGTGATATGGGTAATTGGCCTTTATATGATGATGGAAAAGAAATAGGTCGCATGAAGCAAGGGGTACTCTTTCGTACGGCGGCACCTGAAAAAATAACGGAAGCCGGCAAAGAGTATATGAAAAATGAATTGAAGATAAAAACAGAGTTGGATTTACGTGCAACTACAGAAATTGAAGGGCGGTATTTTGAAGATATAAATTATATTAATATATCTGCTCCGCAATATGCAGAAAACGGTATTTTCGATACACGGCAAGCGGAAACTGTTCGTAGCATTCTCTCTGTTTTCGCGGAAGAAGAAAATTATCCAATTTCCTTTCATTGCGCAGTAGGAAGAGACCGCACAGGGACCTTGGCATTTTTGCTGGGAGGTCTTTGCGGCATGAGCGAGGATGATTTGAGTAGAGAGTATGATTTATCGTTCTTTGCTGCAACTGAAAAAGTACAGCATTTCCCTACAACAATGCATAAAAATTGCTTTGACAAATTGCTGAATCGTATGAGCTCCTACAAGGATTCAAATAAATCTTTATCTTATAATATTGAGCAGTATATGCTTGATATTGGTCTGACAGAGGAAGCGATTGCCGGTATCCGCGATAACTTAATTGAGCCGGCACAATTTTAAAAAACAAGGGAGAGTATCGTATGCCGATTACATATGATGATAAAAAACAATTGTTTATACTAGATACAAGCGGGTCACGTTATGTATTGAAGGTATATGCACACGGGTATTTATTATGTCTGCATTATGGAAGCAAAACCATAGACATTGATCTGGAGAAACGGGAAACAAGGCCGCGTAATGCATCTTTTTCACCTTCGCATCCTGTATTGGGGGAAGTGGATTTTACGCCGGATACAGCGCCTATCGAATATGGTTGTAACGGTGCCGGCGATTTTAGAATATCAGCCTGCTCGGTTCAGAATGCTATGGGGAATTGCGTTACGGATTTGCGATATGTTGCTCATCGTATTTTTAAGGGAAAACCTGAAATTTCCCAAATGCCATACACATATACAGAAGATTACTCTGATGCAACAACACTTGAAATTGATATGCTGGATTCAGTGACAAAGGTTACAGCTACGTTAGTTTATACGGTATACGAGAAGCACCCTGTATTAACAAAATCGGTTCGGTTTAAAAACATGGGAGAAACAGATGTAACATTAAAGCGAGCTTATAGCGCATGTTTTGATTTCCCTAATATGAATTATGAAATGATTTCCCTCTGGGGTAGGCATTACGATGAATGCCACATAGAGCGGAGACGTCTTTCTCACGGCGTGCAGGGAATACACAGTAATCGCGGTGCTTCCGGTCATGTGCATAATCCGTTTATAGCACTTGCGCGAAACGATTCAGATGAACAAAACGGTGAAGTGTTTGGATTTAATTTAGTGTATTCCGGAAACTTTTCGGCAATGGCAGAGTGTGATTTCAACTGTTCAACACGACTGTTAATGGGAATAAATCCAGAAGGTTTTTCGTGGCGTTTGCAGTCTGGAGAAACATTTGAGACACCGGAAGTGGTATCTGTGTACAGTGAAAACGGTCTCGGCGAGATGAGTAGAATTTTTCACCGTTTTTATAATCAATTTTTAATTCGAGGCAAATACAAAACAGAAAAACGTCCGATTTTGATTAATAGTTGGGAAGCGGCATATTTTGATTTTGATGCACAAACATTGTTGGAATTTGCTGATTCAGCCGCAGAACTGGGGATTGAAATGCTAGTCATGGATGATGGTTGGTTTGGACATAGAAATGACGCAACGTCCTCTTTGGGAGA
This sequence comes from Faecalimonas sp., assembly GCA_045632945.1. Lineage (GTDB taxonomy): Bacteria > Bacillota > Clostridia > Lachnospirales > Lachnospiraceae > Faecalimonas. Next base: position 17,413 of record JAZQXU010000033.1, on the reverse strand, counting down.
TTGGTATGTGAATGAAGATAAAATTGAAGGTGGGCTTGTTTCGTTGGTCGAAAGTGTTCATGCAAAAGGATTAAAGTTTGGTATTTGGTATGAGCCGGAAATGATTTCACCCGATTCACACCTGTTTTCCATTCATCCCGAATGGTGTGTTCATGTTCCGGGTAGAGAACCAATGATAGGAAGAGACCAATATGTTTTAGATTTTTCACGCAAGGATGTAAGAGATTGCATTTGGGAGCAAATGTATCAAGTTTTATCATCATGCAAAATAGATTATCTGAAATGGGATTTTAATCGTAACATTTCCGATGCCGGTTCTTTAGCTTTACCAAAAGAAAGGCAAGAGGAATTTTTCCATCGGTTTATCCTGGGCACATACGATTTATTGAATCGGTTAACGAAGACATTTCCTGATATGTTAGTGGAAACTTGTTCCGGCGGAGGAGGGCGTTTTGATGCAGCGATGTTATATTATTCGCCTCAAATATGGACAAGTGATAATACAAATGCAATAGATCGGGTTGGTATTCAATTCGGAACGTCACTGTGTTATCCAACAGGAAGCATGGGGGCACATGTGTCAGCCAATCCATCAACAACTTATCAAACAAAAGGTGATGTGGCACTTTGGGGCACTTTTGGTTATGAGTTAGATCCAAGAAAACTTACGAGTGATGAACAAGCATTATTTAAAAACCAAGTGCAAGAATATCATAAGTTTTATGATTTGATTCACGAAGGTGATTTGTATCGGCTACGATATCCATCGCCAGAGGATGCAATTGCAGCATGGTCATTTGTTTCAACCGATCAAAGAAAACTGTTACTAACAGTCTTTTGCTACGATGCAGATGTTAAGCATGTATCTGTTTGTTGTGATGGATTGAATCCTGATTTTATCTATAAAAATGATGCCGGAGATACATATTCCGGAAAGCAGTTGATGCGAAATGGCATTGATTTATCAGGAGAGTTTGCCGAAAATTTTTCAACCGTGAAATATTATTTTGAAGCTATATAAATTATGTTCATATAAAATTAGAAGGGAGCTTTTATTATGAAAAAAATGATGTCGGTTTTATTTGTGGTTATTATAATGGTTGTTTTGAATCCGTTGAATGCATTTGCTTTGACGAAAGACAAATATTTTAGAGTTGAGTCAAAGAATGCCAGTTACGAAACATTGGGTGAAGCTTTGGAAAATGCTGCGAGCACGGATACAATTGTTGTAACAAGCAATATGATTTTAGACGAAGCTGTTGTTATTAGTAAAAACATTACCATTGAAAGTGATTTTGAAACAGTAAATGTTGCTCGTAATTTTGAGGGGAATTCAGCTGCAATGGTAGTTTCTGGTGGTGCAACCCTCACATTAAAAGATATTAGTATTGATGGTGCAGGGAAAACCAATAGTGTTAACAAAGGAGGATTAATTTCTGTAGATAATGGCGGTAAATTGGTTTTGGATCATGATTCCATTATGAGTGGTTCTTCTTTGGCTTCGGACAACACCTATGGTGGTGCGGTTTATGTTAAACGATATGGTTGTCTGATTGATAATGGTTGTGACTTTTCCGATAATTATGCCGCAGTTGGAGAGAATACCTACTGGGTGCCGGCATCTAAGACTCATTCGGCAGTAGACTTAGTTCGTATGAAGAAATGTTTAGCTTCCGATTTGAAGAGCGAACAGACTTTTGTTCAACATTTTTCTGAATATAATCTTCAGAATGATTCCATTTTAGATAGTGTTGATTATGCGTTGATACAACAGGAACTTTTAGGGAACTAGAAATAAAAGGGTGGGCTGATTCATTAAATCAGTCCACCTTGAATTGTGTCCAACCAACATAAAATGTAACTTGAGAATCCATGATTACAGCTTGCACGGGTATCAGCATGTTCCCATAGCGTTCCGGTTTTGCATGCCATATCATAGTAGTAACCTTCAATATTCTTTTTTAATTCTTCATACTCACCTATTTGAGAGAGGATATCCAAACGAAGGAAATAACCTATAAACGGAGCTGCAGGATGTACCGTTGAATGTGTTTTAGTACAATCCCTCTGAGGGCCAAAATCTTTTATTAAATGATTAAAAAGTTCGTTGTGGCTTTCTTTGGTTGCTATATTCAAAAAGAAAGCATAATATTGACACACTTCAGAAATATTGTTAGTAAGCTCAAACTTCCCATTTTTGCGAACGGCATTATCCACAAAGAACTCTCCGTTAAAAGATTGCTTCAATATATTTTGTTTCGTTTTTTGAGCTTTTTCCAGGTATGAACCACCATATAATTCTCCTGCTACACTTAAGGCAGCAGAATAGAGCATATTAGTAGGATAATTAACACCAAATACAAAATCGTTTGCTTTGCTCCATTCTACAAAATTCCATCCTGGCAGGTCTTCTAACAAACCATCGCTATTTTCGTATTTTTCAAAGAATAAGAACAAATCATTGATTCTTGGACGAAATCTATCAATTAATTCTTGATCTAAACTTCTTTTATAATATTCGCCTAATTCTAATACTAACCAAAGTGACCATTGCGGTATGAAATCTCCATTATAAAAATCCGCAGGATAACACATTGGAAACATTCCCTGTGGGATACAAGCATATTCTTCTTCGCATAAGAAATTTTCTAAAAAGCTTTTTTCAATCGCTGATTTTCCGGTAAGAAAATACTCCGCACGCGCGGTAAAGAAACTGTCACATAACCACCCTGCACGTTCTCTTGAAGGACAGTCCATGAAAATATCAACTGCATTTTGGCGATATGTTTCAGTAGCAGCAAGGGCAATTTTTTGTAGTTTTTCGTCTTGAATTTGAAGTGATCTTACTGGCGGATGCTTATATTCAATGAAGCTAACATTTAATATTTCACATTTTCCGGACATTACAACCGGTTGTATATACTGCATGCAGTAAACATCAAAAAGTTTCAGCTCGTGTTCGCCTTTACATAAATCAAATCTTATCACATTGGAGCACTCTAATCGTTTAAAATCTACAATTTGTTCTTCAGAAAGGATTTCGTCAAATAAAACATAGATACGGCAATTCGTCTTGCAATTTATATTTAATTTTAAAAAACCTGCGGACTCATACGCTAATTTATATAGTGAGTATTGGTTTTGATTCAAACAATTGTTTGTATGATACTCTATAGGAGAGAAACGGAGTTTCGAGCATTCATCTGTCGGAAATATTTCCAACTCATCTATTTTATAACCAATTAATTCTTCTCCTATATTTGTGTTTGAACGGTCACGCCATAAAGGTTTTGTTTCATCCACACAGAAGTTGCCTTGTCCTAAAAGTTCGGCAACACTTGTTTCATACAAGGGATATGATGCATATCTTGGTATGATTTTTTTGGAGTCAGTTATGGTTAGTATTTCTTTGCCCGTTTCTTCATTTGTGTAAAAACTATCATTACAAATGTCATAATGATAACTTTCGATCATTGGGCGTTGAAAACTATAGCGCTGAACTTTTCTATAATAATATGGATTAATTCTTGCAGTAAAATTTTCACCGGTATATGCCGTCACTTCATCATTAGAGAGGATTTCGGCTTGTACAAATGAAGGTTGATTTTGAATGGCAAAACTATTTGTATTGTAGCCGGCTACTTCTAAGATGATTACATTGTTTTCTTGATCTAAATACTTTGATATCTCAATTTCATCTAAACGAAAACAACCTTTTCCGGCTCTAGCAGGTCCATAACATACAAATTTATTATTAATCCATAAATTGTAAATGCCTGAGGTTGCAATTTTGATATTACATTCGCGTGCTTTGTTGACTAATGTTTTGAACTGTACTCTTAGATGTACTTCGTTTTCTTTGCCTTTCATCCATATAGGAAGTGCTTTTCTAAAAAGGTTCATTTTCAATCTCCTTTATAAAACTACAAATTATTCATTCTCATCAGCGCGAATTGCATTAAGACAGCTTGTTAAGTGTATACTATTAGAAGCAGCAATAATAACCTCGCGGAACAACACTTTTTCGTCTGTCTTTGTACGCCCAATATCTTCAATTTTTTCTTTTAATCCAAACACATAGAAAAGTACATTTTCGAATTCATCGCAAAGATAATCATATGCAATTTCCTTTGGATACGATTTCTCCTGCATTTCGCGTAACATAACTATGTGCTCTAGTGATAACACGTTTTTGGCGATTGCGATGTAAAACAGATAAGCGATTTGCTCGGCATAATAGAGCTTCTTTATCGGCGATGCGATAATTCCTTTCTTTACATAATTGCTTATCATAGAAGCTGTAAGTTCGATGCAATTAAGCGGTGCAAGCATATTGTTAATATATTGAGTTGTTTGTTCTAGATACAGACCTTCACTTGGAAGTTCATGATATCTTGGCATGCGGAAGGATTTAATAGGTTCCGCCATTTGTTTTTTAATTTTGTCTTCCATGTCATCTATTTTACGGGTTTTATTTTTTACCGTCAATAACAAAATATAAAGAAAAAATATTATAGTTTTATAAACTTGTTGACAGGTTTTTTAAAAACTGATAAAGTAGTTTTTGGAGTTAAGACGAGAAAGAAGGTAGATTATGAAGATTAGAATTGTTGCGGATTCCAGTGCTGATTTGCGCACAACAGAAGATAGAAGTTTAGTATCTGTTCCATTGAAAATCATGACAAATGACAAAGAATATATAGATGATGAAAAGTTGGATGTTAAGGCGATGACAGAGGATTTGGCATCTTATCGCGGGAAATCCGGGAGTGCCTGCCCGGGTGTTGGAGATTGGCTGGAAGCTTTCGGAGATGCAGATTGGGTTTTTGCAGTAACAATTACGAGTAATCTATCCGGCAGTTACAATTCTGCTAAGGTAGCAAAAGAAACATATGAAGAGGAACATCCGGGGAAAAAGGTGTTCGTTTTTGATTCTTTGTCGGCTGGCCCTGAATTGAAGCTGATTGTTGAAAAGATCCAGGAACTCCTTGAAAAAGGAAAAGAATTCGAAGAGATTTGCAAACAAGTTTTGGAATATATGAAAACAACATTTCTAGTATTTTCATTAAAGTCGCTTACGAATTTGGCAAACAATGGTCGTGTTAGTCCAACTGTGGCTAAGATTGCAGGTATTTTAGGTATACAGGTGGTTGGTATTGCCAGTGAAGTTGGAACATTAGAACAAAAAGAAAAAGCCCGCGGGGAGAAGAAAGCGATTCTCACAGTGTGGAAGCATATTAAGGAATTAGGATATAAAGGTGGAAAAATCCGAATTGACCATTGCTTTAACATGGATGCCGTCTCCCAATTGGTGGAGATTATTAAAAGCGAATTTAAACACGCAGATATTAAAATAGGGGTCACCGGAGGCCTTTGCAGTTTCTATGCAGAGCAAGGTGGCATGCTGGTAGGATTTGAAACCAATTAGCAGGAACATAAGTAAGGAGTTCTTCAGTCGCAAAGACGGAGAACTCTTTTTCTATTCATTACTACAATTGCATAGGCAAAATACGAAAAATTATTGCACTTCAGTGTAGTAAAGATTATAATAACTATAAACAATTTTCAAAAAATAAAAAGTAGAAAGGGAAACAACAAAATGAAAAAAATATTATGTACAGTGATATCTTTGGTGATGTTACTTTCAATGGTTGTATTGCCTACATCGGCAGCCGAAGTAGAAAGGCCTACGGAAGAAGAAATGAAGGAAATCTTTTCTGATATAGGATTTGCAACAACGATGGTTGGTAATTTTTGGGCTACCGATGGTCTTGGCGGAAATCCCGAGAAGGTTCCGGACGAAACCGCTTTTTGGTATTTATCTCAATCCGGGGCGTTGGAAAAATATTATGTTGAAGATGGAATGGGCGATGGCTGGTATAAACTTAAATATGATGAATACATAGCATTGGTAGATGCAGCTTTTACTAATCACAGTGACATGAAGCAATATCTGACCGATAGAGAGTTTTATGATGCTTCTACCGACTCCGTAAATATTTATATAGGTGGTTTTGGCGGTCCGTCTGACTGGGTTATGACCTCTACCTATGAAACGGAAGATTCCATTTATTTGCAAGGATTGTACTTAGAAGAACCAGTCGAGGATGAGAATTTAAGTGAATTCTTTGACTGGCATTATACCAACAATGGCGACAAATTCCTAATCAAATGTCCTATGATTGTGAAGTTGGATAAAACAGAATCCGGTTGGAAGATTGATATGTGTCGAGAATTCAGTTGGTATATATGCAAAGAAAAAAATCTTCTTTTAGAAGCAGATGGAGATACCTTTATTCCTTATGCACCGATTACCCTGAATATTGAAAAGGGTGCAACCGTGACGATGTATGATGAGCCTTTTCAATATAATATTACCGGTTTTCTTTACAATGACATGCGTTGGTATTTATATGGGCAAGGATTCTTCTTGAACGTATCGGTTGCAGATACTCATGAACTAACAGGCGTGTATGTAGAGGATGCAAGCGGTAAAAATGCTCTGGAATATGTTGAAGACATGGGACAATATTGCGGTTTTCCGGAAGTTGGAAAACCTCTGACGCTCCATATTGAGACGAAGCCAATCGTGACCGATAGCACACCAGATGTGGAATTGAAGAGCAGTTCTAATGTTAGTATGATTGCTCCGGCAGACTCCACAGACTATTATGAGAATCTGACACTTGTGGTAAATGAGATTCAGAGTGGCGATGCTGATTATGCGGTCATCAACACAGCTTTAGGGGATTCCTATAAGAGAATTTTGCCACTTGATATTTCTTTGGAAGACTATAAAGGAGATAAGACTCAGCCAAACGGGAAGATAACGGTTAGCGTTCCAATTCCTGAAGGCTGGGACGCAGATAAGATTGAGGTTGTTTATGTGGCTGATGATGGAGCAAAAACCGTCATGACCTCTAAACTTAGTGCAGACGGTGAATATGTTCTCTTTGAAACTGACCACTTCAGTACCTACGTCTTGACAGAAGCAAAACCAACAAATGCAAATACCACTGACACAAACAATAAACAAGAATCTACAAGTTCTCCGCAAACTGGAGATAACAGCAATATGGTATGGTGGGTTTCCTTGTTAATTGTTTCTAGTATTGGATTGGTTGGCACTACTGTTTTTGGAAAAAATAACATCAAAAAGCGTTAAAATCACATATACAATGGCCGTGCAAAAAAATGCACGGCCTTTTTCTGTATAGAACTTTGGACATTAAGAACAAGATGTAGTACAATAGGTTGTGGCAAATCAAATCATAAAGGAGAATATGTATGGAGTATACAATACCACATTATTTTGACAGATTCAGATGTATAGCTGCAGAGTGTGAAGATACATGCTGTGCGGGCTGGGCAATTATGATTGATGATGATTCTTTGGAAAAATATAAAAATGTAAAAGGAGATTTCGGAAACCGACTCCATAATTCTATTGATTGGGAACATGGGTGTTTTTGCCAACACGATGGGCGTTGTGCTTTCTTAAATGAGGACAATCTGTGTGATATGCATATGGAAGCAGGAGAACATATGCTATGCAACACCTGTAGAGATTATCCAAGGCATATGGAGGAATATGAAGGACTTCGAGAAGGCTCCCTGTCTCTTTCATGCATCGAAGCGGCTAAGATTATTTTGGGTTGTAGAGAGCAAGTTAAGTTTGTTACCTTGAAGGATGACGTGGAAGACGAAGAATATGAAGATTTTGATTACCTACTCTTTACCAAACTGATGGATGCAAGAGAAAAAATAATCGCTGTTTTACAGAACCGTGAGATTGATATCATGACGCGGATTGCTCTGGTGCTTGATATTTCTCGAAAAATTCAGAATGCTGTAGATAATGATGAGTTATTTCGGATTGATGAAATGTTGGAAAAATTTGGTAGCATGGACATGATATTAGAATTCCAGCAGCAGACTGACGAGCAAAAGATTGGTGAGAATGAATTTTGTACAACCATGCGAAAAATGTTCAAATCATTTTACAAATTAGAAGTTTTAAAAAGCGATTGGCCGGAATTTATGAAGAAATCCGAAATGATACTTTATGGTGAAGGCCAAAGAAATTATGAATTGTATCGCACGGAATTTCATAAAACGGTTGGACAGAAGAGTGCTACATATGATGAATGGTCAGTGTGGCTTGAACAACTGATGGTTTACTTTGTGTTTACTTATTTCTGCGGAGCAGTTTACGATGGGAATATTCTCGGTAAAATGAAGACAGCAGTTGTTGCTACGCTTTTCATCCAAGAACTTACGATTTCCAAGTGGTTAGAAACAAAGAAACAGTTAAATTTTGATATGTTTGTAGAGATTGCACATAGAGTGTCCAGAGAACTGGAACATTCAGATGTAAATTTGGTTCGTTTAGAGAAAATGTGTGAAAAAACACCAATATTTGATACAAATCAGTTACTACGTGTGTTGTTATATTAAACATGAATTGAGTGATGAACTCCCACTACTTCAAATGTATAGGCATTAAGTAGTGGGAGCTTTTTATTTTTTTTGCGCTTTTCTACGGAAATCGCTGGCACTCATTCCGGTATATCTTTTAAAAGCTACTCCAAACGAATGTAGTGAAGAAAAATGTAATTGCTCTGTGATTTCACTAATACACATATTACTTTCTTTCAGGAGTTCTATAGCAGTCATTATCTTTTTCTGCATTAGATAGTCTTTCATTGTCATATCCATTTTCTCTTTAAACACATGAGATAAATAGTATTCACTGTAGGACAAATCAGTAGCGACTTGTTTAATACTGGTTATTTTCATGTAATTATTATCGATATATTTTAAAGCACGATATACCGCGTGATTAGATGCGGAATTATTAATCTTGCTTAGTTTTTCTTTTGACTTTCCGTTTAATATTCGATACAAGAGAATCAGCATCTGACAAAAGTAAAAATGAATCATAATATTACTCTCGGCATCTCTGATATAGAATTCATTCATTAATAGTCCGAAAAGAGTCTTTATATTCCCTTCGTCTTCTACGAGAAAATAGTCCAAAAACTTTATCGCTTCTAAGAACATATCTATTTCCTTATAATCCGGATTCAGAACAAAGCCAATACAATAATAGTGAAAATTTTGGTTTTCATTGGCGACGATTTTGTGATATTGTCCTTTTTTCATGAAGTGAACTTCGCCGGCTGACATTTCAAAACAGGCATCTCCGGAGTAAATGGTTGCTTTGCCAGAAACTACATAAGTGATTTCATCGCAGTGTTGAATGTGTTCAGCAATTTCTCCGCTTTTCATAACAGATAATTCTGCAATCTGCAGAATATCACCAGCAGGTATCTGCATTTGGCCTTGTTTAAACATCTGGTCATAAGAAAACAGTTTACTTGAAAATTCCATCGCATTTTTTCTCCAATCTATTTCTAGCCAAATGTTAGCATATTTTCCTTAATTTTACAACTATTATCCACATTTTACCAAAGCTTATGACAGCAATTTTTTGATAATATAATAGCAAATATGTTTATTGTTAACAAAAAATATTTTTGCTACATTTTAATTAATAAAACTAGTTTTTTAGAAATAAGGAGGAATTAACATGAAAGTAGCAGTGATCGGATGTGGAACTATTGCGAACAACGCACATATTCCATCTTACATGGCAAATCCAAAAGCAGAGATTAAATATTTCTGTGACATTGACCTTGCTAAGGCACAGAAGGCAGTTGAGCAATATGGATGTGGTATTGCAGTGACAGATTATAAGGAAGTATTAGCAGACGAAGAAGTAGTAGCAGTTTCAGTATGTACACCAAACTTGATGCACAGCACAATTGCAATTGATGCAATGAAGGCTGGCAAACATGTGCTTTGCGAGAAACCGGCTGCAAGAGTATATGAAGAAGCATTAGAGATGCAAAAGGTACAACATGAAACAGGCAAGATTTTAAATATCGGTGTTGTAAATCGTTTTAATACAAATGTAAATAAACTTAAAGAATTAATTGACCAAGGGGAACTGGGAGAAATTTATCAGGTATATGTAAGCTTTAGAAATGGAAGATGTATTCCGGGACTTGGCGGAGCATTTACAACAAAGGATATCGCAGGCGGCGGAGTTATGATTGATTGGGGTGTTCACTTCTTTGATATCGTTATGTATTGCTGTGGTGATCCTAAAACAAAGAGCGTATCAGCGGAAACGTTTTCAAAACTAGGAACTCCAATTGAAGATTATGTGTATGTTGGCATGTGGGCAGGTCCGGAGATACCAGATGGTACATATGATGTGGAGGAAGGCGTGACCGGCGTGATTCGTACGGAAGGCCCGACTATTACATTTAATGGTGCGTGGGCACAGAATGTGTTTGTAGATGAAATGTATATCGATTTCATGGGAACAAAAGGCGGAGCAAGATTGCAATACGGACAGAATTTTACACTTTATTCTACAAAGAACGGTATGCTTACAACTACTACATTTGCAAACAAAGAAAAACCTATGTTCCAGGAAGAAATCGATGCGTTTGTTGATTGCATCGAATCAGGAGAAAAATTAGTTTCTCATATTGATACCAACATTATTACAGCACAGATGATGGATGCGATTTATCGTTCGGCTGAAGAACATAGAGAAGTGTTGCTGTAGAAAGGAGGGTGTTATGAAAAAAATAGGATTTATTGATTATTTTTTGAATGAGTGGCATGCGGACAATTACCCAGACATGATTGCAAACGCAACAAATGGGGAATACAAGGTTTGCTATGCCTATGGTCATATAGAACCTTCTCCGGAAAGTGGTTTAAAATCAAACGCACAGTGGGCAAATGAGCATGGAATTGAACTGCTTGAAAGTATCGAAGAAGTCATTGAAAAAAGCGATTTTTTAGTTGTATTATCACCAGATAATCCCGAAATGCACGAAGAACTTTGCGATTTGCCACTGAAATCCGGAAAGCCTACCTACATAGATAAAACCTTCGCTCCGGATAAAGAAAGCGCTATCCGTATCTTCCAAAATGCAGAAGCACATGGAACACCATGTTATTCTACATCGGCGCTCAGATTCTCTGCAGAATTGGAAGAAATTGATACAGATAATATATATAAGATATACAGTGAAGGTCCTGCCAGTCTTTCTATTTATGTCATTCATCAACTAGAACCGATTGTTCGTCTGATGAATAGCAGAGCAAAAAGATTGATGTTTTTAGGGGATGTAGTGCATCCGTCAATGATTATTGAATTTGCGGATGGAAGATATGCACAAATTTATCACAGAGATGATGAGGCAATGGGTTTTCGAATCACAACTGTGGATCAAAATAATAAAGCAAAACATTATGAAATTAAATCAGATTATTTCGGACGTTTTATTCAAGGAATGATAAAGTTCTTTGAAACAGGTGTAGTGCCAGTGTCACATGAGCAGACGATTGACGTTATTGCCCTGCGTACTGCCGCGATACAAGCGGCTTCTACACCGTTTGAATGGATTGAATTGTAGGAGGAAAAGAAGATGTATCAATTTCCAATCGGAGTAATGTTAGATTCTTTCAAATTAGATACCAATGGGGCAATTAAAAAAGCAGTTGAGGTTGGTGCAAAAGGTGTGCAGATGTATGCGACCAGTGGGGAACATGCGCCGGAAAACATGTCTGCATCTGCCAGAAGGGAGTTATTAGATCAAATGAAATCTAATGGACTTGTGTTCTCTGCTATTTGTGGTGACCTTGGTATGGGATTCGGGAACCTAGAAAAGAATCCGGAATTAATTGAAAAATCAAAACGGATTTTAGATTTAGCAAAGGATTTAGAATGTAATATTGTAACCACACACATTGGCGTGGTCCCTGGTGATAAAAACCATCCGAGATATCAGATTATGCAAGAGGCCTGTGGTCAGCTTTGTAAATATGCAGACGAAATGCAGGCACATTTCGCAATTGAGACAGGTCCGGAAACATCGCTCACGCTGAAAGGATTCTTAGACAGTCTTGGTTCCAAAGGTGTTGCTGTCAACATGGATCCGGCGAATCTTGTTATGGTGACAGGGGACGACCCAGTACAGGCAGTTTATAACTTGCGGGATTACATTGTTCATACACATGCGAAGGATGGAGTGAAACTACAAGACAGTGACCCGGAAGTGATATATGGAATTAAAGATATCGAAGACGTGATTCAGGCAGGAGAGGTATTCCGTGAAATGCCACTTGGGGAAGGGAACGTCCCATTTAGTGCATATCTAAGAGCATTAGAAGATATTGGATACAAAGGTTTCCTTACAATTGAAAGAGAAGTTGGAGACAATCCTGCAAAAGACATTGCTTTGGCCGCTGAATTTTTAAGATTACAGATGGGAAAGAAAGAGACAGAAAAGAGATGAGAACATGAAGGTTTATAATGTGGTACTGATTGGATGCGGCCATATGGGAAGTGTACATCTGGAGCATATATACTTTAAAGAAGATATTTGTATCAGTTGTGTATGTGATAAGAATGAAGAACGTGCAAAAGAGTTCCAGAGACGATTTGGTGCGAAGAGTATTTCTACAGATGCTGAGGAATGCATCAGCAGAAAAGAGACAGATATTGTAATTATTTCCACCTATCCGTCTACCCATCTGACGCTTCTTAAATTATGTATGAAGTATAAAAAACATGTGATTTGTGAAAAACCGATTGCAACCAATCTTGAAGAAGGTCAGGAATTTGTACGACTTGTAAAAGAGCATCCGGATGTAAAGGTTTTGGTGGGACACATTTTACGCCACAATGCAACTTATCGAAAAGTGGCAAAAATGATACACGAGGGTGCTATAGGAAAGCCGATTATCATGCGTATGGTACAGAACCATCATACTATGGACTGGGATAGATATCGACGCTTGATAGAGGAAACTTCTCCCGTTATTGACTGTGGTGTTCATTATTTGGACGTGATGCGTTGGTTTACAGATGCGGAGATTGTGGATGTTTCCGGAATCGGCATGCGTACAGAGGATGATTTGCCGGAAAACAAGTGCAATTATGAAATGATTACAGTGAAACTGAGTGATGGTTCAATAGGTTACTATGAAGCTGGATGGACGAAGACTATATCATCAAATAATACAAAAGAGTTTGTAGGACCGAAAGGAAATATTCGTCTCATTTTCGCAAAGGATCGAAAGGAACATCAGGAAGAGGGAGACCTTATTGAGTACTATAATTTGGAAGATAATACTTATCACACAATTAATGTTTTAACAGAAAGAAAGCCGACAGATGTGCAGATGCGATGCCTGATTCGTATGATTGAAGAAGAACTGCCGGATAGACCGACAATCGATGAAGTATATGCCAGTTTTGCGGCAACTATGCGTGCCGAAGCAATCATACAAAAAACAATATAGAAGTGCAAGAGGGGATACAGCATGTGCAATATCCCCTCTTTAGACCATTACACTTTATTCTTTGCTTCGTCACGTTCAAACTCGTAATGTTTGTAAGTGTAAACCGTTGTAATGGTTCACAAAGCAGCAATTTTATGATAATATCATTTTGGCTACTGAAAAATTGTTCTATAAAAGGTGCGACACATCTACATATTCGTGGTGTACGTCTTTTACACCATCTCCTGTAATTCGAAATACCGTTCCACCGTTTAAAACCGGGTTCCAATAACATCCCGGACCGGTATTTAAAGCGAAAATCAGTTGAATTCCTTCATAGCGAATTATCCAGTTGTTCACGTGGTCATGACCTGCAAGAATATGCGTCGTCAACCCCATTTCTTTTATGGCTGAAAACACTCCATCGTCTAAAGGGAAAGAGGAGATGTCTTCGTATTGCACGCCAGTGCTTTCTTTGTAGTCTGCCTCCCAACATTCGTCTCCCAACGCCTGTTCCGGAGTGAGTTCCTTTAGGTTGATATCTTTCTTATACGCACAGGCAGATGCTTTGCGATAGGCGTTTATCGGAATGTGTGTGATTAAAATTGCATCCTTACAGCCATTTTCTTTCAAATGCGCTATCTGCTCTTTATACCATTCAATTTGTGCAGGTGTCAGTTTAGACCATGCCTCATATTCTTTGCCATCTACGTTTACATATTTTTCTCTGTCGTGAGTATCCATAAGAAGAAGAGCGGTTATTAACTCGTCTTTTTCTGTAATTGCAACCACATAATTTCCATTTCCTAAAACCGGGTCACCTTTTTCGAAAAGGCAATACGGACGTTTCATGTACCTTGTAGCTACATTGTCTACCAACTCAGAACCACCTTGATTGTCGTGATTTCCGAAAATAGGAGCCCAAGGAATATGAAAACTTTCGATAAAATCCGCAAATTTGTCATACGCAATATCATGTCCGGCCCATGCAATATCGCCGGAAATGGTAATAAGGTCGGGATTACTCCGTTGAATCAATTCCGTAATGGTATATTCCAAGATTTGACGGTTTGGATGCCATTCATCCCATTCCTCGTTTGACAATTGGGTGTCAGTCAGATTGAGGATAATAAAGTCCTTTTCAGGACATTTATGTAGTGTTTTATGTAATGACATTTTCATTGCCTCCGTTTTTAGAATCGCTTTGTGCAAATTGGTAATGTTTATAAGTGTATTTACTTGGTAGCACGCCATAGTACTCGTAAAATTTCTTCGAAAAGTAGCTAAAGGAAGATATTCCGACCATGGAAGCAACCTGCGTTACCGAGTACTTTTGAAAGGATAGTAGCATGGCGCTATACTCCATTCGCTTCTTGTTGCGATATTCTACGATGGTATAGCCGGTATATTGTTTGAAATTTTTAATCAACGTTGCCTTGCATATGGGATATTGGGTATACAACTTAGTGATAGGGGTCAGTAAATATTCAGGCGTTTCCAATTTCTGCAAAATGTCTGAGATACAAGTATTGATATCAAGAATCGTTGTATTGTTCATATCTGTGTTTCTATAAAACAAATGTCCTATTGCAGTGTGAAGAAATAATTCCAGGTATTCATCCACATCTGATTTTTGGGTGATTCCCTTAGCGGAAATATTGGCAAGGTAGGCTGCGCTTTCAGCAGACAAAGTACACTCTGCAAAAAGAGTAAATTGTATTTCGGGAGTTTCAGGGTGAAAACGATCGCAGATAGACACGAATGTGTCTCTATGTACTAAAAAAGAACAATGGATGCTCTGGGGTTCGTTTTGAAAAATGGCATGGGTTTGTCCTAAACCCCAAAATAAGAGCGTATTTTGCGGATAACACTTGGACTCACCATTGTGAAAATTTATAAAGCTGCCCTTTATAATAAACGTTATTTCATAAAAATCCATATGTGTGTGCAGTGGTGTATCTGAATAAGCATAGAGTAACTTGTATCTGTCGTAAGGTCTAAAATACACACCACATTCAGAGTACCACAATTGATTTGGGGCTTCGTTTATGGAAACTACTGGCATATTTAGGACATCCTTTCTGAAAAAATATAATTATAATTTTATATATATTAACCAAAAGAATATCAAAAGTCAATCCCAATAAGTGTACTTTGAATAAAAACCGTAGAAAAAAGTGTTAATAGCGTAGAAAAATGTGGTAGTGACAAGCTAATGATTATTATAAAATTGAAATATAAAGTAGGGGAAGAGTCTCGATTCAACCAAAAAGGAGGAAAAACATGAAAAAATGGATTAGTTTATTACTAGTATTAACCATGGCCGTAGGCATGGTGGCTTGTGGAGGCGGAACAAAAGAGAAAGAACCGGAAAAAGAGAAATTGGTTGTACAAGAAGGTGTACCTTCTTACGAGGATGATAAACAGATTGAGCTTGCTGCATACGCAGGTCCGAGAAGAGCAGGATATCGAAATTACAATGAGGTGTTGGGAGCCCATCCTGATGACCCTGTAGAAGGTTGGGAGGGATGGATTACTGAAGAAGGCTTTCAAGATTACGTGGACTGCGGATTCACATATCTGCTTCCGGAATATGATGCGTTTTACGACACTGGCAAACCTTTCTTAAATAGTAACTTATATGAATACATGGAATTGGCAGAGAAAATGAATATTCCGGTTGTGGTATCAGCAGAGCAATTGGTTCTTATGACAAGCTCAGATGACTATCGCTTGAATGATGATATGAAAGCCATGTTGACAGAATTGGTAGGCACGTTATCTACATACGAGTGCTTCAAAGGATTCTCGTTCAGAGACGAACCAGATTATTCGAGTGCGAAAACATTTGGTTCGGTTAAGGATTATTTAACATCCATGAAGTCTGATTTATTCTTCTTTACGTCATTGCTTCCGATTTATGCTGATCCGGTACGCTTGACAAACAATTACACAGGAAACGCGCAGGCGGCGTATGAAGATTACATCGATGCGTTCATGGATGAGACGGGAACATTTGCCTATGACCACTATCCACTTATTCTTGAACCGATTAGTGGCGAGACAAGAGTAGATTCCACTTGGTTACAGAACTTAAGAATGGTTGCTGAAAATGCAAAAGAAAAAGATTGTGATGCGGGAATCACAATTCAGTCTTGTGGATTCGGTGAAGCAGGAAAAGAAGAAACAAAGGAACATAAAAGAACGCCAAAGACCAAGGCTGACATTTCATATCAAGTATATTCAGCATTGGCATATGGTATGAAATACATTACATATTTCACTTACTGGGAGCACTGGAATGCAGGCGATAGAGAAGATTTCTACAGTGCAATGGTTCTGTATCCGGAGAAAAACGGCCAGGAACCAATCAAGACAGAGACTTATTACGCCGTAAAAGAAGTGAATGAAGAGATTAAGAAATTCGACCATGTTTTCTTGGATTTTGATTGGCAGGGAACGATGGCTGTGACTAAAGAAGATGCGCCAAAGAGCCCGCTCCTTGCAGAAGCAGGCAAATACACATCTCCGCGTATCGCTTCAGCAACCGCAACAGAAGAAACAATTATTGGTTGCATGAAGGATGATGAGGGATATGACGGATTTATGATCGTCAACATGACAGACCCTGCGAAGAATGTATCAGACAGCGTGACAGTAACATTCGAGAAAGCTACAAAGGCGATTGTATATGTGCAGGGAGAAGCACAGACGGTTGAACTCAATGATGGAAGTTATACATTTGATTTGACAGCAGGGGAAGGCATCTTTGTGATACCGATTGTTTAGGAGGTGCAATAAAGAATGAAAGGAAAGAAAATATTAAGTTTAATTTTAAGTTTGGTATTGCTGATATCAATGGTTGGTGTGATGCCGGCGAAGGCGGCAGAGTATACGAATATAACTTTTACAGGCGTAAGCGATAAAAATAACACAAAACTGAATGATGCCGGTGATACATGGACGATGTATTTGGCAGCAGATGGCTACACAAGCACAAACTGGGACTATAAGTATCAAGGATTTACATATGAAGTTAACG
>JAZQXU010000032.1:0-10344 GCA_045632945.1 Faecalimonas sp. | reverse complement strand
TGTATGGACTGGTTTAGTACTTAGTTCTTTCCAAACAAGTGAAACGGATTGGACAACCGTATCGTATACTTATACACCAACCGAAGATATAACTGCTGCAATCTATATGGAAGTAGGTGGAGTAACAGGAACTATCTACTTGGATAATTTACACGTGGGTTACACAACCACAGAAAAAGAGTATATATACACAGAAGGTATCGGAACTTGCTTAGGTGCAGAACCGGATAACGTACTTGTTATGGAAGACATGACAGAAGTAACATATCCAACAACAATTACTAACGGAACAACATATATGTATTCTTTTGAAACAAAGAATGATGCGACAGGAAGTGATTTCACATTTGGCTTTGGAGCAGGAGAAAATGCTATTTGGAATGCAACTTCAGGTGTACAGGAAGCAACAGATTGGACAACGGTTTCCGGTATGTTTACAGCGACATCTGATGCTTCAACCATTAAGTTTACACGTACAGGTGAAGGAAAAGTATATATTGATGATGTTTCTGTTCAAGAGATTTCTACGGATATCACTCCAGAAATTGTGGTGACAGATAACACACCAAATGCAACAAATATGCCAAGTGATAAAGAAAGCATGATTAGTGGTGGTGATTTTACTACTAATCCGGAAACAACATTTACTACTGTTCAAAATGTGGTTTTTGAAAATGGTTATGCAAAACTACAACGTAGTAATGGCACGTCGACAACCGATAGAACATATTTGGGTACACCAGCATTAAATTTTGTTGCAGGTCATTCCTACACGATTTCTTACTATGTGTATATCACGGAGGCCACAGGTTTCACATTTGATATGCAATATGTGAGCCATACAAACACAAGTGGATTTAATTCGGATTCTGCATGGGGCACAGATTTTATCTTGAAAAACTATAGTGATGGTACAAATGTTTCATACAAATTCAATGATGCAACAGCAACACCAGCTAGTATGTCAAGTACAACAGAGGGATGGAAAAAGGTAGAGTTTACATGGACTGCAGAACAAGACGATACAGCAGACATTCGTTTGATGGGATACTATGGTGCAGGTACAATCTATATTGATGACCTTGTAGTATATGATAATACAGTAAAAACAACAACAGATATTACTATCACGCAAGCTTATCCGAATACAGTTAACTCATGGTATATGGAAGTGGACGATATTTTAAAAGCAACGTCATCTTACTACAAAATGACAATGAAGGTGGATGGAAAAGAAGCAACTGTACCAGTGGAAATAAACGAGGGTAAATTCGTTATATGGAATAACTTCTTCCCAATTATTGATGGAACAGAAATTCCAAGTGAAAGTTTTGTGATTCCCAAAGATACCATTTTATATCCGATAGATCCTATTAACGTGGATTGGAATACCGAAATTGATGCAAACAGATTGAAAGTAACACAAGCTGTTGAAGTATATGCAATTGGTTCTGGTTGGGGAACATATTCAAAAGAACATGATACAAGTGCTACACCAATCTATTATTGTATCGATAACAATATGAGTTACATGGTAACTTCAAGTGCCGGCGCATATGAGATTACAAAAGATGGTGTGGAGGTAACTGCTACAGAACTAACAGAAGTAGGTACATATGACATTACACGTATTGAGCAAGATACCAAATTTGTTCAGAAAGTTGTTTTGTATAAGTCAGGCGATGCACATACAGATACTACAAATAATATTACATCACAAGACCTTGTGGCAGTAAAAAAAGCTGCATTGGCAGAGAACACAAACACACTTGGCGAACAGTTTGCGGCAGATGTTAATCAAAGTAAAAATGTAGATGCGTTTGATGCGAAGGTAATGAGAAGAGCACTTGTGAGTGATGATGCAGTTGGTTACCTTAGTAAAGTGAAAGGTAATACATCCTTAAATGGAGAAATGCCGATTATCGGTTTTGATGGACCGGATACAAAGTTTTTAAACGGAAAAAATGCTGACACAATCTATTCCATGATCAAAGAACTTGGTTTCAACACCGTTTTATTGAATCGAGACGAAGTAGGTACAAATTATGCATGGTCCAGCACACAACTCTCCATTGCAGAAAAATATGGTTTGAAATTATATTTGAATGACGGTTATATTAATGATGAAACAAATGTAGATGGAATTGGATCGGTAATAGGAGATACTGCAATTTCAAAATTATCTAATATAACATCAAAATACGAAGGATATTCGTCGTTTGGAGGTTATTTCATTGAAGACGAACCAATGTATAATGCCGTTTATAATAACAAAAAACAAATTGATGCTTTTGATGTGCCACTCACTAGTGTAAAAGGTTATACAAATATTCATAGTTACTTGAATATGGCACCATATATATCTGGTCAAATTAATAAACAACTTGGTGGTTCGTCATCGGCTCCTATGACATATCAAAATTATAAAAAATATGTTGATGCGTCATCGACAGCTGGAGTAGAAGCCTTGTCATATGATATGTATTTGCGTGGAAATGGAATTACTACTGGCGCGTGGTTCTGGGAAAACACATCATATAAGATTCATACGGAAGACTTTTGGACTAACTTAGATTGGATGAGTAAGATTGCTAAAGCTGACAGTAACAAAAATCCATTCTATGCGTTTGTTCAGGTTGGAAATGATTTTAGCGATGAAAATAAAAATGCTACAGCCACAGGTAACCTTACAACTATACAAGAAATGTATTTTGAAGCGAATGCAGCTCTCGCAATGGGTGCAAAAGGAATCAATTACTATTCTTTGGTGCAACCGCAAGAATATGTTACCAGTGAAGATGGTTCTACCGATTATACGCGTTCTGGTTTAATCAACTATCTAGGTGAGAAAAATAACGGTGGTACTCATGGCAATAACTATCAATATTATAACGCTGCTAAGAAGATTAACGCATACATCAAGGCAGTAGATGAAGTGTTGATGAACGCAACAAATAAAGCTGTTATTACAACAAATTCTACTGTGGCTGGTTATCTGGAAAATGAGGTAAGTAGTTATGGCTCTATAGCAAGCATTAATAATAAGGAAGTACTTGTTGGATGCTTCGATTACTATGGACAGGAAGCCTTTATGGTAGTTAACATAACACCAGATGCAGGCAATTCAGGTTCGGCGCAAAATGTTACATTAACATTTGATGGTGCACAGTCAGGACAGTATATTGATATGGATGATGCTGCTTGGCAAGAGATGATATCATCTAGCACACTTGCACTTACTATTCCGGCAGGTGAAGCGGTTGTTATTGTTTTGGATTAATTTAAAATAGTTACACTTAAAAGAAGGCTGAGCTTTTGCTCGCCTTCTTTTGCATAATTCGAGACGTGAATAATTTTTTCATAATCTTTGTTGTCACTCATTTGTACAGTATGATAAAATATGTACAAAATTAAACAAGAGAGATAAAGAGGGAAAATGAAAAAATATCTTGGACTTGAAGAAATGAGCAATGTCAACTGCTCGACAGTATTAAATGTAATCCGAAATTGTGGTGAATCATCCCGCAAGCAGATTACAGACATAACAGGGCTTAGTTGGGGTGGAATGACAAAAATCGTAAATAAACTGTTTGAACATGGATATCTGGAAGAGGATAAATGTGTGAAAGGTGCGGCGAGCGGAAGAACTCCTGGAATGCTTCGTCTCTGTCGAACGCATAATTTTGTGATAGGATTAGATATTAATCGTGTTGGATTTAGTGCGTTTGTTATGAACCTTGCAGGAGAACTGCAGAAAGAATATGCCGCGGAGGTGACTTTTGGCAACAAAGAGGAGTTATTAAAGGCCATTATTGATTTCACAGGTTCAATTGTAAATGAATTTAGAGAGAAAAACATACTGGCAATAGGAGTTGCTATGCAAGGAATTTTGGACGTAGAAAATGGTATTTCAGTAAAATTTCCACAATGTCCAGATTGGGAAAATGTGCCGATTAAAGCGATTTTAGAAGAAGAATTTTGCTTTCCGATCTTTGTAGAACACGATCCGAACTGTATCTTATATTCTAATATGCATGATGAAGAAAGTGAGAACATGTTACTATTTCGTATTGATAATAGCATTGGTATGGCGGTATCCATAAATGGGGAAATTCTTAGAGGCAATGGGCTTTTGGAAGTTGCGCATTGCATTGTGGTTCCGCAAGACAAACAGTGTCAGTGTGGACAAAAGGGATGTCTGGAGGCGTATGTTGCACCGTGTCTTTCAAAAGATGGGGTTAACAAGCAGGCGGTTTGTGAACTGATAGAGCCACTTGCTGTTTTCATGAGTAACATGGTTCATGTGTTTCATGCGGATACCATTATTTTGACAGGAAGATTAGCAAGATACCATGAGGTGTTTGAAAAAGAGTTGCTGGAAACATTTCATCGGATTTGTGCAGGAGATGAGATTTCTTTAAAATTTGTTGAAGAGGCACAATTGGCTGTTAATGGTGCGGCACTCATTGCGGTGCAAGGTGCAATCGATGGAGTAAAGATATAAAGGTAGAGACAAGATGCCTCTACCTTTTTATTTTAAAGAATATAACATTCCCCCGGCATAAACATATGAAATTTCTGCGTCGGATTTATGGCATATAAAGTGTCCACAAAGTGTGCTGGATTGATGCAATTAACCGAATACAAGTCATAATGCATTGGCACCATCATACCGGCATTTGTTTTCTTGGCAAGAATTACTGCTTCTTCTGCAGTCATATTTCCGATAATATCATCTTCATAGCGTTTGAAATAACTACGTCCATTTACAGGAACCATCAGCACATCAATATTCATTAATCTTTCAACAAGACCATCATAAATACAACAGTCACCTGCGTGATAGATAGAAGTATTTCCAACTAAAATCTTATAGCCCAATTCCATATAGTTGCCATTCGCATCAGTATGTAATTCCTCATGAGCAGAAGGAATAGGAGTGATATTGCAGCCATTAAGCTTAAGCGTTTCATCCGCAATTGCACCAATCAAACGTTCAGGGGCAATGCCATAAGAGAGTATGATGTCTTTGATTGGCTCCGGTGCAATAAAAACAGCCTTTGAATTACATTTTGCAAGAGCACTCAATGTATATGGGTCTGCATGGTCAAAGTGTGCATGCGTACATAGAACATAGTCTACAAAATCAAGTTCCTTTGCTTCGATTGGAGCGGGATAGTTACGAACCCATTTCACTGTCTCTGAACAACAATTCTGATCTACATAGTTAGAAAGATATGGGTCTATCAAGATGTATTTGTCATGATATTTTATTAAAAAACCTTCCTGTCCAAGATAGAACAGAGCAACTTGGCTATCGGTAATTTTAAATTCTAAAATTTCTTTTTTATTCATATTTTAACACCCTTTTTTATTAAAAATTTGAAATTACTTGCTTATTATATCACAGCGTGATAAACTGAGCAAGTAGATGATAAAAATATGATAAATATTAGGGGGATCTATATGAAAGCAGTAATAATCAAAGAACCGGGACAGGTTTGTTTAGAAGAAGTAAATATTCCAAACCCGCCAGCGGGTTTTGTTCGTGTTATGGTGAAAGCAGCAGCCATTTGTGCTACGGATTTAGAAGTGTTGGATGGTAACATACCGGCTAATTATCCGCTTACTCCGGGACATGAGTGGAGTGGTATTGTAGATGCAGTGGCTGATGATGTGGATAAAAGCTGGATTGGGAAACGAGTAATCGGTAGCAATGATGTTGTTTGCCTTCGCTGTGAGGCATGCAGAAGTGGTAACTGGAGATATTGTAATGATTTTGAGGAAATTGGATTTAAACGCGACGGTGCATATGCAGAATATGTCATTGTGCCGGCATATGGACTTTGCGAGCTTCCGGAAAATGTTTCGTTTGTCCACGGTGCTCTTTGTGAACCACTTGGAGTAGCGCTTGGTACGCTGGAAAAGGCAGGAGCAAAGTTTGGCGATACATGCCTTATTATGGGAGCAGGTTCTATTGGACTATGTATTTTGGCGGCTGCAAAAGCAATGGGCATGAAAAAAATTGTCGTCTGTGCTACAACCGGGAAGCGTCTAAAGATTGCAAAAGAGATGGGTGCATCTTATACAATTGCAACGAGAGAGCAGAATTTGATGGAAGAAATGAAGAAGATCCATCCGGGCGGAACGGATGTTGTTATTGATGCAACCGGTATTGAAGAATGTATTCAGCAGAGCCTGAAACTTGCTCGAAAAGGCGGAACAGTAGCGCTTGCGGGTTATGGACGCGGGAAAATCATGAATATTCGTATTGATGATATTCATGTCAATAACCTTCGCCTTGTTGGAGCCGGAAACAACTGGAATCAGCACAAAAATGCAGTAAATCTGATGGCAGAAGGGTTAGTAAATATCGAACATTTTGCGACAGATTTGATTACAATTGAAGAATATGAAAAAGGATTAGAACTAGCAAGAAAGCGTCCGGAAGGATTTGTAAAGGCGGTTTTTTGTTATGAATAGAAAGAAAAGCGTACTCGGCATTGACCTTGGAACTTCTTCTGTCAAGGTGTTGCAGAGGTATGAAGATGGAACCACAGTAAAGGCTAAAGCGACTTATGAACAAATTAGTCCTGCCGCGTGGTGGCAGGCAATAGGGCACGCGTTATCCCAACTGCAATTGGACAACGTGGAAGCCATTGGTCTTTCGTCGCAAGTCGGAACGTACATCATAGATGGGAAAGACGTGATTAGCTGGAACAGTGGAATCGGCAGTGAAGAGCTGGAACAAATAAAAGGGCAGTATACTGCTGAGGAGTTTATTAACGAAATCTCTATGCCGCACCCGAATATTGCATCCTATCCAATTCCACGTTTGATGTACATAAAAAACAAATATCCAAAAGTGAAAAAAGTATGTCAGCCGAAGGATTATATTTGTGAGCAACTTACCGGAAACTGTGTGACAGATCCATATTCATGGAGGGGACTTGCTAATCTGGAAACAAAGAAATACAGTCAAAAGTTTTTGAAACACATTGGCATAGAAGAGGAAATGTTACCAAAAATCATAAATTATTTGGATGTGGCTGGTTATACAAAAGAGATTGATTTTGAAGGTGTGGTATTACGGCCGGGAATTCCGATTTATGTTGGATTGAATGATTATTTTGCATCTCTTCTCGGAATGGGAATTGAGAACGCAGGAGATATGTTTGATATTTCAGGGACAAGCGAACATTTAGGTATTATTGAAGACACCGTGAATGTCGATACGCTGATGGTAAGTGGACCATATCTGAATAAAAATGTGCACTATGGTGTCACAGCATCCAGTGGAGCATCATTGGATTTTGGGCTGCGGCTTCAGGAAAGTGATTCCATTAGAGCAGAGTTTGATTTTTCAGAAATGCAAAAGCATAATCCACCGATTTTTCTGCCGTATCTTAATGGAGAACGTGCACCAATCTGGGATGCAAATGCCAGAGGGATGTTTTTTGGAATTCATGCACAGTGTTCGAAAGAAGATATGATGTATAGCGTTATGGAAGGTGTCGTGTTTAGCTTATATCATATATACGAATCTATGGGTAAACCGGCGGCAACTTTGATGAAGGTAGCTGGCGGTGCAGCTGTTAATTCAGTGCTAAATCAATTAAAAGCCGAGGTGTTTGGTCTTCCTATAGTAATACTTGAAGAGACAGATACGTCTGCATTAGGGGCAGTAATGATAGCTGCGATTGGCATTGGATGGTATCAATCGATTCACGATGCGGTTGCGCAGATATGTAACATAAAAGAGCAGATACAACCAAGCGGTGTATGTAATACATGGTTAGAAAAAAGATTTTCTATTTACAAAAAATTATATCCATCTATAAAAGAACAATATGAAGAATTAAGGAGGATATCGCAATGAAATGTGTGATTTTAGGGGCAGGCAAGATAGCTAGAGGTTTTATCGGTCATTTATTATATCTCAATGAAATTTCATTTACATTTGTTGAGAAATTTGATGGGCTCGTTGATATGATTAATGAGCGCGGTCAATATACGGTAAATATTCTTGGAAACAGCGAGAAAAACTGTATTGTAAAAGGAGTAAAGGCAATCAGTTTTGCGGATGTTGAGAAAGTTGCAGACGCAATTGCAGACGCAGATGCTGTTTTTACATCAGTAGGAGGAAAAAATCTGGGAGATTTGGTTCCGCTTCTTACGAAAGGTATTGAGAAGAAAGCTTCTGAAGGCGGTAACTTAAATATTGTTACCTGCGAGAATTGGAAATTACCTGCTACGATTTTAAAAAACGGAGTGGAGGAAGCAATTTGTGAAGAAGCAAAAGATTATTTCCACAATCATGTAGGAATTACAGAAGCAGTTATCATGCGTTCCGCAATTGAATCGGATGCTGAACTTTTGAAAATAGACCCATTGGTCGTTAATGTTCAGGATTTCTGGGAACTTCCTGTAGATGCATCCCGTATAGTAGGCGAACTGCCACCGATTAAAGAATTGAAATTGATTCCAGAATTCACGGGATTCTTAGAAAGAAAGTTCTATACATACAACGCTGCAAACGGAACTACGTCTTATGTGGGAGCCCTTCTTGGATTTGAAAAGATTGCGGATGCTGCTCATGATGAAAGGATTCTAAAAGTACTCGAAGGTGTCTATCAGGAAACGGCACAAGCGCTTTCTAAGAAGCACAACTTCCCATTAGATGAGCAGTTAGCATTTACATTGACATCTAAGAGAAAATTACAGGATTATACGATTGTAGACTTCATCGAACGTAATGCGCGTGATCCACTGCGCAAATTAGGCCCGGACGATCGTCTTGTCGGTTCTGCACGTTTGGTGTTGGAATATGGTATCAAGCCGGAAAATCTCTGCATTGCCATTGCATCAGCCATTTATTATGTGAGCGAAGGCGATGAGTTTGCAAGAGAACTAGTTCGCATGAGAACAGAAGAAGGCGTTGATGCTGTCATTGAAAAGGTATGTAAGCAAGATCCAAATGGAGAACTTGGTATGTTGATTAAAGAAAAGATTGAGTTATTGAAAGCGTGGGGATGGATTCATGAGTAAGGTTGTAGTAATCGGTGCCGGTAAAACAGGTCGTGGATTTCTTGCGAGACTATTGCATGAAGCACAGGAAGAAGTAATCTTTATTGATAAAAATGAAGAATTGGTAGCACAGTTAAATGCAGATAAAGCGTTCAAAATTCGTTTCTTTGGAAATGTGAGAGAACCATATATTGTGGACAATTTTAAGGCGTATACATGGGAAGATGCGTGCTTGGATGATGCTGAGTTAATTTTAGTATCTGTAGGCGGACAGAATCTAAAAGATGTAGGGGCGAGCTTAGCAAACCTTCTTGCAGAAGATAGGCATTATTATATTATTACAGCAGAGAATGCATCTCAGCCGTCTAAGACACTTCGCGAGGCGATTGGGAAAGATAACATTTCTGTAAGCGAGGCAACAGTATTCTGCACCACAATTGAGGAAGCTGGGCTAGATATTAATTCAGAAAACTATCCGTATTTACAATGTGATGCAGATTTGCTTGAAGGATATGTACCACAAGCAAAAACAATTAAACCAATCAGTGAATTTTCTAATTTTCTTACCAGAAAACTTTTCACATATAACGCAGCAAGTTGTGTTATCGCTTATCTGGGATGGAAAATGGGATATAGTAATTATGCTGATGCAGCAAACGACGACAAGATTCTAGAGATGTTAGATGCGAATTATGCGGTAACCAACAAAGTGCTTTGTGCAGAGTTTGGATATGATAAAGAAGATCAAGAAGAATTTGCCGCCCTTTCTAAAGCAAAGTTTTGTGATCGTACAATCATTGACACAATTGCAAGAAATGCAAGAGACCCACAAAGGAAACTTGGTGCGAATGAGAGAATTGTCGGACCCATTAAATTACTTCATAAATATGGAGAAGATGCTTCTGTGTTGGAGAAGACGGCAGCTGCAGCGATTCTTTATGATCAGGATGGAGAAGATGCATGGAGAGCAATTAAAGCTGAAAAATCAAACGAACAGATTTTGACAGATATCTGTGGTTTAAATCCAGACAGTATGATTTACAAAAATATTCTGGCTTATATTGAAATCCAAAATAATCAAAAATAAATAAGAAAAAACAAAAAATCAGTTGACGAATGTAAAAAATATGCTATAATCATCTGTAGTGCAAAAAAATACCCGAACAGTCGTATGGTGCACAATATAGGGCTGGAGGGGAGGTTAGGTGTGAGACTATGTCAAATGTAATCGTTAAAGAGAACGAAACGTTAGATAGCGCTTTACGCAGATTCAAAAGAAACTGTGCAAAAGCTGGTATTCAACAAGAAATTCGTAAA
>JAZQXU010000031.1:0-1728 GCA_045632945.1 Faecalimonas sp. | reverse complement strand
GAACAAGGCGCGAGATTACCTGCAAGCCGCCACCGAGGTTAGATTTTTCACAAAAAAATGAGACAATAACAATATATGACAGAACATTTGATTTTTCAATAAGCTCTGTTCCCAATATAGGTTGACAACATATTGCGCACACAAGTTGTGGAGGGTGTTACTCTATTGAGTTTTTTTGCCAAGCTTCCTTTCTCGCGAAAGAAAGCGGAGAGGGGCGGGACACTTCGTTTCCCTCCCCTCAAACTGATATGCACCCAAAAAGTTGGACACAGCTAAAGGAGTGCATATTTTATGGAAAAAGAAACAGCAAATCCCCAAGAGTACAGTGCAAATTTTAAATTACGAGTTATATTAGATGTGTTAAATAACGGTTTGAGTATTCATGAAGCCGTTAGAAAATACTGGGATGTAACTTCTCATGTAGACATAGATCGCTATCGCAAGACAGTACGCACTTGGAGACGCCTCTATGAGCAGAAAGGAGCAAATGTTTTTATGAAAGACTCCACGCCTCGAAAAAAAGTTTCACAATCGAATGTTCCTGAACTCACTCCCAGCACCAAGTCATCAGAATATGATCTGGCAGCACTTCTTGCAGAAAATGAGTATCTGCGTATGGAGAACATGTACTTAAAAAAATTGAGAGCCTTGATTCTGAAGGAAGAGCAAGAAAAACGTGCCAGGCGGAAATCATCACAGAATTAAGGCAATACTTTCCTTTGGACAAATTGCTTGCTCTTGGCAAGATGTCCCGCAGTACATATTATTATCAGGTCAAGCGTTTGTCGCGCCATGACAAGTATAATAATATCAAGAATTTAATAAAAACAATATTTGAATATCATAAAGGTCGTTACGGTTATCGCAGAATACAAGTTGAACTGCAGCAGCATGGTTGTAATATCAACCACAAAACAATTCAAAGACTGATGCAAGAACTTTCTTTATATGGTAAATGTAAAAAGAATAAATACAAGTCGTACAAAGGTAATGTCGGAAAGATTGCACCGAATATCTTGAATCGGCAATTCAAATCAGATAAGCCATATGAAAAGTTGGTAACGGATGTTACTGAATTTAAGGTTTGTAACGAAAAAGTTTATTTGTCACCGGTAATGGATTTGTTTAATCGTGAAATAGTGGCTCATTCAATCAGCCGCAGTCCTTCGTTTGTACAAACGAGAGATATGTTGAGCCGATTGTTTGCCAAATTACCACCGACAGCCAGCCCGCTGCTGCATTCGGATCAAGGATGGCAATATCAAATGAAAGAGTATCAAACGATGCTGAAAGAACACAATATTACTCAAAGTATGTCTCGAAAAGGTAATTGTCTGGATAACAGTGTTATGGAAAACTTCTTCGGAAGATTAAAAACAGAGATGTTTTTCGGCGAAACATTCTCTTCTGTGGAAGATTTCCAACAAAAACTTGAAGAATATATTTGCTATTTCAACAATGGAAGAGTATCTTTAAGGCTAAACGGAATGAGCCCGGTTGAATTTCGAGCCCATTTCATGTAATTAATCCGTCCAATTTTTTGGGGTCACATCAGTACCGACCTTTATCGGGAACAGAGCGTATTTATTATGCTGATATATTGCAAGTTGCTGTAAATTCATGCTGCGGACTGATTTTATAGTGATTTTTGAAAAAATCATCAAAAATGCGCTTGCGGATTTGTCAATTTATTCTGTTGTGGTATATTACCTCAAGCAGTTTATGCTG
>JAZQXU010000030.1:0-2418 GCA_045632945.1 Faecalimonas sp. | reverse complement strand
ATGACGCGAACCTGCCTATCCGTTAAAATGAAATGTTCAAAATTTCCAAACTGATTTTACCTTGTGGAATAGTGATTTCTGCTACATCACCTACCTTCTTGCCCAACAAACCTTGTGCAATCGGAGTGTTTACCGAAATCTTACCCAACTTCAAGTTAGCTTCACTTTCTGCAACCAAAGTGTATGCCATCTTCATGCCAGTCTTCACATTCTTCAATTCCACCTTACTCAAGATTTGCACAGTATCTGCCTTCAACTTTGAAGTATCGATAATTTTTGCATCACCGATAGTCGCCTTCAATTGGCTGATTTTCATTTCCAACAAACCTTGCGCTTCCTTAGCGGCATCGTATTCCGCATTTTCCGACAAATCGCCCTTATCACGAGCCTCGGCAATCGCTGCCACAATTTTCGGACGTTCTACAGATTCCAAGTGCTTCAATTCCTCGAGCAACTGCTTGTAACCTTCTTCTGACATATAAGCCATAATGTTTTCCTCCTTAAATTATTATTTGATTCTATTCTTTACTATAAAAACAAAAAGAATTCCGACATCGCTAAATGTCGGAACCCTCTTATCACCATTTGCGTTGCAAAGGTAGTTGTTTATTTCATACGAGTCAAGCCCAAAGGGATGCTTTTCAACATCTTTAAACAATTTCTCGCTCTAAATTAGCATATTACAACAACTTACGTATCTCTGCATCCAAATCCTGGATATTTTCCCCACGCAACTTCAAAACGTTATCACGTCCTACCAAAAATACAGAAGGGAGAGCAGCTACACTATAAATCGATACATATTGCGAATAAGGACCTGCTGCATCGCGTACACAAATCCAAGGCAAGTTATCAGCTGATGTCTTCCAGAAATGTTCGTCTGTATCCAATGAAATCTGATAGATTTCCAAGCCCTTCGCTTGATACTTATCATAAAATTCGCGCAAAGCCAAGTTATGTGCAGCCGACATAGCGTTATTGTATACGGTAAAATCAATCAACACCACTTTGCCTTTCAATTCAGTCAAAGTACGCACATTACCTTTCAAATCCTTCAACTTAATATCAATAATATCGGCTTCCTGAATAATGTTTGGATCGATTTCCACCACTTCCTGCTGCGGTTCACGGGTATTCTTCATACCCTTAATTACCATATTATAAAGATTACGCGAGCGGTCGGCATGAGGATAAGCATTGTTCAAGCTAGTCGCAACAGCAGCAAAACATTTTACATCTTCCTTATTGGCCATTGGATCGAAAATCATATAACCATTCAAGGTCTGGAACAAGGCAAAATAAGCATACGACTGATTTGGTGCCACATAGATATAACCACGCTTTACTTTTTCCTTATACTCTTTGATATAGTTCTCCAACTGAGTCTGTGCCAAACCAGGAGGAAGACCACTTCTTGACAACTTATCTACTTTCTGCTGCAATTCTGCTTGCAACATAACCAATTCCTTAATCTTCTGATTATTTTCAGAACCTTCAATGGTATAACCTGTATCAAATTTGGCAGCGTCTGTCTTTACAACAACAGTTTCCGTTGAATCTACTGCAAAATTAATGACCTGACCTCCCATACGAAGACGATAGAATTCCGGTGATTCCGGACATGCTTCCGCAAAACTGAAACTACCATTGCTTCCCAATTTTACTGAATCCAACAAAACAATGCCTTCCAATCCCGATGCTTCCAAATAAAGCGTTTTGTTTTCAGCACCAGCAATCTCTCCCTGAACCTTGAATTTCGGTCCATTATCGCAAGCACCGAGTCCTACTATTACGAGTGCAAGCAAAAAATATACAACTTTCTTCATCACCAAATTTTAATAAAAGTGTGTGTTCTTAATAAAATTGGTGCAAAGATACGTCTTTTCGACATTAAACAAAGCATTTCTTTACGTTCTTGAACGTTAAATTGTAAAAAAATAGAGGTAAAAGTAACTTTTTATCTCATTTCCACCTTATTAGAAGAATTAAATGCCTATCTTTGCACGATTTTTAGACGAAAAATTTATAACTATACATTTTTATGATTAATCCTATTATTAAGACGATCGAGCTTCCTGATGGAAGAACCATCACGCTCGAAACGGGAAAGCTGGCAAAACAGGCAGACGGTTCTGTAATGCTTCGCATGGGAAACACCATGTTGCTTGCTACTGTTTGTGCAGCAAAAGATGCAGTTCCCGGTACTGATTTCATGCCGCTACAGGTAGAGTATAAAGAAAAATATTCAGCATTCGGACGTTTCCCGGGTGGCTTTACCAAGAGAGAAGGCAAGGCTTCAGATTATGAAATCCTGACTTGTCGTTTGGTAGACCGCGCTTTGCGTCCTTTGTTTCCAGATAACTTCCACGCAGAAGTTTATGTTAACATCATCCTCTTCTCAGCTGATGGCGTAGATAT
>JAZQXU010000029.1:0-21293 GCA_045632945.1 Faecalimonas sp. | reverse complement strand
GAGATAACATCGTGAGATTCTCAGAAAAGCCTTGCAACTGCAGGACAGAAAATGTGGGTGGCTGTTACAACTGTTTGACCACAGGAAGTTTTGTAACAGCCACCCTTATATCATCTCTGGACGCAGTTGCCTAGTCTTTTCTATAATCTCACGCACAGTTAGCAAGCATATATTGCAGACCCAGAGAGCATGGTTTCTCAAACATACTTTTTCCAAGCGACTTTAATGTGAATTGAGATTCAAGAAACTCTAGGTTTTCTCACACTGCTCTAGTAATAGAAACAAATGCACCGAAGCGTATTGTTCATAAATATTATGCAATTCTCACTCAAAATGTCCGCTTGACCACATAACCCAACATTTGTTGTATAACTTTTCTATTTAGAAAAAGTTTATAAATATTTCTTTTTGGTTTGGTGTAATACGTGTTCACACATGATATAATAAGGATAATTATGGAATAAGGATAAATATTTATGAAGTTAAAGACAAGACTAATTATCAGTTTTATAGCGGTAACCATTATGCCACTTGCTATTTCGCTGGCTGTTATTACCGCATTTGCACAATTTCAGATTCGAAGCATTGAAAGAAATTACGGCATTACCGGAGCGGATTATACGATTATTACCAACCCAATTAATGCGTTAAATAAGGTTACAGAGCCTATTATTAATCAACTAACAATCACTTCTAAACGCGATGTGGGACAGTTGGAGGACACGGCATATCTCGGACGCATCAATCAGGAATTGAATATTATGAACTCCTATTTAGTGGTGCGCAAAGATGACAAGATTCAATATTCCGGTTCTCAACAAGTGGACCTCATACAACAGGAGTTGCCGGAATACGGTTCACAAGAGTCATCTTCCGAAAATGGAACATATGTCGGAGGACAATATCAAATCTTGATTAAGCAGGTGGATTTTCTGTTTGATGACAATGCAAAAGGTAGTGCTTTTATCGTGACTGATGTTCGCGACGCCATCCCGGAAGTAAAGAATTTTTTTCATACTATGGTATTTGCAATTATTTTCAGCCTCGCGTTGATTGCCGGTGGTTTTATTATCTGGATTTATCGAGGCATTGCAATTCCACTTAATGATATGAAGATTGCAACGCAGAACATCAAAGACGGCAATCTGGATTTTGAATTGGAAGTGGCAACGGAAGACGAGATCGGACAGCTTTGCAGGGATTTTGAAGAGATGCGTGTTCGTTTAAAGGAAAGTACATCTGAAAAAGTGGAATATGACAAGCGAAGCAAAGAGTTAATTAGTAACATTTCACATGATTTAAAAACTCCGATTACTGCTATTAAAGGGTATGTCGAGGGGATTATGGACGGCGTGGCTGACACACCGGAGAAAATGGAACGATATATCAGAACCATTTATAATAAAGCGAATGACATGGACATGCTTATTAATGAATTAACTTTATATTCAAAAATCGATTCAAATCGTATTCCATATAATTTCAATACGCTCTATGTTTGTGATTATTTTGATGATTGTGCAACTGACTTAAAAATCGATATTGAATCCCGCGGTATTCAGTTTGATTATTTGAATTATGTGGATAGCAATGTTAAAATCATTGCGGATGCTGAGCAATTAAAGCGTGTTATTAACAATATCATTTCAAACTCTGCCAAATATATGGACAAGGAGCAGAAAGAAATCCATCTTCGTGTCAAAGATGTCGGAGATTTTGTGCAAGTGGAAATCGAGGACAACGGCAAAGGAATTGGGGCCAAAGAATTACCTTATGTTTTTGAACGTTTTTATAGAACAGATGCTTCGAGAAATTCACAAACAGGTGGCAGCGGTATTGGGCTTTCCATTGTGAAGAAGATTATCGAGGAGCATGGCGGTAATATATGGGCCACTAGTAAAGAAGGAACAGGAACAATTATGTATTTTGTAATAAGAAAATATCAGGAGGTGCCGATACATGAGTAAAATTTTAATCGTTGAAGACGAGAGCGCTATCGCGGAACTGGAAAAAGATTATTTAGAGTTAAGTGGATTTGATGTCGAAGTGGCAAACGACGGTCAGGTGGGGTTGGACAAGGCAATGACAGAGAATTATGACTTGATTATATTAGACCTGATGTTGCCGGGAATAGACGGATTTGAAATATGCCGTCAGATTCGGACAGAAAAGAATATACCTATTATTATGGTATCAGCGAAAAAAGATGATATAGATAAAATCAGAGGGCTAGGGCTTGGAGCAGATGATTATATGACAAAACCATTTAGCCCGAGTGAATTGGTTGCACGTGTCAAAGCGCACATGGCCAGATATGAAAGATTAGTCGGAAGTGTGATGGAAGAAAACAAGGTCATTGAAATCAGAGGACTTAAAATTGATACCACAGCACGTCGCGTTTGGGTCAATGATGAGGAAAAATCTTTTACCACAAAAGAGTTTGATTTGTTAACTTTCTTGGCATCACATCCAAACCATGTGTACACGAAGGACGAATTGTTTAGTGAAATATGGGATATGGAATCGATCGGCGATATTGCAACTGTTACAGTTCACATTAAAAAAATCCGTGAAAAGATAGAATTTGACACATCCAAACCGCAGTATATTGAAACAATTTGGGGTGTGGGATATCGTTTCAAAGTATAATGATCGAATATAAGGAATTTACCCAAAAGGCGCTGCCGTTATATATTGACATTGCCAAGTAGGATTTGGTATCATTATATGATGATGTTTTGGGAGGTTTGTATGGACGAGAAGATAAAGCAAGAATCAGAAGAAATGCCAGAACAAAAAGGGCGGAAAAAGATTGCGATTATTGTAGGTGTTACGGCGGCTGTATGTGTAGGTATCATACTGACAGTTCTATTAATTGCCTATAATAGTAGGGTTTATAAACGCTGTGTATTTGAGGCAGGTGTCGAGATAGAGGCACGTGATTTCTTGAAAGATACGACAAAAGATATAGAATTCACCCAGGATAGTAAAAAAGTAAACACTAAGGTTCCGGGAGATTATGTGGTGAAATTAAAATCCGGACTTTTCATATATAAATGTACGGCAACGATTCAAGATACAATCGCGCCAACAGCGCAAGCAGTAGATGTGTTTTTTGAGAATGGCGAAGAAGTAGCTCCGGAACAATTTGTTACGAATATTGAGGATGTTACGAAAGTCCAAGTTTCATATGTGAAGGAACCGGACTATAATCATATCGGGAAACAGCCGGTCGAGGTCGTTTTGACAGATGCAGGTAATAATACGGTTGTGATTGCTTCCAACTTGATTAGCAGAATCACAGTTCGGGAACACACTATCGAAGCCGGAGAACCATTTCCGGATATGAGTACATTTCTAATAGTACCATCGGAGGACGCGAGCTTTGTTACAGCACCGGACACGATTGACATGTCAAAACCGGGCGATTACGATGTTGTTATTTCTGCAAACGGTTTCGAGTGCACAACAGTCCTTCATATACAGGATACGATTGCACCGGTCATACAGGTGAAAAATATCACAGCATATAATGTTGACAAGGTGACTTGTGAAAGTTTTGTTAAGAGTGCTAAAGATGCTACGGCTCTAACCTATCAGTTTGTGAAAGAACCGAATATGAAGCAGTTGGGCGAGCAACAGTTGTCCTTTGTGGCCACGGACGCAGGCGGAAATTCCGTTCAATTTGACGTAGTGCTCACTGTAATACCGGATACAGAAGCACCGGTGATCAAGGGAGCTAAGGATATCACGGCATATGTAGGGCGTACGGTTCGATATAAAGATGGAGTCAAGGTGACAGACAATCACGATCGGAATATCACCTTGAATGTTGATACCAGTAAGGTCAATACAAAAGTGTGTGGAGACTATCCAGTTACTTACTCTGCACAGGATTTGGCCGGAAATAAGACAAGCATAACTATTACAGTACATATTATTGAGCGAGTGTATACAGAGGCAGAGGTCAATTCATTAGCAGACAAAGTCCTTGCGAAAATCACAAATTCGGGTATGTCACAATATCAAAAATTGCAGGCTATATACAAGTGGACGCGCAGTTCCATTGCTTATACGGGAAGTTCCGATAAGTCCTCATGGATAAAAGCAGCTTGTGAAGGCTTCATTGATCGAAAAGGTGATTGCTTTACTTATGCCAGTGTGGCCAAAGCTTTGTTAAACCGTGCAGGAATTAATAACAAGGACATTGTGAAAATCCCATCATCATCAAGACATTACTGGAATTTGGTTAACATAGGTGAAGGCTGGTATCATTTCGATACAACACCAAGGAAAGGTCAAAAGATTTCGTTTTGTTATATTAATGATGCTACGTTAATGAATTATTCAAAAGCGAATGGCAATAGCCATAATTATGACAGAACTATATATACAGACATTGAGTAGGAATAGACGGATAAGAAAATGAAAAAATTAGGCATTATTGGAGGCCTTGGCCCAATGGCGACGGCGTATTTCTTTGAACGCATTATCGATATGACTAAGGCAGAAATAGATCAACAGCATATAGAAATACTGATACATAATTGTCCGGCAATACCAGATCGAACGCAGTATATACTTGGTAAAAGCGAGGACAATCCATTGGAACTTATGGGACAAATCGGAAGCAAGTTAGCGAAAGAGGTTGATGTTTTGGCTATTCCTTGTATTACAGCTCATTATTTTCATGAGGAGTTGGAAAAAATTGTAGGGATGCCGATTATCCATGCAGTCCGGGAAACAGCATGTTATCTGCATGAGCGCGGATATGACAGAGTGGGAG
Organism: Faecalimonas sp.; assembly: GCA_045632945.1. Lineage (GTDB taxonomy): Bacteria > Bacillota > Clostridia > Lachnospirales > Lachnospiraceae > Faecalimonas. Next base: position 16,507 of record JAZQXU010000029.1, on the reverse strand, counting down.
TTATGGCTACTGATGCAACTGTGGAAATGGGTATTTTCACAAAGGAATTAGAAAAATCTGGAATAGAGTGTTTGTACCCTGACGAAAAAGGACAGAGAGATGTGATGCATCTAATCTATCATAATGTTAAGGCAGGGTGTGAAATTGAACAGCCACTGCTGGATTCGGTTTCGCAGAATCTGTTTGATAGAGGAGCACAGGTGATCATCCTTGGTTGCACGGAATTGTCTATGATTAAGAAACACAACATGATAGGTGCCGGATATTTAGATGTCACAGAAGTATTAGCAAAATGCTGTGTAGAACAATGTAGCGTGTTAAAAGAAGAATATAGAGAATTGATTTCTGTTTGAGGGTAAAGTATGCAAAACAATGTATTAGATTACTTAGATGAGATTGTCAAGAAAGTTCCTGAAAAAGCAGCTTTTGTAGACAATGAAACCAGTTATAATTTTAAACAGATGTACGACATCAGTCGCAGTATTGGAACGTGGATGCATGAAAAAGGATTCTACAAACAACCGGCAGTTGTTTTTATGAGAAAGAGTCCTAAGACTATCGCAACCTTTTTTGGCGTTATACGTTCCGGTTGTTTTTATGTTCCTATTGACGAGGAAATGCCACGGTCTAGGATTGAGCTAATCCTTGAAAATTGTTCTCCGAACGTCATTATTTGCGATGAGAATACGAAGGAGATAGCAGAGCAATTGGATTTTCACGGTGAGATTGTGGAGTATAGTGAAATTTTTCAATATCCACACGATGATCAAGCGTTGTTGGAAATTCAGAAACGGGTATTGGATGTAGATCCAATCTATATTGTGTTTACTTCAGGCTCTACGGGAGTTCCGAAAGGAGTTTGTGCTTGTCACCGCTCTGTCCTCGATTATGTTGAACAATTATCAGAGGTGCTGGGATTTGACGAGAATACTGTATTTGGTAATCAGACACCGCTCTATTTTGATGCTTGTTTAAAGGAACTCTATCCAACATTGAAGTTTGGGGCAACAACCTACCTTATTCCGCATGAGTACTTTATGTTTCCTATTAAATTGGTGGAATATCTCAACGAAAAGAAAATCAATACCATATGCTGGGTTGTGTCAGCTCTTACAATGATTTCAGCATTCGGAACATTAAAAAAAGCAGTACCTGAATATTTGCGAACTATAGCGTTTGGAAGTGAAGTATTTCCAATCAAACAGTTTAAAAAGTGGAAGGAAGCCTTGCCAAACACAGCATTTTTTAATCTTTATGGTCCGACCGAAGGTACAGGGATGTGTTGTTATTATCCTGTGGAACGAGAACTTCAGGAAACAGAGCCTATTCCGATAGGATTTCCGTTTAAAAATACAGAGATTTTACTTTTGGATGAGAAGAATCAATTGGTGCAGCAAGGTGAAGAAGGAGAAATATGCATCCGCGGGACTTCGGTTACGTTGGGGTATTATAATAACCCGCAAAAAACAGCCGAAAGCTTTGTGCAAAATCCTTTAAATATAGCTTATCCGGAAATGATTTACCGTACCGGTGATGTGGGTCGTCTGAATGAAAGAGGAGAGCTGGTATTTGTATCTAGGAAAGATTACCAGGTGAAACATATGGGACACCGGATAGAACTCGGCGAGGTCGAAGCGAATGTCAATTCTTGCGACTCGGTTAAACTGTCTGCTTGTATTTATGACCATGAGAAGAATAAAATTGTTTTATTCTATGTTGGTACTGATTCGGAGGCAGAGCTAACAGTGAAAGTTCGTGACAAACTACCACGTTACATGATGCCGAATAAAGTTGTACGATTAGAACAGCTACCATTTACGGCTAATGGAAAGATTGATAGGAAGACTTTGCAACAGAATTATTTTAAACATTAAGAAGGATAAAGAGGAAGAGAGAACATGGAAGAGTTATTAGAAATTTTAAATGAATTACATCCGGATGTGGATTTTACAACGGCAACAGGAATTGTGGACAATCGAATTTTGGATTCTTTTGATATTGTTACATTGGTTTCTGAAATTGTAGATGCTTATGATGTGGAGATATCAGCAGAAGAGTTGATTCCGGACAATTTTAACAGTGCACAGGCAATTTATGATTTGATTCAGTCGAAAATAGACGAGGATTATTAAAATGCTTTTTACATCGTATGAATTCATAGGATTTTTAGCAATTGTATTGGGGGCATATTATTGTATTCCTAAGAAGTGGCAGTGGCCGTTTCTACTTATTGCAAGCTATACCTTCTATTATATAGCGAATCCGGTTTATTTGATATATATTGCAGTCACTACATTGTCGACGTGGTATTTGTCTTTGATGATACAGCAAAGAAAGGATAGCTTTGCGGACAAATTTGCTCTGGTACAGAAAGAGATGGACAGAGCGCAGAAGAAGGAAGCAAAAGAGAAAGAGAAAAAGAAGCAATTTCATCTGATGCTTTTGGCGCTTCTTTTTAATCTTGGAATTTTAGCAGTGGTTAAATACACCAACTTTGGAATAGCCAATATAAATTCCTTGTTTCAGACAATGGGCAGTGGCACAAAACTGTCATTTGTCAATATTATCGTTCCGATGGGTATTTCTTTTTATACATTTCAGTCCATGGGATATTTGATTGATGTATATCGTGGGACTTGTAAGGCGGAGAAAAACGTATTTAAATTTGCATTGTTTGTATCCTTTTTTCCGCAACTTGTACAAGGGCCTATCAGCAGATATAGTGACCTTGCCAAGACACTTTATGAGCCACATAAGGCAGAACTCAAGACCATTTCCTTTGGCTTGCAAAGAGTATTGTGGGGATTCTTTAAAAAGCTTGTGATCGCGGATCGAATGTTGGTTGCAGTGAACACAATTATTAAAGATACAGATACTTATCGTGGTGGATTTGTACTGGTTGGAATGCTGTTTTACGCATTAGAATTATATGCGGATTTTACAGGAGGAATAGACATTACCATTGGTGTTGCGCAGGCTTTGGGCATTGAAGTGACTGAGAACTTCAAACGGCCATATTTTTCTAAGAATATCAAGGAATATTGGAAACGTTGGCATATTACAATGGGTACTTGGTTTACAGATTACATATTTTATCCAATATCTGTATGCGGACCGATGATGAAACTTGGTAAATTCGCAAGAAATAAATTGGGTAACAATATCGGGAAAAGAGTTCCGGTGTATTTATCTTCGTTTGTTGTATGGTTTGCAACAGGTGTTTGGCATGGTGCTAGTTGGAACTTTATCGCATGGGGAATCGGTAATTTTGTTGTTATTATGATTTCCCAGGAATTAGAACCTTTGTACCGATGGTTTCATGGAAAAGTACATGTGCGTGGAAAATGGTATTTTAGGGCCTTCCAGGTGGTAAGAACCGTATTGTTAATGAGTTGTTTGAGAATGTTTGACTGCTACAGAGATGTTCCTTTGACATTTCAAATGTTTGGGTCTATGTTTCGGGAATTCCGTCTTTCTGCAATGAATGTGGAGAGTTTTCTGGGACTGGGCCTTACGGGCGCAGATTATGCAATTCTAGTTGTCGGTACCTTGTTACTGATTGTAGTGAGCCTCATACAAAGAACGGGCAGCGTGAGAGAAAAGCTTTATCAGAAACCTTTGGCGGTTCGTTTTGTTGTGTGGTATGCACTGTTTCTTGCGGTCGTGCTGCTAGGAGCATATGGAATTGGATATGATGCCAGCCAGTTTATTTATAATCAGTTTTGAGAAGGTGAAATATGAAGAAAAGCAAAAGAGTAGTGATCGGTATTCTTTTTCTGGCTATTTCTGTATTCGGGCTTGCTGTTTTACAAAGACTTGTAATGCCAAAATATATGAGTGATATTGTAGAAGGCGCTATGATTGCAGAATACTATAAGGAAGAAAAAGATCACGATGTTGTGTTTATCGGAGATTGTGAATTATATGAGAACATCTCCCCAATCACTTTATGGGAAGAGTTTGGAATTAATAGCTACATTCGTGGTAGTGCGCAGCAATTGATTTGGCAGTCTTATTATCTAATGGAAGAAACCTTTCAATATGAGACACCGAAGGTGGTAGTATTCAATGTGCTTGCTATGCAGTATAATGAACCGCAAAGTGAAGCTTATAATCGTATGACATTGGATGGAATGAAAATGTCTCCTTATAAAATAAAAAGCATTGAGGCGTCCATGACCGAGGAGGAAAATATGATTGAATATATTTTCCCTTTGTTGCGATATCATTCAAGAATAACGGAATTGGGACGAGATGATATTACCTATTTGTTCCATCAAGATAAGGTAACACATAATGGATATTATATGCGAGTAGACGAGAAGCCTGCCGGGGATATTCCGGAAGGGAAACCGCTAGGCGATTATAATTTTGGGGATAATGCGTATAAATATTTAGATAAAATGGTGAAACTTTGCAAAGAACACAATGTAGAGTTGGTGTTGGTTAAAGCGCCTAGCTTGTATCCGTATTGGTATGATCAGTGGGATGAACAAATGGAGAATTATGCCAATGAGCATGGACTTAAATACTACAATTTTCTGAGCAACATAGAAGAGATAGGGTTGGATTTTTCTAAAGATACCTATGACGGTGGTTTACATTTAAATCTCTCAGGAGCAGAAAAATTGTCTCAATATATGGGTGAAATTCTTTCTGAGGAATGTAATATCGAGAGCAGACGTGGGGAAGAAAAGCTGGAAGAAATCTGGGAGAAGAAGATAGAACTTTACAATGGAGAAAAACAAGCTCAGTATAATCAACTTGGAATTAATTAAGAACGTAGAGTAAAGGAGCAAGAAACATATGAAGAAAAAGTATTTAGCATTATTAGTTGGAATGTTGGTAATGAGTTCAGTCATGATGATGGCTTGCGGTCAGGGTGATGAGGTGAAAGTAGTAAATAAATTACCTCAGAATAACACGGAAGGCACACAGGGTGACAAAGATTCGGAGAAAACAGATAATGTGAAGTTGACGGGTTATATCTTTAATGCGCAGGTAGGATCTGAAAACGTATCTGTGACAACAGATCTTAATATGGCAGATGTGTTAGATGATTTGGGAGAAGCTGCTTCATATTTTGAGTCTGCAAGCTGTGCATTTAATGGATTGGACAAAGTATATACGTATGACCATTTCCGAATTGAAACCTATCCGGATGGAGAGAAAGATATCATTTCTTCTATTATTTTGCTAGACGATCTTATTGCTACGCCAGAGGGAATAACTATTGGAATGACTGAGAAAGACGTGGAAAATGCCTACGGAACAGATTGTGAAGATATCAAAGGAATGAAAGTTTATACAAAAGATGGAAAGCATCTCGCATTTTTGATTCAGGATGGTGTAATTGAGTCTATCCAATATAACTCCGCAGTTTTGGATAATATTGAATAGTGATAGCAAAGGAATAGGAAAATGATAACAAGTACAAGTAATCCACAGATCAAAAGATTGCTTCAATTACAAAAGAAAAGTAAGGTACGAAATGAAGAACAGGTATTTATTGTAGAAGGGATTCGCATGTTTTTAGAAGTGCCTAAAAAGCGCGTTGAAAAAGTATATATTTCAGAAACGCTTTATAATAGGAAGAAACACGAATTAAATTTGCAAGATTTTCCATTCGAAATCTTGTCAGACCCTGTTTTTTCGCATGTTTCCAATACGCAAACTCCGCAAGGAATTTTATGTATTGTAAAACAGGAAAAATACGATTTGGAACAACTTCTTGAAACCTTGAATCCACACTTTATTGTGCTGGATAATCTTCAGGACCCTGGCAATCTCGGAACGATTGTAAGAACTGCGGAAGGAGCAGGAGTAGATGCTGTTTTCATGAGTAAAGATTGCGTAGATATCTACAATCCGAAGACCATTCGTTCCACTATGGGTTCCATTTATCGGATGCCTACTATATATATAGAAGATATTCTTTTATTATTAGAAAAATTCAAGGAAAAAGGCATTCAATCATATGCCGCCCATCTGGATGGAAAGAATGACTATGATAAAGAAAACTATCAATCCGGAACAGCAATTTTAATTGGAAATGAAGGAAATGGACTCAGGGATGAAGTTGCAAAAAAAGCTGATATTCGTGTCCTGATTCCAATGCAGGGACAGGTAGAATCTTTGAATGCAGCTGTTGCCGCTTCAATCATGATGTTTGAAGTTTTTAGACAACGAAGAACGTAAAAAATGACTCTTACGATTCAGTAAGGGTCATTTTTGTCTAAATTGTACTTAAAAAAATACAATTTCTGGGTTGACACCTCTAAAAAAACATGATAACATGCCAACTGTTACGAAAGTTTGTAACAATTATGTAACAAATTGTAATAAAAATGAATTAATTGAGCATAATATTGTAAAAGAAACACGTCAACAGTTTGTTACAAATTCAGGAGGTTATTATGAAATTTGGGAAAAAGAGAGGGATTGTAAGTTTTATACTTGCAGGCTGTCTGCTACTCAATGCACAGTTCGAAGTTTTTGCAGCCGCTCCCCCATCTGAAACTCAGGTCAATGAAACTATTAGTTATGAGACAAAGGTGTCACCACTTGCAAGCACATGGGAACTTCTTCCGGAGATGGCAAGCGTGGCAGTAGATACACAAGAATGGTGCGGTAAAGCATTGGCGAACACAGAGCAAGAAATGGACGTGTATGCACAGGCTGACGGTACTGTGATTGGAAAGGTTTATAGTAATACGATTATTACTGTAGATGAAAAGGGAGAACAGTGGTGTAAGGTTACATCCGGTTCTGTTGTTGGTTATGTAAAGACAGAGTCACTTTTATTTGGTAGTGCTGCTGTGGAAAGAGCAGAAACAGCATGTGCCGCAGGAACAAGAAACGGTCAGACTTTAGAAGAGATCGAAGCTGAAAAGAAAAGCGCTCAGGTGAAGTTACTTGCAGCTCTCATTTATTGCGAAGCCGGAAATCAACCGTACAAAGGAAAGGTTGCTGTAGGTTCAGTAGTTATGAATCGTATCAGCAGTAGCAGATATCCGAACACAATGGAAAAGGTTATCTATCAGAGAGGCCAATTTACACCGGCTATGACAGGTAAGCTTGCGCGTGTTCTTTCATCAGGAAGAGTACCAAGTTCATGTTACGATGCTGCGTTAGATGCAATGAACGGTGCTAAACCGGTAGGAAACGCACTGTATTTTAATACAGGGTATGGAAAGATTAAGTTAGGTGACCATTATTTTAGCTAATGGGGAGTTTATAGGAGCAAGACCGTATAGGTTTTGCTCCATTTTTATTATTATTGAATAAACGGGAAATCCGTGGTATTATGTAAAAACAACGAAAAGGTACTTTAGTACTTGAGACGAGGTGGCAGAATGAATTTAAAGGGACGTCATTTTTTAACATTGAAGGATTTTACTGCAGAAGAGATTTTATATCTTGTAGATTTGGCTGCAGAATTAAAAGAGAAAAAGAAAAACGGAATTACAGGTAATTCATTGAAAGGGAAAAACATTGCCCTTATATTTGAAAAACCATCTACCAGAACAAGATGTGCGTTTACAGTAGGCGCACAAGATGAAGGAGGAATTCCGACCTATCTTTCACAACATGATATTCAACTTGGTTATAAAGAAAGCGTAAAGGATACAGCACGTGTGCTTGGACGTATGTTTGATGGTATCGAGTTTCGAGGCTTCAAACATGAACACGTAGAACAACTTGCTGAGTACAGTGGTGTGCCTGTGTGGAATGGTCTTACAGATGAATATCACCCAACACAGATTCTGGCTGATTTTCTTACAATGAAAGAGCAGTTTGGATATTTGAAGGGACTGAATTTTGTATACTTGGGAGATGGACGCAATAACATGGCAAACAGTCTGATGATTGGATGCGCTAAAGTGGGTGTAAATTGTTCCATTATTGCACCAAAAGAATTGTGGCCGGAAGAAAGCCTTGTGGAATTGTGCAAGGGTTATGCTATTGAAGCGGGGTCGACAGTGACAATTACAGATTCTGTTGACGCGGTAGCAGGTGCTGATGTGCTCTATACAGACGTATGGTGCTCAATGGGTGAGGAAGATAAGACTGTAGAGCGTGTTGCGTTGTTACATCCATATCAGATTAATCGCGCCTTATTGGAAAAGACAGGAAAGCCAGGTACAATCTTTATGCATTGCTTGCCGGCTGTTAAGGGTAACGAAGTAACAGAGGAGATATTTGAACAATTTGCGGATGTTGTATTCGATGAGGCAGAAAATCGTCTACATACAATAAAAGCAGTCATGGTGGCTACACTTGGAGAACAATAAGATTATTTATTTCGAACAATTAGATTCAACAAATACAAAATTGCATGAGCTGGCTTTGCAAGGAGCAGAACATGGAACGGTTGTGGTTGCTCGCAAGCAGACAGATGGAAAAGGAAGACGAGGCCGCATATGGGAATCGCCGGCGGGGGATAACATCTATATGTCCATTCTTCTAAGACCTAAGTTTGATACAGCGAAAGCATCCATGCTGACACTGGTTATGGCATATAGTGTTTCAAAAGTCATGCGCTTGCAAGGATTTGCCAATCTGCAAATCAAATGGCCAAATGATATTATCATATCCGGGAAGAAGGTTTGTGGTATTTTGACAGAACTTCGGACAGAAGGTCTGGACATTGATTATATCATTATAGGTGTCGGCATCAACGTTAATGCATCATCCTTTACATCGGAGATTTCGGAAACAGCAACTTCACTTTTTTTAGAAACAGGGAAGCGGTATGACAATGAACGAATAATCAAGGATATTGTCCGTACGTTTCAAGAAGAATATGAGCGTTTTGTGAAAATAGGTGATATATCCTATCTGCAGAATGAATATAATGAAATGCTGGTTAACTGTGGCAAAGAAGTAAGAGTTTTGGAGCCGCAACAAGAGTATGTGGCCATCGCGGAAGGAATTAATTCTTCAGGAGAATTGATAGTGCGCATGGCAAACGGCGAAGAAAAGAAAGTATATGCCGGAGAAGTATCTGTTCGCGGTGTATATGGATACATCTAGGAGGAAATATGTACGAGGAAAAAATTGTATTGTGTGGAGCTAATTCATACGAGCAAAAATATTACTTAAATCAAGATTTTGAGGCATTGCCGCAACATGTGAAGGATGAGCTGAAAATCATGTGTGTTCTGTTTACAGAAAATGTAGGTGGTATTTTGACACTTGTGTTTGAAGAGAACGGAGAACTGTGCTTTGAAGTAACATCCGAAGAAAACGATTTTTTCTTTGATGAAATCGGCAGCCCTTTGAAAATAAAAGAAATTCAGAGAACAAAAGAGGAGCTTTTAGAGTCTTTGCAATTATATTACAAAGTATTCTTTTTAGGGGAGGAAGCATAATGTTATTAGTAGTAGATGTTGGGAACACGCACATTACACTGGGTGTGTTTGATGGTGAAACGGTAAAAGCTACTTTCCGAACGACGGCAAAGCAACCGCGTACATCTGATGAATATGGTATACAGTTATGCGATTTGCTGGAACATAGAGGGTTTGATATTAAAGAGATTCAAGATGTGATTATATCTTCGGTTGTTCCGGATGTTATGCATTCACTTAGCAGTGCAATCATCAAATACTTTCATGTAAAACCAATTATACCGACAACTTTGGAAATGGGACTTAAAATCAACACGGAACATCCAAAGGAAATCGGACCGGACCGTATTGTAGATGCAGTAGCAGCCTACGAGAAATACGGAGGACCTCTAATTGTCATCGATTTTGGAACAGCCACTACATATGATGTGGTGACAGAAGATGGAACTTTTGAGGGCGGACTTATTTCTCCGGGAATACGTACATCCGCAAGAGCATTGTGGGGCGGTGCGGCAATGTTGCCTGAGATTGAGATTCGCAATCCGGGAGCAATTGTTGCAAAAGAGACGGTGTCCAGTATGCAAGGAGGTCTCGTATATGGATACATCGGACAAACGGAATATATTGTAAAGAAAATGAAGGCGTCAGGGTATGAGAATGCCAAAGTCATCGCTACCGGTGGTCTGGGTAATATCATCGTGCCGGAGACAGATATCATTGATATCTACGATCCAATGCTCACATTAGACGGACTTCGCATGATATATGAAAAACATAAGAAGGCAGAAAAATAGAATGAATAAGTTAAAGATAGGAAATGTAGAACTAGACAATCCGTACATCTTAGCACCTATGGCAGGCGTAACAGACCTGCCTTTTCGCTTGCTATGCAAGGAACAAGGCGCGGGGCTATTGTGCATGGAGATGGTTAGCGCAAAAGCAATTCAATACAACAACAAGAATACAAAAGCGTTGCTTGAGATACATCCGGATGAAAGACCGGTTTCTTTGCAACTGTTTGGTTCCGACGCAGATATTATCAGCGAGATAGCAAAACAAATTGAAGACCTGCCATTTTCCATATTGGATATTAACATGGGATGTCCGGTGCCAAAGATTGTGCGAAACGGCGAGGGCTCGGCGCTTATGAATCAACCCAAACTCGTTCATGAGATTGTCAGCAAAACGGTAAAAGCAATTAGTAAGCCAGTTACCGTTAAAATCCGTAAAGGTTTTAACGATACAAGTATAAATGCAGTGGAAATTGCAAAAATTATCGAGGATGCGGGAGCGGCAGCAGTTGCAGTACATGGAAGAACCAGAGAGCAATTTTATTCCGGAAAGGCGGATTGGGATATCATTCGTCAAGTAAAAGAGGCAGTGAACATTCCGGTTATCGGAAATGGAGATGTTGTTTCGGCAGAAAGCGCACTTGCAATGCAAAGAGAAACAGGATGTGATGGGGTTATGATAGGGCGAGGAGCGCAAGGAAATCCATGGATATTTTCAGAGTTGCTTGCTTATGAACAAACCGGAACCATACCGCAGCGCCCAACCATTTGTGAGTTAAAGCAGATGATGCTTCGCCATGCAAGACTTCAGATGCAATATAAAGGAGACTACTTGGGCATACGTGAAATGCGAAAACATGTGGCATGGTACACAACAGGGCTTAAAAATTCCGCGAGACTACGCGGCGAGATTAATGCAGTTGAGTCCTATGAAGAGTTGGAAAAGCTGTTGGAGGAGCGGCTATAAAAAAATATTGACATCAAATACCCATTCATGTATAATGTTGAAATTGTGAGAATAGATTGATTTATCGAGAGAATCGAGAGCAATATATCAGGAAAAATATGTCAGAAAGGAAGTAGTAAAATGACAGCAAAAAAGACTATTCTTACTTATGCAGGTTTGAAAGCGTTGGAGAATGAACTGGAGAATCTGAAGGTGGTAAGACGTAAAGAAGTGGCTCAGAAAATTAAGGAAGCCAGAGAACAAGGCGATTTATCAGAGAATGCGGAATATGATGCAGCTAAGGATGAACAACGTGATATAGAAACACGCATTGAAGAGATTGAGAAAATTCTGAAAAATGCAGAAGTGTATTTGGAAGACGAGGTCGATTTGGACAAAGTCGGCATTGGATGCACAGTAGTGTTGTATGATGAAGAATTTGAAGAAGAAGTAGAATATAAGATTGTGGGTTCTACAGAAGCAAACAGTTTGGCAGGTAAGATTTCAAACGAATCACCACTTGGCCAAGCACTACTCGGGAAAAAAGTAGGCGACGTAGTTGTTGTAGAAGCACAAGTAGGAAACATGGAATACAAAGTATTAAAAATTGACAGAGGGATATAGTTACAGTAGATAAGGAGGAATGAACATGGCTGAACAAAACAATGTACAGGTACAGGAACAGGATATTAACCAATTAAGAAAAGTACGTCGTGAAAAATTAGCTGAATTACAGGCGAATGGGCAAGACCCATTTGTAATCACAAAATACGATGCAGACGCACATAGCCAACAAATCAAAGATAACTTTGATGAGATGGAAGGCAAAAAAGTTTCAATTGCAGGACGTATTATGTCCAAACGTGTTATGGGTAAAGCTTCTTTCTGTCATGTTCAGGATTTAGAAGGCACCATTCAGTCATACGTTGCAAGAGACAACATTGGTGAAGAAGAGTATAAAGCATTTAAGAGAATGGATATCGGTGATATTGTCGGAATCAAAGGTGATGTGTTCCGCACAAAGATGGGAGAGATCTCAATCCATGCAGAAGAAGTGACATTATTATCAAAGAGCCTTCAGATATTACCGGAAAAATATCATGGGTTAACAAATACAGATTTGCGTTATCGTCAAAGATATGTAGACCTTATTATGAACCCGGAAGTAAAAGATACATTTATTAAGCGTTCTAAGATTGTAAGTTCAATCAGACGATATTTAGATGGACAGGGATTCCTTGAAGTTGAGACCCCAATGCTTGTTTCAAATGCAGGTGGTGCAGCGGCAAGACCGTTCGAAACACACTTTAATGCATTGGATGAAGATTTCAAACTTCGTATTTCCTTAGAGTTGTACTTAAAGAGACTGATTGTAGGTGGTTTAGAGCGTGTTTATGAAATCGGACGTGTATTCCGTAATGAAGGTCTTGACAGAAGACACAATCCGGAGTTCACTTTGATGGAATTGTATCAGGCATATACTGACTACAATGGAATGATGGACTTAACAGAGAATATGTTCCGTCATGTAGCACAGGAAGTACTTGGAACAACAACTATCGTATATAACGGAGTTGAGATGGACCTTGGAAAACCATTTGAAAGAATCACAATGGTAGATGCTGTTAAGAAGTATGCGGGTGTTGATTGGAATGAAATCCACACATTAGAAGAAGCTAGAGCAGTGGCCAAAGAGCACCATGTGCAATATGAAGAGCGTCACAAAAAAGGTGATATTCTTAATTTGTTCTTCGAAGAATTTGTTGAAGAGCACTTGATCCAACCGACCTTTGTTATGGATCATCCGATTGAGATATCTCCGCTCACAAAGAAAAAACCGGACAATCCGGAATATGTGGAACGTTTTGAAATGTTCATGAACGGTTGGGAAATGTGTAATGCATATTCAGAGCTTAACGACCCAATTGATCAGAGAGCACGTTTCAAAGATCAAGAAGAACAACTTTCACAGGGAAATGAAGAAGCAAACACAACAGATGAAGATTTCATGAATGCATTGGAAATCGGTATGCCTCCGACAGGTGGTATCGGATATGGAATCGACAGAATGTGTATGTTGTTTACAGACAGCTTGGCAATCAGAGATGTGCTGTTGTTCCCAACAATGAAATCAGAATAGAATGAAGTGAAAAAATAACAACTTTTTAATGCACGACACATTCAAAAAGTTGTTATTTTTTTTAATTTTACAAGATTTTTTTTAGTATTTTTTAAAAATATTGTAAAGAAATTTCTTTTAATTTATACTGCTATAAATTACTATTTTAGTTGTAAGGAGTGCTTTTTATGAACAAATATTATCTTACTGATTATGGTGTAAAAGCTGATTGTATGGAATTGCAAACAAAAGAGATACAGGCTGTTTTGGATTTATGTAAAGAAGAGGGTGGCGTTGTTGTTGTTCCGAAAGGGACTTACTATCTCGCAGCAGTTAGAATGTGGTCAAACACAACACTTTATCTCGAATCAGGAGCCAAACTGTACGGAAGTGATAACTGTGATGATTATGAGATATTTGACATACCGGACAATGTGGATATGCGTTCAGATATGGAACTAATCACACAATATTATGGAAAAACTTGGGAAACATATCGTAGAGCGATAATATCTGCATATGGTCAGAAAAACATCTCTATTATTGGAGAACACGACTCCATCATAGACGGTCAAAATTGCTACGATCCAAATGGTGAAGAAAATTACCGCGGACCTCACGTTATCTTTTTGACTTGTTGTGAAAACGTGCTATTTGAAGGTTATACTGCACAACATAGCGGCAATTTCCTCCATGAGGCAAACAATTGTAAAAACTTACAAATGAGACGAGTTACTTGTCTTGGCGGTTCGGACGGCATTCATCTTCACTGTACGGAAAAGGCTGTCATTGAAGATTGTTTGTTCAAAACAGGTGATGATTGTATTGCCGGTATTAATGTTAATGACCTGCTTGTTAAACACTGTGTTTTAAATACTTCTTGTAATTTATTCCGCATGGGCGGTGTAAACGTACGGGTAGAAGATTGCTATGCATATGGTCCAGGATATTATCCGCACCGTATGACTGTTGTAAAAGGGAAAAATGATGAACTTCCACGCGAGGAAGGCAGACACAACACACTTTGGATGGTAGAATACTTTGCAAGTCAGAATTATCCTTACAAGCCATCTGATATACATTTCAAGAATTGTGTGTTCGATAATATAAAAGGTCTAATGTATTATAAGGCAGATGCCAATCCGTTACAATGCGGAACGCACTGGGGAGAATTGACGTTGGAAAATGTGCGTTTTACCGATCTCAAGGAAACGGCAATCCCAATGGCGGATGCGAATGAGCCATTTACTATAACTATGAAGAATGTAATCGCGTCTTTCCATGAAAGCCTAGCAGACAATCCATTGATTGAGCTTGCGGAAAATTCGAATACCACGGTCATTGAAAAGTAAATTAAAACGCAAGGAGATTAACTGTTATGGAGTACACTAATGCTGTAAAGATCATTTATGCGTCAGGTCAGGTTCAAAACGCGGAAGCATTGTTACATAATAAAACATTACAAATTGGACTTTCAGAAACTGATATTTGTTCTATTCAAGGTCAAGCCTGCGTGATTCTCGATTTCGGCAAGGAACTTTCTGGTGGTGCAAGAATCCTCACATTCCAAGCAAACGGGAATAAGACTGTTCGTTTGCGATTTGGAGAATCAGTGGGTGAAACATGCGCCGAATTAAAAGAAGGAGAGGAAGGTTGGGGAGCAACAAACCACCATTCTCTTCGCGATTTTCAAGTAGAATTGCAATCTTATTCTGATATGACGTTTGGGCAGACCGGCTATCGTTTTTTACGAATTGACACATTGTCCGATGATACGGCATTGTCATTAAAATCTGTTGTTGCAGCCAACAACACGGATACTCGTGCGGAGCTTGGCGAATTTGAATGTGACGATCCGTTGGTAAATGAAATTTGGAACACAGCGGCTTATACCTTGCGTTTGTGTTTGCAAAATGGATTCATCTGGGATGGAGTTAAACGAGACCGTTTGGTTTGGATTGGTGATTTATATCCAGAAGCTTTGGCGGCACATTATTTGTTCGGTGATATTCCTGAGACTTTGAATTGTCTTGAATTTTCAATGGAACAGGCGCCATTGCCGAGTTTTATTAATCTGATGCCGACGTATTCTCTTTGGTGGATACTGTGTTTGCGAGAAGCTTACCGTGTGAGCGGAGATAAAAACAAGTTTATCAAGTTTATTCCGTATACGAAGGGCATTGTTGAACAAGTCATCTCACCTTGCGTATCAGAAGATGGGACAGTTTCCTATTCCTATAATTTCATTGATTGGCCGTCTCGTCATGCAGATGGCGAAACCGATACTGACAAAAAGGATATTGAGCGTACAGCAGCAGTTGCTTACTTAACCCAAATTACTTTACAAGCAGCAAAATACTTATTACAGGAATACGCAGAGGACAGTTCTCTTTGCGATGAATTGCTTGCTCGTATTTTACAAAAACAGTATGATATTCATATATACAAGCAAATTGCAGCGCTTGGTGTGTGGGCAGGAAATGCCAATTCAAGTATGAAGGAAACGTTATTGCGAGATGGTGCAAAGGGATTATCCACCTTTCAGTCATATCCAATTTTGACCTCAATAGCTACGTTGGGTGAATATGAGTTTGCTTTGTCAATCATGAAAGAATATTATGGCGGTATGCTTTCGGTGGGTGCGACTACATTTTGGGAGGATTTTGATTTAGATTGGTTGCAAGGAAGTGGACGAATTGATGAAATGCCACGAAGTGATATGAAAGACATTCACGGCGATTACGGTGCTTTCTGTTATACCAGTTTTCGCCATAGTCTTTGCCACGCATGGTCAACTGGGGTAATACCTTACCTAATTGAGACTGTTGCGGGAATTAAAACTTTAAAAGATGGTATGGTTCAGCTTGCTGTCAAGCCACAATTAAGTGGTCTAAAGCACGTGAAAGCGAGTGTGCCAACGCCTCACGGAATTGTGACGGTAGAGCATACATTACAAGAAAATGGAGAGATTGAAACACAGATTTCTGCACCGGATGAGGTGAAGATAGTCAAATAAATATTCATAATTGTACAAAACAGCTGCTTGGTCGATAGACCAAGCAGCTGTTTTTATTGTGGTGTTTTATGCCGCTTTGAAAACTCTTTTGGCGACACGCCAAACTTCTTTTTAAATTCAAGCGCAAAGTGGCTTGGAGTAGAGATACCAACCGTGTTAGCTACGGCGGCAATCGTCAGTTTATAGTCTTTCAGTAAAAGTGAAGCATACTCCATTCGCTTGTCATTTCGATATTGCACAATCGTTTGACCTGTCTCTGACTCGAACTGTTTGATTAAGGTG
>JAZQXU010000028.1:0-6541 GCA_045632945.1 Faecalimonas sp. | reverse complement strand
TGTTCGTCTTGAAACATCTCCGGAAGATATCGAAGGTATGCATGCGGCTCAGGGTATCTTAACAGTTCGTGGTGGTATGACATCTCACGCAGCAGTAGTTGCTCGTGGTATGGGAACATGTTGTGTATCCGGTTGTGGCGACATCAAGATTGATGAAGAAGCTAAAGTATTTACTTTAGGCGGACATACTTACCATGAGGGAGACTTCATTTCCTTAGACGGTTCTACAGGTAAGATTTATGATGGCGACATCAAGACTGTAGAAGCTTCCGTAAGCGGAAACTTCGGAAGATTAATGGCTTGGGCTGACAAGTTCAGAACATTAAAGGTTCGTACAAATGCTGATAACCCGGCTGATACAGCAAACGCTGTTAAGTTAGGTGCTGAAGGTATCGGTCTTTGCCGTACAGAGCATATGTTCTTCGAAGCTGACAGAATTCCGAAGATTCGTAAGATGATTCTTTCTGACACAGTTGAAGCAAGAGAAGCAGCATTAAATGAATTAATTCCATTCCAGAAAGCAGACTTCAAGGGAATGTACGAAGTATTAGAAGGAAGACCAATGACAGTTCGTTACTTGGATCCACCTCTACATGAGTTCGTTCCGACTGCTGAAGAAGACATCAAAGCATTAGCAGCAGATATGGGATTAACTGTAGCTGACGTTAAATCACGTTGTGATGAATTACACGAGTTCAACCCGATGATGGGTCACCGTGGATGCCGTCTTGCAGTTACCTATCCGGAAATTGCTAAGATGCAGACCAGAGCCGTTATGGAAGCAGCGATTGAAGTTAAGAACGAAAAAGGATTCGATATCGTTCCTGAAATCATGATTCCGTTAGTAGGCGAAAAGAAAGAATTAAAATTCGTTAAAGATATCGTAGTAGAAGTTGCTGAACAGGTTAAGAAGGAATACAATTCCGACATTAAGTACCACATCGGTACCATGATCGAAATTCCTCGTGCAGCTTTAACTGCTGACTTAGTTGCTGCAGAAGCAGAATTCTTCTCCTTCGGTACCAACGACTTAACACAGATGACATTCGGATTCTCTCGTGACGATGCCGGTAAGTTCTTAGATGCTTACTACCAGACAAAGATTTACGAATCTGATCCATTTGCTCGTCTTGACCAGACAGGTGTTGGCCAGTTAGTACAGATGGCAGCTGAAAAAGGACGCAAGGCTCGCCCGGACATCAAACTTGGTATCTGTGGAGAGCACGGCGGAGATCCATCCTCTATCGATTTCTGCCACAGAGTTGGATTAAACTACGTATCCTGCTCACCATTCCGTGTGCCGATTGCAAGACTTGCAGCAGCACAGGCAGCTTTAAATAATCGTTAGTTTATTGTTTCGGTAACAGGTGTAGTATTACACGAATGAACCTTTAAACAAATTAAACTTTCATAAACTCATAATATCTACCCCGTGAATTCTCGCGGGGTAGATATTTCTATTAAAATCATGTGCGATTCGCACGGTTAATCAAGTGTTATTACGGTTACTATTACTATTATTATTCTAAAACGATATATAATAATGTGATTGTTCTACCCATAGAAGATTTTTTTAACGTTTGGGTGGAGAATTCTATTTTATTTTGTATACGATATTAGGCGGTTATACCCATAGTGGTTTGCGTCTGCTGTTTGGGGAGAGAAATCAAGTAAAAATCATGCAAAAAAGAGAGGAATTCTACCCACCAATCCGTTGTTATAACATATGGGGTGAGAAAAAGTAGCATAGACGGTACATTTCTCTACCCAATGTATAGTCATCCAATGATATGGGTAGAAAAATCAGAAAAAAAGCAACAAAAACAAGTGAAATCTCTACCCATAGAGATAAATGAGACATGATTGGGTAGAGATAAATGGGAAAGGGGAGTAAATATGAATACGATTCAAAGAGAAATTAATAACGAAATCAAAGAATTAAAGAAAATGTTAAAGAAAGCTGAGGATTACTTAAAGAAATCACCTATCGGAACATTAAAATACAAGCAGGTGAAAGGAAGAACATACTTTTATCAACAGTTTAGCGATGGAAATGTCGTTCAGAAATACATCAAACGTAAAGATGAGTCATTGGCAAAAGCTTTAGCGCAAAAAGCATATTATCAAAATGCAAGGCGGATATTACAAGAACAATTAGAAGAGCTTATAACTTTTGAAAATAGTTATGAGCCGAAGAAACTGGATGAAATCTTTGAAGAACTCTCGAGGATAAGAAAGGATTTGATTGTTCCGTTAAGACTAAGCGTTGCCGAAAAGATTCGTCGTTGGAACGAAGAAACATATGAAGAAAATACCAGTCATCCGGAGCATAAAATCTTTGAAACCGAGCAAGGAGAACTTGTTCGCTCCAAATCTGAAGTGATTATTGCAAATTTGTTGTATCATAATAGAAAAGATATCTTATATAAATATGAGAGGCCGATAACACTGATAAAGGATGGAAAAGAGATAATTCTGTATCCGGATTTTACGATATTAAATAAAAAAACAGGAAGAATTGTTTATCTTGAGCATATTGGAATGTTGGATGCTGCTTATTATGCAAATGATTTTGTATGGAAAGTAAATACATATGTTGAAAACAATTTGATTCCGGGAAGAGATGTAATATTTACATATGAGTCGTCGAAATATCCGTTGGATATGCGGGTGTTGAAGAAGATTATATTGAGTATAATTGAGATAAGGTAATATAAATATAAATAATGGGGCGCGAACATAGGTGTTCAATGAAAATCAAATAAAAATAAGTGAAGTTGTAAAAATCGAACAAATTCTTAAATAATTATAAATTCAACCAGATATCTTGATTTTCCTTAAAAAGCTACATATACTGAAGGTAAGTAATGTATAATTAATATATTATATAAAAACAGTTGACGAAACTTCTACCTACAGAGTATACTTTTTATAGAAGGTGATGCACAGCCTTATAAATGAGCGAGTTATGAGTGGGTGATGCACAGCCCTAAAATGAGCGAGTTAATAGACGGCAGGGGCTACTACAGTCTCTGCTGTTTTTTATTAAGGGGAGGAATATGAGGGATAATATACGTATTTATGAAATCAAAACCGAATACATAAAATACCTGAGTCTGTATCAGAAACATCTATTTATGCATGACGACTGTAAGAATAATCGTAAATATATAGGCATTATTATTGAAATAAATGCGGTAAAATATTTTGCACCATTGTCGTCATTCAAAGAAAAGCATAAGAAGATGGCAGAAGGTGTGGATTTTATAAAACTAAAAGATTATGCTGTGATAAATATTAATAATATGATTCCGGTTCCTATGAGCCAAGTTATAGAAATTGATATTAACAAGGAAAAGAATGCAAGTTATAAATACATATTGCAAGCGGAGAGTAGAGAGATTAATCGGCAGAGAAACAGAATTCGTAAAAATGCAGAAATTGTATATAGACATAAAATCCAGAACGGAAATGCTACGCCATTGGCAAAAAGAACAAATGATTTTGCATTACTTGAAAAACTTTGCAAAGAATATTAAACTATTCTCTAATTTTAGAAGGAGAATAAATGATTAGGAATGATAGTTAATCAAGGAGGAAAACTTATGTACACCATCTACGTTAAATTCGATTGCTACCCGCAAAAGCGAGAAGCATTTATTGTGAAAATGAAGGAAACCGGAATATTGCAAGCAATCCGGGCAGAAGACGGATGCATCAAATATGACTATTATTTGGCGGAGAAAGATCCGAATGAAATTCTGCTGATTGAACAGTGGGAATCAAAGGAGCACCAGCAGATTCATTTGACACAGCCGCATATGGAACATCTTCGTGAATTTAAGGGTGAATATATCGCAAACACGGTTTGGGGCGAAGTGATATTATAAGGATTAAAGATATAAGAACACAATAAGAAACAATTCAAACATTCAATGAAGATTTCAGCCGAGAGTTTTAATCATAAACTCTCGGCTTTTTACGTATTGAAACCATGCGAAAAAATACTAGAAACCACCCATTTCATCAAAAATTCGTAATTTAGAAACCGAATAGTCACCGTGTCGCTGGGAACACATATTGACAAATAAAAAACAAACAAACTATAATATAAATAGATTTATATAAAAGAGTTTATATAAAAAGATTTACATTTCAAGGAGGACATATGGCAAGAAAAACACAGATTTGCAAAGAAATTATTCTAGAAGCAGCATTTAAAATGTTAGTTCGTGATGGCTATGCAAGCATTAATATAACAAGTCTGGCAAAAGAGATTGGTTGCTCGACACAGCCGATTGCATGGCATTTTGGGAATATGGATACTTTGAGAGAAGAATTGTTAGAGTATTGCTTGATTTTTTTGAAGGATCAATTTGTCATTGAAGGTGAAAATGTAACGGAAATCATGGAAGAGATTTCTATTCGATATATAGGATTGGCTTTGGATTATCCAAATCTGTATAAATACCTATACATGAGCGAACAGGAGGGTAAGAAAATGGCAACCACCGCACAAAAACTTCGTGCGGTAAATCAGGATAAAGTTATTCAGATGTTAGAGACAGAGCACGGTTTTTCGAAAGAAAAAGCTGAACAATATTTGCTCAATATGCAGTTATATGTACATGGAATAGCATCTTTTGCAGTGACGGAAATACTGTTTTCTACAAAAGAAGCAATCATGCAGATGATACATGATGCCAGCGAAGCATTTTTGAGTCAGCTTAAGGAGCAATAAGATAAAGAATTAAGAAAAGGCGGAAAAAAGACATGAAGATGATTAGAAATCTGAGTATTAAGTGGAAAGTTATGTTACCGATTATTATTTTAGCATTTTTGTTATTGATAACTTGTGTACAGTCAAGTATCGCGAATGCGAGAATGATGCAGTATTCAGCACAGATGTCAGAGCTTCTTACGGAAATAACTCCGGAAGTAGAAGGTATTTTGAAACAGCAGGAAGCGCTGACTCAAGGAATGAAAAACTCCAATATGATTAAAATCATAATTGCAGTTCTTGCTACAGTATTATTATTAGTTGTAGCCGTAGTGGGTGTGTTAAGACCGTTGCTTGATATGCAAGGAAGATTAAATGGTATTATTGATAATATTGAAAATGGAAAAGGAGATTTATCCAGCCGGGTTGAAATAAGGGGTAATGACGAAATTGGAAAACTTGGTCAAGGAATTAATGCATTTATTGCTACGCTGGAGGGCGTCATGAATCAGGTAATGCATAATTCTGAAAAATTGCATCAGGTGACAAATAATGTTTCTGAGCGTGTGATTAACGTAAACACCAATTCCGCGGATATTTCTGCAAGCATGCAGGAACTGTCTGCTACCATGGAAGAAATCTCAGCGTCAATCATTAATATATATGAAGGCACGAAAGACGCAAATGATAAAGTCGAACTATTAGCAGATGCCTCCAAAAATCTGGTGAATTACGCAGATACGATGGAACAGCGTGCATCGGATTTGGAACACAGAGCCATCGATAATAAACAAAATACCAATGATGTTGTTAAAGAAAATATTGCAAAATGGAAACAGGCAGCAGATGATAGTAAAAAGGTAGAGCTTATTAATGAGCTTACAAACGATATTTTAAGCATATCAAGTCAGACAAACCTGCTTGCACTAAATGCATCCATTGAAGCTGCGAGAGCGGGTGAAGCAGGCAAAGGATTTGCCGTTGTTGCAGATGAAATCAGACAGTTAGCAGATTCCAGCCGTCAAACCGCAGATAGCATTCAGGATTTAAATAAGATGGTTACTTTGGCAGTAAATGAATTAGTTGACAGTTCAAGTTTTATTGTTTCGTATATTAATGAAACGATTATGCCGGATTACGATGGTTTTGTAGAGTCAGGAAAGCAATATCTTCAAGATGCAGAGCATGTAAATAGCGTTGTAACTGAATTCTACGGAATGGCAGACCAGTTAAAGAACTTAGTAGATAATATTAATCAGACTGTTTCAAATATATCTACAGCGATAGAAAACAGTGCTTTATGTGTGACAGATGCAGCTACAAATACAGCAGCACTTGCAGATGATGTAAAAGTAGTGGCAGATGAGATGAATGAAAATAAAGTCATTGCAGATGAGTTATATTCCGAAACAGAAAAATTTGTAGGATAGATGCTAAGGTCACACGTGAAATAAAAAAACGAACAAAATCTTAAACAATTATAAAAACGTTTGAAATAGTTGACTTTGTTGATGTAACTAACATATAATGTTAACGAGGATTAAATTCCTCCTTCATCTTAGATGAGTCCTGTGACGGTACTGACAGGACGGTAAAATAAAAATTGACCGAGTGATGAAGAACTGAAGCGAGAGGCCAAAACCTCTCGCTTTCTTTTACAAAAGGGGAGAGAAATGAGTTTGCAGGAAAACAAAAAAATACAAAACCTCATGTAACATTCCACCCACAAAAGCGGTGAATAAAGGTGAAAGGGGGATTACAATGGAAGATAAAAAGATTATCAGACTATTGTTTGATAGGGCAGAGAGCGCAATCAGTGAA
>JAZQXU010000027.1:0-12170 GCA_045632945.1 Faecalimonas sp. | reverse complement strand
GTCCACGTTCTTCTCTCTCAGCAACAATAGCCTCAATCACCGGACGACCGATACTCTTAATTGCAGCCAGCCCATAACGGATATTTCCGCCATCTACAGAAAATCTACCTTCTCCCACGTTAATATCCGGCGGCAGAATCTGAATTCCCATCTGACGACAGGTATAAATATATTCTGATACTTTCCCCGGATTATCAATTACGGAAGTCATAAGAGCTGCCATAAATTCTACCGGATAATAATATTTCAAATATGCTGTCTGATACGAAACAATCGCATACGCTGCAGCATGTGATTTGTTAAATGCATATTTGGCAAAATCAATCATTTCGTCATAGATTCTATTTGCAACTGCTTCGGAAATACCGCTGGCAATACATCCCGGAACATTTTCTTTGGCATTACCATAGACAAAATTTTGTCTTTCTTTTTCCATGACATCGGCTTTCTTCTTTGACATAGCACGACGCAGAAGGTCACTTCGACCTAATGTGTATCCGGCAAGGTCACGCACAATCTGCATAACCTGTTCCTGATAAACAATACATCCATAAGTAGATTTTAAAATTGGTTCCAATTGCGGACAATCATAGGTGATTGCCGATTGGTCATTTTTACCTTTGATATACTGCGGAATAAAGTCCATCGGACCCGGACGATACAACGCAATACCCGCGATAATATCTTCCAAACTTTGCGGTTTTAATTCCTTCATGAAACTTTTCATTCCGGCGCTTTCTAATTGGAATACACCGTCAGTTTTTCCTGTGCCGATGGAATCCAATACCGCTTTATCATTATAATCAATCTTGTCAATATCTATCTGTTTTCCTGTGCTTTTTTCCGCCAACTGCACCGCATTTTGAATCACAGTAAGCGTACGAAGTCCGAGAAAATCCATTTTAAGCAAACCTAGTTCTTCCAAAGTGGTCATAACAAACTGCGTAGTTACAGAACCATCTGAGCCGAGTGACAATGGCACGTACTCGTCTACTGCTTCCTGACAGATAACAACACCTGCTGCATGCATGGACGAATGACGCGGAAGCCCTTCCAAACGTTTGGAAACATCAATTAATTCTTTGACTTGGTCATCCCCTTCATACATGGTTCGCAGCTCACTGCTCATCTCAAGCGCTCTGTCTAATGTCATGTTGAGTTCATTCGGAATCATTTTAGAAATGCTGTCACAAAGCGCATATGGCAAATCCATCACACGCCCAACGTCACGAACAACGGCCTTTGCCTTAAGTGTTCCGAAAGTAACGATCTGTGCAACCTTTTCAGCGCCATATTTTCGAACAACGTAATCAATGACTTCCTGTCTTCTCTCGTAACAAAAGTCAATATCGATATCCGGCATGGATACACGTTCCGGATTAAGGAAACGTTCAAAAAGAAGTTGATATTTAATCGGATCAATGTTTGTAATGCCAAGACAGTATGACACAATACTTCCCGCTGCCGAACCACGGCCCGGTCCCACCATAATGCCGTTTGTGCGAGCATAATTAATAAAATCCCATACAATGAGAAAATAATCTACATATCCCATGTTGCGAATGACATCAAGCTCGTATTTCAGACGTTCGGTTAATTCACCTTCTGGCTGTGAATATTTTGCGTAAAGTCCTTCGAAACAAAGCTTATTCAGATATTCCCAAGCAGTATAGCCATCCGGCACATCGTATTTTGGAAGCTTTGTAACGCCGAATTCAATTTCCACATTACAACGGTCTGCTATTTTCTGTGTGTTTTCAATACCTTGTAATGCATACGGAAATAGAGCACGCATTTCTTCCTCTGATTTGACAAAATACTGCCCACCCTCATAACGCATACGATCTTCATCTGCTAATTTTTTCCCTGTCTGAATACAGAGCAAAATATCATGTGGTTTCTCGTCTTCTGCGTAGGTATAATGCACATCATTTGTGGCCACAAGCTCAATGCCTGTTTCCTGTGACATGCGCACTAACTGTTGATTAACCACACCCTGCTCTTGCATTCCATGATCTTGAAGTTCAAGGAAAAAGTTGTTTTTTCCAAAAATATTCTCATAACGTTTTGCGGCTTTTAATGCCTCTTCATACATCCCGCGAAGCAGATATCTTTGCACTTCTCCCGCAAGACAAGCGCTAAGAGCAATAATGCCTTCATGGTATTCTTCCAAAATCTCCATGTCTACACGAGGTTTGTAATAGTAGCCCTCTACAAAGCCTTTGGAAACGATCTTTGTCAGATTTTCATATCCTTTTTGGTTCTCTGCCAAAAGAACAAGATGATAATATCGGTCTTCAGAATTACCACCCGGTGTCTTATCAAAACGAGAACCCGGCGCAACATACACTTCGCACCCTAAAATCGGTTTGATACCTGCCTTCTTGGCCGCACGGTAGAAATCAATAACGCCATACATAACACCATGGTCTGTGATGGCAGCACTGTTCATTCCAAGTTCTTTTACTTTGGCAACATATTCTTTTATCTTGTTAGATCCATCGAGCAGACTATACTCTGTATGGACATGTAAATGTGCAAAACTCATTCTATTTCACCTTTATCGTATTTTCGCCTATCTCTATCTTACCTTCTTTTAAGAGTCTTCCGACTGCTCTTTTGAAAGCATTTTTACTGAGGTTGAATTCTCTTTTGATGACTTCCGGGTCAGCTTTATCGTTAAATGGAAGTTCCCCTTTGTATTCTTGCAAGCGTTTCCAAATCAAATCTGCGTCTTTATCCATTTGCATCGGAATCTTATCTCTGACACTTAAGTCCAGCTTTCCGTCCGCTTTCACAGCTGCGACACGCGCTTTCACAGTTTGTCCTACGCGAAGTTTTCCATATGCTTCTTTCTTCGGAATCAATGCAGAATACTGATTGTCCACTGCCACAAACAAGCCAAACTCATCGCTGGTATCGTAAATGATTCCTTCTACCATATCATCCTTCTGATACGGCGAATCTGTTCTGAGTAATTCATACACTTTCATAGTCGCGCAAAGGCGTTCACTCTTGTCAATATAAAGAGACACTAAGCATTTGTCCCCTTTCATGACTTTTGACGTCTGTTGCTTAAACGGAAGGAATAAATCTTTTTCTAATCCCCAGTTTAAAAATGCACCATATTTGTTCGTATCTGCCACTTCTAAAACCGCCAGTTCACCAAGTTCTATCTTTGGTTCATTGGTTGTTGCAATTAGACGGTCATCGGAATCTTTATATAAGAACACTTCCACCGGATCTCCCGGTTCGATTCCTGCCGGAACCTGTTTCTTTGGAAGTAATACGCGCTCTTCATCTGTTCCCAAATATACACCAAAATCTACTTGTTTTACTACTGTAAGTATTTGTCTTTTGCCTAATCTCATGCTTTATCTTCTCCTATAAACTCTATGATTGCGTATGAAACGCCATTTTTATCACACAATTCTGTGACTATACGCTCTTTTAATGTCGCACTTTTTAATATCATAGTATCTCCCAAAACCGCTGCTTTCTTATATTCAACCCGAAACTTTTTCACTTGAAAATCCTCCGGCAACGCTTCGCAAGCCAACTCAATATATTTACTATTATTTACATGATGGTTTGTATCAATATGATACTTGTGCACCGGATAAGTGTCAACCTCTATTGCCTCCTGTGGCATGCCGATTTTTCTGGAAACTGATTCCATGGAAATAGGCTCTGATACTTCGTAAGCTGCAATCTCTTCCTCTGTTGGTTTGACCGGTCTACCCGTTTCGGTGTCAAGGTATACCCACAGCGAATGAGCACGCGCCAATTCCTCACCATTTTTTGTGCTCATGTGAAAATCTCTTGGCCCAAGCACGCCCTTAAATCCGGTTGCCCATGTAGAAACCTCAACTCGCTCTCCAACCTCCGGACGACGCCCTATCTCTACTTGCCAGGAATTCAAAATCCACGCTCTTTTTCTTTCTTTTAAATACGCATTTCCCACACCAAGTTTTTCCGAATTTTCAGTTGTACAGTCTTGAAAATAATTAATGATACTTGCAAGTTTTACCTTGTTGTCTATTCCACATTCGCTGTAACGAATGCAATTCTCCATTTTGTACATTATTTTTCCTCCGCCACAAAACTATTTTCCACTTGAATGACACATTGATATCGTTGATCGATTTCATTCATTCGCTTACGTAAAGTTTTGCAGATTTCTTTTCTCTTCTCTTTGCTATAAGAAGCCGGAACTACCAGGTCAAAAATCAAATTGATTTGATTTTTACCGTCTACCATTCGAAAGTCGTGAATACTAAGTGCTCTATCCATTTCTTTTAAAACAGCAACTACCTGTCGTTTTGATTGCTTTAATTGTTCGTTGTCTATCTCGATTGGATCCATATGTATGACAAGAAAGACACCTAGTTCCCTAAGGACATCTCGCTCGATTTGATCAATAATCTCATGGGAAATTTCCACATCCACATTGTTCGGGACCTCCGCGTGAACTGACGCCATACTTCTTCCCGGTCCATAGTTATGTACTATCAAATCATGAGTGCCTAAAACACCATGATAGGATTCAACAAATTTAGTAATTTCCTCATAAACATCCGCCGGAACTGCTTCTCCAAGTAGTGGCTCCAGCGTATCTCTTGCAATTCCGATACCGGCCCACATAATCACCAGTGAAACACCAATTCCAACATAGGCGTCGATATTAATCTTGGTAAAGTGATATATCAGCATGGAAGCAATTGTCACTGCTGTTGCTAACGCATCCCCCATGGAGTCAGTTGCTGTAGCAATCATTACTTTGGAATCGATTTTCTGCCCCAGTGTTCGATTAAACATACCGAGCCATATTTTAACACCAATAGACAGCACTAAAAGTACCACTGAAAATATATGAAACTGCAATTCTGCCGGCTTTCCTATTTTTCCAATGGAATCTTTTAAGAAAGAAAACCCAACTTCAATAACTAAAAACGAAACAATCAGGGCTGCTATATACTCCATTCTACCATGCCCAAATGGATGCTCTTCATCTGCCGGCTTACTGGCCATTTTTACACCCACAAAACTAATAATCGACGAGCCCGCATCTGACAGGTTGTTAAAACTGTCTGCTAAAACGGAGATACTATGCATCCACATTCCAACTGAAAACTTTACCAAAAATAAAAGAACATTACAAAAGATGCCTACGATACTTGCCACCAAGCCATAAGAAGTACGCACAGACATCTTATTTGTTTCCTCGTAATCTTTAATAAAATGTTTTACGATAAAATTCGTCATATCTCCCTCCGGTTATCTTTCAGAAGAAGAACCAACCAATCTTAAACCGTGGTTTTGCTGTTACCATTGAATAAGTGTCTTCTTCTAGTACCTCTTTCAATTCACGTTTCCCTTCATCGGGTACAACTGCATGTACTGCATCAATAAAGCAAAGGTTTGGGTATAACACGCACCACCAATTCTGCCCTTTTGCTTCCCCTATCTCGATGCGCAGCGCCTCATATTCCCCCGGGGGAAATGTAATGTCTCCATACGTCTTTTCCGGAAACTTACAGGTAGTTACTTCTGCTTTCACGGAATAATCATATCCTTTTTCAAAAATTAATTGCCCGGCCAATTTCTCTATTTGTGCCAAATGAGAAACTGCCCACGTTTTCGTTGTCTCTACACTATCGGACTCCGGCAATTCCTCCTCCATATAAGAAAGCACTGCCTCTTTCACTTGCATTTTCAGCGCTTGGTCCTCCCTACTGTCACTGTTAGCCAGAACATGAAAACGTAACACAGACCCCGCCAACTCCTGCTGCATGCCAATTTGCTTCCTATTCATTATAATTCCGGTAATCAAAAGCGAAATCAGAATGCCTGATAAAACGCATATTTTTTTCATTTTTATGTACCTCCCAATTTAATATTGAGAGTGTGTACATTTTTTGGGGTTTTATGCAGCTTTGTTTATTTTTTCGTACGAATTGTATCAGCAACAGTTTTTTGCTGATTCTCAATATGTGTACAAATCGCCTCTTTTGCACGTTCTTTATCACGGTTCTGGATACATTCGATAATATAATCATGTTCACTCAGAAGCATCTCATGTACTTCCCCGCGTTTCAAATATTCCACACGGTATCGATACATTTGCTCACGAAGATTATACAGCAACTGTATTAAACGTTGATTTTCTGTAGCAAAATAAATAATGTCATGAAATTTCACATCCGCTTCCGCGTATTCCGTGACATCACCGCTTTGCAAAGTTTTCTCAAACTCTTTAGCTGCCTCTTTTAATCGTAAAATGTCCTCTTGCGTGATTCTCTCACACGCAAGTTCAACCGAAAGTTCCTCTAGCGCTTTACGAACCTCCAACACATCCTTAAGGCTTTTTTCCGTAATTTCCGCAACAACTGCTCCTCGTCTCGGAATCATAAGAACAAGGCCTTCTAACTCCAGTTTACGGATGGCCTCGCGAATCGGTGTCCTGCTTACCCCCAGCTTGTCCGCCAACTTAATTTCCATTAGTCTTTCACCCGGCTTTAATTCTCCGCGCAAAATAGCTTGACGTAGCGTATTAAAAACGACATCACGCAATGGTAAATATTCATTCATATTCACTTCAAAATCCGTACCCATGTTACTTCCTCCTAGTATTGTGTACATTTGCCAAATAAACCTGCTTGGCAATATTCATCTCACGAAGTTTTTTCTGTGCTTCTTTGGCTACCGAACGATCATCAAAGATTCCAAAGACCGTCGGTCCGCTTCCACTCATCATGGCATTTAGTGCTCCGGCTTCTTTCATAACCGTCTTAATATTCTCAATGACCGGATACTCCTCAATCGTAACGCGTTCTAAAACGTTGCCCATAGAAGATGCAATTTTTCCAAGGTCTTGATTTTCCAAACCTTGTAAGATTCCATCAATGTCCGGATGCTCCGTAATCGCTTGCGAATCCAACTTTTCATACACCATTTTGGTAGATACGCTGATTCCCGGTTTTGCAATCAAAACATAACATTTTGGAAGCGGGGGAAGCGGTGTCAGAATCTCACCGATACCTTCTGCCAGCACAGTGCCTCGCATAATACAATACGGAACATCTGCACCCAAAGTAACCCCTCGCTCCATTAATTCCGTTTGATCAAGTCCTAAGCCGAATAATTTATTCATTCCCACAAGAACAGCTGCTGCATTGGAACTGCCACCAGCCAAACCTGCTGCTACAGGAATATGTTTTTCCAAGGTAATACGAACTCCGCCTTCTATCTGAAATTCATCCATTAAAAGCTTTGCCGCTTTATACGCAATATTATTGGTATCTGTCGGTAAATAAAACAGGTTTGTTTTTAAAGAAATTCCCGGCTCCCGGGTCATCTCCACAGTAACATTATCATATAGGTAGATTGTCTGCATGACCATCCGCACATCATGATATCCATTGTCTCGCTTTCCCAACACATCCAATCCAAGATTGATTTTTGCAAGGGCTTTTAATGTAATTGTATTTTGCATTCTTTTTCTCCCCCTGTGCTAACATTGTATTTCTTTTGTATCTTGTATACATTATACTCACAGTATACTCATGTTTTCTCTAAAAATCAACAACCTGTCGCCCGCTTTTAGTTTTTCTCCCAGTGGCTCATTCATAGTTTTAATCGCTTCCACACTGGTATGATATCGCTTAGCAAGAGTCCACAAATCATCATGCTCTTTTACAATATATCCTATCACACTTGGGCGATTTTCAATCTCTTCCATGGAGATAGCTTCTGTTTTGATATTTTGAATCATTTCCATTTTACCGATTCGCTTAAAAAGACCATGAAAGGCGAGTGCTGCCTTCACTTCAACTTCATCGCCACCCTGCAAAGTGATGCTAAGCTGCTCCATCGTTGCCGAAATATGATATCTCATATCTGTCTCCGCCTGATTGCACTCAATCAAATGAGAAAACGGCACCATTCCATGCCATGTATCAAAAGGCATGCTATCATCAGCTCTCACAAACAAAAAGCTGATATACAAGGCTCCTTCTGCCAAAATCCCATCTTCCCTCACAACCATCCTGTCTATTTGAATGGCACCACTGCTATGACAAATCTGCAACACCTCGTTGTGTAGTTCCGGGATTGACACTCTCTCCATAACCTTACATTTTGAATGATTTTGTAAGATAAGCTGTTCATACTCGATAGGTTTTGTCTCTAGAATACAATTTTCTTCCAAAGAATATACATCTTCTAAAATGTCCGTTTGCTCTTCCTCATACACGGCTATGTAGAGTTGCAATGTTCCTTCAATACCAATGACCCGTATTTCTCCGTCTTCATCTGCCCGCACATCGATATGCACATCTTCTAGATTTGCCTGTGCATGATGATACATTGTCTCATCCACATCAAAACATTCTACTCTTCCTGTATATGGAACAGTCTGTTCGAGCCAATCAATTTTTCCATCCGGTGATTCATAAAAACAAAACACCAGGAGTTCACCTTCTATCTGCAATTCCCCTACTACCAACTTTGTGTCCAAACGCCGATTGGAAACATCTGTCCACAGCATAGCTCCTATAGTTTCTTTTGTCGCCGGCAATGTTATTTCTTCTTTGATCCGGTACATATCTTTTTTTGACGTGTTAAGTTTTAACAGTTCCAGTTGAGTTTGTTTCTTATAAATATTACTCTTTGCTTCTACGTCAATCGGAATATCTTCTGTACGGCAGTTCTCTGATTCCAACTCCAATTCTACCATTGCCTTAATGCGTAGCTTTCTCGAATGAATCATCTGCACATTAAAGTCAACTTTTGTCTGTTTAATTGCCAGATTGTTTTGTACATTATCTTGTACATATACCATTTCGACAAACGGGATTTTTCCTTCTAAACAGGAGAAGTTAGGGTCATATCCTTCTGCGCGATATAGCACGTGAAATTCTATTTTCCCTTGTACCCGCAAATAATTTTCCATCGGTTTCACTTCATCAATTCGCACATTTCCTTGGCTGATAACAATCTTTTCCACATCTCGCTTGCTGTCCGGTACATTATAATCTTCGTCAAGCATGAATTGGTCCGTAAATTTTCTGTCCACCTGATTGGTCTCAATTTGTCTTGTCATTACTTCCATTTTTTACTCCTTTACTGAAATACAACATTTTTATCGATAAATTCTAACTTTACCACAATATATGGATATGTCTTTCGCTCCACAATCCTTTCATCATTGGTAGGTCCGATTAAATTCGTATGTATGTAAATCGCATTTTTACTCTCATAAAGTTCCTTGACCTCGATACTATATCCACTGGTTGACTGCTCACCGTAACCCACTCCAATGTAAAGAGTTCCGTTATCCGCATAAGTCAACTTGAATTGTTCTTTCTCTTTTTCCTCTATCATTTTCTTGAGTTCATTTGGAATATCTTCACCGTCAACTACTGTAAAATCAATATCACGAAGTTTTTCGGTTTTCATTTTCTCTACAGAGCATCCTGCAAACAAAAAAACGAATGTTGTAACCATACATAGAGTAAATATTGTTGTAATTCTTTTTTTCATAACAACTCCATATATTATTTCTCTAATAATGTACGCATGGATGGGGCAAATTATGCCTGCCGACTTGACAAGGGGCATATCAGATGTTGGGGTGTGCGGCCAACATCTGTTGCAGAGCCCAAAAAGCCCATGCAGATTGTTGTCTACATGGGCATATATTCGCACTTTACACAAGCGCGGCATTTTTCTTAATCGTTTCTTCAATAATTTTCTGACATGTTGCACCAAGATGCTTTTGTTCATCTCTGCCTAAATCATTTGGATAGATTGGCTTTCCGTACTCTAATACTACATGAGTTTTTTTCATCCTCGGCATATGATTTTCAAATATTTCAGCTGTATTGTTGAGCGATACCGGGACAATAGGGCATCCTGTTTTCAGCGCAATCTTCATGGAGCCTTCTTTAAATGGAAGCACGCTAAGTTCTTCTCCCTTGTTGCGGGTACCCTCCGGGAATACGCAAATGGAAATTCCCTGCTTCACATAATCAATGGCTTGTAAGATAATTTGCAAGCCTTGTTTCATATCATCTCGTTTCAAAAACAGGCAATACAAATACCGCATCCAGACGCGAAGTGACGGTATCTTCTCTATACTGTCTTTGGCTATGAAGCCGGTTAAGTTTTGAAATTGTACATATAAGACTAATATATCAAAAAAGCTTCTATGGTTACCGACATAAAGTGCGGCTTCATTCGGCATATTTTCTTTTCCGATTACGGTAACCTTGACACCGCCTATCCACAAAATAACGCGAAATCCCCACTGCACAATGCGAAGCGAACTAATATCCTTTGCTCTTTGATTTATTTTCCCTATTATCCATTCTACAAAAAACAAAATATACGAGAATATTAAAAATAAGACTAAAAATGTTGCTGCAATGATAAAACGAATCATAAAGGCAATTTCATCTCCTAACGTCCATAAATACTTGTAATTTTTGCAAGTGCCATCGCAAGTTCTCCTGTTAAGGCATCTTTCTTGTAACGCCAGGTCCAGTTGTTTTCGCTAACTCCTGGCGTATTCATGCGACCTTCTTCTCCGATTCCAAGCACATCCTGCATCGGAAATATCGCATATGTAGCAATGGTTCCCAAACATGTACGAATAAAATCCCAGTGAATGTGATTCGCGTCTGTATTCATATAACATCGAACCTTGTCTCTGGAATATTCACTTGCATTGGCATACCAGCCTTTTGTTGTATTATTATCATGAGTGCCTGTATAACATACGCAATTGGTATTATGAAATTGATGCGGCAAAAATGTGCTCTCATCCAGTGCCTCAAACCCAAACTGCAACACTCGCATTCCCGGAAATCCGAAACGTTCACGCAACGCTTCCACTTCCGGAGTAATAATACCCAAATCTTCCGCGATGATCGGGAGTCCCTTCCCCAGCTTCTTTTCAATGGCATAAAATATATCTTCCCTTGGACCTGGAATCCATTTGCCGCCAATAGCGGTATCATCTCCATAAGGTACAGCCCAATAACTTTCTAAGCCGCGGAAATGATCAATTCGAAGATAATCTGTCAATTGCAATTGATGCCGCACGCGTGCTATCCACCATTTATAACCTTGTTTTCGATGCTCTTTCCAATCATACAAGGGATTCCCCCAAAGTTGCCCCGTCTCCGAAAAATAATCCGGTGGCACACCGGCAACTACCGTCGGATATCCCTTAGAATCTAATTGAAACAATCCTTGATTTGCCCACACATCCGCACTGTCCAATGAAACAAAAAGCGGGATATCTCCTACGATCTGAACCTCTTTTTTATTCGCATATTCTTTTAATGCGAACCACTCTTTATGGAACATGAACTGCACGAAATAGTAATACCTTGTTTCATTGTTCAGAAGTTCCCTCATCTCTGCCTTGATGCCTTCCGTTGGCGTGCGATACTTCTCCTCCCACATAAGCCATGGTCTGCCTTCATGCTTGTCTTTGCATGCCATGTAAAGAGCATAATCCGAAAGCCACTCCTTATTTTCTATCAAGAACTTCTCGTATTCCTCTATAAGAACTACACTTGCCTTTTCTGCAAAACGTGAAAACGCTAATTTTAAAATCTCCGTTTTCCAGGGAATAATCTGTCCGTAGTCTACGGTTTCATCCTCGCCTGCAGGACAAGTTGACAACTCCCACTCTTCCAAGAATCCCAACTCAACCAAGTGCTTCGGACTCACAAGTAGGGGTTGTCCCGCAAATGCCGAAAACCCTTGATACGGCGAATCCCCAAATCCTGTCGGTGTCAGTGGTAATGTCTGCCACAAATGTTGTCCTGATTCTTTCAAAAAATCTATAAAATCATATGCTGCTCGCCCCAAATCTCCAATTCCATACGGTGATGGAAGGGATGTGGGATGAAGCAGAATTCCTGAAAGTCGTTTTTTGTTTTTCATGATTTTTCTCCATCTCGTTTCATGTACAATATGCTTTATTATACTAAACTATCAAAACAATAGCAACAAAAGGCTCTAAAATAAATGTTGGGGTGGATGATTTTAAATAACCATCTATCCTGACATTTTTTCGTTTATAATAAAAAGAAAAACCTCCCAGTGCCAGTCGCCAAACCAATCACTAGGAGGTACATAAATAATGCATAGTCATT
>JAZQXU010000026.1:0-12122 GCA_045632945.1 Faecalimonas sp. | reverse complement strand
GTTAGCATCGGCGTGTCATTTAACAAGATTTTCGCCAAACTTGGTTCTGACTATAAAAAGCCGGATGCAATCACAACCATGTATCGAAATGAATTTCAGACCAAAGCATGGAATCTGCCAGTTGGAGATTTGCTTTGTGTGGGAAGAAGCACCCAAAGAAAACTTGCAAACTTTGGAATCAACACTATTGGTGATTTAGCACGAGCAGATGAAAAAATTCTGGTATCTCACCTGGGGAAGATGGGGAGTATCCTATTGGCATTTGCAAATGGATATGATGATTCACCGGTCAGACTGGAGAATACCCATGCACCCATAAAGTCGGTAGGTAACAGCGTGACTACAACGAGAGATTTAGAAACAGATGAGGATGTAAAGATTATCTTATATATTCTGTCTGAGAGTGTGGCAGCAAGGCTGCGGGAAAATGGATTTCGATGCAAAGTGGTTGAGATTAGTGTGAGAGATAAAGATTTAAATTCATTTACGCGACAAAGGAAAATCAAAAATGCGACCAACATTACGAGGGAAATTGCGGGGCAGGCATTTCAGTTATTCAAAGAGAATTACAACTGGAGTAAAACCATCAGAAGTCTTGGAGTTCGGGGAGCAGACCTTGTAACTGACAATTATTGTGAGCAGATAGATTTGTTTTCCAGTGTAGAGATGCGAGAAAAACAGATGAAGATGGATGAAGCAGTGGATGAGATTCGAAAGCGGTTTGGATTTTATAGTGTGCAGCGAGGACTCATGTTTCAAGACAGAAAACTTTCTGCTGTCAATGCAAAGGAAGACCACACAGTTCATCCGCATGGATATTTTCATCAATAGAAAATGAATGGGAGAGATTTGAATGACACAACAGAAAATAACGAAACGTCAACAGGCAGTTTTGGATGGCATTGTGGAGTATCAGAAACAGTATGGTTTTGCACCGTCTATTAGAGAATTGTGTAAAATCTGCAATCTGTCTTCTACTTCAACAGTTGCAGCACATCTGAAAAACTTAGAAGACAAAGGATATATTAAGAGAAAAGAAGATGCACCGAGGGCAATTACAGTCCTATATACGGAGGTGGTAGTATGAACAGAGCTAAAGTGTATGTGACTGTAGTTGCAGAGTTTTCGAAAGAAGGCTTATTACTACCAAAAAGTTTTGTATGGGAAGATGGAAGACAGTACAAAATTGACCGTGTAAAAGATAAGCGTCGAGCAGCCAGTACAAAGGCGGGTGGAGTCGGTGAAAGATACACATGTCTAGTGGAGGGTAAAGAAGTGTTTCTTTACTATGAGGATAATAACATGTGGTTTATGGAACGAAAAACAGAACATTGAAACAGAATTATAGAACAGATAAGATCAGCAAATGCTGGGGCGCACAAGAGGCGTGACGGAACTCCCGGCACAAAGCTTGAAAAGGTGATTTCCCTTTCCTTTCCAAGATAAAGTAAACAAGCTTTTGGGAGAGAGGTGTATACTGGATGGATTGCACGAAAGAGAAAATCGTTATTAGATGTAAGCATTGTAATAATCGTATGTTTGACTATATTACAGGTGATATGCATATAGAAATGAAATGTAACAAGTGTAAGAGAGTATTGGTTATGAAGAATTATACGGAAAGTATTATCAGAGCCAATGCAAACAATGGAGAATATCGAGTTTGATATTTATGAAAATTTAAAAGGGCCCACCTGATAAGGGCAACAGTTAATGGCTGTTAAGCACCAGAGACGCAGGGGAATGTGAATCGACAAAAATATTTGTTTATTCACGTTCTTTTGTGTCTCTTTTTTTGCGAGTAAAATCAAATAATGTCAAGATAAATTCGCTTTGTAAAAGGTGTAAGAAAATTTATATTTGGAAATATGACAGATGGTGTCGAATATATAGTAAAAAGGCTTGCTTTTAAAGGTTTCTGTCGATATTTTGTATACGAAAAAAGTGGAAAAAATTGTTGAAATATAAGATAATTATTATAACCTTTTTAATAAGAAGAAACTACTTACCGATGGCACGTGAAATGTCATCTACTGCAAAGGAATGTCTCAAGGTTCAAAGGGGGGGATGTGTGTGAATGAAATCATTTGTCGTTGCCCCAAGAACTGTCCTTGGAATAAACATTGTTTTGTATGTAAAATACAAGGGGAGGTCTCAGGTGATGTTGTGATTCTTCACAAATGCGAAGTGACAAAAGAGGAGATTCCAATTCGCATTATGGAAAGACAGGCAAAAAGAGCATAAGGGGAATAGCTTGTAAAAACAGCCACTTAGATGTGCTGATATTACAGTATTCGAGTTAATCATTCGGATAGTGTGATATTTTGCACAAAAAGCGGCTGTTTTTATTTTTCTCAAAGAAATGCTACATAGAAAAATTGAATAGAAAAGAGTGCTGATTTTACAGAAGGCTTTCCTAATAAAAAAAACAAAGGTATGGAAAGTCTATTTTGTGTGCCATGAAATACCTTTGTTTTCCCGCTGGGTTGGAAAGGCATTGTAATGGCAAGACAGCGTGAGCCACCTTTCAATCTTGAAAACTAACAAATTTCAAGATTGGAGGAGTAAGGGATGCGATACGCACCAAACAAAATATTTATGTTAGAAAATGGTCAGTACATAGAAATTAGTTATGAGTACTACCAAAGATTAGTAGAAGAAAATTCGATGAGACGTTTCTGGTTATTTGGAGGAATGCTTATGGAAGTTTCTGAAGAAGATTATATACAAATGAATAGAGAAAAAAGCAGAATGCAGTATCAGTTTAAAATGGCAGCAAAACTAGGAGAATTCTCATATGACTCCATAAGCACAGATGAATTTGACGGTGTTTTGATTTTAGAAGATCGTAATCCGGATGTATGTGAAGTGGTGGAGTTGCGAATGATGTCAGAGAAAGTACATGAGGCAATGAAGAAACTCTCAAAAGAGGAGGTTGATCTGGTGAAGGCGTTGTTTTTTGACGATATCTCTGAAAGGACTTATGCAAAGAAACTAAATGTCTCGCAAGTTGCTGTTCATAAAAGAAAGAAAAACATTTTAGAAAAACTAAGAATTCTGATGGAAAATAGCAATTAAAATGGATGGATTATTATGAAGGTACATGTTATTATAAAAGAAAACGGAGTAAATTAGGAAAAGAAGATGAACGAAAGACAATTTTTGAAAATATTACAACACATTATTAATCATCTAGAGAGTGCAGGCTATGATGCGGATAATCAAATTATTGCGTATGCCTTAACTGGAGATGAGGATTATATTACTCGTCAAGGTGATGCAAGAACGTGGATACAAAAATTGGATATAGAACAGTTGAGAGATTATTATGGGCTAGTAAAATAAAAAATTAGTTATCAACCTCCTCATTTTTTCTAAAGGGAAAGTGAGGAGGTTTTTTTGTCACCCCAAAATAATGAAAAGAGGAAGAGAATATGACCAAGAGAGAAGCAATCGTATAATAAATTAGAAAAAAATTAAAAAATTTTAAAATTTTAGGTTATCAACCCCCTCATTTTTTCTAAAGGGAAAGTGAGGGGTATTTTTTATGCCTTTTCTTGAACCTTGAAAACTGAATAAGACAAGCGTTTCTTTTACTTCCCTTCTGTTGTCGGCGACGGAGCCGCGAGCATGAAGAATAAGAATTCGGCTGTTACAGCATTGTAACGGTACAGGCAAAAAAAGACAGAAGTAATAATGGTACTTCCGTCCGGAAGAATATCTGGGCGGCCCGGTGAGAACCACGGGGAGGTGGGATTCCTATGAGGCCAAATGCATGGCCGGAAGAGACGTACCCTATGGCAATAAGAGCCAGTAGTCAGGGGGAATCGGAGATAAATACTGACTAACCAAATTAGAAAACGATTGATATTTCAGGTGGTCGTTTAAGCGACCACCATTACTTAGTAGAAACAAAGGAGACATGAACTATGAAACGTGGAGATGTTTATTATGCGGATTTAAGCCCTGTCATCGGATGCGAGCAGGGAGGAATTAGACCAGTACTTATCATACAGAATGATAAAGGAAACAGATATAGTCCTACGACTATTGTGGCAGCTATTACGAGCAAGCAAGAAAAGTCAGAAATGCCAACACACGTAAAGATAAAAACGGATGGCTTAAATAAGCAATCTTTAGTTCTATTGGAACAGCTTCGCACTATTGATAAAACCAGAGTGAAAGAGAAAATTACGATGTTAGGTATAAGAGAGATGGAAGAAATTGACAGGGCGTTAGCAATCAGCATTGGACTAAAATTTCTAAATTGACAGGAGTTATAAGTCTATGGATAAAGAATTGGAAGAATAAGATTACCAATAAATGTAAATAATAAATTTAATTAGGAGGTGCAGATTAGTTGAGTAAAGAAAAGGTGGAAATTCCTATTTGGGAGAAAATTAATTTAACAATAGAGGAAGCCGCTGCACTATTTCAGATAGGAGAAAAGGCAATCAGAGAAAGAACCGATGAACCGAATTGCAATTTCGTTTTATTTAAAGGGACTCATCGATTAATAAAACGAAAAAAATTCGAAGAATATCTCAATGATATTTCAACGTGGTAATCTTTGTAATTACTTCTTTTGATAGATATTAGAGTCTTGATGTGATATAATAATATTGTATCAAGGCTCTTTTCTTCAGTGGGAAAGGAGAAAACATGGAAAGAAGAAAAGACCATAAAGGAAGAGTGTTAAGAAAAGGTGAAAGTCAAAGAAAAGATTTTACTTATATGTTTCGATACAAGGATTTGTCTGGTGCAAGAAAATGTATTTATGCAAAAACATTAGATGAATTACGAAAAAAAGAAGTGGAGATTAATAACGATCTGAATCTTGGGATTTACACTACTGACTGGACTCTTAATCAACTTTTTGAGAGATACTTAGAACAAAACACAAAACTAAAAGAAAGAACAAAATTGCATTATAAAATTGAATATGATAGATGGGTAGGTTGTAAGTGGATAGGAAAAAGAAAGATAAGTAGCATTGTCAAATCTGATATAACAAGGTTTTATAAGGAAATGTCTGATGCAGGATATGCCAACGGAACCATAAAATGTGTTCACAAATTTATAGCAGGTGCTCTGAACATGGCCTATGATGATGACATGATCCGGAAGAATTATGCGTTGGGATGTATCGAACCATATCTAGAACAAACCAAAAAAGAAGGCATGACGAGAGAAGAAACAAACAAATTCTTGACAACTGCAGAAAACGTTAAATTTGGCAAACACTATTTATTAGCTTTCAAATT
Organism: Faecalimonas sp.; assembly: GCA_045632945.1. Classification (GTDB taxonomy): domain Bacteria; phylum Bacillota; class Clostridia; order Lachnospirales; family Lachnospiraceae; genus Faecalimonas. The sequence goes on along the minus strand of JAZQXU010000026.1, from coordinate 6,858 downwards.
GATGCTACTAACAGGAATGCGTGTCGGAGAGGTAACGGGTCTTACCTGGGGTGACATTAATTTCAAAGAAAGATATATTGATGTAAATCATCAATTTGTACAAGGTGATGACAAGAGCAGAACAACATATCATATTGATACAACTAAGACTGCAAATGGAAAACGCAAAGTACCAATGTCAGATGATTTGTATGAATTGCTAAAGGAGTTAAAAAAAGATACTTATTTTGAGGCATACAAATTTAAAGCAGAGGTAGATGGATATACTGGATTTGTTATTCACACAAGAACCGGGTTACCTGTTTTGACAGCAAGGTTAAATGAGTATGCAAAACGAGTTGTTGCTGTATACAACGAATCACATGAAGATAAATTACCTAACGTAACTTGTCATACGTGTAGACATACGTTCTGTAGTCGATTGGCTGAAATGAATATTAGTCCACATGCGTTACAAAAAATTGTTGGACATGCCTCCTACAACACTACCGCAAGAGTCTATATTAGCGTAGAAGATGATTTTGTCAATGAGGAGTTTTTCAGAGTGATGAGAGGTGCGATTTAACTTACACCAAAGCACTTCAAAATCTACACCATTTACACCAAGATTTACACCAAAATAAAAAAAGATATGCAAAGTTATGCAAGGTTACAGACCAAAAGACAATTCGAAAAACCCAATAAAATCAAGGCTTGCGAAGATATGAGGAGTTATGCAAAACAACTGTGTGGTTTAACTCCGAAGTTATGCTGTATATGGCGTTTGTTGCAGTCTCAAATTATACACAACCGAATTTCGAACTCGGGTATGCATTAAAATTCATGCGTTTGTTGTTGCTGATTTTGACTGCACTTCTTAATTGGGTTGGATTTGCAATCGGAACTGTAGTTGTAATTTGCTCTATCGCCTTCAACAAAACATTATCTGGAAGAAATTATTTAAAAGTTAGGTTAAATTAAAAAAAGATAAGAAATTTTCACGAAGATATGATATAATGCTTCTAGTTAATGCGATTAGGGGCATTATATTATGCGTGGAAAGATGATAACGGAGGAAATGAAAATGAGTGAATTTGTTATTTCAACGGATAGTACGGTAGATTTACCAAAAGAATTTTTGGAAGAGAAAAAAGTGCCGGTAGTGTCTTTGTCATACATTATTGATGGGGAAACATATAAAGATGGGGCTGGATTAACTAATAAAGAGTTCTATGATAAAATTCGTGAAGGTGCAATGCCTACGACATCTCAAGTTAATCCTGAACAGGCAAGGGAACTGTTTGAACCAATTTTAAAAGAAGGAAAAGACATTCTTCATATCGCCTTCACATCTGGACTTAGCGGTACATATAATAGTTGTCGTATCGCAGCAGAGGAATTGGCAGAAAAATATCCTGACAGAAAAATTGTTGTAATAGATAGTCTTTGCGCGGCGTCTGGTGGCGGCATGCTTCTATACAAGGCGTTGGAATTAAGAGATGCGGGAAAGAACTTGGATGAGATTGCAACATGGGTAGAAGAGAACAAGTTACATGTATGTCACGATGTTACCGTTGATGATTTATTCCATTTACATCGAGGAGGTCGTGTTTCTAAGACCTCAGCAGTGGTTGGAACGCTGATTAAGATCAAACCGATTATTCATGTAAACGACGAAGGCAAACTGATTGTAATCGGAAAAGAACGTGGAAGAAAGAAAGCTTTAATGACATTAATAGACCGTATGGAAGAAAAATCGCAAGGGTTTGATAATGATATTGTAATGATTACACATGGTGATTCTTTAGAAGATGCAGAATACGTTAAGAACTTAATTAAAGATAGATTTGGCATTACAAACATTATGATCAACCCATTGGGAACAGTTATCGGAAGCCATACAGGACCGGGAGTAATTGCTATTTTCTACATGGGTAACAGAAATTAATATAAATATAAGGGGCAAGTTGCCCCTTTTGTATAAAAAATTAAAAAAACAGTTGACAGTACGAAGAGTGTGTGGTAAATTAAATAAAGCGTGAAGCGGAAAAGAAAGTAGAGTTCCACTCTCACCCTAGCACAAACGCGTGACTAGAGGTTGATATTGAAGCATAATAAGGCACGGGTATTCTGTGGCAAGGTATGTCGATTGGAGTGGATAGTCTATGACTATTCATTTTTTTTACGCGAAGAAGTAATTTTTATTGGGGGTGCACTACCATTAGTGAATTAATGATTAACGAGCAAATCAGAGACAAGGAAGTCCGTGTTATCGGAGAAGATGGCGAACAATTAGGAATTATGTCTGCCAAAGAAGCACTTAAGTTGGCACAAGAGGCTGAATTAGACTTAGTCAAGATTGCTCCAACAGCAAAGCCACCTGTTTGTAAAATTATCGATTATGGTAAATACAGATACGAGCAGGCAAGAAAAGAAAAAGAAGCTAAAAAGAAACAAAAAACTGTTGACGTGAAGGAAGTGCGTCTTTCACCAAACATTGATACAAACGACTTGAACACAAAAGTAAATAGTGCCAAGAAGTTTATTCAAAAAGGTGACAAAGTAAAAGTTACTTTACGTTTTCGAGGAAGAGAGATGGCTCACATGCAGACAAGTAAACATATCTTAGATGATTTCGCGGATATGATGAAAGATGTTGCAGTGGTTGAAAAGCCGGCAAAACTCGAAGGCAGAAGCATTAGCATGGTTTTAACTGAAAAACGTTAAAAAATTAAAAACCAAAATCAAGGAGGAATATATCATGCCAAAGTTAAAAACTAATAGAGCAGCTGCAAAGCGCTTCAAAAAAACAGCTACAGGTCAATTAAAAAGAAATAAAGCTTATAAGAGCCATATCTTAACTAAGAAATCTACAAAGAGAAAAAGAAATCTTAGACATGCAACTATTACAGATGCAACAAATGTTAAGAACATGAAGAAAGTATTACCATACTTATAAGATTTGAAGAAGGAGGATTAGAAGGACATGGCAAGAATTAAAGGCGGAATGAACGCTAGAAAAAAACATAATAGAGTATTAAAACTGGCTAAAGGTTATAGAGGAGCCAGATCAAAACAATACAGAATCGCAAAACAATCAGTTATGAGAGCGTTGACATCTTCTTATGCAGGTAGAAAACAACGCAAACGTCAGATGAGACAATTATGGATCGCTCGTATCAATGCAGCTGCAAGAATGAACGGTTTATCATACAGCAAGTTTATGTATGGTTTGAAAGTAGCTGGCGTAGAAATCAACAGAAAGATTTTAGCTGATATGGCTGTAAATGATGCACAAGGATTTGCAACATTAGCAGAAGTTGCAAAAAAAGCAAACTAATATAGAAAACAAAACCCTTGAAAATATTGATTTTTCAAGGGTTTTCTGTTATTCTAATATATTATTACAATAAAAAAATGCAGGAGATGGGACTTGAACCCACACAAGCGCATTGCTTACAAGATCCTTAGTCTTGCTCGTCTGCCAGTTCCGACACTCCTGCATAACGGTCAATTACCGTACTTGAACATACTACCATGCAGTATATCAGTTGTCAACACTTTTTTTGTGGAAAAAGACATAATGGAAGCGTAGGAGGCATTTTTATGACGATTCGTGAACAATTAGAACAAAGGGAATTAGAATATTTGAGCGTTTATGCTACAAAGAGTAAAGAGACGTTGGGGAGAAAAAATCCGGGTCAGGAATGTGATATTAGAACAGCATTTCAACGCGACAGAGATAAGATTTTGCATTGCAAATCTTTTCGTCGTTTAAAACAAAAAACACAAGTATTTTTATTACCGATCGGAGACCATTATCGCACGCGATTAACCCATACATTAGAAGTATCACAGAATGCTCGCACCATAGCAAAAGCGTTAAGATTAAATGAAGATTTGGTAGAAGCGATTAGCTTAGGTCATGATTTAGGACATACGCCATTTGGTCATGCCGGGGAACGCGCGTTAAATGCGGTTTGTCCAATCGGATTTAAACACAATGAACAGAGTGTGCGGGTTGTGGAACACCTTGAAAAAGAAGGAAACGGGCTTAATCTGACAAAAGAAGTAATCGATGGAATATTAACACATCAGACGGCTAGTGAACCACTCACATTAGAAGGACAGGTGGTGAGACTGTCTGATAAAATTGCATATATTAATCATGATGTTGATGATGCTATACGCGGAGGAATTCTTTCAGAAGCTGATATTCCTCCGAAGTACCGTACGATTTTGGGTAATTCCACAAAAGAAAGATTAAACACAATCACACATGATGTTATTATAAACAGCATGGACAGACCAAAAGTTCAAATGTCGGAAGAGATAGCAGAAGCGATGCAAGGCTTACGAAAATTTATGTTTGAGAATGTTTATCGTAACCCTGTTGCGAAGAGAGAAGAAAGCAAGGCAATTGATATGGTAAAGAATCTTTATCATTATTATATGGACCATATTGATAAATTACCGGAGGAATATTTAAGATTGATGAACCTCAACGGCGATAGCAAAGAGCAGGTTATTTGTGATTACATCGCTGGAATGACTGATAATTATGCTGTAAAAGTATTTCAAGAAATTTTTGTTCCGGAATCTTGGAAAATTTAAAGGAAACGAAAGATATTTGTCGAATATATAACTAGAGAGAAAAAAGAAAGGAAGGGGACAATGTATTATTCGGATGATTTAATAGAAGAAATAAGACTGAAAAATGATATTGTGGATGTAATTTCCGGATATGTGAAACTGCAGAAAAAAGGCAGTTCCTATTTTGGACTTTGTCCGTTTCACAACGAAAAATCTCCTTCATTTTCAGTAAGTCGATCAAAACAAATGTACTACTGCTTTGGTTGCGGTGCGGGAGGAAACGTTTTTACATTTGTTATGGAATATGAAAACTTCTCCTTTATGGAAGCGGTTAAAATGCTTGCTGACAGAGCGGGCATTGAATTGCCGGAGATAGCGTATTCAAAAGAAGCAAAAGAGAAAGCAGATTTAAAAACTACATTGCTTGAGATTAACAAGCTTGCAGCGAAATATTTTTATGCACAACTTAAGGCAGAACAAGGAAAACTTGCTCATAACTATTTGACAAAGAGAGGCTTGAGCGAAGAAACGATTACGGCTTTCGGTTTGGGATATTCCAATAAATATAGTGATGACCTATATAAATATTTGAAAACAAAGGGATATTCAGATGAACTTTTGTCGAAGGCAGGGCTAATTAGCATTAACGAGAAAAATGGTGCGTATGATAAATTTTGGAACCGAGTAATGTTTCCTATTATGGATGTCAACAATCGTGTAATTGGCTTCGGGGGCAGAGTAATGGGAGATGCGAAACCAAAGTATTTGAATTCACCGGAGACAGAAATTTTTGATAAGAGTCGTAACTTATATGGACTTAATCGAGCTAGAACATCAAGAAAAAGTTATTTCTTAATCTGTGAGGGATATATGGATGTGATTGCACTTCATCAGGCAGGCTTTACAAATGCAATTGCTTCGCTTGGAACAGCACTTACATCGGGACATGCTTCGCTTATTAAACGATATGTAAATGAGGTATATTTAACTTATGATAGCGATGAGGCGGGAACAAAAGCGGCGCTCAGAGCAATACCAATTTTAAAAGAAGCAGGAATTATTGCTAAGATTATTCGAATGGAGCCATACAAGGACCCGGATGAATTCATCAAGAACCTCGGTCCGGAAGCTTTTGAAGAGAGGATTAACAAGGCACGAAATGGCTTCATGTTTTCGCTTGAAATCTTAGAAAGAGATTATGATATGAATTCCCCTGAAGGAAAGACAAGCTTTCAAAATGCGGTAGCAGAGCGACTTACTCAATTTGAGGACGAGCTTGAGCGAGAGAATTACATAGAAGCTGTTGCGCAAAAGTATCATATCAGTCATGAGAATCTCAAGAAGAAGGTGGCTAAGACCGCGATACAAAAAGGGCTTGCCACACCTGCAACAAAGCCGAAGCAATTAGCGGGGAAAGAGCGTAGTAAAGAAGACGGCAATATACAGTCTCAGAAGATTCTTCTCACTTGGTTGATTGAAAACGAAAACATTTTTGCACAAATCAAAAAATACATTACTCCGGCAGACTTTACAAAGGAATTGTATCAGACAGTAGCAAATCTTTTGTATGAGCAATATGAGACCGGAACAATCACACCGGCTAAGGTCATGAATCACTTTACCGATGAAGAAGAACATCGGGAAGTTGCTTCCTTGTTTAACACAAGGATTCAAAAGTTGGAGACGCGTGCAGAACAAGAAAAGGCCTTGAAGGAAACAATCATTCGTGTAAAGACAAACAGCGTTGAAGAGGCCTCGCGTAATTGGGATGCTGCAGATATTGCAGGGCTGCAAAAGGTGATGGAGTCTAAAAGAGCGTTGCAGGATTTACAGAAATTGCATATTTCTATTGATTGAGGATAAAATATAAACAAGTTTATGGAGGATTTTACTAATGGAAGAACAAGCTATAAAATTTGAGGAAAAGTTGAAAACACTGGTTGCATTGGGCAAAAAGAAGAAAAACGTTCTTGAAATCCAGGAAATCAATGATGTTTTCTCAGACATGGAGCTAGAAGCAGAACAAATGGATAAAGTTTTCGAGTATGTGGAAGCACAGGGGATTGATGTGCTCAGAATTACACCGGAAGTAGAAGAAGATGTGCCGGATGATGTGGAAATCATTCTGACGGAAGAAGACGAAGTGGATATGGAAAAAATTGACCTTTCTGTTCCGGAAGGTGTAAGTATTGAGGACCCGGTTCGTATGTATTTGAAAGAAATCGGTAAAGTGCCGCTTCTTACTGCTGATGAAGAAATTGAATTGGCAAAGCGTATGGTAGATGG
>JAZQXU010000025.1:0-20689 GCA_045632945.1 Faecalimonas sp. | reverse complement strand
GTTATGAACTATGATGCATTTATGGAGCCTGTAACCTGGTATTTAACCGGGATGGAAAAACATAGTGACGGGCAAAAGCCGGAATTGTGTGGTAATGCAGAAGCATTTGTTCATAGTATGAAACATCAAATGTTGCAAATGCACACTCCATCATTGCTGGTGTCAATGAATGAATTGTCTAATCATGACCATTCCAGATTTTTGACAAGGACAAACAGGATGGTTGGAAGGGTTAGTCATCTTGGTTATGAAGCGGCAGAGAGAAATGTGGATGAAGCTGTGATGCGGGAAGCAGTTACCATGCAAATGACATGGATGGGAGCACCGACAGTATATTATGGAGATGAAGCCGGTGTGTGTGGATTTACGGACCCGGATAATCGAAGGACTTATCCTTGGGGGAAAGAAAACCAACACCTTTTGGCATTTCACAAAGAAGCAATTCGCATTCATAAGGAAAGCAGTGCGCTTCGTACAGGTTCGTTAGAAATTTTACGGGAGGCAGACAATGTGGTTGCATATGCCCGTTTTGATAAAAACGAAACAATGGTTGTTGTGGTAAATCATGGAACGGACAAAAATGAACTTACGATTCCGGTGTGGAGAGCGGATGTTCCCATGTGCTGTGAAATGGAGCAATTATTATATACCTACGATGGCGGGTATTCCTTTGATTCAGTCTTACTTCCGGTTGATGAGGGGAAATTAACACTCTATATGGGAAAAACTTCCGCAACCATTCTACGATTTAAAAAATAGTTGCATTATCATGCGAAATGTGGTATAAAATTATATTGTCAGGTTCAAGAGAATTTGACATATAAGGATGGGTTCCCGAGTGGCCAAAGGGGGCAGACTGTAAATCTGTTAGCAACGCTTTCGGTGGTTCGAATCCACCTCCATCCATTTGGAAGAAAAATTTTCCAAATAGGTTGCATGTTACCTTAAAATATGCATATAATATTATATAGTTGACGCGGGGTGGAGCAGTCTGGAAGCTCGTCGGGCTCATAACCCGAAGGTCGTAGGTTCAAATCCTGCCCCCGCAACTCTTTTTTGCCCAGATAGCTCAGTTGGTAGAGCAAGGGACTGAAAATCCCTGTGTCGCTGGTTCGATTCCGGCTCTGGGCATTTGTTTTGTTCAAATGGACAAGCAGTTTCATATGGAGCATTAGCTCAGTCGGTAGAGCACTTGACTTTTAATCAAGTTGTCCGGGGTTCGAATCCCCGATGCTTCATTCTATACTTAGTGAATGACTAGTATCTGGTCACATAAAGTCTTGGAAATTTAATGATTCCAAGACTTTTTTGTGTTCAACTTCTTTTATTCAAATTACCCACAAAAACAAGTCAACAATCTAATAATATGTGATATAATTGTTATAAATAAAAAATGGGAGAAAAATTATGATTTATAATGATTTTCAAAACATAAAGCTTTCAGCTCTTGGAATGGGGTGTATGCGCTTTCCAATTTGTGAAAATGACGATAGTAAGATTGATATAAAGGCGACACGCAACATGATTGCTTACGCAATGCAAAAGGGCATTAATTATTTTGATACTGCTTGGGTTTATCACGGTGGAAATTCTGAAAGAATTATGGGCGAGATACTGAAAGACTATCCGCGTGACAGTTTTTATTTAGCCACAAAGTTTCCTGGTTTTGATTTAAACAATATAAACAAGGTTGAGGAGATTTTTGAAGCGCAGCTGAAAAAGTGTCAGGTGGAATATTTTGATTTCTACTTGTTCCATAATGTATGCGAAATGAATATCGATGCATATCTTGATCCGAAGTACGGGATTTTTGATTATTTAATGGAGCAGAAGAAAAATGGACGCATTCGTCATCTTGGGTTTTCAACGCACGGCACTTTAGATACAATGAAACGCTTCCTTGATGCTTACGGTTCAGAAATGGAATTTTGTCAAATTCAGCTTAACTGGCTTGATTGGCATTTCCAAAACGCGAAAGGCAAAGTTGAGTTATTAAACCAATATAATATTCCAATCTGGGTTATGGAACCGGTTCGAGGTGGTTCCTTAGCAAAACTTGAACCTGAATACGAAGAAAAATTGAAGACGCTTCGCCCGGAAGCAACTGTCCCAGAGTGGGCGTTTCGTTTTTTGCAGTCTGTGAAGGGCGTTACGGTAACTCTTTCCGGTATGTCTAATTTTGAGCAACTTAAAGAAAATATTGCTACATATGAAACTAACAAGGCATTGAACCAGGAGGAAATAGATGCGTTGTTTGAAATTTTCACAGCCATGACTTCGAAAAACAAATTGCCTTGTACAGCTTGTCGCTATTGCACGACTCATTGTCCGATGGAACTGGATATTCCGTGGTTGATTGAATTATATAATGAACATGTTTATTCAGAGGGTGGTTTTATTGCTCCAATGGCGATGAATTCTCTTGAGGAAGATAAAAAACCATCTGCTTGTATCGGCTGTCGCGCTTGTGAGGCGGTTTGTCCGCAAAACATTAAGATTAGCGAAATGATGACTGATTTTACAGCGAGATTATCATGATGAAAGAGTTAGTTAAAGCAAAAGAATTATTATTGTCCGGTGGTTATACCTGCGTGCTATATAAAGAAGATGATATTTATACATCCACACAGCGAGGAGTCAAACCATTGGCCAATTGGGTTGAAAGTGGTCATAACTTTCAAAATTATATTGCCGGCGACAAGGTGGTTGGAAAAGCAACAGCATTCCTCTATGTTTTGCTTGGTGTGAAGGCGGTTTACGCCCGTGTCATTAGCAAAGCAGCTTTGCAGGTTCTTAATCAACACAATATTTGCGTGGAATATGACGAACTTGTAGAACACATTATTAACAGAAGGGGTGACGGAATATGCCCGTTTGAAGAGGCTGTTCTTCACGTTGATAATCCTTCAGAGGCACACAAAGTTATCAGAAGAAAAATGAAAAGGAGTGAATAGTTATGAGCGAGATTTTAAGTTGTAACCATTTGAGTAAAATGTATGGAAATACGACAGCACTTTCTAATGTTTGTCTTACGCTTGAGAGTGGGAAAATCATAGGGCTTTTGGGGCCTAACGGTTCCGGAAAAACAACTTTAATCAAATTAATTAACGGACTGTTAACACCAAGCGCAGGAACTGTTTTGATTAATGGCAATAAGCCTGGTGTTCAAAGCAAATCAGAGGTGGCGTATCTTCCGGATAATATTTATTTGAACACATGGATGACGGTGGAGCAGATTGTTACATATTTTTCGGATTTTTATGCAGATTTTCGCGCGGAATTGGCATATGAGATGATGGAGCGTCTTGGCATTTCTCGCAAAAACAAACTAAAAACTTTATCAAAAGGAAATAAAGAAAAGGTTTGCCTGATTCTTGTGATGAGTCGTAATGCAAAATTATACGTATTGGATGAACCGATTGCAGGAGTGGACCCGGCTGCCAGAGATTATGTGATTTCTACTATCATTCAAAATCATAATCCTGAAGCGACGGTACTTATTTCTACGCATTTAATTTCAGATATAGAAGAGATTTTGGACGAGGTCATCTTTTTGCGACAGGGGAACGTGGTTTTGCATAAATCCGTGGACGATATAAGACAGGAACACGACTGTAGTGTAGATGCGCTGTTTAGGGAGGTGTTTAAATGGTAAAGAAACTTTATAAACATGAAATGCTCTATTATACCAGAAGCCTTTTACCAGTGTATCTGATTCTTTTTGGTGTCGCATTGATAGGTCGTTTTATTGAATTTTTTGAAGCAGATACTACAGCGTATTCTATTTTGCGCGGTTCGTCTATCTTTATGTTAACGATTGCAATTTTGGCAACGCTGGGGTTGAGTTTTGTCTTTGTAATTGTTCGTTTTTATAAAAACATGTACACAGGAGAAGGATATCTAACGCTTACGTTGCCGGTCAAACCGTCCAGTCATTTACTTGTGAAGTGTACATCAGCAGTTTTAGTGAATATGATATCGGCTATCGTTTCGGTGTTAGCAGTTTGCATTTTTACAGTTGGAGAATGGCTGAATGAGATTATAAAAGCGGTAGCTTATATTCTGAATAAATTAGCAGGAATTGCGGGAGGCCATTTGGTATTCTATTGTTTGGAGTTAATCCCGGTATGCTTAGCTACAATGATAAGTTCGGTTCTCATGTATTACATGTGTATTTCTCTCGGTCAGTTATTTCATAAGAATCGTGTTTTGGCAGCGGTAGGAGTTTATTTCGGTTTGTATACATTCTATCAAGTCCTTACTACGATTGTTTCTACCGTTTATACTGTATCTGCTATCACTTGGTTTGATGAACTTCTGGCAAACTGGACAAGACAAAATTATTTAGTGGCTGTTCACATTGTTTTTCTTGTAGATATTATTGGGTGTGCCATCATATCTTTGGTGTATTTCTTAATTTCAAGATATGTATTGACAAAGAAACTGAATCTGGAATAGGAGGTTTGTATGGGAAAAATGAAAAAGAAAATCCTTTCTTTGTTCGTTGTATTGTTATTCTCTTTCTCGCTTTGTGGATGCACCATGGAAAGCGTGCGTTCCACACATGCCATCTGGAATCAGCAAGGGAATATCTCGTGGAAGGGAAGCGAATATGTGTTACTAGTGCCGGTTGATCAAGAATTCACACCTCTACTTAATATGGATGAGAATTTATACGTAACGGAAGAGGATGTGCCGACGTTGTTGCAATACACCATGGGAACATATATGAATAAAAGCTTGGATGAAAAGTTTCTTGTGGATACAGATTATATTTATTGCCGCAGCGACTGTTATGATGAGATGGTTACCGTCTTGGAAAAGGGAAGCGAGATGAATGGATATTGTTATGAATATTGGGATGATAGTTCTAATTTCCAATATTATCAGTTGGATAGCACACAAACTGATATACTAAATGATATCTTTGCCAAAATTACACCTGCCGAAATGTCATATGATGAACTTTATGAAAGTGAATGGGAGTATTATGGGGATGTCCAGAGTTGTTCAAAGGATATGCTATTTCGAACATTTGCATTTGAGCTGTGGTCATTAGAAGGCGACTATCAGTTTATCGTACCGGACGAGACGTTTGAACAGGCTTATCGGTATCCTATTCCTGCAGAAGATGTTGAGTCTGTAGAAGAGATTTTTGAAAAAATGGCTTTGTCGTATTAGAGTGCTATGACATCACAAGAAAACAAATCTTGAAACAATAAAATAAGAATGCTAAAATCTAAAAGTACAACTATCTAGGTTGTACTTTTTCTATTCCATAATATTTTTCAAACGGTCATTCGACCAAATTTTCAAGTTGACACCAAATATGACACCACATATAATAAAGGAGGAAGCATAATTTATGTCCAAATGGGATAAACTGTTATATCGAATCAAGTCTTTATCTGACGATTTAAGATTTGATGAATTAAAAAAAGTATTAGAATCGTATGGTTACATAATGCATTCACCTAAAGGTGGAAGTAGCCACTGTACATTTAGGAAAAGAGGTTATCGCACAATTACAATTCCCAAACATAGAACAATCAAAAAGGTATATGTAGAAATGGTCAGAGATATTGTAGAAAGTGAGGAGCAAAAAAATGAAAACTATTGATTATTATATGAATTTACCGTACAAGATGGAAATCGTCCCAGATACAGAAGAAGGTGGCTTTGTTGCAATGTTTCCTGATTTGCCGGGATGTATTACGGTAGGAGATACAATAGAAGATGCAATAAAAAATATCGTGGATGCAAAAAGGGCATGGTTAGAAGCTGAAATAGATGCAAAAGCTGTTATCCCGGAGCCGGATGACTTAAATGGGTATTCAGGGCAATTTAAGCTTCGCATTCCAAAAAGTCTGCACAAGCAACTTGCTGAGCGTTCTAAATTAGAGGGTGTAAGCATGAACCAGTATTGTGTGTATTTGCTTTCAAGAAACGATGCGTTAGCAAAGGCATAAAAAAGAGGGGTCAAATAGACACCCATTATGACATTATTTGCAAATTTACAGAAAATCATTGAATAAGTATATATTTTTGACTTTGGTTTTTAATTCGCTGCATTGTTCTTTTTTTACAATTTTAACAATGCGGTCATTAATAGGAGTTGTCACATTACATTTTCTTCTCCACTCAAAAACAATTCCATTGGTAGAATCAATTTCACAAGGTTTGTTTTTCTTCAAATCCTAAAGCATGTACGGTTCGATTGCGCGGTGTATTTTTCTAGCGATTGGAATCAAAAAGGTTGTAATCGGTCACTTTAAAGATCCTTTATAATAGAACAATTTTGTAATATCTTTTCCCTGTACCGGCGCAAAGGTTGCTCCGGATGCATAGCCTACGTCAATACATTCTTTCATACAACGTATGGCCACTTTTCGAGTATCTTTATTTTCCGACGCATCTCCAAAAACACCACCTACAACAGTTTCCAATCCAGCGAAAGTAGCATTAATTAAAACCTTTGACCGACGAGATGCGAGAAGATTGTCCTATTCATGAAAAAACAGTCTCTCATGAATCTTCAATCCATATGCTTTTGTCATCATTTACACCTCTTTTTTTCACATGAATAATGCCCTAAAATTTTCAGTCTTTCGACAAAAAAAGGCTCAAATTGCTTGACAAATTCGGCGGTGATATGTACAATCAAAATAGTATTTGCCGAATAACGAATAGTCGTCAAGCGGAACACTCTACGAAATATTTGGTATTGCTGAGGAAAGGTAAAGGGGAAAGAAAATGGCTCAACAAGTTTTAAATTTAACCTGTCCAGGGTGCGGCGCACCTATAGAAATAGGTATGCAAGAATGTCCATATGGTCACCCAATAACTATTTCAACCTTTAATAGTGTTTACTCTATGCCTATGCCAATGGTAAATAAATACGCAAATTCATATAAAAAATCTTTGGTAGAGGATCCTAGTAATAATGAAACGCTTACGTCATTAGCTTTTTGTTATCTAAAATTAAAATTATACGACAATGCTCTTGAAGGATTCCAGAAAGCCATGGAAGAAAATTTTGATAATTCGGAACTTTATTTTTACGCAGCGGTTTGCCTACTACAAGGGAAAAAAGCTTTTTTGCAACAAAGACCAACGATAGATAAAATCATGGAATATATTAATGCGGCTATCATGATTGAACCAAGAGGAATTTATTTTTATTTCTTGAGTTACATTAAATATGATTACTTTAAGCGAAAGTTTTTGAATGTCTCTCCTAATTTTCAAGAGACATTAAATATGGCTACTGAGTACGGATATTCGGAATTTGATGCCAATCAGTTATTTGTGGTGTTAGGCGTTGACAGGCCAGATGTGTTTTAATTTGTGCATTTGATAGTGCAACTATCTAAAAAAAATACGAGGAGGGTCTCATAATGGGAGTAACATCAAGTGTAGCTTCCGCAGCGGCACAAAAAGCAGCGGAACAATTAAGAATCGAAGGATTAAAGAAAGGAAAAACACCTGAACAAAAAAGAGTGATTGATTTCTTTTTTGATGTTGGAGCAGACGGAGGTTGCGGATGCGGTGGTTGTTTGTCTAAATCATCTTCTAATCTGACAATGGAAGAATATATCAAACTAGTTGATGACAAATGCAACCAATTAGATTCAAAAAACAAAGCAATTGCAAAAATAGGATTGGATGAATCTGAAATTCAGGAAATACCACCTATAGTATTAGCATCGTTTGTTTATGATGACGATGACGACTTATTAATTAAAGTTTCTAATGGCATGGCAGTTTCTAGTCAATATGCTGTTACATGGATATTCTTTAGTGCAACACAAATTTATACATACAAATACATTTTTGACACAACAAGTGATAATACTTGGGAAATCACGAATGATTTCTTTTATACAGATATCACATGCTTTACCACGGTTCGTCAATTGAAAGAGAAAATCGACGTAAATATTACTAAAGGTTGTTTAAAAGCGGGAGAGAACACAGTTAAGAATAATTATGTTGTTGATACTTTTGAAATCATTGTACCTGGAACATCTTATAGATTTTCTATGAGAAATAGCACTACTGTTGAACAAAGTGTTCAAGCAGCCAAAGCTATGCTTAGAGAAAAGAAATTTACAAACTAGTGGAGAGTTAAAGGCAAGGTGCATTTCACCTTGCCTTTTATAAATTTATATGAATGAAAAAATTGAAGTTGGCGGCGCACCAGTTGTTTTTTCGACTGCCAAGCCCGCACCATACAATCCTTTGAATAGACCGGACATATCATATAAAAAACCGATTATAGCCCTTGTAATTTACATTGCAATTATGGCTGTAATTTTTATAATGCCTTGGAATATGTTTTTAGAAAAATGGATAGTTATTATCATCATGTCGATTTTATATTTTATGATAATATCTAAGAAGGCAGTAATTTGGGTAATACATCTATACCAAAACAAAGCTTCTGATAAAACGAGATTAAGGTGTGTTTTTGAACCTAGTTGTTCAGAGTATATGATATTGGCTATAGAAAAATATGGGTTTATGAAAGGTGTGTTCAAAGGGGTTAAGAGATTATTAAGATGTCACCCACCAAATGGTGGCAAAGATTATCCGTAAAAACTTTTGTGGTTTAACGCGAGGAGGATTAGATATGTCTTTAGCTTGTATTTCAACTCAAGACTTGATTAATGGAGAAATCATTGCGCTTGGCGCGCTAGAGATAACTTCGATACCACATGTCACAATTATTGATGATAGAAAAAATGCAATTGACGATATAGTGGAACAATATAAAAATGAAACGGGAAGCATGCTCAATGAAATATATCAGGTGTACAAAACTCTTAACTCTTCTAGGGAATGCGAGAAAGATGTTTCAATGGAGTTGCTTTGGACTACTCAAGCAGTTCAAAATCAGCCATTCAACGCTGAAATCAAGCTCTATGTGATTGTTAGAGCGATAGACGATGACGAAATATTAGCGAAAAGGTCTGTTGAAACTATTATTAAACTCTGCCAGTCTACGTTTTCGCTACAAAAATATGAGTTTCAGGAAGTTCCTTATTCAGTTCTTTCCAAAGATATTTTGCACATTAAAGATTCAAACATAAAGGCTATTGTAAAGGAAGAAAAGGTAGAGAATCTTCAAAACCAAATTCTGCCGTTTTGTTTTTCTTATGATAGATTTCCAATTTCTAAAAATGACTTAAGCAGGATAGTTAATGTTTTAATTGACTATCCTGATTGTGCTGTTTCGATGCAGTTAGTACCGACAGTATTCGATATAAATGAAATGATGGAAATTGACAGGATAACACAAGCTCTAGATATACTAAAGAAAGGCGTTTCAGATCAAAATATTGGCAATATCAGTTTTGCATTAGCAGAGAGGCATGCAGACATTTATAAATATTATTCCCAAAACAAAGCGTCGGCTTTATTTATGTTTAATGTACTTATTTATGGAGACGATCCCGCCATCACCAATATTTCCAACAGAGTATTTGGACAACTTGCAATGGGCGACAATATGTCTTCAAATCTACAAACGGTAAATTTAAACCGGAATGAAGTTGGCAAGGATACAAATTTTTATCCGTTACCTTGGGCAGTGAATGAGCTTTTGATTAGGAAGGAACGTAATCAGGGCATTTGGAACTCAGGTCAATTTCCAACAAGTCTGTTCAGATTGCCTTATATTATTACAAGCGAAGAAGCTGTCGAGTTTTTTAGACTACCTATTGGTAGTGATCGCGTTTCTGCTGGTCTTAATATTAATGAGTCTAGCAAGGGAAACAAAACATATGCCTCGAATATTATTAATGCAGGAGATATTACAGTAGGAAAACTACGATCGTCTTCCAAGGGGGATGATATTGGTTTTTCTTTGGAAGATTTAGCAAAGCACATGCTTGTTGTGGGCACCCCGGGTTCCGGGAAGACCACTTTTTCTGTGAGTCTACTGGATCGTCTGTGGAAGGAACATAAAATTCCGTTTTTGGTGATAGAGCCTGCTAAAAATGAATATAGAGCATTGGTGCAAAGCATACCAGAGATTCAAGTCTTTACACCGGGAAAGAATTTTATTTCACCATTTGTTTACAATCCTTTTGTGCCGCCGAAAAATGTAAAGTTGGAGACATACAAATCAACGCTTAAAACCGCGTTTGCAGCGGGGGTGTCTTTATCTACCCCTTTAGATAAGATTTTCGAGGAGGCAATTAATAACTGTTATTCGGATTTCAGGTGGCTTGACACATACACGGCTGATGATAAAGGCAAACCATTTAATATTTCGGATTTTATTAAATGTTTTCAGCAAACGTTTGATGAGATTGGTTACACCGGTGATGCCAAAAATATAGGACGAGCTGGTGTTGTAAGATTAAATAGCCTTGTGAATCTTTTTGACAACTATTTCTCTATTCCAATTGAACATATATTAGAAAAACCAACTGTTATTGAACTTGCAGCTGTTGAAAACAGTGATCAAAAAGCCTTGATCATAGCATTACTTCTTCTTTCAATTTTAGCTTATGTGAATGCTAATTATATTGGAGAAGGCGGTTTGAATAATGTGATTTTGTTAGAGGAAGCACATGTTCTTCTTGATGCAGATACTAATGTGGGGCAAGGAGATGCCAATCCAAGTGCCATTGCTCAAAGGCTTATCAAGCGAATGCTTGCAGAAATCCGCTCATACGGTGTGGGCCTTATTATTGCAGATCAATCTCCACGCAAGGTATCCACGGATGTGGTTGCTTTGACTGATATAAAGATGGTTTTCAGACTTGTAGAAAATGCAGACAAGCGAATTATTGGCGATAGTACCAATATGACTGACACACAGGTTCAACGGATGGGAAAACTAAAGCCGGGTGAAGCATTCTTATTTTTTAACAAACTAGAGGAACCTGAGGAAGTTATAACACCTAATTATCGATTGGAGAATAATATTCGCATTACTCTTTCAGATAAAGAAATTAATAGTTTGTCAACATATTGGAACGACAAGGCTGAAAAATTACGGCCTTATCCACAATGCCAATGTGTTGCATGTTGTCAAGAGACTTGTGACTATGCTCGCAGAGTATTGGCCAGAGAAGTTGCACGCAGAATTTTTGTTAAAAATTTCAAACCTGACACTACAGATTTTGATGTGGTTATCAATGTTTTTGGACGTATTAGCAGATTAATTCAAATGGAATTAAATGATGAAAAATTCACGTCGGAATTATTATCCTGCGTCAAAGTACATCTTTGGAGGAGGATTAAGTATGGGACAAAAATTGAAGTTAGGGATATCCAAATAGAAAATTCATTGAAAAAATAAGGAGAAAGATATGTTTAGTTATATGAATGGAAAACAATTAACCAAAATAGGATTTGGTGGATACCTGTGTATTAGGATTGTGTCATTTTTCTTGATGTTTGTACAAAATATTTTTATGGGCGGCATGTTCCTAATAGGTGTAAATAAAATATTGGTCTGTGGTGGATATTTATTTATGGGAGCAGCGGCAGTGGGTTATTTGATTATGTGGATGTCGGACAGAGACCCACTTGATTTTCTGACTTCCGGAACGGTAGGAATAGCAGCCGTTATAGCCATAGCTCAAATTTTTGGTATAATCCAAAGCGGAGGCACAGTATCAAGTTTTATTTGGGGAATTCTGGGAACAGTATTTTATTTGGCAATGGCCATCAGAGCAAGAAAGATCAGTATGATTTTTATGCTCATTCTATTGTGTGCTTTTCTATATTCCCTCATCGGAACGACTTTGCTTTATACGCTTATTTATAGGATGGGCTTACCTTATTTGATCATATGGATTGTTCAACAAGTGGGATACCTTGCTTGTGCGGCATTGTGCTTTATGGAAGCGAAAAATGAATAACAATCATGAGGAGCGAAAACAGTTATGAATAATGCAGTTATCGATATGGGAATAATAAAACCACTAACAACTAATATTTTAATTACAATGGGGTCGTGTATTATACCAATTATTGTCGGAATACTTTCAAATTACATATGTAAACAAAATGAAGGTCTTTCTAAATTGGCTCGTCTGGCAGGTGCTATGTTTGAGAGTTTTTGTCCATTATTTACAATTTTTGTGATGTACTATTGTGTGTTCAGAATGCTACGATCTAATCCGATTTGGATTTGTATTATTGGATTTACAATTAGTTTTATCGGTTATATTCCGTCAAGATACAATAAGGAATATTCTTTTGCGAAAAATACCATAGTTAATTCAATAGATTTGGTAGCTGTTGTGTTCAAATGGAGCTTTTGCGCGAACTATATCGGAGTTTTAGACATGTTTCGATATGCTAATCTTCAGTTTGCAAGGTTATATAGACCAAGTGCATTTTGGTTTCCATTTTCAATTGCGTTCGTATGTGTAATGGTATTGAAACTTGTTAAATTTATAGCTGAGGAGAAATTGTAAGTTAACTATAGCAATATCGCATAAGCAAAAAAGGATGGAGAAAATAGATGGGCGAGGAATTTGATACGAGTAATGACACATCGGATGTTGCCACAGCGGATGTTTCGAACGATATTCCTGCTGATATACCTGACAATGAGCCAGAAGATTTGGCTAACGATACTCCAGATGATATACCGGAGGATATACCAGAAGATGAACCGGGGGATGTAGTTGACAACATACCGGAAGACATATCGGAGGATATATCAGAAGATGTGCCAGAAGAAACGTCGAGGGATGTGATTGACGACATACCGGAAGACGCACTAGAGGACACATCAGAAGATGAGTCGCAAGAATTGGGAGACGAAGTTGTAGAAAACACATTTGACGACGAATCGGGAAATTTGGTTGATGATGTTTCCGAAGATATACCGGAGAATATGTCAGAAGATATACAGGAAGATGTGTCGGAGAATATATCGGAATATATACAGGAAGATAAGTCGGAGAATGTGGTCGAGGACATACCGGACGACATACCAGAGGACATGCTGGAAGACAAATCGGAAGAAGAGTCACAAGAATTAGGAGACAAAATTGTAGAAAACACATCTGACGATGAACCGGGAAATTTGGTTGATGATGTTTCCGAAGATATACCGGAGATTATATCAGAAGATATACAGAAAGATGAGCCGAAGGATACGGTTGCAGACATACCAGAGGACATACTGGAAGACAAATCGGAAGAAGAGTCACAAGAATTGGGAGACGATGTTTTAAAAAACACATCCGATGATGAACTGGGGAATTTGGTTGATAATGTTACGGAAGACTTACTGGTGGAAAAACGAGATGAGCCGGAGAATATAATGAAAGATATTTATGATGAGGATGTCGAAATCGATAAGCAAGTTGAAGATACTCAAAAGGAGGAGTTCAATGATGCTACAGAGTCAAACGATGTTGAACATGAATCGTCAGATATATATGATGAATATGCTGGAAAGTTTTTTAACGAGCGAAGATTGCATAGGAATTATGATGCACAAAGTGCACAAGATGCGATGGACATAACACATGATGAAGATATCTCGATCAAACGATATAGCGGAGATGGATATCGTGCAATTAATGAGTCTTTATATAATCCTGAATATGTACCATCAAGTGAATTTAAACGTCAGCAAATAGAATCCGATGTAAGCAATATTACTGAATGTTTGGAGCGAAAAGAGATACCATATGATTCAAGAATTTATAGAGGTGTCAATGATATGAGATCTATTTTTGGTGATGATTTTAAAAACATGTCAATTGGCGAACTAAATCGAAAGTATTCGGGCACATATTTTGAAAACAAAGGGTTTACTTCGGCATCTACCAGTGAGAAAGTTGCTGAGCGATTTGCTAATAGCTGGAACGGAGGTCTTCTATCAATCGAAGTTCCTAAAGGAGCTAAAGGTATGTGCATCGGTGATGTAAGTTTGTATAAAAAGGGTGAAAATGAGGTACTACTTCAAAGAGGAACGATGTATCGCATCAACTCGGTTGGCATGCGCAATAGACAAATACATGTTGACACAACAGCAATTGGTTGTTAAGGAGGAATTATATGAACAATAGTGAAATGAACCTACAAAAAGAACAGCAAGAAAGGCTTACTGTTCAAACTGGTGAAGTTCAATTTCTTACAAAAGAAGAGGTTGAAAAACGAATCAAAAACAGATATAAAACATTTAGTAAGGAGGATAATAGCAATGAGTCTTTTTAACAAAAATCCAAATGAAATAGCATATACAGGAGGGAAAAAACATTGGGCTGATGTAATAAAGAATACAGGTCCTGGCGAGCTTCTGATTTGGCGTCAACCTGAAGAAGATTTCAACACCAATTCCACACTTATTGTTATGCCGGGTGAAGAAGCAATCTTCATCAAAGGTGGAACGGTGGAACAGGTATTTGAAAATGGTACATATAAACTTTCAACGGAGAACTATCCGTTCATCAGCCGTTTGAGAAATGCCTTTACAGGTGGAATTAGTACCTTTAATTGTGTTGTTTATTTCGTTCGCAAAGCGGATAGCAAAGAAATTCGCTGGGGAACAGATACCCCTATTCAGGTTAGAGATAAGGTATGGGGAGTAAGAACAGATGCTAGGGTGCGTGGTGCATATAAAGTAAGAATTGAAAACCCTGTTAAGTTTTTAGAAAAACTTATTGGCAACAATATTGCTTTTCAACTGCAAGAGGAACTTGACAAGTATTTTGCAAGTGAATTCCAAGGAAAGATTAAGTCCGCTGTTTCCAAATTTTTAAATGAGTTGCAACAAGAACTTATTGGTATAGACGCTTATATGGATGAACTTTCTGAAAAAATTGAACCTTATATTGATGATATTGTATCGGAATATGGCCTGAAGTGCGTTAGATTTTCGTTGGCAGGACTGGATATCGACAACACTAAATATGATACAATTGACCAATCACAAATGGAGCTTATCGCAAGAACAAGAGGGTATCAAGGTGACAAAGCTGGTTTGGATATTTTGGGTAATGATTGGGGACGAGTACAAGGTGTCGAGGTTTTGAGGGATTTAGCAAATAATCCAAATGCAGGAGGAGCAGCAGCGGCCGGAGCTGGTATAGGAATGGGAATTGGTGCCGCAGGGGCTTTTGGTTCGATTGCGCAACAGGTTTTTGCTCCAGCACAAAATGGTTTTGCTCCTCAACAGCCGACAAATCCAGCACAAACAGTTCCTTCGGGAAGATTCACACAAAAGAGTGCAGAATCGAGTTCAGCAGGAAATGTTGAGGATCCTATGGAAGTCTTAGGAAAATTAAAGAAACTACTAGATGCAGGTTTGATTGAGCAGGCTGAATATGATGCAAAAAAAGCAGAGATTTTGAGCAGAATGTGAGGTGAAAACAGTGTCATTAGTTCCAGCTAAATGTACCCAATGTGGAGCAAATTTGGATGTAGACTCGTCACAAGAAGCTGCTGTTTGCCCTCATTGTGATACGCCTTTCATCACTGAAAAGGCAATAAATAATTATAATACAACTAACGTGACCAATATAGATACAATCAATGCAGAGGTGATCAATGTTGAAAGCAGTGATTCGGCTACAAATCTCGCGCGTACTGCAGAAACTTTGGTAAATTTTGGAGAATGGGATAAAGCGAGAGAAATATATGGACGAATTACACAGATGTACCCATATGATTGGAGAGGATGGTATGGTCTCCTGCAAACAAACACTCATAATTTCGAATTGTATTTTGAAGGGTGCCAAGAGTATAGTGATTTGGTTGGTCTCTATGAGAGATTGTTAGCAGTCACAGACAACTCGTTACCAATTGTATCGTCAGTAAAAGAGTATTTGGCCATTACTCACGAAAAAGTGAAAACGACACTATCTAACAATTATAAACGGGACCAACAATTTTTAGAGACAAAAATAGCAGAAGAAAACGCACAAATAAAAAATGATATTGCATGTGAACTACAAGATGAAAGGTCATTTGGAAGCAAAATTACTAAAGTGATTTGGTGTGCTTGGGTTGTAATTGCATTTCTTATCACACTCATTTCAAGTATAAATACAGTGACTACTGGTGTTGACCTAGACATCAGGTTTGGATTTATTCGTTTTGAAAACATGGATTCATTTTGGGATATAATTCTCTTTACAAGTGTTTTTATGTTAATGCTTCAAATATTAATATCACTTATTTTGTGTATAATAGGCGTTATTAATTTGAATGCGCAGAAGCATAGTAAATATAAACAAATAACCATATTTAAGTTTATAACAAAATATTCAATCATTGCCACTTTATCACATTTGATTTACTGGCTCATTACAATAATGGTAGTAAGCGCTAATGATCCGGGATATTTTTTCTCTTATTCTGGAACATATCGTTACATTGACACAGTGCTTTTTAATGCTAAAGTAACGGAAACGGGTGCTTGCTGGATAGCATTGCTTCTTATCATTATATATAGTGTTTTGAATTATATATTGGTAGCTGCGCCGTTATTTGCTACCGAACGCCTCGGTGACAAGAAAAGAGATGCAATACTTTGCAACATAAAACATCAACAAGAAGTTGCATGGTTAATGGAGCGAAAAAAATCATTATCGTCACATTATGATGAGGACACCTTAAAAATAGAAGCGATAAAGAGAAAGTATACTAATAAATAAAGGAGAGATAATTTTGAATAAAAAATCTATTTTATATATACTGTTAGACTTGGTTTTTCTTGTAGTATTTAATACAGTTTTCTTTGTTGTTGGGGGAACAGAACATACCGTTTCGGTTTGGATTTCATACTGTTTTATTCATTTTTCTTATTTGATGATGATTGCAACATCTATTCTTATTCGTCAGAGTAGTAGTGCAACGGTTTTTGGATTCTCCTTATATTCGATATCGGCGACATACTTTTTTGTAGAGTTTATTGTGGGATTAATCTTCATTTTGTTTAGTAGTGAATCGTACAAAGCGGCATTATTGGTACAGGTAGTTCTTACTGGTATTTATGCAGTAATATTGATTTCTCACTTAATTGCAAATGAAAGTACAGCGGATGAAGAAGAACGTCGCGAAGCAGAAGTGGCCTATATTAAAAATGCGTCTTCTCGTGTGAAATTACTAGTGGGAAAGGTTACAGATAAAAAGGTTAACAAACAACTAGAGGCCGTTTACGACTTGCTTCATGCGAGTCCAACTAAAACGCATAGGTCGGTTGAAATTTTAGAAATGGACATTAATAATAAAATTTCTGAATTGGAGTTAGCGGTAAAAAATAATGATTCGGAAACAATTGTAGTGATTAGCGATGCAATTATAGCCGTTACTGAAGAAAGAAACAGAAGATTAAAAACGCTTTAAACAAAAAGGAGTGAAATTAATGAGAAGTACGATTTTATTAATCAGTTTATTAATCGGTCTATGCATTTATTTTTTTCCATCCGCATTGGCGGTGTTAAGGGGAAGTTTTTACAAAGGTCAAGTTATTAAATATCAATTCATAATTTTTGTAATTAGCATTATGGTTGTAGTATTGGTAGCTTGCTTTGGATTTATCGCAACTCCATCAAGCGCCGGTGTTGAGCAGCATATGACGTCGCAGTCTGCAGGGGTCTTAACAGAAGATGCATCAGCTGAAGTAGCTACTCCTTCAGCAAACAATATGCCAGGTGTAAAAATTATAACAATGCTCTGCGTAATTGGTGGCGGGATTTGGTCGCTAATCTCAATTATCTTATGGTTTTATATTTTGCTTCATGCGTTAAGAGACCAGCGAATGACTTTGTTGAGTAGATTTGGAATTAACATTTAAAAGAAACAAGGATAAAATTGATATATTAGTAATAAAATGTATGGGGAATCAAGTAATTTTCCTTACATATACTAATCTTGTACAGAATTGCGTATACTACAAAAAAAGAGTTGATATACCAACTCTTTTTTTGTATAATACTTGGGATAAGGTTATCGTAAATTATAAAAATAGGAGGCAAATAGATATGTCGCAGAGAAAAGACATTCATAAAGTACTGATTATTGGTTCAGGTCCTATTATTATTGGTCAAGCGTGTGAATTTGATTATTCAGGTACACAGGCTTGTAAAGCACTTAGAAATTTAGGATATGAGATTGTGTTGGTAAACTCTAACCCTGCTACTATTATGACAGACCCTGAGATTGCTGACGTTACTTATATTGAGCCACTTAACGTGGAACGCCTTGAGCAGATCATCGCGAAAGAGAGACCAGATGCATTACTTCCAAACTTAGGGGGACAATCCGGTCTTAATTTATGTTCAGAATTAGCGGAAGCGGGAGTTTTGGAAAAATATAATGTGGAAGTTATCGGTGTTCAAGTAGATGCTATTGAGCGTGGAGAGGATAGAATCGAGTTTAAGAACACAATGGACAGTCTTGGAATTGAAATGGCAAGAAGTGAGGTTGCTTACTCAGTAGATGAAGCCCTTGCAATTGCTGACAAATTAGGATATCCGGTTGTTCTGCGTCCGGCTTACACCATGGGTGGAGCAGGCGGTGGCCTTGTATATAACGTAGAAGAATTAAAAACAGTTTGTGCAAGAGGACTTCAAGCAAGCTTGGTTGGACAAGTATTGGTAGAAGAGTCTATCTTGGGATGGGAAGAATTAGAGTTAGAGGTTGTCCGTGATGCAGAAGGTAACATGATTACCGTATGTTTCATTGAAAATATTGATCCACTTGGCGTTCACACAGGAGATTCTTTCTGTTCAGCACCAATGCTTACAATTTCTGAAGAAGTTCAGAAACGTTTGCAAGAAAAATCTTATAAGATTGTTGATTCTGTTCAGGTAATTGGCGGATGTAACGTACAGTGGGCTCATGATCCGAAGACAGACAGAGATATTATTATCGAAATCAATCCTAGAACATCACGTTCTTCAGCGCTTGCTTCTAAAGCAACAGGTTTTCCGATTGCTTTAGTATCAGCAATGTTAGCTTCAGGATTGACATTAGCAGATATTCCTTGTGGAAAATACGGCACATTAGATAAATACGTTCCGGATGCAGATTATGTGGTAATCAAATTTGCACGTTGGGCATTTGAAAAATTTAAGGGTGTAGAAGATAAGTTAGGTACTCAGATGCGAGCTGTTGGTGAAGTTATGAGTATCGGCAAAACTTATAAAGAAGCATTCCAAAAGGCAATCCGTAGTCTTGAAACAGGACGCTATGGTCTTGGACATGCGAAAGATTTTGACACAAGATCAAAAGAAGAATTATTAAAAGCACTCATTACACCTTCCAGCGAACGCCATTTCTTAATGTACGAAGCGCTTCGCAAAGGTGCAACAGTGGAAGAAATTCATGAGATTACAAAAGTAAAAGCATGGTTTATCGAACAGATGAAAGAATTAGTAGAAGAAGAGGAAGCACTTCTTGCAAACAAAGGTGCTATGCCTTCTGATGAAGCGCTCATCTCTGCTAAGAAAAATGGTTTCTCAGATAAATACCTCAGCCAAATCTTAGAGATTGCTGAAGCAGATATCAGAGAAAAGAGAATTGCACTTGGATTAGAAGAAGCTTGGGAGCCGGTACACGTTAGCGGTACACAGGACAAAGCTTACTACTATTCGACATACAATGCAGAGGATAAGAACCCAGTTAGCGAGGATAAGCCAAAGGTTATGATTCTCGGTGGTGGTCCGAACAGAATCGGACAGGGTATCGAATTCGACTACTGTTGTGTACATGCAGCACTTGCATTGAAACAGCTTGGATTCGAGACAATCATGGTTAACTGCAACCCTGAAACTGTTTCAACAGACTACGATACTTCTGACAAGTTGTACTTTGAGCCACTTACACTCGAAGATGTACTCAGTATTTACAAGAAAGAAAAACCGGTTGGAGTTATCGCTCAGTTTGGTGGACAGACACCGCTTAACTTGGCAGCAGACCTCGAAAAGAACGGCGTGAAGATTCTCGGTACAGCACCAGCAGTTATCGACCTTGCAGAAGACCGTGACTTGTTCCGTGCAATGATGGACAAGCTTGAGATTCCAATGCCTGAGTCAGGAATGGCTGTAAATGTAGACGAAGCACTTGCAATTGCCGACAAGATTGGATATCCGGTTATGGTTCGTCCTTCATACGTACTTGGCGGACGTGGAATGGAAGTTGTTTACGACCCGGAAAACTTAACAAAATATATGAATGCTGCTGTTGGTGTTACTCCTGACAGACCAATCCTTATCGACAGATTCTTGAATCATGCATTAGAGTGTGAAGCAGATGCTATCTGTGATGGATCGCAGGCATTCGTTCCAGCAGTAATGGAACACATCGAGCTTGCAGGAGTTCACTCAGGTGACACAGCATGTGTGATTCCTTCAAGACACATTTCTGAAGACAATGTGAAGACAATCAAGGAATACACAAGAAAGATTGCTGAGGAAATGGGTGTAAGAGGTCTCATGAACATGCAGTATGCGATCGAAAATGATAGAGTATATGTGCTTGAGGCGAACCCACGTGCATCACGTACTGTTCCGTTGGTATCTAAAGTATGTGGTATCCGTATGGTTCCGCTTGCTATTGATATCGTAACTTCAGAATTAACAGGAAGAAAATCACCGGTTGCTGAGCTTAAGGAAAAAGACATTCCTTACTATGGTGTAAAAGAAGCAGTATTCCCATTCAATATGTTCCAGGAGGTTGACCCGATACTCGGACCTGAAAT
>JAZQXU010000024.1:0-34213 GCA_045632945.1 Faecalimonas sp. | reverse complement strand
AACAACTCCTTGGCTCACAGAACGACATGGCTACGATCCGACTTAACAGGTCGTTATGGTTTAGGACATGCAAAGAATTTTGACACACTTAGCAAAGAAGAACTTCTTCACATGCTTATTACTCCATCCAGTGAACGTCATTTCATCATGTACGAAGCTTTAAGAGCTGGCGCTACTGTCGATGAAATCCACGAAATCACTAAGGTAAAACATTACTTTATCGAACAGATGAAAGAATTAGTGGAAGAAGAGGAAGCACTTTTGTCCGGAAAAGGAGCAATGCCGTCTGATGAAGCGCTCATTTCTGCTAAGAAAAATGGATTTTCTGATAAATATTTAAGCCAAATTTTAGAAGTTGCCGAAGCAGATATCCGCGAAAAGAGAATTGAACTTGGTGTGGAAGAAGCATGGGAGCCTGTACATGTAAGCGGAACCCAGGACAAAGCTTATTATTATTCCACATACAATGCAGCGGATAAGAATCCAATCAGCGAAGATAAACCGAAGGTTATGATTCTCGGCGGTGGCCCTAACAGAATCGGACAAGGTATTGAATTTGACTACTGTTGTGTACATGCAGCACTTGCATTAAAACAACTTGGTTTTGAAACGATCATGGTTAACTGTAACCCTGAGACGGTTTCAACTGACTACGATACATCTGACAAATTATACTTTGAACCATTAACATTGGAAGATGTACTTAGCATCTACAAGAAAGAAAAACCGGTTGGCGTTATTGCTCAATTTGGTGGGCAAACACCACTTAACTTAGCAGCAGACCTTGAAAAGAATGGGGTTAAGATTCTTGGTACAGCACCTTCCGTAATCGATTTGGCAGAAGATAGAGATTTATTCCGTGAAATGATGGACAAATTAGAAATCCCGATGCCGGAATCAGGAATGGCGGTTAATGTTGAAGAAGCGCTCGCAATAGCAGATCAGATTGGTTATCCGGTTATGGTTCGTCCTTCTTACGTTCTTGGCGGACGCGGAATGGAAGTTGTCTATGATCCGGAAAACCTAACAAAATACATGAATGCGGCTGTTGGTGTAACTCCAGACAGACCAATCCTTATTGACAGATTCTTAAATCACGCTTTGGAATGTGAAGCAGATGCAATCTGTGACGGAACACATGCATTTGTTCCTGCAGTTATGGAACACATTGAGCTTGCCGGAGTTCACTCAGGAGACTCAGCATGTATTATTCCTTCAAGACACATTTCTGAGGATAACGTGAAAACGATTAAAGAATACACAAGAAAGATTGCGGAAGAAATGGGAGTAAAAGGCCTTATGAACATGCAGTACGCAATTGAAAATAATAGGGTATATGTGCTTGAGGCTAACCCGCGTGCGTCCCGTACAGTACCGCTTGTGTCTAAGGTTTGTGGTATTCGCATGGTACCGCTAGCAATTGATATTGTGACTTCAGAATTAACCGGAAGGCCATCACCGATTGCTGATTTAAAGGAAAAGGATATTCCTTACTATGGTGTTAAGGAAGCAGTGTTCCCATTTAATATGTTCCAGGAGGTTGACCCTGTACTCGGACCGGAAATGCGTTCAACGGGAGAAGTTCTAGGATTGTCAAGATATTATGGAGAAGCATTTGTGAAAGCCCAAGAAGCTACAAAGACAGAGCTTCCGCTTAATGGAACAGTTTTAATTTCTGTGTGTGATAAAGACAAAGCAGAAGTCGTGGAAGTGGCACAAGATTTTGTATCTACCGGATTTAAGATTCTTGCTACAAAAGGAACGGCTAAAATTCTTACAGAAGCAGGAGTGCCGTGTGAAGCAGTTAACAAACTGAATGAGGGAAGACCGGACATCTTAGATCTTATCACAAACAAGCAGATTGATTTAATCATTAACACACCAATTGGTGCGGATAGTACCATTGATGATAGCTACTTAAGAAAAGGAGCAATCAAAAAGAAAATCCCATATATGACAACAATCGCAGCGGCAAAAGCAACTGCAAGTGGTATGATTTCTATGGGCAAACCAGGTTGTGGTGATGTGAAGTCATTGCAAGAATGGCATAGCGAGATTAAAGATAAAGAATAAGCATTGTTGGAGATGTCGCGCATGTATGCGTGACATCTCTTTATAAAAGGAAATAGTTTAAGAAGAAGGAGACATTATATATGGAAATCAAAAATATTCTCAAAATGGTCGATCACACATTATTGAAACAAGAATCTACATGGGAGCAGATTCGTGAAATATGCGATGACGGTATGAAATACGGCACAGCTTCGGTGTGCATTCCTCCATCATTTGTGAAACAGGCAAAAGAATATGTAGGGGATAATCTTGCTATTTGCACGGTTATCGGGTTTCCGAATGGTTACAATACAACGGCGGCAAAATGTTTTGAGACAGAGGATGCAGTAAGAAACGGTGCAGATGAAATTGATATGGTCATTAACATCGGATGGGTTAAGGACCAAAAATGGGACACTCTTTTAGATGAGATTAAGGCAATTAAGAAGTCTTGCAACGGAAAACTTTTGAAGGTTATTATTGAAACATGTCTTCTTACAGATGATGAAAAAGTAAAAATGTGCGAGATTGTTTCGGCATCCGGCGCAGAATATATTAAGACAAGCACTGGATTTTCTACCGCGGGTGCAACTAGGGAGGATGTTGCTTTGTTTGCAGCAAATGTTAGACCGGGACTCAAGATGAAAGCAGCCGGCGGCATTTCTTCTTTGGAGGACGCTAAAGATTTTATTGAGCTTGGTGCTGAAAGATTAGGGACAAGCAGAATTGTCAAGATTGTGAAAAGCGGTGACGTAAACGACGGGGAGAATTATTAATGAGCAAAATATTCTATCTAATGGGAAAGAGTGCGTCAGGGAAAGACACTATTTACAAAAAAGTAAAAGAACAAGTTCCGGAATTAAAAACCATTGTTATTTATACTACTCGTCCAATTCGCGAACATGAGGAAAACGGACGAGAATATTTTTTCGTCAATGAAAATAGATTGCAGGAATTGAAAAAGGCGGGAAAAGTAATTGAACTACGTCAATATAACACGGTTCATGGTATTTGGACATATTTTACAGTAGACGACGGACAGTTTGATGAAGACGTTCCTTATTTGGCAATAGGGACGTTGGAATCCTATGTGCAGTTACGCAAATATTTTGGAGAAGAGCGGCTTGTTCCGCTTTACATAGAAGTAGAAGATGGACTTCGCTTGGAACGAGCACTGGCACGTGAGCGCGCACAGGATAAACCAAAATATAAGGAAATGTGTCGTAGATTTTTGGCAGATACGGAAGATTTTTCCGAGGAAAAATTATGTGCAGCGGGGATAACACACAAGTTTTTCAATCTTGATATGGATCAGTGCATAGATGAAATTGTACTAGGTATTCGAAGTAATTTATGATATACTGAGAGGGATAGAAAGAAGGTGAAGATGTGAACGGATTTCAGGATGTAGTGGGGCACAAAGATATTATTCAGTATATGCAGACAGCTGTTGCACAGAATAAGATCTCTCACGCATACATTTTAAATGGACAACGCGGTTCAGGTAAGAAATTGCTTGCTCGTTTGTTCGCCATGGCTTTGCAGTGTGAATCCGATCGGTCAGGACCTTGTGGTGAATGTCGATCTTGTATTCAGGCGAGAGGTGGCAATCAACCGGACATCATTACCGTTCAACATGAAAAGCCGACTTCTATCAGCGTGGAAGATATTCGCGGACAATTAAATGGCGACATTATGATTAAGCCATACAGCAGCCCATATAAGATTTATATTATTCCGGAGGCGGACCTCATGACGGTGCAGGCTCAGAATGCGCTTTTAAAAACACTTGAAGAGCCGCCGAAGTATGCGGTGATTTTTCTCTTAACGGAGAATGCGGACGGCCTGCTTGCCACGATTCGCTCGCGTTGTGTCATGTTGAAGTTGCGCAACATCAAAGATAAGTTGGTGAAAAACTATCTTATGGAACAGTTGCAAGTTCCGGATTATCAAGCGGATTTGTGCGCCGCTTTTGCGCAGGGGAACATTGGGCGCGCTGCTATGCTTGCAAAATCTGAACATTTCAATGAGATTATGGAAGACGCCATTCAACTTATGAAATATATTAACGAAATGGATTTGCAGGAAATTGTCAGCGCAATCAAACAGATTAATAAATACAAATTAGAAGTAACAGACTATTTGGATATCATGACAATTTGGTATCGTGACATCTTGGTTTACAAAGCAACAAAAGATGTCGACAGATTGGTTATGAGCGATCAGTTAAAATTTATCAAGGAGAAAGCAGCAAGGAGTTCATATGAAGGAATTGAGGCTATTCTTACGGCTATTGAAACAGCTAAAGAGCGTCTTAGAGCTAATGTGAATTTTGATTTGGTAATGGAATTGCTGTTGCTTACAATAAAGGAGAATTAAAAATGACAAAAGTAATAGGTGTAAGATTTCGTCAGGCAGGAAAAGTATATTTCTTTTCGCCGGGAAAATTGCATGTAAAGCAAGGAGACAAGGTTATTGTTGAGACAGCACGTGGAGTGGAATTCGGTAGTGTAGTATCGGGACCGAAGGAAGTGCGTGATGAAGAGATTATGCAACCACTTAAGTCTGTAATTAGAATTGCGACAGAGGAAGATAAGCGCAATGAAGAAAAAAATCGTGAGAAGGAAAAAGAGGCGTTTGATATTTGCTTAGAAAAGATTCGTAAACATGAATTAGATATGAAGCTTATCAATGCAGAATATACATTTGACGGTAACAAGGTATTGTTTTATTTTACGGCAGACGGCAGAATTGATTTCCGCGAATTAGTAAAAGATTTGGCAGCAGTTTTTCGTACTCGTATTGAGCTTCGCCAGATAGGAGTGCGTGACGAGACTAAGATTCGTGGCGGTATTGGCATGTGCGGACGTCCGCTTTGCTGTCACACATATTTGTCGGAGTTCGCGCCGGTTTCTATCAAGATGGCCAAGGAACAAAACCTATCATTAAATCCGACAAAGATTTCCGGAGTATGCGGAAGACTTATGTGTTGTCTAACCAATGAAGAGGAAACATATGAGGAACTTAATAGTCGTCTTCCGTCCATTGGAGATATCGTTACCACATGTGAAGGGTTAAAGGGAGAAGTTCAAAGTGTAGGAGTTCTTCGTCAAACTGTGAAAGTAATAGTAACATTGGATGATGATGAAAAAGAGATTCGGGAGTACAAAGCGAAAGAATTAAGATTTAAACCGAAAAAACGAAAAGACGTACGCCTTTCTAAAGAAGAAATGAAAGAGTTGGCGGCATTGGAGGAAAACTAGATGGCGACGAATCTAAGGCGTGAAGAACGATTGGATGACTTACAGGTTAACGGTTACGAAATCATACAACATCCCGGCAAATTTTGCTTTGGCATGGACGCAGTCTTGCTAGCGAATTTTGCTCGCGTTAAGAAAGGGGAAACTGCGCTTGATTTAGGAACAGGCACAGGAATTATCCCGATTCTTATGACGGCAAAAACAGAGGGAGAACAGTTTACCGGTTTGGAAATCCAAGAGGAAAGCGCGGACATGGCAAGGCGCAGTGTAGCGCACAACCATTTAAATAAAAAGATTCATATTGTAACAGGAGATATTAAAGAGGCAGCCAATATATTTGGCCCTGCCTCTTTTGACGTCATAACTACGAATCCGCCTTACATGATAGGACAGCACGGGATTGCAAACCCATCGGACGCCAAAGCGATTGCCCGTCACGAAGTATTGTGCACGTTGGATGACATTTTGCGAGAGAGCGCAAAGATCCTAAAACCGGGCGGAAGATTTTATATGATACATAGACCGTTTCGATTGGCAGAAATTTTATCAAAGATGGTAGAGGTTAAAATAGAGCCAAAGCGCATGCGGATGGTACATCCTTTTATAGATAAGGAACCGAATATGGTTCTCATTGAAGGAAAACGAGGAGCTAATTCGCGCATGACCGTGGAGCGCCCTTTGGTGGTTTATAAAGATGTTGGCATATACAGTGATGAATTACTGGGTGAATATGGACTGAAATAGAAAGGAACGAAGATAATGGAAGGCAAATTGTATCTGTGCGCAACTCCGATTGGCAATTTGGAGGATATCACGTTTCGTGTGATCAGAACCTTGAAAGAGGTAGACCTGATTGCGGCAGAGGATACGCGAAATAGTATCAAATTATTGAATCATTTTGAAATCACAACTCCGATGACCAGTTATCATGAATATAACAAAATCGAAAAAGGAAAAAAACTGGTAGAAAAACTCCAAAACGGCATCAATATTGCTTTGATTACAGATGCGGGGACTCCGGGGATTTCCGATCCGGGTGAAGAGTTGGTAAAAATGTGTTACGAGGCAGGGGTTGAGGTGACATCTCTTCCGGGAGCTGCTGCATGTGTTACGGCCCTTACCCTATCCGGACTATCAACAAGAAGATTTGTTTTTGAAGCGTTTCTTCCTTCGGATAAGAAGGAAAAACAAGCAGTTATGAAAGAGTTGGTAAATGAAACAAGAACCATTGTGTTATACGAAGCGCCACATCGCTTGATTCGCACTTTGCAAGAACTTTTAGAGGAGTTAGGAAATCGTAGAATCACGGTTTGTCGGGAACTGACAAAGAAGCATGAGACTGCGTTTGTTACTACGATAGAGGAGGCGCTTGCTCACTATGAGGCAAACGAACCTAAAGGCGAATGTGTGCTAGTGATTGAGGGAAAAAGCCGCGAGGATATTAAAAAAGAAGAAGTGGCGAAATGGGAAGCAATGAGTATTGAAGAACACATGGAGTATTATTTTAATCAAGGCATGGACAAAAAAGAAGCCATGAAATCAGTTGCAAAAGACAGGGGAATCTCAAAAAGAGATGTTTATCAAGAATTATTGTAGGGATTCAACAAGGTGCACATAATTTTCAAAGAAAGATTGTTCAATCTGTTCGTAGACGAAAGTGCTCATTTTTTGTATACTGATGTAAGGTAAAAACCGAAAATAGGAGGAGTAGAAAAAATGGCAAGTTTATCATTGAGAAACATTACAAAGGTTTATCCAAATGGATTTGAAGCAGTAAAAGACTTCAATCTTGATATTGAAGATAAAGAATTTATCATCTTCGTTGGACCTTCAGGTTGTGGTAAATCTACAACACTTCGTATGATTGCTGGTTTGGAAGAAATCAGTTCTGGAGAATTAGAGATCGACGGAAGAATTGTAAATGACGTAGAACCAAAAGATAGAGATATCGCGATGGTATTCCAGAACTACGCTCTTTACCCACACATGACAGTATATGACAACATGGCATTCGGATTGAAATTAAGAAAAGTTCCGAAAGCAGAAATCGATAGAATGGTTCGTGAAGCAGCTAAGATTCTTGACCTTGAATCATTGTTAGATCGTAAACCAAAAGCATTATCAGGTGGACAAAGACAGCGTGTTGCTATGGGACGTGCTATCGTTCGTAATCCTAAAGTATTCCTTATGGACGAACCTTTATCAAACTTGGATGCTAAATTAAGAGGTCAAATGCGTATTGAGATTTCTAAATTACATCAAAGATTAGGTGCTACAATTATCTATGTTACTCATGACCAGGTAGAAGCTATGACACTTGGTACAAGAATCGTAGTTATGAGCGCAGGTATTGTACAACAAGTAGATTCACCACAAGTTTTATATGATGCACCGAACAACTTATTCGTTGCAGGATTTATCGGAGCACCACAAATGAACTTCTTAGATGCTGCATGTTCAGTAGACGGAGACAAGGTTGTTCTTGACTTGGGAGAATCTAAGATTACACTTGGTGGAGAAAAAGCTAAGAAAGTAATCGATGGCGGATACGATGGAAAGACAATCGTTCTTGGTATTCGTCCAGAAGACGTACATGATGAAGAAGAATTTATTGCTAACTCTGCAGACACAGTAATTGAATCTACAATTCGTGTATACGAAATGTTAGGTGCTGAAGTATACTTGTACTTCGATTATGCAGGCGCTAACATGACAGCTAGAGTTAATCCTAGAACAACAGCTAGAACAGGCGATACAGTTAAGTTTGCTCTTGATGCAAGCAAGATTCATTTGTTCGACAAAGAAACAGAAATGGCAATTGCACACTAATAAAAATATAAGAAGCAGGATACATTGTCCTGCTTCTTAAATATATATAAATTTGCAAAAAACAATTGACATCAAGTGAAATCGCTATATATATTGTATTTTAGTAAAAGGGAGTAACTTGCGCCCCAAGCGTTTACGACATCGTCAATACGATGAAAATCATCCGTGTCGTAATGAAAGAGTGAGACTTTTATTGCATATAAGTGCAATGAAGGTCTTTTTTTTAGGCATAATATAGTAAAGACTGAAAGTTGCACAAGATAATAGGAGGAAAAATCATGAGGTATTATTGTGAAAGTGAAACAGAAGTGTTAAAGCAGGTAAACACTTCAGAAGAGGGTCTGAGCCAAGCAGATGCGGCGAAAAGATTGGAAGAAAACGGAAAAAATCGCTTAAAGGCTGCCAAAGGAAAATCTTTGATTCAAAGATTTTTAGAACAGCTTGCAGATCCGATGATTATTATTTTGTTGGTTGCAGCAGCAATTAGTGGAGCGTTAGCCGCAATGGAACCGGAAGGGGAATTTGTGGATGTTATTATCATTTTAGCTGTTGTAATTATCAATGCCGTGCTTGGTGTATACCAAGAAAGTAAAGCAGAAAAGGCAATTGAAGCATTACAGGAAATGTCAGCAGCAACTTCTAAGGTTCTTCGCGACGGCAAAGTGCAGATTGTGCACAGCGAAGATTTGGTAGTTGGTGATATTGTTTTGTTGGAGGCAGGTGATGCGGTTCCGGCAGATGGTCGAATTATTGAAAGTGCAAGCTTACAGATTGAAGAAGCGGCACTTACCGGAGAGTCTGTTCCTGTAACAAAATTTATTGATATTATTAATTTGAGAGAGAGCGAAAAAGACGTTCCGCTTGGAGACCGTAAGAACATGATGTATATGGGAAGTACGGTTGTTTACGGACGTGGAAAGGCTGTTATTACCGCGACTGGTATGGATACGGAGATGGGTAAAATCGCGGACGCTCTGACTCAGGCAGAAGAAGGACAAACACCATTACAAAGAAAATTAGGACAATTATCAAAAATTTTAACTTGGTTAGTTCTTGGTATTTGTGTAGTTGTATTTGCTGTTCAGATTATTAGAGCAGGAAGCTTTAATTTCGAATTAGCTTTGCATTCTTTTATGGTTGCAGTTTCGTTGGCAGTTGCTGCCATTCCGGAAGGTCTTGCAGCAGTGGTAACAGTTGTTTTATCAATTGGTGTTACAAATATGTCCAAACGAAATGCAATTATCCGCAAGTTAACAGCGGTAGAGACGCTTGGTTGTGCGCAGATTATATGTTCTGATAAGACAGGAACTTTGACACAGAATAAAATGACGGTTGTTGATTTCTTTGGACAAGACGAAGCACATGTAGCAACAGCTATGGCTCTTTGCTGTGATGCAGAAATTGATTCTGATGAAATCGTGACAGGAGAACCGACAGAAGCAGCTCTTGTTGTGTGGGCCAACAAAGTAGGCTTTAATAAAAATATTTTAAAAGAACAGTTTCCGCGCGTGGGAGAAGCACCGTTTGATTCCGGAAGAAAGATGATGTCTACAGTACACAAAACAGAAAATGGATATGTTCAATATACAAAAGGTGCTCCGGATGTTGTTATTGGAAAATGTGATTATTACTTAGAAAACGGCAAACTTATGCCAATGACACAAGAATATGTACAGAAAATCCTCGATGCAAATAAAGCAATGGCAGATAAAGCGCTTCGCGTACTTGCTTGTGCAGAGAGAATGTGGGATAATGAACTGGAAGCATATGAAGCAGACGTGTTAGAACAACAACTTTGTTTCGTAGGACTCAGTGGTATGATTGATCCTGTTCGTCCGGAAGTCAAAGATGCTATTGTTGAATGTAGAGGGGCCGGTATCAGACCGATTATGATTACAGGTGACCATGTTGATACAGCAGTAGCAATTGCAAAAGAGTTGGGAATCATTACAGAAGGAACGTATGCAATTACGGGTTCTCAGTTAAACGATATGGATGACGAACAATTTGAAAAAGAGTTTATGAATATTAGTGTTTACGCACGTGTGCAACCGGAACACAAAACACGTATTGTAAATGCTTGGAGAAAAGCAGGTTATGTAACAGCCATGACAGGTGACGGTGTAAATGATGCGCCTTCTATTAAATCTGCTGATATTGGTGTCGGAATGGGAATTACAGGTACTGATGTTACTAAAAATGTTGCAGATATGGTTCTTACAGACGATAATTTTGCCACAATAGTAGGAGCGGTAGAAGAAGGACGTAGAATTTACGACAATATTCGCAAGGCGATTCAGTTTTTGCTTGGTTCTAATATGAGCGAGGTGTTAACTATATTTGTTGCAACATTACTTCTTCCTGCAGAAACAGCTATTTTCGAACCGGTTCACTTGTTGTGGATTAACTTAGTAACAGACTGTTTCCCTGCACTTGCGCTTGGTATGGAAAAAGCAGAACCAAATATTATGCGACGCAAACCTCGTGACGCAAAAGCAGGTATTTTTGCGGATGGAATGGGAATTGATATCGGATACCAAGGAGCTCTTGTAACAGTTCTTGTACTTATATCATACTTCCTTGGAACAAACATGGGTGGCGCATCACATGGAACAACAATGGCGTTCCTTACTATGTCTATGGCAGAAATTTTCCACAGCTTTAACATGCGCTCGCAGAGACAGAGTATTTTTAAACTTGGTTCACAGAATAAGTTCTTATTGTTAGCAGGTTTTGGTTCTTTCATTGCAACAACTGTTGTTTGCGAGATTCCGTTCCTGGCTGATGCGTTTGGATTTGCGCATGTTGGTCTTGGCGAATATGTTCTTGCAATTGCACTTGGTGTAGTAGTAATTCCGGTTGTGGAAATTGTTAAATTTGTGCAACGAAAAATTGACAGTAGAAGGTGATTAGATGAATCTAGACAAGGATAACCTTAAAAAAATCAGAGGATTAATTGTGTTTACAATTCTCGCGTTGGTAGTACTTTGGAATTATCAAAAGGTGTTCCAAGGGATTACCGTTTTGTGGGACGTCATATCTCCGTTTGTGCTCGGAGGTGCAATAGCATTTATTGTGAAAATCCCGATGAACTTCTTTGAAGAAAAGATTTTTGGAAAAGCAAAGCGTGCAGGAAAAAAAGGGGCTATTAAGTTAGCAAGACCTCTTAGCCTTGTGTTGACACTGATTGTTGTGATTGGCATTATCGCGATTGTGGTGTTGGTTGTGGTTCCGGAGCTGGGACGTACAATTTTACATTTGGGAAAAACATTACAGGATTTTGTTCCGGAAGTGCAAGAATGGGCTATCCGTTTATTCCAAGACAACGAAGGAATTGTGAGATGGATTGCCGGCATGGAATTTAAGTGGGACGAGATACTGAATCAGGGAATTGACTTTCTGAAAAACGGTGCAGGAAGTGTTTTAGACACTACGTTTGAAGCTGCCAAAAGCATTATTACCGGGGTCGCAGATTTTGTCATTGCATTTGTATTCTCTTGCTATGTTTTGTTACAAAAAGAAAAGTTAACCAGTCAAGTAAAAAAACTTATGACGGCCTTTATGCCGGAGGATTGGAAAAATATTTTCCTGGCACTAGGGGAGGCTGTTAACAAAAGCTTTACCAGTTTCTTTACCGGTCAATGTTTGGAAGCGGTAATTTTGGGCTTGATGTTTCTTGTTGCCATGACCATTTTCCAACTTCCTTATGCTCTTCTTATCAGTGTACTAATTGCATTTACGGCATTGATCCCAATTTTTGGAGCATTTATCGGATGCGGAGTGGGAGCACTTTTGATTTTTATGGTTAGCCCTGTTAAGGCACTCATTTTTGTTGTAATGTTTTTAGTGTTACAACAATTGGAAGGAAACTTTATTTACCCTCATGTGGTTGGAAATTCCGTTGGACTTCCGTCTATCTGGGTATTAGTTGCGGTGAGTGTGGGAGGTAGTCTCATGGGACTTACCGGAATGCTTATTTTCATTCCGCTCACGGCAGTTGTATATACGTTGCTTCGGGGAATTGTGAACCGAAGGTTAGGATTAAAAGAATAGGAAATTATTTTCAGCATACATTGTTAGAAAGAACGAAAAGGAACAATGTATGCTGAATTTTATTTGGGCAGGAATGCTCATTGTTGGAGTGGTTTATGCCACAATTCAAGGAGATGTGGCATGTATTACAGATGCCGCATTAGAATCTGCAAAGGAAGCGGTTACGCTGTGTCTTACCATGATGGGAATCATGTCTTTTTGGACCGGACTTATGGAGATTTCCACAAAAGCGGGAATTATTCGGGCAATGTCCAATGTACTTCGTCCTGTCATTCGTTTCATGTTTCCGAAACTTCCCCATACACATAAAGCAAATGAATTTATTACTACAAACATGATAGCCAATATTTTAGGTTTGGGGTGGGCAGCTACGCCCGCAGGGCTTCGGGCAATGGAATCGCTGGGAGAATTGCAGGAGGAAAGGGGAGAGGATCGGGAGGTTGCCAGTGATGAAATGTGCACGTTTTTGGTCATTAATATTTCCTCATTACAACTTATTCCCATTAATATCATCGCGTATAGGAGTCAGTATGGAAGTGTGAACCCGACTCGAATTGTGGGAGCAGGGCTGATTGCCACCATCATAAGTACTTTAGTTGGATGCTTGTATTGCAAGTGGAAAACAAGAAGGAAGAGCAGGTGACCGGCATGCAAGTTTTGATGTATATTAGTGATTTTATTGTACCGGTAGTTGTTTTTTTGATTGTTTCCTATGGAGTTCTGGAGAAGGTTAAGGTTTACGACGAGTTTGTTCAAGGAGCAAAAAAAGGTTTTTACACAGTAATCAAAATCATGCCCACATTAATCGGCTTAATGGTGGCAGTTGGTGTGCTGAGAGCGTCGGGATTTCTAGATGCTTTGTCAAATATGATGGGAAACATTACGCAACATTTTGGCTTTCCTTCGCAACTGGTTCCGCTTGCCATTGTCAGAATGTTTTCGTCTTCCGCAGCAACCGGACTGGTATTGGATCTGTTCAAGGAACATGGGACAGATTCGCGAATCGGTCTCATTGCTTCCATCATGATGAGTTGTACAGAAACAGTATTTTATACTATGAGTATTTATTTTATGGCAGGCAAGGTCAAAAAAACACGCTTCACACTAGCAGGTGCTTTATTAGCAACTTTAGCGGGTATTATTGCAAGTGTGTGGTTGGCCGGATATGTTTAGGGGACGCAACTAGGTCCCCAACATATATTTTCTTATTACAGCAAAAGGTGCGGGGCCGATTTCAAGAAATTTCTGATGAAAATTTTTTTGAGAAAAGGCTTCGCCTTGATTCTTGATATAATCTTTTTTCAATTCCAACACTTCCAAATAACCCAGGTAATATGTCAAGTAGTTTGCAGGGTCTCCGACAATGTATTGATATATTTCTTGAATTTCCGATTCGTCATGAATTCCATAGGAGGCGAAAAAAGAAATGGTATCTTCTAATGACCATCCATCATAATGAATGCCGATATCTGCAGTGGCATATAGCCCGAGAATTATCGCATTGTTTTTTTGTAGTAGAGAGGCATATGGTTTCTCTAAAGTGGACAAATAGTAGGAACACATTTCCGCATAGGTTGCCCAACCTTCCACATAGCCCGAGAAATTCAGTATTGTGCGGATAGGGTCTGGATTAGTGTTTGCAAAATATGTGGTTTGGTATAAATGTCCGGGATATCCCTCGTGAGCAAGCGTTGTAAACAGATGAATGTCGGTTAGGGAATATGACTGATTAATATAAATTGTATTTTCTGAGAAATTATCAATGGCAGGAATCAGATAAAAAGCGGGACTCAAGTGAGGTTCCAGTGCTTTTGGTACGTATTTGATTTGAACGTCTACCGGGGCAGACGAAGGAAAAGATTTCGAAATCTTTCCTTCTAATGTCTGCAAAATAGTCTCGGGTGATTCGTTGATAACATCTGCTTTTTCCAACATAGACGAGTTTTTTTCTAAGATAGTTTGGCTACTCAATAAATCCGTTGCTATTTGATTTGAAATTAACGATTTAATGTCCTCCATCGTACGGTTAGACCCGATTTCTGAAGCAACGAGAAAAGAGTAGTAATCTGTTCCGTTTTCAAAAAAGCAAAGTCCTTTTGGGTTTTTGCCGGTTCCTTTCAAGGCGTTTAAGGAAGATGCTAGTTGTTTATAGGCCGGAAGGACAGACTCGTTAATTACCTTCCTGTTTTGTGAAATAAAGGCGGAGGATGTTTCATCAGACAGACCGGTCACTTGTTGTATTTTTTCTTCAAAAGTAGACAGCAGATAATTGTTATCATTCATGGAAAGAAATGCCTTACACTGTTCTACAACCTGGTCTACAACTTCATCTGACATAAACAATCCGTTTGCCGATTTCTCTTGCTCAAATCGGATGAGAGAGGAGAAATAATCAGGTACTGTTTCTAAAAGAGCGAGATAGGTTTCCACGTCTTTTCGGTCTGAAAACTGATATTCTGCCAACAAGACCGGAAGTTGAGCATGAATGCCGGTAATCGGGCTTAATGGTTCTTCGTATAGATAGTAAGAAATATTTTTTTTGAGGGTATCAAAATAGTAGGATAGGATGTCATATGTTATTTGATTTTCAGTAGACAGTGTTTGGAAGAAAAATTTGGAAAGTGCATTTTCCAGATTCTCGACGGACGCCAATGCGACGTTTTTATCAAGGTCAAATGCCCCTAGCGTCACAGGCGCGTCGACAATCCCATAGTCTTCAGGCTCTTCTAGAGAGTAGTGCAGGTTAATTGTGTTTGAAGTAACTTCTTCCTTAAAGAGACAACGAGTAAAATTTGAAAAAGCAGTGTTTGCGTTGGTAGGAATATGAATGGAACTACAGCCTGTTAAAAGAAAAGAACAGGTAAGCACCAAAGCAGTAATTATTCGTTTTGATTTCATAAATGCTCCTGTGGTTTTTAATGCATTTTATGAAACAAAACGCCAAGGTATGAAACATGATTCTAGCAATCAATAGTATGCACTTACACCCGGGCCAATAGGAAGACCTAACAAAAGCCACACAATCAGAAGTATTACCCAACCA
The DNA here is from genome assembly GCA_045632945.1 of Faecalimonas sp. GTDB lineage: Bacteria > Bacillota > Clostridia > Lachnospirales > Lachnospiraceae > Faecalimonas. The sequence goes on along the minus strand of JAZQXU010000024.1, from coordinate 18,976 downwards.
ATAAGAAAGACAATGGAATAAGGAATCATAGTTGCGGTAATGGTTCCGATGCTTGCCTTTTTGTCGTAACGCTGCGCGAAGGAAATAATAACGGCAAAATATGTCATCATTGGAGTGATGATGTTTGTACATGAGTCGCCGACGCGGTATGCTAATTGGCACAGCTCCGGACTATAACCGAGTTGCATAAACATGGGTACAAATACCGGTGCAAGGATATTCCATTTTGCAGAAGCCGAACCCATAAAAAGATTCATCAAGGCAACGAATATGACAAATATAATAATCAGTGGAATCAAACTTATGTTAACAGATTCCAAGAAATTAGCGCCGGCAAGTGCGATTATAGAACCAATTTTTGTATAATTAAAATAATTTATAAATTGGGAGGCTACAAAAGCAAGAGCTAAAAAAGAACCCATCGACCCCATTGATGAAGATAAGGCGTCGCATACGCCGTTTTCTTTTGTGAAAGTTCCAACAGTTTTTCCGTAGGCAATTCCCGGAAGCATAAAAAGAAACGTGATTAGTACAACGATTCCATTTACAAAAGGGGATGACGGATTGCCAAAAATGGCTCCGTTTTCGTTGCGAAGGAAGGAATTGGATGGAATACATGCGATGATAATTATAACAATATAAATCAATGCAACGATTGCCGCGTTTTTAACGCCTTTCTTTTCTTGCTCGGTAATGGTGGTTAAAGAAACATCTTCGTTTGTAGAAATTGTTTCGTTATATTTCCCCAGTCTTGGTTCCACGATTTTGTTTGTCACAAAAGTTCCTAAAGTAGTAATCAGAAAAGTAGAGACAAACAAGAAAAAGAAGTTTCCCATAACAGCCACTTGATAACCAGGGTCTATATCAGAAGTTGCGGCTTGGGTAATACCGGCTAACATAGGGTCCAAGGAGCCAATTAACAGGTTTGCGGAATATCCACCTGACACACCTGCAAACGCAGCTGCAAAGCCGGCAATAGGGTGACGGCCATATGCACGGAAAATCATGGCGCCAAGGGGGATTAAGATGACATACCCGGCATCATTGGCAACATTAGACATGACTCCGAGAAATACAATCATTGGAGTAATAAGCTTTGCTGGAGTTACTTTTACAGCAGCCTTTAAAAGCGTATTGATAAGTCCGGATTTCTCCGCAATTCCAACTCCAAGCATTGCAACTAGTACCATGCCAAGAGGAGCATAAGTAGTAAAATTGGTTACCGCATTTGTCAACATATAAGTCAAACCTTCTTTTGTGAGCAGGCTCACGGTATGAATTGTAGTCTCTTGCAATTCACCGTTTGTAATGAGTTCGCCCGTAGCAGAAACACCGAGAGCGGAACAAATTGCAGAAAGAATGACAATGGCACCTGTAAAAATTGCAAACAGTGCAATGGGGTGAGGCAAACGATTTCCGATTGTTTCAATGCCACTGAGCCATCGACTGTACAGTTTGTTTTTCGTCATTTATATCTCTCCTTTGTTTTGTTTTTGGTTAGTATGCCCGTGATTTGAGCATATTAACGTCAAGATAGTAGCATTTCACTCTCATACAGGTCAATGGAAAAGGATTAATTCCAGAATTTACTAATTCTTGACACGATACCTTTCTTGTGTTACGATTGCAAAGTATTTAAAAAGAGAAACGCAGTGACGAAAAGAGTACGTTTTTGAAAGCTTTACAGAGAATTCCCGTTGGCTGAGAGGGATAAGTGGAAGAGAATGGAAGATGGCTTCTGAGCGGTGTGCTGAGCGACAGTTAGGCACAATGGGTTCGCCCTTTACAGCGAGAGAGTTTGAGAGAACTCGTTGAGGTTGGTGTCGTGAGATGCTAACGAAGAGAAGTGGTAACACGGAATTTAGCCCGTCTTCTTGTATAAGAGGATGCGGCTTTTTTTATACCTTAAGGAGTGGAGGAAACAAAATGGAAAATAAGAAATTTTATATGACAACAGCGATTGCCTATACATCGGGCAAACCACACATCGGAAACACATATGAATTTGTTCTTGCAGATGCAATTGCAAGATACAAAAGAAGTCAGGGGTATGATGTGTTTTTCCAGACAGGAACGGATGAACACGGACAGAAAATTGAATTGAAAGCTGCAGAAGCAGGAATGTCACCAAAGGAATTTGTTGATGGTATTGCCGCACAGGTGAAAGACATTGCTGACATGATGCACACTTCTTATGATAAATTTATCCGTACAACCGATGATTATCATGAGAAACAAGTACAGAAAATTTTCAAGAAATTATATGAACAAGGTGACATTTACAAAGGACATTATGAAGGAATGTATTGTACTCCTTGTGAGTCTTTCTTTACGGAATCACAATTAGTAGACGGCAAATGTCCGGACTGTGGACGCGAAGTGCAGCCGGCGAAAGAAGAAGCATATTTCTTCAAAATGAGCAAATATGCAGATAGATTAATTGAGCATATCAATACACACCCGGAATTCATTCAACCGGTATCTCGTAAAAATGAAATGATGAACAACTTCTTGTTGCCGGGACTTCAAGACCTTTGTGTGTCAAGAACATCATTTACATGGGGAATACCGGTAGAATTTGATCCAAAACACGTGACATATGTGTGGCTGGATGCGCTTACAAACTACATTACTGGCATCGGATACGATTGTGATGGTGACAGTACAGAGCAGTTCAAGAAAGACTGGCCGGCTGATTTACATTTGATTGGGAAAGATATTATTCGTTTCCATACAATCTATTGGCCGATTTTCTTAATGGCGCTTGACCTGCCGCTTCCAAAGCAAATTTTTGGACATCCATGGTTACTCCAAGGCGATGGCAAGATGAGTAAATCAAAAGGAAATGTAATTTATGCAGACGAATTGGTAGATATGTTTGGCGTAGATGCAGTTCGCTATTTCTTGCTTCATGAAATGCCGTTTGACAATGATGGTGTTATCACATGGGAACTTATGGTAGAGCGAATCAATTCTGATCTTGCAAATACACTGGGAAATCTTGTAAACAGAACAATTTCTATGACAAACAAGTACTTTGGTGGTACAGTAACAGACAAGGGTGTCTCTGCAGATGTTGATGCTGACCTTAAAGCAGTTGCAGACGGGACCTCAGCAGCGGTTGATGCGAAAATGGAAAATCTTCGTGTGGCCGATGCCATTACGGAAATCTTCAACTTATTCAAACGATGCAATAAATACATTGATGAAACTATGCCATGGGCTCTTGCAAAAGACGAAGCACAAAAAGACAGATTGGAAACTGTTCTTTATAACTTAATTAACAGCATCGAAAAGGGTGCGAAACTACTTGCTTCTTTCCTACCGGAAACAGCAGAAAAGATTTTAAAACAAACAAACGGTGGAAATGTAACAGACAAGCCGGAAATTTTATTTGCTCGCTTGGATATGGAAGAAGTTTTGAAAAAAGTAGAAGAACTTCATCCGCCTGTAGTCGAGGAACCGGAAGTGGATGAAAACGTAATTGATATCGAACCAAAAGAAGAAATCACATTTGATGATTTTGGAAAAATGCAGTTCCAGGTTGGTGAAATCATTGCATGTGAAGAAGTACCAAAATCAAAAAAATTACTGTGCTCTCAAGTAAAAATCGGAAGCCAGGTGAAACAGATTGTATCAGGTATCAAAGCATACTACAAACCGGAAGAGATGGTCGGTAAAAAAGTTATGGTGCTTGTGAATTTAAAACCGGCAAAATTAGCAGGTGTCTTATCAGAGGGTATGCTTCTTTGTGCAGAAGATGCAGAAGGAAATCTTGCACTTATGACACCGGAAAAAGATATGCCGGCAGGAGCAGAGATCTGTTAACCTGTTTAGCCTTGCGACAAACAATGAAAGGGGAATACAAAACATGATTAGAATTGGTATTGTAGGATATGGCAATATTGGAAGAGGTGTAGAACTCGCAATTGAACGCAACGACGATATGAAACTTGTTGCAGTTGTAACCCGCCGTAATCCTGAAGACGTAACCGTTCTTACAAAAGATGTAAAAAAAGTACATTTAAATGACATTCTCTCATTAAAAAATGAAGTAGACGTCATGATTCTTTGTGGTGGCTCAGCAACTGACCTTCCGGTCATGGGACCACAGATTGTAAAGAATTTCAATATCATTGATAGTTTTGATACACATGCAAAGATTCCTGAATATTTTGCAAATGTAGATGCAGCGGCAAAAGAGGGAAATAAGGTTGGTATTATTTCCGTTGGCTGGGATCCGGGAATGTTCTCGCTGAACCGTATTTATGCAGAATCTATTTTGGTTCAGGGAAGCACTTATACATTCTGGGGGAAAGGTGTCAGTCAAGGGCATTCCGATGCAATTCGTCGCGTGCCGGGTGTAAAAGACGGAAAACAATATACAGTTCCGATTGAAGCGGCTGTAGAGGAGGTAAGAAGTGGTAGCGAACCGCAGCTTACGACTAGGCAAAAGCATCTCCGAGAATGCTATGTTGTTCCGGAAGAAGGCGCAGATCTTGCAGCAATCGAAGAGGCAATTAAGACTATGCCGAATTATTTTGCGGACTACGACACGACTGTGACATTTGTTACAGAAGAAGAGTTAAAAACAAATCACAACAAAATGCCACATGGTGGATTCGTGATTCGAACGGGTGAGACAGGCAGAGATGGAAACAAGCATGTGATTGAATATTCATTGAAACTTGATTCAAATCCGGAATTCACTTCAAGCGTATTGGTTGCTTATGCAAGAGCGGCATATCGTTTGACTCAAAAAGGAGAAGCCGGAGCAAAAACAGTATTTGATATTCCGCCGGTGTTATTGTCTCAAAAAACGCCGGAGCAGTTAAGAAAAGAGATTTTGTAAGAGGATTACAAGATGAAACCGATGATATTTGAAAGTCATGCACATTACGACGCAAGCCATTTTGACGAAGACAGAGAAGCTGTTCTCAGTATGATGCCAGAAAACGGTGTTGGAACGATTGTGAATGTATGCGCTGACTGGGATTCTGTGACGGAAGTTGTACAGATGGCGCAACAACACTCGTTTATGTATGCAGCAGTCGGACTACATCCGGATGAAGTTGGAGACTTAGACGAAGAGAGATTTTTGCTTTTGAAACAGCAGTGCATGCAAGAGAAAGTAGTAGCTGTTGGAGAAATCGGTCTAGATTATTATTGGGACAACGAGTCTCATGATGTTCAGAAAAAGTGGTTCATTAAACAGCTTGAGATAGCAAGAGAATTAGATTTACCTGTTGTTATTCACAGCAGAGATGCGGCAGAAGACACCCTTGAGATTATGAAGGAGCATGCACAGGGTCTTCGCGGGGTGGTTCATTGTTTCTCCTATTCGAAAGAATTGGCAGAAGAATATGTAAAAATGGGATTTCATATTGGAATCGGCGGAGTAGTTACATTTAAGAACGGCAAGAAACTCAAGGAAGTTGCTAAAATAGTTCCGTTAGAGAGGATTCTTTTAGAAACAGACTGCCCGTATCTGGCGCCGGAACCACATCGTGGAAAACGCAATTCTTCTCTTTTTATTTCGTATATTGCACAGACAATTGCGGACATCAAGGGAATTACTTATGAAGAAGTAGTGGCACAGACAGAACAAAACGGAAAAGATTTATTCAGAATTTGAGGTAAGTATATGACAAAGCCTACACTTGGTAATCCGCAGAATACAATTGAGATTCTGCAGAAGTATGGATTTTCATTTCAAAAGAAATATGGGCAAAATTTTTTGATCGACACACACGTCTTGGATAAAATCATTGCGTCTGCAAATATCACAAAAGAGGACGTGGTGTTAGAGATTGGACCAGGCATTGGAACAATGACGCAGTATTTGGCTTGCGCAGCCAGAAGAGTAGTTGCGGTCGAGATAGATAAGGCGTTGATACCTATCTTGGAAGATACTTTAAGTGCGTATGATAACGTAACCGTGATAAATGAAGACGTTCTTAAGGTGGATATCAATCAATTGGCAAGAGAGTACAATGAAGGAAAGCCAATCAAGGTTGTTGCCAACCTTCCATATTACATCACAACTCCGATTATCATGGGCCTTTATGAAAGTCATGTACCGATAGAGAGCATCACGGTTATGGTACAAAAAGAAGTTGCAGACCGCATGCAGACGGGACCGGGAAGCAAGGATTACGGAGCATTGTCGCTAGCTGTTCAATACTATGCAAAGCCTTATATTGTAGCAAATGTTCCGCCTAATTGTTTTATGCCAAGACCAAGCGTTGGTTCAGCGGTCATTAGATTAACAAGTCATCAAAAACCACCTGTGGAAGTAACGGATGAGAGCCTGATGTTTAAGATTATCAGGGCATCTTTTAATCAAAGAAGAAAAACCTTGGCAAACGGATTAAACAATTCTCCGGAGATACAACTTCCAAAAGAAGTTATTATTCAAGCAATAGAAAGTCTTGGTAAAGGAGCAAACGTCAGAGGAGAGGCTTTGACTTTAGAGGAATTTGCCACACTCAGCAACACAATTAGTGAAAAGAAATCGCATTAAGCGGTTTCTTTTTTGCTTTCACACGTTTTTTTCAAACACAATCAAAATCGTTGTCGAAAAATGGAAAATAATGAAAAAATAGTTTATAAAATATGCTGAAACATCTTGAGTTTTTCGTAAAAATATCATAAACTAAAAAGGTAATTATGTTTTGTGTTTTTACGCAGAAAGAGGGTCGTTTATGGATAGAAAATATAAACTTTCCATCGCCTTAGATATAGATGATGTGTTGATGGAATGTGTGCCATATGCCATTCGATTGGCGAACGAGAAATATCAATTCGATCCACCGTTATCTATATATGAAATTGACAGATGGGGAAAACTTGGAACCCGGGCGGATGCTATTTTTGAGTTTTTCGAAGACCCGCAGTTTTTTGAAAACCAACCGATAGTAGAAGGTGCAAGAGAGTTTGTACAGAAGCTTTCTCAGATTGCAGAAGTTTTTGTGGCTACATCTATTAAGCCGGAGTTTATGGGCATCAGAGCCACTAGAATTATCAGGGAATTTCCGGAAATATCGCCGAATCATATATATATGGGTCAGCGAAAAGACAAGATAGACGTAGATATTTTGTTTGATGACGGAATGCATAACGTATTTCGTTCGAACGCAACCTATCCGATTCTTCTTCGTCGGCCGTGGAACCAACAGGCAACAGGTGTTTTGGCGGTAAACACATATGAAGAATTTTTGAAATTAGTCGAAGTGATTGCAGACAGTTACCGAGGAGGCCTGGAACGTTACACTTTGAGCCAGCCAAGTGCTGTTGTATTGGTTGGTGCGACAGGAAGCGGAAAGAATGAAATTGCGAATCTTTTAATGGAGAGGACAAGCTGTTTTGAAAAGCTAGTCAGCTATACCACATGCAAGAAAGATTGCAGGCGCGATTCCGAAAATTATCGATATGTTTCTAAAAATGATTTTTTGGCCATGTGTGAAGCAGATGAATTTTTTGAAACTACGGTATATGCAAACTGTCATTATGGCTCTAAAAAATCAGATGTGGAGACTATTTTGGCCAATGGCAAACATGTTTTGACCGTGATGGATATATGCGGCGCAATGGCGTTAAAGACAAACTTTCCACATGTTATCACAATCTATATCAAGCGAGATAAGCGCGATATGTTGGAAGATATTATCAGTCGCAAATTGTCCACACAAGACAAAGTGGAGCGTATCATTTCAATTGACAGGGAACAGCAAAACGCAGAGATTTGTGATTATGTGGTAGAGGTTACGACTTATGAAGATGCTGTAGAGCAAATATGTTCCGGTCTTCGAATTAACGAGTAGCAACCAGGGAGAATTTCTTATACATGAGTATTGATTTACAGAAAGCAAATATATGGAAAAGAATATCGGCATTTTTGTTTGACAGTCTGATTCTGGCAATCGTTGTAGTAGGCGTTGGGTATCTAATGTCTGCCGCTCTTGGGTATGATGGATATAATCAGACATTAAATGAAGCGTATACTCGCTATGAAGAACAATACGAGATTCAGTTTGAAATTACCGGCAAGGAATATGAAGCGATGTCGGAAAGTGAACGGGAAGCCTATGATGCCGCTTATGATGCACTCATAAAAGATGAAAAGGCAATACAAGCTTATAATATGGTATTAAATCTTACGATGCTCATTATCACGTTCAGTATTTTGTTTGCCTTTTTGATTTTAGAAATATTTGTGCCTATTCGTTTTGGAAATGGGCAAACGTTAGGAAAAAAAATATTTGGTCTTGGTGTTATGAGAACAGATGCAGTCAAGATTACGAATCTTCAGTTGTTTATCCGGACAGTGTTAGGAAAGTACACAATAGAGACCATGATTCCGGTGTATATTCTCATCATGATATTTTTTAACATGCTTGGAATACACGGAACGCTTATTTTACTTATCTTTGGAATCGCACAAGTTGTTATTTTGTGTGTAACACATACGCGTTCGGTTGTTCACGATTTGTTGGCAGGTACGATGGTTATCGACATTAACAGTCAGCGGATATTTAACGATGCAAATGCATTGTTGGAATATAAGAAAAAATTACACGCAGAGCAAGTGGCTAAAAATGATGCAGTGTAATTAATATAAAAAAGGGAAGGTAGTATATGAAAGTTGTATTACAAAATCTAACAAAAGTATTTCCCTCTCGAGACAAAAAAGCAGGGCAAGAGGTTGTTGCAGTTAATGACTTCACTTTCGAGATTCCTGATGGTAAGCTCATCGGTCTGCTTGGTCCTTCGGGATGTGGAAAAAGCACCACGTTGTATATGATTAGTGGTTTGCAAAAGCCTACGGGCGGAAAGATTTTCTTCGGAGAGGATGATGTTACAGAATTATCTACGGAAAATCGCGGAATCGGGTTGGTATTCCAAAACTATGCGTTATATCCGCATATGACAGTCAAACAAAACATCTTGTTTCCGTTACAAAACTTAACGGGAGCAGACAAATTGACAAAAGAGCAAATGCAAGAGCGTGCTTACGAAGTTGCAAAATTAGTTCAGATTGACGAACTGATGGAACGTAAGCCAAGCGAGCTTTCAGGAGGTCAACAACAACGTGTTGCAATTGCACGTGCCCTTGTTAAGATGCCGCGAGTTCTTTTGCTTGACGAACCACTTTCCAACCTAGATGCACGTCTGAGATTACAGACCAGAGAAGAGATTCGTCGCATCCAAAAAGAAACAGGAATTACAACGGTGTTCGTTACTCACGATCAGGAAGAAGCAATGAGCATTTCCGACATGATTGTAGTTATGAAATTAGGTGTGGTTCAACAAATTGGTGAACCGCAAGAAGTATATGATAATCCAAAGAACCTTTTTGTAGCGAAGTTCTTAGGGACACCGCCGATTAATGTTTTGAACGGAAAAGTAGAAGACGGGAAGGTTTATATCGGCGAGGATGTCGTACTGGAAGTAACCGGTGTGCCAAATCAGGAAGTAATAATTGGTATTCGTCCGGAAGGATTTGAATTAAAAGAAGACGGACCGTTGCAGTGTGAACTGAACAATGTGGAAGTTATGGGCCGCGATGTAAGTGTCGTTTCCACAAATGCTGCTTCTGTTAATCCTTGTATCCGTTCTATCATTAATGCGGATAACAAAGTTGACCTTTCTCAAAAAACAATCAGATATGCTATTAAGCCACACAAATTCTTCTTGTTTAACAAGGAAACTGAAGAGCGTATCTATTATGAGGTAAAGTAATATGGTAGACAGTAAACATCAATGGAAAGCCTGGATATATCTTGCGCCGGCTATTGTGCTGCTTTTGATATTCACTGTTTGGCCCATCTTTAACACAGTGAGAATGGCTTTTCTCGAGAACTATAGTAGTCTTAAGGCGGCAGCAGGACAGCACTTTAGTTTTAACATTAACAATTTTGTTAAAGTACTTGAATACAAGAAGTTTCTTCAGTGTTTACAAAACACAGTGCTCCTTTGTGTATTAACCGTGCCGCTTTCCACAATTTTAGCATTATTAATAGCGGTGGCGCTTAATTCAATACGCCCATTGCAGAAAGTATTGCAAACAATTTTCTTTCTACCATACGTTACAAACTCAATTGCGATTGGTATGGTGTTTGCAGCAATGTTTAATATTGTTGGAAGTTTTTACGGAACAGAAAACGAGATTGTTATTACAGCCGGTATTATTAATAATGTTATTGAATTTTTCGGTGGCGAAGCAGTGAACTGGATTAACTACGGCTCCTCATACGTTGCCAATATGGCTGTTATGGTAATTTATATTGTTTGGAATGCGTTGCCGTTTAAAATCCTAATTTTGCTTGGCGGACTTCAAAGCATCAACAAGCAATATTACGATGCGGCGAAGGTTGACGGAACACCTAGAAGAAGAGTATTTACTCGCATTACTGTTCCGCTTCTTTCACCAATGCTTGCATATGTCATTATTACAGGATTTATTGGCGGATTTAAAGAGTATTCCAGCATCATCGGTATCTTTGGTGAAACCATGGGACCTGCTGACGATGCAGGACGTTTAAACACGATGGTAGGATTTATCTACGATGCGCTGAGCACAAACAACCAAGGACGTGCCAGTGCGGCAGCATTAATCCTTTTTGCAATTATCTTAGTAGTGACCTTGATTAACAATAAGTTTATCAAGAAGCACGTGCATTATTAAGGAGGTGCTGATTATGACTGATAAAATTATTACAATGCAAGAAAAAAACATGCAACAAGTAACGGCAAGCCAAACAGCAATTAAAGTTTTGGTAAAATTCTTCACATATGTGTTTTTGATTGTAATGGCCGTTATTGTTTTATTCCCGTTTTACTGGATGATCATTTCTTCTTTAAAATCATTAGAAGAATATCGTTTAAACGTTCCGACCTTTTGGCCGCAGACAATTATGCTTGGCAACTATGCGGAAGCATTTACTACGGCAAGCCTAGGGCAATTGTTTGTTAACACAATGATTGTCGGTGTTATTTCAACACTGCTTTCTCTGGTTATAACAGTTCTCTCAGCGTTTGCGTTTGCGCGTTTAGAGTTTAAAGGAAGAGAGACATTGTTCGGATTACTCTTAGCAACGATGATGATTCCGGGCGAACTTTTTACCATTACGAACTATGCAACAGTTGCTGCGCTCGGGTGGATGAACACATTTAAAGTATTGATTATACCGTTTTTGGTAAGCGTGTTCTACATTTATCTGTTACGACAGAATTTCATGCAGATTCCAAATGAATTATATTTGGCAGCAAAGGTAGATGGAACTACTGATTTAAAATACTTATGGAAGGTCATGGTTCCACTGTCGTTACCAACATTGATCTCAATTACCATTTTGAAGATGATGGGTGCATGGAACTCATATATTTGGCCGCGATTGGTAGCAAATGATGAGGCGCATCGATTAATCACAAACGGTTTGAGAAATGCATTTACAGAGACAACGGGTGACGTAAATTATCCGGTGCAAATGGCTGCTGTTGCTATTGTATCAGCCCCATTGTTCTTAGTATTTATTTTCCTTAGAAAATACATCATGGCCGGCGTAAGCCGAAGCGGTATTAAGGGATAGTTCGACAGGCCGCAAGCTTGTTTGAATATAAACAAATATTTAAAAAGAAAGGAATACAACTCTATGAAAAAGAAAATTTTATCCATCTTGCTGGTATTCACTATGGTTTTAGGTTTAGCAGCATGCGGTAATGGAGGGAATGGCGGTTCTCAATCAAACGGCGGGAATAAGGTAGAAGGCAACTTTACCGTACCGGAAAGCGGATATGACGGAAGTGCAGTAACAGTTAAATTCTATAACACAATGGGAGCTAACTTAGCAGGTGTTTTAGAAAACTACATTGTAGAATTTAACAAACTCTATCCAAACATTACAATTGAAAGTTCTCAAGTTGGTGGTTATGACGATGTTCGTGAACAAATTGTTACAGAGATTTCAATCGATGCACAACCAAACATTGCTTACTGTTATCCTGACCACGTTGCACTTTACAACTTGGCAGAAGCAGTTACAACTTTGGACAGCTTGATTGAAAGCGATGTTGAAGTAAAAAGAGCAGATGGAACAACAGAAATCCTTGGTTTGACAGATGAACAAAAGGCAGACTTCATCGAAGGTTACTACAACGAAGGAAAACAGTTCGGAGATGGCTTAATGTATACAATGCCACTTAGCAAATCTACAGAAGTATTGTATTACAACAAAACATTCTTCGAAGCGAATAACTTAACAGTTCCAACAACATGGGACGAATTAGAAGAAACATGTAAAAAGATTAAAGAAATCGATCCGGATTCCATTCCGTTAGGATACGATAGTGAAGCAAACTGGTTTATCACAATGTGTGAACAACTCGGAACACCATATACACAAGCAGGTGATGGAGACCACTATTTATTTGATGCTCCGGAAAATCACGAGTTTATTAAAAAGTTTAACGGTTGGTATCAAAAAGGATATCTTACAACTCAAACATTGTTAGAAGCATATACATCAGGATTATTTACAACTTTGAAGGGAACAAGAAGTTATATGTCTATCGGCTCTTCAGCAGGTGCAACACACCAGAGACCTTCAGCAGTGAATAACGAATATCCATTCGAAGTAGGAATTGCTACAATTCCACAGGCAGATGCAGATAACAGAAAGGTTATCTCTCAGGGACCAAGCTTATGTATTTTCCAAAAGGATAATCCGCAAGAAGTAATTGCATCATGGTTGTTTGTAAAATTCTTAACAACAAATGTTGAATTCCAAGCTGAATTCGGTATGGTATCAGGATATGTTCCTGTTATCAAATCTGTAAGCGAACACCCAGTATATGCTGATTTCTTGGCAAAGGCAGATGGTGGAGATTACATTTCTGCGTTGGCAGCTAAGGTTTGTTTGGAACAAGCAGATGCTTACTATACATCACCGGCATTTAACGGTTCTTCAACTGCACGTGATCAAGTTGGAGCACTTCTTACAAAATGTATTGTAATGAAGGGTGACGATTTGGACGCTCAGATAGCAAAAGCATTTGAAGAAGCAGTAGAAGAATGTGAATACAACGAATAATCCCAGGAAGACTGAGGAGAATGAGTATGAAAAATATGAAAAAACTCTTACTGTTCTTGTTTGTGATATGCTTATCGCTTGGAAGTATTTCTGCATGCGGAAAGGATACAGAAACCGATAAGCCGAATGACTCTACAGAAACATCGGAAAACGATGAAGTCGTAGATTATGCAGGACAAGTTAAGTTAAACATGACATCCGGAACAGCAAAACAGGAAGTTACAGTTAAAATGTTCGTAGATGGCGACACTACACATTTTTATGTTCCTGATTCCGTAATGGCAGGAGGAGTGTTGAAAGCTAGATATTTAGCAGTCAATACTCCGGAATCCACCGGAAAAATTGAGGAATATGGAAAGAAAGCGTCAGCCTTTACAAAAGAAAAACTTTCCAGTGCAACATCTATTATTATTGAGTCAGAAACCGCAACATGGACAGCGGATTCTACAGGAAGTCGTTATTTGGCTTGGGTTTGGTACAAGACAGATGACATGAAAGATTACAGAAACTTGAACATTGAGATTTTGCAAAATGGTTTGGCAATTGCAAGTAATTCTGCAGACAATCAATACGGTGAATATTGTATGAAAGCTCTCAACCAGGCAAAAGCTCAAAAGTTAAATGTACATTCTGGTCAAAAGGACCCAGATTACTATTATGGAGAAGCCATAGAGCTGACGATTAAAGAACTTCGCACTAACATAGAAGAATACAACGGAAAAAAAGTTGCATTTAACGGAGTTGTTACAGTAAACAGCAACAATACTGTATATGTTGAGTCACACGACCCGGAAACAGACATGTATTTTGGTATGGCAGTTTATTATGGATACAACTTGAACGGTCAAGGACTTGAGATACTGAATGTTGGAAATGAAGTTCGTATTGTAGGTTCTGTTCAGTATTATGAAGCCGGCGGAACATATCAGGTATCCGATTTGGATTACCGCTTAATGAAACCGGACGATCCAAATAATATTCAAAAAATCAGCGAAGGGAACACACCGGCATTTCCACTCACAAGTGCAGATGAATTTGTAGGTGGCAAAGTAACCATTCGCTCAGAAGAAACAGAAAAAACATTTGATTATGCAGCATTGGCAATGAACAGTTCACTTGAAATGAAGAATCTTCAAGTAGTAGACATCTATACAACTACAAACGAAGAAAGTTCATCCCAAGGAGCTATGACATTAACCTGTAAATCAGGAGACCTTACCGTAACGGTACGTACAGATGTGTTGTACGATGACAACGGAAATCTGATTACAGAGTCTGCATATGCGGGCCGTAACATCAACGTTAAAGGCGTTGTTGATTACTATAATGGAAGTTATCAAATTAAGGTATTTTCAGCAAAAGATATCACTATAAACTAAGCAATGGAGATGAGAGAGATGAAAAAAATAATTGCTTATATTCTCATAGGAATATTATGTATCGCTGCAGCAGCGGGCGTAATCTATGGAGTAAATTACAAAAAGGCAAACACAAAGCCATCAGAAATCGTTGAGGAACAAGAGGACCTTAGCAGTGAAGACGCTTTGAAAAAAGCAGAGAAATACTTAAAAACAATCTACAAGGATGTTGCAAAAGAAACTCCTAGAGATTATGAAAGAATCGGCGTTGTTCCGATAGGAGAATTTAAATTCCCTGTTACTTGGAGCGTAGATGTAAGCGAAGAGTATGTAAAAGTTGTAGTAAATGAAAATGGTATCGTTACAATTGACGTTAACGAAGAATGTTCAGAAGATGTACCATATGTTTTAACAGCAACTATTAAAGATGAAAAAGGTAACATCAGAAAATTAACATGGGAACATGTAATTCCGAAGAAAATCACTGGTACATATCAAGAAATCGTAGATATGGCTTATGCATTAAAACCAGGTGAGTCTCTACCAAACGAAGCTACACTTCAAGGTACTGTTACAACAATTAACACACCTTGGGATTCGGGTTACCAAAACATTACGGTAACGATTACGGTAGCGGGTCGTGAAGACAAACCAATTCAATGCTACCGTATGAAGAGTGGTGCAGCGGATGCATCTAAAGTTGAAAAAGGCGATTTAATTACCGTAACAGGTATCTTAAAGAACTACAACGGAACAATCGAATTTGATGCAGGTTGTGTTCTTGATGCAAATGAAAAGGGTAAAGGAACGATCCTTAAAGTAACCGGTACAATGCAAGAAATCGTTGATAAGGCTTATGCGCTTAAAGACGGAGAAACTCTTAAGGGTGAAGCAACACTTACAGGAACAGTTACAGCAATTAACACAGCATGGAATGATCAATATAAGAATATTTCAGTAACGATTGCAGTAGAAGGTCGTGAAGATAAACCAATTCAATGTTACCGCTTAAAGAGTGGTGCAGCAGACGCATCCAAGATTGCAAAAGGCGATTTAATTACCGTAACAGGTGTGTTGAAGAACTTTAAAGGAACAATCGAATTTGATGCAGGTTGTGTTCTTGATGCAAATGAAAAGGGTAAAGGAACGATCCTTAAAGTAACTGGTACTATGCAGGAAATCGTAGATAAGGCTTACGCACTTAAAGACGGTGAAGTTCTCAAAGGAGAAGCAACACTTACAGGTACAGTAACAGCAATCAACACAGCATGGAGTGCTGATTTCAAGAACATCTCAGTAACTATCGTAGTAGAAGGTCGCGAAGACAAACCAATTCAATGCTACCGTATGAAGAGTGGTGCAGCGGATGCTTCTCAAGTTAAAAAAGGCGATTTAATTACTGTAACAGGTCTTTTAAAGAACTTTAAAGGAACAATCGAATTTGACGCAGGTTGTACACTTGAAGCCAATAAGAAGGGCGCAGGAACAATTGAAACAGTTACAGGTTCTATGCAAGAAATCGTAGACAAGGCTTATGCACTTAAAGAAGGCGAAGTTCTTAAAGGTGAAGCAACACTTCAAGGTACAGTTACAGCAATTGGATCAGAATGGAGTGACCAATATAAGAACATTACAGTAACAATTGCAGTAGAAGGCCGCGAAGATAAGCCAATTGAATGTTATCGCTTAAAGAGTGGAGCGGCAGATGCATCTAAGATTGAAAAAGGTGACTTAATTACCGTAACTGGTATGATCAAGAATTATAATGGTAAAATTGAATTCGATGCAGGTTGTACACTTGATGCCAACAAGAAGGGCGCAGGAACAATTAATACAGTTACAGGAACGATGCAGGAAATCGTAGATAAGGCTTATGCACTTGAAGAGGGAACAGCTCTTGAAGGCGAAGCAACACTTACAGGTTCTGTTACCAAAGTTAATACACCGTATAGCGATCAATATAAGAACGTTACTGTTACAATTGTAGTAGACGGACGTGAAGACAAACCAATCGAATGTTACCGCTTGAAAGGAACGAATGCTGACAAAGTAGCTGTGGGTGACAAGATTACAGTAGTAGGTATATTAAAGAATTTCTACGGAAAAGTAGAATTTGATGCAGGTTGTCAATTGACAGATTGGGTACAAGGTGGAGGAACTTATGTTCCGGAAGAACCAGACGTACCGGATGTACCGGTAGTTCCGGATCAGCCAGATGTACCGGTAGTGCCAACAACAGCATACAAAATGAGTATGTATCAAGGAAAGGTTGATAAGACGGTATACTTTACTGGAGCAATGGATGGATTCTATCTTGCAACATCAGAAAATGTAGAAGATGCTGTGGAAATCTATAAGGAAGAAGTAGAAGGTGGAGAATATCTATACTTCATGGTAGGAGATACAGCTAACTACCTATACATCTTTAAGAGTGGAACATATACAAATGCAGGATTTACAGAGGATGTAAGTTTAGCTTCAGTATTTGTTCTTAACGAAGAATACAATACATATGTAACAACAGTCGAAGGAAAAGAATTCTTCCTTGGAACAAGAAATGATAAGACTTATACAACAATTGGAGCATGTGGTGTAGATTATATCGGTACAAACTTCAAAGCAGTACTTGAAGCAGTTGAAGTACCGGAAGAGACACCGACAGCATACAAAATGAGTATGTATCAAGGAAAGGTTGACAAGACAGTATACTTTACCGGAGCAATGGATGGATTCTATCTTGCAACATCAGAGAATGTAGCAGATGCTGTAGATATTTATAAAGAAGAAGTAGAAGGTGGAGAACATCTATACTTCATGGTAGGAGATACAGTTAACTACCTATACATCTTCAAGAGCGGAACATATACAAATGCAGGATTTACAGAGGATGTAAGTTTAGCTTCAGTATTTGTTCTTAACGAAGAATATAATACATATGTAACAACAGTCGAAGGAAAAGAATTCTTCCTTGGAACAAGAAATGATAAGACTTATACAACAATTGGTGCATGTGGCGTAGATTATATTGGTACAAACTTCAAAGCAGTACTTGAAGAAGTTGAAGATAATGAAAGCGATACTGCTGCAACACTTGCAGATGCAATCGCAGGGCTTCAAGCAGAGTATACAGCAGAAATGAATGTAACCGGTGAATATGTGCTTTCTCCAAGCATTGCAATTGACGGAACAGAATTCACAATCACATGGAGCATTCAAACTGCAAATGAAGCAGTTGCAAAAATTGTTGATGGCAAGTTAGTTATCGCGGCAGGCACAGAAGATGTGGAATATACTTTAACTGCAACAGTGAAAGATGCAACAGGAGCTACAGATACTTGGACCAAGACAGCTACAGTTGCAAAAGTTGAAGGTGAGCAACCATCTGAAGAACAACCATTTGTAGATGGCGATCAAGTAGTTATCTATGCACCTGCATATAACAAAGCGTTGTCAGTAACAAAGGCAGGCAACTATAACGCAGGCGTAGACGTAACTGTTACAGACGGAACAGTTGCAGGATACGCTGATACAGAAGTATGGACAGTAACTGTAAATGCTGACGGAACATATAGTTTCACAAATGGTGAAAACAAATTAAGTATGAATGATCAGTATTCAAGCTTACAGTACAATGCTAGTCATGACACATGGTCAATAGCAGATTTGGGTAATGGATTATATACTGTAAAAAATGCAACACGTACAAGCAATTATGGAGATTGCTTCCTTCAGTGGTCAAGCTATGGTAATTGGAGTACATATGGTTCAAGCGATACCGCAGCAGCAGGAAGCGACAGAACACAGCTAGCATTCTATGTAATTCCATCAGAAGCAGAAGAACCTCAAGAACGTTTTGTTAAGGTAACTGAAGCTCCGGCAGATTGGTCTGGAACATACTTAATCGTATATGAAGATGCACAGAAAGTATTTGATGGAAGTTTGACTACATTAGATGCAGTAAGTGATTATAAGACATTTGATATTGCAGATGGACAAATTGAGGCAACTGATGAAACAAAAGCCGTACAATTTACGATTACAAAATCAGGTGACTCATATACCATTAAATCAGCAAGTGGATATTTTATTGGACAGACAAGTAATAAAAATGGATTGGCATCAAGTCAGTCTGAAGGGTATACAAATACAATTTCCATGAATGCTGATGGAAGCGTGAATATTATTTCGAGTGGCGGTGCATATCTTCGTTTTAACGCTGGCCCAGCGTCAGGTAAAAATGACCGTTTCCGTTATTACAAATCAAGCACATATACTAATCAGAAAGCAATTACTCTCTACAAACTTGTAGAAGAATAGAATTACAGCAATTGTTGTAAGCACAAGACACAAACATGCAGGCAGGTCAATGTTGACCTGCCTGTGTTTTTGTATCGGCAGATAAAATAAACCACCTGCTATGCAGGTGAGTTCCCAAATAGCTTTAGCTTCAGGTCATGATAAGGAGATTGTTCGTATACAAAATAATCTTGCAAAATCTAACTTGTATTATGCAGTTTTGAGTTAGAA
>JAZQXU010000023.1:0-3073 GCA_045632945.1 Faecalimonas sp. | reverse complement strand
AGCGGTCTTAACAATGTCCTGAACGTCGTCTTTGAATAACTTTACCGGCTCATCATATAGAGTTCCATTGACAGAAAGAGCCTCAGTCCATATGGCTTCATCAAATGAGTTGTGGTTTTCTCTAAGTTCCCAATATCTCGGTACGCCTCCCCATACGGAGTATTCTTCAATTGCCTGTTCAGGAGTAAGATTGAGAGCTTCCTGAAGATACGGCAACTTTATCGGAGTAAACTTCATGACTACGTCTGCTCTGCCATATAAAGGAGAACTTTCGTCCAGGATTAATCCATACATCATATTCTGAGATGATCCGCAGACTACAAGATTGTACTTCAGTTGCTTCTCATCAAGAAGTTTCTGGAGAACTGACGGTAATTCCGGGGATTGTTTTACCATGTATGGCAGCTCGTCCAATACCAATGTGAATTTCTCTTCGGTTCTATAGTTGATGCTCCTGAACAGAGTTTCCCAATCTGGATATGTTACCTTGTCGAATCCTGCAAATTTCTGAGCGATGACCTTTGACAATAATATGCGCTGAGCTGAAGATTCGGATTCGTCAGCAAGATAATAGATGTCATTATCAGTGATGACTCTTGTAATCAAAGTTGATTTACCCAATCTTCTTCTGCCATATATGGCTGTAAAGGTTGGTCTATCCATGTTCAGAATCTTTGTCAGGCGTTCTTTTTCCTGTATCCTATCAACAAATCTCATAGCTTAAAATTATTATGCTCTGCAAACATAATGTTTTTGGAGCATAATTCCAATATTGTGCTAGAATTTCTGAATATTATGATGCTTTGTAAACATAATGTTCTTGGAGCATATTTTATTTTTGAAGCAATTGCCGTGCAAATGATCATTGATAATGACAATTTCCAAAATGGAAATCGTCGCAAATAGAGTGTGAGATTCTATAATTTAAAAATATGAAAATGTACGTAGAATGGTCTGTAAGGCAGAAAAGAAGAGCTTTATCTTGACTCTTCTGTCCTAGCGGATTATCTTTAACGATTAACAGAATGTCATCCTCAAGCTGCAATACATATAGGATGTACGTTATATGATACTTATAGAATGTACCCGGTATTACCGTCAAGTAATACCGGGTATGTTGTTAATCAATAAGAACTTTCTGGATTGGCTCTTTCAAAGCATTGAAAATGCTAAGTTTGTCTTCAGGTATATCGTCTTCTGTGATGGAGAAGAATAAAAGGTAGGAAATAGGTATCTCCAATGCATCGCAAATTTTTTTTATAGTATCCTTTGATGGAAAAGAGGTGTTCTTTTCAATACTACAAAGAGCATTTGCAGAGATATTACATTTTGATGCAAGGTCCTTTTGAGTGATATGCTTTCTTGATCTGATTTCTTTTATAGCAGTTCCAATGTCCATGGTAGTAATCAATCTATGAACCAGGATATGATTTCAATACTGACGCCAAGAGCTTTAATTATCGTTAGAATAGTATCCTGATTTGTTTCGTTTTTGATGTGTTTTAAAATTTCCGCTTTTTTCTCAGCTGGTATATTACTTACTCTTATCGCTTCTATAATTTCTGTTGACTTCATATATTATATTTTTGAGCCTCAGGCTGCTGAAATATAATGCTTGGCATTCCGAGGCAGATTACACTTAAAACTAATATCTGCTGTCAGAATGCTGTTACTGTCGTCAGTTGTGAATATGTGGAAATGATGAGATAATATATACGTTATGGTAGTATTTACTGCCTGTCTAAAGTTTATCCATTGTCGTATGTTCTTAATATTGTACATAAGAGTACAACGAATTTGATAGAACAGCGAATAGGATTTAACGTTATCTGAAGAAGTTAATTCTTCGTAGCAAATATATTTGCCGTCATAGAAAGTAAGCGTGGAGCGTCCTCGGAGTTCTTCGTCGCAGTCATTTCTTATTGCTTCAATTCGGAGGTCATCCCATTTCTTGATTTGCCTTCCTCTTTTGCCGTATCTTTTAAGAAATGCATCGAATATCCTTTGCTCCTTATCAGAAAGAGAGGCGTAATTGGTAATAGATTGTTCAAAATATCGCTTAATTTTACCGACCTCTCGATCCAGGAAGTATGCTATACCTTCGTCGGGTATATATTTGTCGTCAAGTAGCTCAATGTGAGCGTGCGATAAAATTTCCTGAATCTGATTTCTGTTTAGATTTAATCGCCTCCCTACTTTTTCAATATCATACCTTGGCTCAATAAAGCTACTTAATACGATACTGACCAAGTGTTCGTTTAAATAAGAACTTAGGTGATTTCGAAAAAGACTCGTTACTTCTAATGCTTGAATCATACAACTTGAATTTTTACAAAGATAGATATTTTAAATTAAAATACAAGTATTGGTTGTATTATTTCGTTTTGCTTGGGTATATGGTTAGTTACGTGATAGATTGTATTTTAAAGATTTGATGTTTAGCCATGAACAAGGCAATAACTATGTAATAAGTTGGATATATCGAAAGTCTGGCATAGTCCGATATATGTAGTGGCTCTCGTCCAAAAAAAGGAAATGGCACGGGAGAGAAATAAGTATCCATTTATTGGTCGACAAAGTCGTAAGACCCTCAATGTTTTATTCAAACTTCTGAGATGGACATTGGAAGCAGCTAGGTATTATGCTGACCATTTTATGTTTTGATGTGATTGCACCATTTACAGTGCAGTTTTTCTGAAAAATCGCACTAAAGTCAGTGCAATTCTCACGATTTGAAGAGTCGTATAATGAGCAATGGGGAAATAAGGAACGTCAAATTTGAAAATCAAAAACGGCCTCTGAAGGGCATGTGAGGCCGATTGTGCTATTATTTGAAAATTTGTGTATATTTTTGTGGGGTAAGAAAGCAAGAAAACCACATAAATATGGACAAGAATAAAATTCAAGAAAAAGCACGAGATGTTGCGAAATTTACATATGAGGTCATAGATGATATTTTCGGCAAGAGGATTCTGATCTTTGCCTATATTCTGGCAGCGATATTTGCTGCTTCAGTCATCTTCCAGGTCTTTACGAAATATATCTACGAGGAAGGTTTCTCGACGGCAGACGC
>JAZQXU010000022.1:0-11886 GCA_045632945.1 Faecalimonas sp. | reverse complement strand
ATAGTAGCGTTCACCTGCAAACCGATAGCTTCGATATTAGAGGTTTGAGCCAAACGGAAGTTGGTACGCTTCATCCAGTGATTGTCGTTCTTATACAACGAGTTCTGGTCGATATGACCCAATGATACATAGTAACGGTTACTTTCATTACCACCAGTCAAACGGATAGTATGCTTCTGTTGAGGAGCCCAGTCGTTCAATACCAAACTACGCCAGTCTGTATTGTTGAAGTTCAAAGGGTCTGTACCGTTCTTGAAATGATTCAAACCATCTTGGGTATACAATGGATCCAATCCGTCGTTTTCACGAGCAATGTTGGCATAAATAGCGCGGTCGTAAGAACTCATTTTTTCCGGCCAGATACTAGGCTGTGCCAAACTCATGTTGAAGTCATATTCCACAGTTGCCTTACCGGCTTTACCCTTCTTGGTCTGAATCTGGATAATACCGTTGGTTGCACGAGAACCATACACCGCTGTTGCCGAAGCATCCTTCAAGATAGACATCGCTTCAATATCGTCTGGTGCTAAATTGGCAAAGTCTTCAGATGAACGGATAACACCGTCGATAACGTAGATAGGAGCACCACCACCACGGATAGAGATAGAAGGCTTGGAGTTAATACCACCACCTGATGCTTGTACGATCAAACCAGGAGAACGACCAGCCAAACCTTGAGCGATGTTAGTTACCGGCATGTTGGAGATTTGTTCAGCCTTAACGGTAGATACAGAAGCAATCAAGTCACGCTTGCTGGTACTAGAGTAACCTACTACTACCACTTCGTCCAACTGTTCAGTGTCTTCTTCCATGGTAATGTTCATAGGCTGTGCAGTAGCCTTGATAGTTACGGTCTTGTAACCTACGTAAGAGATTTCAAGCATGTCGCCCACTTTGGCATCGATCACGAAGTTACCGTCGAAGTCGGTTACAGTACCGTTGGTAGTACCCTTCACTACGACAGCAGCACCGATGACACCGAAACCGGTATTATCGACTACCGTACCTTTGATTTGGGTGGTCTGCTGGATAGCTTCTACAGCGTCAGCATGACTGACATCTGCAAGCGCTGCTTGCGGAGATGCACACAATAGCAAGGAACAAAGTCCTATTCCTGCCATTTTTGAGCAAGTCAGGCCATAAGGTTTACCCAACTTGCGGAGTGAATAATAGTTTTTAATCATAGTAAAAAAATTAATAGATAAATACATGTGATTTATTCTCTTTCTTTTGTTAACATTAGGTGTTTTTATGTCATAGGCATAAGTTATTTAAGGTTGATGTTTCTCTAATTATATCTTTTTAAGTACCACAAGAACTTATAATAGATAATTCTTTTGCAAATATAAACAATTATTTTGTTATATTGCATAATCAGTTTATTATTTAATACATTGCCTTCTTGAATTTAGGACTTATCATATGTAAAAGATGTAATCGACATCAATTGACATCTCACTTTTCGGATTCGTATAGATACCTCACTTCTAACAAAATTCTCGTACATTTTATATGCAGGGCATATTTAACCTATATATAATCAATGAAAATACTCTTTAGCGTTTTATAAGTTCTTGTGGAACTTTTAAAATATCTTATCATTTTGCTGTTTGTGGCTTATTTTCATGTTTGTATAGGCTTGGGAAAGATTTGTATTCCTAAATAATTTGAGGAATAATAGCAAATTAGAAAGCCATATCTATTCTGATACCTTGATTTAGCACATTTTTGTATTTGAAAACTAGGTAATTGGTATTGGTGTAAAATAGAATAATAATCACAAATTTTTCTCTTTTTTTAGTAAAATCCATTAAAAGGATTCTAAATTCTAAAAAGAATGCCGCTCAATTTGTCTTTTTCTGGAAAACCTGATGCTCAATTTTTTAGTTTAGATGAAAAAAACATGGGAAAGATTTGCTATCGGCTTATCTATAATAGAGAAAAGCGTTTTAATTTGGAAGGTAAGGCACTGGTTCAAATTGAAGCTTACCAAAATGGAAAAAGAATATATTTTTCCACACATATTTATTTGTCTCCGAAACAATGGAATGACAAGAAGAAATTAGTAGTCCATCACCCTGAGGCAAACTCCTTGAATTATATGCTTCATGAACTCATCATGAATATTGAACACAAG
Organism: Faecalimonas sp.; assembly: GCA_045632945.1. Classification (GTDB taxonomy): domain Bacteria; phylum Bacillota; class Clostridia; order Lachnospirales; family Lachnospiraceae; genus Faecalimonas. Next base: position 9,749 of record JAZQXU010000022.1, on the reverse strand, counting down.
GAAATGGAATTATGGAGAAAAGGACAGGAAATTACTTTGGCCAGCTTAAAAATGGCTTTTAAATCAGACACCGACAAATCGTTTATTCGCTTTATTGAGGAAGAAATTTCATTTTCTTCCAAAAAAGAAAGCACTCGTAATAATTTGGCAAGTACCTTGAAATGGTTACGTCGTTTCAAACCAAGATTGGATTTTAATGAAGTAAATTCGCAACTCGTTTACAAATTCGAAAATTTTCTATACCATAACGGTTGTTGCATCAATACTGTAGCCAAACATATGAAGCATTTAAAGGCTTTTGTCAATTCTGCTATAGATAAAGGATATATGAAAACTGATGAATATGCCTTTCAACGTTATAAGATAAAGACCAAAGAAAGTAAGCATACCTATCTTATATTTGAAGAAATTCAGAAACTGGAAATTCTGGATTTGTCAGGCAGCATTTCACTTAAACATTCATTGGATGCATTCTTGTTCTGTTGTTACACCGGATTGAGATATTCAGATTTTATTTCTTTGACGGAAAAGAATATCATAATGATAGAAAGTAATCCATGGATTATATACCGAACCATTAAAATCGAAATAGAAGTAAAGGTTCCGCTTCATCTTCTTTTTGAGGGAAAGGCCTGGAAAATCTTATGTGAATACAGAAATGACTGGAATTCTTTTTTTGCACTCAGAACCAATACTTGCATAAATTATGACTTGAATAAGATTGGTAAATTGGCCGGAATAGAAAAACATTTTACTTTTCATTCGGCTCGCCATACCAATGCTACCTTATTAATATATAATGGTGTAAACATAACGACAGTACAGAAACTTTTAGGACACCGTAATGTGTCCACAACACAAATCTACAGTGAAATTATGAAAGAAACAATAGTCAAGGATTTGGTAAGATGTACCAATAAAACATAAGAGATTGGGGAGTTCCCCAATCTCTTTACATTATTCCCAATGGATACTTTTCTCCTTATAAAGGAATGTACGTTCAGATGAAAATCCTTCCCAACCTTTGTTGCGGCTCTTTAGCATCATCAGTGTGTTGACAGGAACACTATCAAAAGTTAAATAACCGCTTTCATTAGCTGTTTTTGTGCAGACTGAGTTCCAATCGTTATTGTCCCAATACAATAATTCATAATTCCCCTTAGTTAATTCACTTTTTAAATAAGGATATAATTCAATGCTTGTCAAAGAGTATGCTTTTCCTAAATCGAAATCAATATATCTTTCAGGAACAAGCCCTTGAACGGCTGTCGCTTCGATTTCATCTGTCAACATACTTTTATGTTCATGAGAAGAGAAGGTCTGTATTTCCGTCATCACTTTCACGTTAGGGATTCGTCCATTTTCATTGTAAAAAGTAATCTCTCCCAATGAAACTGTATCTTCCGGAAGAATCATACGAACGTATCGATAGGCAGAATGTGACCGTATCGGAGTTCGTGATTTCTGAAGTGTCAAAGAGTCTTTCCATATACACAGTTCTTCTTGTGTTTGCCCGGCTGTCACTCCCATCCAACGAACACCACGCATGCGGTTAAAATGCAGCCGATTCGAATCGTGTACCGGTGCTCCCTTTATAATGCGTAGATGTATTTGTTCCCGGTTTTGGTTATCGTGTAATTGACGGATGCTTCCATCTGCTTCTAATTTAAAAGGAAGAGCGGCGGGAATGATTCGCTTTTGTTTGTAATATACGGGTAGATAAACAACATCTTTTCCCATGCCTTGAAAAGTCACAGTCCCGTTATTCTGAATTTTCCCCCATTGTACAGGATGCCATTGTTGATAACCAAACACGGCTAAATAAGCATAACGCATACCGTCAGGAATGGAATCAGACAATTTAATTGTGACATCCTGTGTCTCAAAATATTCATCAGACACGTCCTTTTGTTTTGTGTTTTGGAATAATTCTGGAATGTCCTCCCAAAGCATTTCTTTATCAGTAATTGGACCTACCAAATGGTTGGAATAAGTATAACGATATACTTTGGGCAATCGGAACTTACCCCAAAGATGGTCTATGTTCCGATTATTGTAGATACGTTTATATTTCCAACGGTCGTTATCCCAAAAAGCTTCGAATGCATCAGAATTTCCATTTGACGGAATGACATTCCAACTGTGAGAATTGTTCCTATTACCCCAAGCTGGGACAAAATCAATGGCAATAGGCATTCCCAAGGAAGAAATTAATAGCGAATTGAACCAACAACGATGCATACAAAGTCCATGCTGGAGATACTCGAAAGTTTTTGCCTGTAGTATAGGAATTGAAGTTCCGCTATGTGCGGAATGCGTCAATCGTTTGTATCCGTAAAGCAAGGAGTCTGTATCTTCTTGAATTGTCCTGTCTATACGGCTATAGAAGCGCCCTACATGTCGATGATAAAATGTGTCACGTGCATCATCAATAACAAGTCCATTCAGTCGTCGGTATGGAAGTATATATTCACAGAAGTCTTCAAACGTACAGTTTCGGCTATGTACGTTGGCTTTCCATGCATTAAATGAACGGTCGATTTCCTTTATTAAATAATTTGCTTTTATATGTTCCAAGTCTTCTGTTGCCACTATAGAGCCATAAAGACGAGCATATTCGTTATCCAAGCGATCTATGGATTTACCCCATTCTTTATTGACATTGTAACCATATACTTGATTGATATTGTCATATTTTATATATAACGGATTTAACACCTTTAAGGAACCGCTGTCAGCGCCATAACATTCTGGCATATGTTCCAATAAGAATCGTGCAGCGTCATATTTCAGTCCACTGTCCTTGTAATGTTCAAGGACATATTCCAATTCGGAACGGTTTGCTCCGGAACGTGCCAATGTATAATTTAGAATGTCATTACGTTCTGCACAAGAAAAAGTACAGCAAACAACGAGGAATACAATTGCAAATTTCATCTTAAATTCTATTTTACAACAAAAATACTAATAAAAGATGAATTTTGCATTAACTTTGCAATTAAAATTAGAAACAACCCTTTTATGATGAAAAATCTATTTTTATTTATCGTTACGCTTCTGTTATCCTCTTGTACCTCGCATATTGCGGACTGGAGAGGGAAAAAGGTAGTTTATCCGATTAATCAAGTTTTTACCCGCTTTGCCATGGATACATTGGATTATCAGATTCCCGAATCTATGTATAAGATATTGGTTTATGCGGACTCTTCGGGGTGTACCGGATGCAAGCTACATTTACATAAATGGAAAGAACTGATAGAACAGTTAGACTCTGTGACACAATCCCATATTCCTTTTCTCTTTTATATCCAACCGCGGGACAGAATGGAAATGCAATATTTACTTCGAGGCAACGATTTCGATTATCCGGTATGTGTTGATACGGAAAATCTGTTTGGATGTTTGAACAAACTACCTTCCGACACCATGCTTACCGTTTTTCTGTTGGACAATAACGACCAAGTATTGATACATGGGAATCCTTGTAATGATTTGGACATAAGAACTTTATACCTTAAACAAATAACAGGAATAGAGGATATTTTACACAATAAAAAGCAAACAACCTTCAAACTGTCTCAATCCGAAATTGGTTTTGGACACTTCCCAAAAAGCGAAATGAAAATTGCCGAAGTCAGCATAAAAAACACTGGAGAGCATCTGTTGGCTGTAGTCGATGTGAATACAAGTTGTGGCTGTACGGTGGTTACTTATGATAAACGTCCTGTAAAATCAGGAGATTCAATTCGATTGGAAATAAAGTTCAAGCCCAAAAGCGTAGGATTTTTCCGCGAGGTTGTAACAGTGTTCACCAATGCTGGAAATCCTGTAAAAATAAAACTTAAAGGGTATGCTGAATAAAACTCTTTAAAAAATATAATTATTCCTCTAAAAGCATTACATTTGCGTTTTAAATTCAAACATAAACAAAAAATTAAGTAAAATGAAAAAGTTGATGATTGTTGTAGCTATGGCAGCAGTTGCTGCTGTTGCTGTTTGGAATTTCAATCAAAGCAGTCAAGTAGTAAGTCCATCTTCTGACCTTACACTTGAAAATTTGGAAGCGATTGCGCAAGGAAGAGGTCACTTCCCAGCATGTCAAAAAGGTGAGTCTGACGCTAATAAGCCGCCTGTAGAAATTCCTTTTTGCATAGGTAATAAATGTGAAGATAGCAAGCAAATACCAAAAGGGTTGAATGTAAATTATTGTTCTCAAGATCCATATCCGCTTTAATTTTCTTGTTTGTTAACCTTAGTTAAAGTCTATTTTGCGAAAAGTCCTTAGACATATAAGTGTTTTTGGGACTTTTCGTTTTAAGTTTATTAAATCATTCTATTAACCTTTTTAATTAATACGGTCTGTTTTAGTTGAAAATGTCTACTACAATTATGAAGAAATTTCTTTTTATTATTGTTTGTGTACTTTGCTTAAACATGCAATTTACATCTTGTTCTTTTAATAAAGGACTTGATTTTCCCATAGATGAAATTTTAACTCCAGAATTAATGCCACTATATGGCCTGACGTATCCTTACAGAATAGATATTAAGCATCCTTTTATGTATCTTCAAAATGACGACAAATTGAAAGATAGCCTATTTCATATTTATGACTTGAAGACCGGTCATTTAAAATGTGCATTTGGAACAATAGGGGAAGGACCGAATGATTTTATATTACCGACAATGATTCCTACATACTTGCCTTATTTAATCGTTAAAGATAAAGACGAGTTTCGATTATTCAATATAGATAAAGAGGGACAGATGTCTTTTATGAAAAATTTAATACCTCAATATACATATAATATTAGTCAAGCAACTTTTATAAACGACACTCTATTTGCTGTTGATGCAATGTATATGGGACCTAACATCAATATATGTTCAATTAACGATGAAATGCCTAAAAAACAATGGGAATACAGAAATCCTAATCTTATGGATTATTATATGGACATGAATAAAGGTAAGGTATATGCCAATAAGGATCGTATTGTATTTTGTTATGAAATGAAAAAACAAATAGACTTTATGGATACAGACTTTAACCTGATAAAAAGAGTAAGATTTGATGATTATGACGAACCGCTTGAAGTGAATCAGAATCCAGGTGATGAGCGAAACAGTTATATCTATTCTTTTCTAGGAAATAAATATCTATATACAATGTTTTTAGGAACGACTTGGAATGAAGATAAAGCAAGAAACACTTGTGGTTATCATATTGAAGTTTTTGATTTAAATGGGAATCCCATTGCTCGCTATCAAATGAATGGTCGTCGTCCTCTCTTTTTTGCAGTTGATGAAAAGACCTTTACGCTTTATGGACCAGGGTGTCAAGGTAATCCTGAAGACCATTTATTAGTATATAAATTGAAGGAGCTTGAATAATATGTACCGTATCATTTATCTTTTAATTTTGTTAGGAGGAATTCTTTGCTTCGGTTGTTCGCAAAAGAGTGAACAAGACAAAAGGCTTGAAGTGGAGTTGCGGGCATTCAAGGAAAAGGCTATCATTTTCCCTGATAATATGGAAGCTAAAATCTGCGAAGGTAAGACGCCATTGGATACGACCTTATTGAATCGTCCTTCAAAGATGGTGGTATATGTAGGTCCGGACGGATGTACAGACTGTAAACTGAGGTCTTTGATGCCTCTTTATATGTTTATTTTGGAGAATAGACATCGCGATAATTTTGGAGTGGTTGTAATAGTCCATTCGGAAGACAGGGAATCTACGGAATCAGTACTGGCAGAACTACGTTTTCGACATACTGTGTTTTATGACGTGGATGGTTCTTTCAAACGATTGAATTCGCAACTTCCAGAAGGCGAACATTTCCATACATTCCTTCTGAATAAAGAAAACAAGGTGGTACTGATAGGAAATCCGACCCATAACGAGAAATTGAAGAATTTATATTTAGCGGAAATAGAGAAATAAATAGAGAGATGAGCAAACACAAGAATTTGCAAAAACTACTTCGCAGGATAATCAACACGTGCTTTGGGCTTTGTGTCGCTATTGTCTTATGGGTTGTATTGCAAGTTTTTGTGTTTGCTACTTTCCGGATTCCAAGTCGGTCTATGATTCCGACACTTGACATAGGCGATCATGTATTGGTTTTGAAACCAGTAATTGGACCTAGACTATTCAATATTTATGCTTCATTACGGAATGAACAAACTGACATTTACCGTTTCCCTGGTTTTAGAGAAGTGAAGCGGAATGATGTCTTAGTTTTCAATAACCCTTATCCCAATGGGAATGAAAAGATCAGCATGCACATACTGAAATACCACATCAAACGGTGTGTCGGTTTACCTGGAGATACTTTATCTATCCAGAATGGTTTCTTTCATATCTGCAACACTGCTTCCCCCCTAGGAAATTTAAATTCTCAAATTCAACTTAGCAAAGCAGAAAATTTAGACGAAAATATTTTCATAACTTTTCCCTACGACAGTCTAATGGGATGGAACGTGAAGGATTTTGGACCTTATTACATACCTAGTAAAGGTGATTCCATTCATTTAAACCGCACTAATTGGATTCTATATAGAAAAGTCATTGAATGGGAACAACAGGAGAAGTTCCAGTATAAAGATTCAACCTTTTTCTTAGGAGAAAAAAAAGTGACTGGCTATCGTTTCAAGAAAAACTATTATTTCATGGCTGGTGACAATGGGCTGGATTCAGAGGATTCAAGATATTGGGGAGTAGTTCCGGAAGAGTTTATTGTAGGAAAAGCATGGATTATATGGAAATCTTACAATCCATTTACCGGGAAATTCCAACGAGAACGTTTTATGAAAGAGATCAATTAGCAGCTATTTATGAGATTCGTCAAATTCATACCTTTATTCGTTTTTGTAGTTTGTGCCATATTATTGCTTAGCAGTATTTTCATGGTTGATACAACCGTGGAAGACGAATTTGTTACCGGTAAAATGCGTTGGTTTCATTGGGCGGTGTTCTCTTTATCTGTCAGTAGCCTATGCTATATCATTTGTGTAAAAGAAAACAAATCGTTTTCTTTTTCTACTGTTGATGGTTTAATTATTGCATATATCGGTGTCATTATGGCTACTTATAATTGGCAGTTGAATCCTGTTCCTGAAAAAATACTTTTCATGACGCAGTTATTGGTATTATGGTTTCTTTTACGATTCATTTTTATGCAAATCCGGATATTACATTTGTATTTCATAGGCGCAATCATCATTGTAGGTACAATAGAATCTATCTTGGGAATTCTTCAATTGAACGGATTCATCTTGTCAAATCATGCTTTATTTAATGTGACTGGGGATTTTTATAATCCTGGCCCTTTTTCTGGCTTTCTAGCTATCATTCTTCCTCTTTGCTTATGGTCTATTTTAAAATTCAAGACTTACAAGACAAAGAATTGGCTACGCATAGAAGCTTACCTTTATTATCTGGCATGGATTGGTTTATTGACCATTGTTGTTGTTATGCCTGCTGGTATGAGTAGAACTGCATGGATAGCAACATTTGTTTCATGTGCCTGGGTATATTGGGAAGAATGTTTGGGATGGCAAAAAACAAAATCATTTTTTAAGAAATATCACATATTGTCAATATCTGCTTTGCTTGCTGGATGCATATTGATAGTTGGAATATCCATCTTCATGTATCAGTTTAAACAAGCGTCAGCAGATGGAAGATTCTTCTTGTGGAAAATAACAACCAATGCATTGATGGAGCACCCTTTAAGAGGAGTTGGAATGGGTGGATTTAGGGCAGCGTATGCGGACGCACAAGCAAAGTATTTTGCTTCAGGAGAAGGGACGTTAACCGAAATGATGATAGCAGGCTGTCCAGACAGTGCTTTTAATGAGTTTTTACATATGGGTTTAGAACAAGGTTTCTTGGGATTAATCCTATTTGTTGCATTGCTGTATGTTTCTCTATGTCAAGGAATTAGAAATAAACAAACAGGAGTAGTTGCAAGTTTATTCGCATTGATTGTCTTTAGTTTGGCATCGTATCCTTTACAATTACTCGAATTTTGGATAGTCCTCATCGTGTTATTAGGTATTGTCAACATGACTTGTATCCCAGTAAAACCTATTTGTAAAAATACAAAAACGTTTTTAATAACAATAAGTGTATTGGTACTATGCAGTGGGTGTTTAGTTAAACAAAATGAAAATTTTTATAAGAGTTATAAGGAGTGGCATCGATTAAAGGTTCTTAATAATAGACAAATGTTTGAAGAATCTGACAAAGGATATGAAAGTTTGGCTACGCAAATGAAACACAGACCGGAATTGCTTTTTGAAACAGCGTCATGTTTGATTAGAAATGGAAAACATAGTGAAGCAAATAAATTGTTATATGATGCAATGAAACTTACCAACGACCCATTGATATACTATGTATCAGCTAGTAACGAGCAGATTCTTGGTAATTATTCAAAGGCAGAAGAATTACTTTTATATGCAGCTAATATGTTGCCGGAAAGAATATATCCATATTATATGCTTCTTAAATTATATTTTGTATCGGGAGCTGTTGAGAAGAACAAATTGATAAATACTGCGAATGTCATATTGTCTAAAGAAGTAAAAGTTCCTAGTAAGGCGGTGAATGAAATGAAAGAATATGCTAAAGAGATTTTGGATAGTCTTCATGTTAATTAGAAAACTTTTTCTTCTATAGAAAAAAGAACCTTTCATTTCGGATAACTCCTGTCCGAATGGAAGAACAAGATTTGCCCGATATGTTTTTGTGTTGAAATATTATATACAAGACTTTGCATCAATGATAAGACTCATTGGGCGGCCAGGAAGAACTTTTTGGCAATGTTTTGAATCGAGAAATAATTTAATGTCAAGGATTTGGTGAGATGTACCAATAAGACATAAGAGATTGGGGTATTCCCCAACCTCTTTAAATTCTAATTCCTTTTTGGATTTTCTTTAACATAATCATATTTATATCTTCTTTTATTTCCACATTATTTAGACAACTGCTTACATCTTTTCTTTCTTCATGGTCATGAATCTTTGTAGGCGGTGCAAGCTCCAACTGAATCTTACGGTCAAGTGCAGAAAGTTCCGATTTCAATTGTTTCAGTTCATCTTCCTTCTTCCAAACTTTTCCGGCCAGTTCTTGCAGTTGTGGAATATCCTTTGCCAACGCTTCGTTTTTCTCTTTCCGTTGGGAGATTATACCCGGTATCTTCTCCAATGCATTGAGGAAGTTGGTAGCAGCGGCTTTCGGATCTGCCATTGCCAGATGTCCGTTGTTGAAGGTATATTTGTAATGACCTTCAATCACAAAACGGTTCTCAATGGTAGCCAATCCACTAGCAAGCGAAGTTTCGCTGATTACCTTGATAGGAAATCCATACACTTCTCCCACACGGACATACTGACCGCCCGTAGTGGCATTCTTGGCTATCTCCTGCAACTTCTTTCCGATGGTTTTCTCATCAGTAGAAGGGAAGTCGTCCAGCTTTATCAGGTTCAGCCGGTTCCCATCCTTATCAGTCTTGGCAAGAGAAAGGAACTTGTTGTAGTCTGCCGTCATGCCGTCAATGATTACACGGTTGTTGTCATACTCCTTCTGAATGCCATTCAAGGTAAACTCAGCATTTGCCTTGCCCTTGTTGAACGACTTGCGTTCACCCTCCAAAGATGCTATACGCTTTTCCAACTTAGCCTTTTCAAGCAGGTCGGTATTACCTGAAAGAATAGCCATATACTCCGAGAAGTTC
>JAZQXU010000021.1:0-52192 GCA_045632945.1 Faecalimonas sp. | reverse complement strand
AGGAATACAAAATGCTTGAAGACCAACGCCAATTCTCTTAGCAGCTTCAGAAGCTTTAGTACAACCTTCTTTTATAGCAATAGCTGCGCCTACTGTGTAAGCCCAAACTGCGTTTTCAAAACAAATAGGTTGTGTGCTTCTAACAATTTCATCACAGTCAACACCTTTAGCAAGGCAAATATCTCTACATTCTTCAATAGAATTGATACCATATTCTTTAAGGACAGCCGTTATTTTTTCTATTCTTCTTTCATAACCTTCAAATAATGCCATAACTTTGCTCCTCCTTATTCTTTACGTGGGTCGATGTATTTAAACGCATCGTCAAACCTACCGTATTTACCCATAGCTTTTTCATACGCTTGGTTAGGGTCCATACCTTTTTTAATGAAGTCAGTCATCTTACCGAGAGAAACGAATTCATAACCGATAACTTGCATATCTTCATCAAGAGCCATTCTCGTAACGTAACCTTCAGCCATTTCAAGATATCTTGTGCCTTTTGCTTGAGTTCCGTACATTGTACCAACTTGTGAACGAAGTCCTTTTCCTAAGTCTTCAAGACCTGCACCGATTGGAAGTCCGTCTTCTGAGAACGCACTCTGTGTTCTACCATAAACGATTTGTAAGAACAATTCTCTCATCGCTGTGTTGATAGCATCACAAACCAAGTCTGTATTAAGAGCTTCTAAGATTGTTTTGCCAGGAAGGATTTCTGAAGCCATAGCTGCAGAGTGAGTCATACCTGAACATCCGATTGTCTCAACCAATGCTTCTTGGATGATACCGTCTTTTACGTTTAATGTTAATTTACAAGCTCCTTGTTGAGGTGCACACCAGCCAATGCCGTGTGTTAAACCAGAAATATCTTTTACTTCTTTTGCTTTTACCCATTTTGCTTCTTCTGGGATTGGAGCCGGTCCGTGATTTGCGCCAATTGCTACCGGACACATCGTTTTTACTTCATGTGAATAAATCATGATTAAAACTCCTTTCAAATATATGTAATTTCTTTTTATGAGATTTGTTATATATTCAACATCCCATACGCATCTATTTTCTCACAAAGTTTGACAATAGTCTAGTTTTTTTTCACTTTTTATGAATGTTTTATATCAAATTCCATAATAATTGTAGCGCTGCTTCGACTGAGGCCGCACGATTTTGCTCTCGGTCGCCGTCAAACCTGCATTCTTCTACTGTTACATTGTCATTAATGCAACATGCGACATAGACTAATCCCACCGGTTTTTCCGGCGTTCCGCCACCAGGGCCTGCGATTCCTGTCGTGCTAAGTCCCACATTCGCATTTGCCACGCGAGCTGCTCCTTTGGCCATCTCCGCTGCCGTTTGTCTACTGACAGCACCATATGTTTTAAGTGTCTCATGTGACACTCCAAGAATCCGCTGCTTTGCCTCGTTGGAATAGGTGATGTGTCCTTCATTGTATACTGCTGACGCACCGGACACATTTAGGATTCTGCCTGCAAGCAAGCCGCCCGTGCATGACTCTGCCGTTGTAATCGTGTATCCTTTTTTTTGTAACTCTTTTACAATATTCTCTTCTAAGCTCATAAATTTTTCCTTCTTCTGATACTCATTGAGATTTAATGGGTATATACGCATTTTTTCATGTCATATACCCTAATTTCGTAGCATTTTTATAAAAAAACAGGTGTTTTGGGTGTATAGCGAAAAATCCAATTACAATACCCCACATTTTCTTCAACACACGGGTATTTAGTATACATTTTTTACTATATACCAAAACACCTAAATTTAGATCCAGCAAGGCGTTTCTACATTCCACCTTGCGTTAAAACTTGTCTGTTTTTCCAAACGTAGTCCACAAGTGAGATTACAGTAAGTGCTAAGCCCATTCCCACAACAACACCTGTAATGAACTGCATAATCGGATGTTGGAAATTTAAAATAAGCAAGATTACCATTGCCATATGTGAAACTGTTTTAAATTTTCCCCAATAGCTTGCAGCGATTACAATACCATTATCTGACGCAACCAAGCGGAATCCGCTGATAATAAATTCGCGTGCTATGATAATAAGTACAATCCAAGCTGCCAATTGGCCTTTTTCCACCAAACATATAAATGCTGAACATACCAGCAATTTATCTGCCAACGGGTCCATAAACTTTCCGAAGTTTGTCACAAGGTTGTCTTTTCTTGCAAGGTATCCATCCAAAAAGTCTGTAAAGCTTGCAATGCAGAAAATAGCAAGTGCAATATATTTACTTGCTGCACCCGCAAAGTTTGTGAGCATAAATACTACAAAAAACGGAATCATAACAACTCTTAATACTGTTAATTTGTTTGGTAAATTCATGATACTATCTCTCCTATCAAATCATATTCTAATGCGCCGGTTACTTTTACCTTTGCAAAGTCTCCTGACATGAGTTCCATGTCAGTTTCTACGAAAATCAGTCCGTCTACATTCGGTGCATCCATGTAGGTTCGTCCTACATAAGCATTTTCGTCGGCAACTTTTCCTTCTATCATAACCATGACTTCTTTGCCTATCATGTTTTCTGCCAGCTCAAATGCAATTTCTTGCTGCAGTTCCATGAGTTCTGCCTGACGGTCTTCTTTTACACTTTCTTCGATTTGTTCCGGCATCGTCGCCGCCGGTGTATCTTCTTCCGGTGAGTAAGTGAATACTCCCAACCGGTCAAATTCCATCTCATCGATAAACTCCATTAGCTCCTCGTGTTGCTCCGGAGTCTCTCCCGGAAATCCGGTTATGAGTGTTGTTCGAAGTGCAATATCCGGTATCTCTTTGCGAAGCTTCTCGATAATTTCTATCAGTTGTGCTTTGGAAGTACGTCTTCCCATTCTCTTTAGCACCCCGTCGCTTGCATGCTGAATCGGAAGGTCTAAATATTTGCAAACCTTTGGCTCTTCTTTGATTACTTGAATTAATTCATCTGTAATCTCTTCCGGATAGCAATATAATACGCGTATCCAGCGAAGCCCGCTTATTTTACACAATTCTTTTAACAGAATGTGCAATGATTTTTCTCCATATATATCTTTTCCGTATAGTGTGGTCTCCTGGGCTACCAGTATTAACTCTTTGACGCCCTGCTCTACTAGTTCTGTTGCTTCTTTGATAAGGCGCTCCATCGGAACACTTCTGAAGTTCCCTCTGATTTTCGGAATAATGCAGTACGTACAATGTTTATCGCACCCTTCCGCAATCTTAAGATATGCATAGTGCCCGCCTGTGGTAACGATACGCTTGCTCTCAACAGCCGGCAGATTGTCTATGTGCTCTAGGCGAAGACTTTTCTTGCCCTGCAATGCTTCCTCAATGGCATCCAGAATCTGGTCATATGACGTTGTACCAAGAACTGCATCTACTTCTTCGATCTCATCCAAAATCTCCTGCTTATACCTTTGCGCAAGACATCCTGTTACGATGAGTGCTTTTAGTGTACCTGCTTTTTTGTATTCTGCCATCTCTAAGATTGTCTGAATACTTTCTTCTTTGGCATCGTGTATAAAGCAACATGTGTTGACAACAATGACATCTGCCATTTCTTCACTGTCAACCATCTGATGTCCGTTTTGTGCAAGGAGGCCCAACATCACTTCCGTATCAACCAGGTTTTTATCGCACCCTAATGACACAAATAGTATATTCATACTCTCACGTCTCCTATATGTTTATTGAGGCAGATGCCGTCCCGACACCTGCCCCTTTTGTTCTGAATGATTATTCTTCGTTGCCAACAACTTTGATCTTAGCACTGTTTACTTCTTCGATTGCAATAGATAATGGTTTTTCCCCTGCTTTTGCCTCTACAAGCGGTGTGCTTCCATCAATGATCTGTCTTGCTCTTTTTGCTGTTGCAAGTACAATTGAGTAACGGCTGTTCACAATCTTTGTTGCGCCTTCTTCAACGTCTTGGTTTACTACTTGCATTAAATCTGTATAAGATGGGTGTAACATATGTTATTCTCCTTTCACATTCCCTTTTAATTCTTCTTCGATTTGTTTGATAAATGCTTTATTACGTGTAGTTCTGAAGTGTTCTCCCTGAATAATCTGATGCATCTGCTCCACACAGGTTTGTAAATCGTCGTTGATTAAAATGTAATCATACGATAAGATTCCCTCTGCTTCTTCCGCTGCACGCAGCATTCGTTGTTCTACAATCTCCATGGTCTCTGTTCCGCGTCCGATTAAGCGATTTTTCAAAATCTCTGCGTTCGGAGGCGTTACAAATAAGAGTAATGTTTCCGGAAATTGTTTCTTCACTTTTAAGGCTCCCTGTATCTCGATTTCCAAGATCACATCCTTGCCTACAGCAAGCTGTTCTTCCACATAAGCCTTAGGTGTGCCGTAATAATTGCCCACGTAGTTAGCATACTCTATTAATTCGTCTTGTGCAATCATTTTTTTAAATTCTTCAATGGTTTTGAAGAAATATTCTCTGCCGTCTACCTCCATTTCTCGCGGCTTTCTTGTGGTCGCAGAAATAGAAAGTGCATAATTGTCATATTGCTTAACAAGTTCCTTCATCAAGGTCCCTTTCCCGGAACCGGCGAATCCGGATACTACCAAAAGAATCCCTCTTCTATTCATATTATTCCCTCTATTCGATGTTCTGTATCTGCTCACGGATCTTCTCAATACCTGTCTTTAAATCAATTGCATGGTTGGATGTTTCTAAATCATTTGCCTTTGATAAAATGGTATTGGCTTCACGATTCATTTCCTGAGCAATGAAGTCTAGCTTACGTCCGATTCCTTCTGAAGTCTCAAGTGTAGCTTTCATATGTTCAATGTGACTTCTAAGGCGAACCGTCTCTTCATCTGTACAAATCTTGTCTGCAAAGATCACAACCTCTGCTGCAAGTCTGCTTTCATCAATCTGAGTATCTTCTAATAATTCTTTGACTTTGTTTTCTAATTTTGCACGGTATTCTGTGACAATCTCCGGCGAACGTGTCTCCACGTATGAAACAAGTTCAAGCAATTCGTTAAGTTTCTCAACAATATCTTTCTTCAGATTCTCGCCTTCTACAATTCTTGTATCTCTGAACTGTTCAAACGCACCTTTCAGTGCTTTTTCTAATCCATTCCACAATTCTTCTTCATCCATCACTTGCTCTTCCATCGTCAAGACTTCCGGACAACGCGATAATGTTGATACGCGGATATCATAATCTAAATCAAAGGATTCCTGCATCTGTTTGAAATAGCTAAGATATTCCTGGGCAAGTGTCGCATTGTATTTTAAGGACACTTGTGAATCTGACAAATCTTCATATGTAATGAAAATGTCTACTTTTCCTCTTTGTGCGTATTGTTTTAATAAATTACGAATCGACGACTCGAAAAAATTGAGTTTCTTCGGCATTCGGATGTTAACATCCAAATATCTGTGATTCACTCCTTTTAATTCGACCGTAAACTTGCGATCGCCATCAGTAATCTCGCTTCTTCCGAAGCCTGTCATGCTTTTAATCATCTTGTTTTCCTCTCTTATAAATCGATGTTCTCTAACGGAACAAGATATTGTGCTCTACGGTTTTCTTGTTCTGCAAGATAAGATTGGTCATTTGACAAATGAAGATTGTGCAAATATGCATGATGATTCTTCATAATCTCTTCATCATTCTTACCAAGCATCAGCATTGCAATGCTTGAACATTGATCTGCTGTACGTTCAAAGTAAGTAAGCATGTTCATGAAGTGCAAACCTGATTGAACGGTGCAGACATTTTTGCAAAGTCGCTCTGTGTGTCTGTTCTTTAGATAAAGAACCATATCATCAATGACTTCTTCTAACGGCTCAATGCGACGTGCAACATATTCCGTATCACTTTCCATTGCTTCAACCGTTAATCGCAAAATCTCCATAACCGCATCGGAAAGAATCTGTAATTCCTTCTGTGCACTTTGTGAAAAATGAACTTCATCCTGATTCATCTTTGCTGCGATTTGATCGAAATCAGTGGCATAGTCGCCGATTCTTTCGATATCACGGATGCATTGCATCATAATACTACGGCTACGTTGATCTCTCTCTGTCTCTATATTGTTTGTTAATTTAATCATATAGTTGTCAGCACTATCAGTAAAGAAATCCAATTTATCCTCTGTCTGTCGAATTTCTTCAGAACGTTTTGCGCTGTATTTTTGGAATTGTTCCAAGCTAAGTGCAAGGTTTTCTTTTGCCGTAATCGCCATTTTGTTAGCAAACTTTGCAACTTCGCTAAGCGCAACCGTCGGAGAAACCATTAATTTCTCATCAAGCATTCCAAGTTCCGGATATTGTTCTTCCACTTTTTCATCGTCTCTTACAATCATACATGCAATTTTGACAAGAAGCCATGTGAACGGAAGTAAAACAACTGCTGTAATTAGATTAAACAATGTTTGGAAATCTGCAATCATTCCGCTATTTGCAATGCTGTCCCACAATTCTGGGAAACCACCCAGGCTACGAATAATACTCATCGCAATCATAAATAAAATGGTTCCGATTGTATTAAATACAATGTGTACGATTCCCACACGTTTCGCATCTTTAGATGACCCAATTGAACATACCATTGCGGTTGTAACACAGGTTCCAAGATTGATACCCATAATGAGCGGATAAATCAAATCAAATGTCATGGCTCCGGTAGACGATAACGCCTGAAGGATACCTACCATAGCCGATGAACTTTGTACAATAACAGTCAAAACCAATCCTGTCACAATGCCCAGAAGCGGCATGTCACTAAAGCGTGATAAAATGTTTGCAAATGCTTCAGACTCTGACAGTGGTTCAACAGCTGATGTCATTGACATCAAACCGGTAAATAAGATACCAAAACCAAGAGCGATGATACCCACGTTTTTGCTTGCTTCTTTCTTAATAAACATGAATAAAATAATTCCGAGAATCAAGGCAATCGGTGCCAAAGTCGCAGGTTTGAAAAATTCCAAGATGGAATTACCTGTTGAATCAATGTCCATCAAACGAATTAATTGTGCAGTTACAGTTGTACCGATATTAGCGCCGAGTACGATGCTTGCCGCCTGACGTAATGTCAAGATTCCTGCTCCTAATAAACCTACCGTCAAAACGATAGTTGCAGTCGAACTCTGTATAACCGCAGTAACTAACGTTCCTGTTAGTACACCTAACAACGCATTCTGTGTTAATTTTCCAAGTACATTTTTCAAAGCGGTGCCGGAACCTTGTTTCAAACCATCTCCCATGATTTCCATTCCGTATAAGAACATAGCAAGGCCACCGAGCAATTTGATCATTGTTAAGATAATATCCATAATTTTCGTCCTCTTCAGTAATTATACAATTTAAGGCAATGTCATTACATTGCCTACATAGTTTATAGTATATGAAACTGTTCAAATTGTCAATATTTGATAATCGTGTTATACTATTCATATTCTGAAATTAAGGAAGGATTATGACATGGCTTTTGATGGAATTACTGTTGCAAATCTTGTCAAAGAACTGAAAGAAAATTTAATAGACGGAAGAATCAACAAAATTGCGCAGCCGGAAACGGACGAATTATTGTTTACGATAAAAACTTCGGGTGGACAAAAGAGACTCTACATTTCTGCCAGTGCATCTCTTCCGCTGATTTATTTAACTGACACAAACAAACCAAGTCCGATGACTGCGCCGAATTTTTGTATGCTTCTTAGAAAACATATTAATAACGGCCGTATTACGAATATTACTCAGCCAAAATTAGAACGAATTATTCAGTTTGAAATCGAGCATTTAGATGAGCTTGGAGACCTTTGCAAGAAATATCTGATTGTGGAAATTATGGGCAAACACAGCAATATCATTTTCTGCAACAGTGAGTATCGCATCATTGACAGCATTAAGCACGTATCTGCGCAAATGAGTTCTGTTCGCGAGGTTCTTCCGGGACGAGATTATTTTATTCCTGATACCATGGAAAAAGCGAATCCTCTGGATATTGAGTTTGCTGATTTTAGAGAAGTCCTGACTGCAAAACCGACTGCCCTTTCGAAAGCGATTTATACAAGCTTCACCGGCGTCAGTCCCGTTGTTGCAGAGGAAATCTGCCATGTGACCGGCGTAGATTCTTCGATTACACCGAAGGACCTTTCTGAGGATGTGCTTTTACATTTATACAAACAATTTTTATTATATTTTGACAATGTAAAAAACAATGATTATACGCCGCAAATTTACTATGACGATGTGGCGCCAAAAGAATTCTCTGCTTTGCCGCTCTCTCATTTTGACAAGTATGAAAGCAAATGCTATGACTCCATGTCTGCACTTCTTGAAACTTATTACGCGACCAAAAATACAGTAACACGAATTCGCCAAAAATCCGTTGATTTGAGAAAAATTGTTCAAACTGCTTTGGAGCGTAATCGAAAGAAATATGATTTGCAGTTTAAGCAGCTTCGTGATACTGAAAATCGTGATAAATATCGTGTCTATGGGGAGTTGATTAATGTATATGGCTATGGACTTGAGCCGGATGCGAAACAATTAGAGTGTCTGAATTATTATACAAATGAAAACATTGTGATTCCTTTGGATAACACAAAGACGCCTCAAGAAAATGCACAGAAGTATTTTGATAAGTATAATAAGCAAAAACGTACCTTTGAAGCTTTGACTGAATTGATTAAAGAAACCCGGGATGATATCACATACCTTGAATCTGTAAGTAATGCCCTGGACATTGCGCTAAGCGAAGACGATTTAACACAGATTAAGGAAGAATTAATTCATGCCGGATATGTGAAGCGCAAATTTACAAAGCAAAAAATCAAGACTAACAGTAAGCCGTTTCATTATGTTTCGAGTGATGGTTTCCATATGTATGTTGGAAAAAATAATATTCAAAATGAGGAACTCACCTTCCACTTTGCAAACGGTAACGACTGGTGGTTCCACGCCAAAGGTTGCCCAGGTTCCCATGTAATTGTGAAAACAGAGGGCGAAGAGCTTCCTGACAGAACTTTTGAAGAAGCCGGCAAGCTTGCCGCTTATTATTCTAAAAATCGCGGAAATGAAAAGGTTGAAATCGATTATGTAGAAAAGAAGCATGTTAAAAAGCCAAGCAAAAGTAAGCCTGGCTTTGTAGTGTACTATACAAATTATTCTCTTATGATTGATTCAGATATCACAGACATTAAGTTTCTTCCCTAACAGATAATCAATAAACTGCTGAGCTGTTCTTCCGGACAAACCACCATGGCTTAATTCCCATTTGTTTGCCTCTAAGAACAGTTCTTCTTCGCTCATCTGAATGTCACTTCGCTTTGCAAGAACCTTTACAATCTCTTGGAATTCTTTTTTGCTAGGTCTTCCAAAATAAATGGTGACACCAAATCTTGCAACCAATGATAACTTTTCTTGTACTGTATCATTTGTATGTAGTTCTTCATCTCTATCTTGCTTATCCTTAAATGTTTCACGAACCAAATGTCTGCGATTAGATGTGGCATAGATAAGAACATTGTTTGGCTTCTTTTCAAGACCACCCTCAATCACTGCCTTCAGATATTTGTACTCGATTTCAAATTCTTCAAATGACAAATCATCCATATAGATAATGAACTTATAATTGCGATTCTTAATCTGAGCAATCACATCGTTCAAATCCTGGAACTGGTGCTTGTATATTTCTATCATACGAAGCCCCTTGTCATAATATTGATTTAAGATTGCCTTAATGGAACTGGATTTTCCGGTTCCCGCATCTCCATATAGCAAGCAATTATTTGCACCGCGTCCTTCCACAAACGCCTCTGTGTTATCAATGAGTTTTTGCTTCGCTATCTCATATCCCACCAAATCATCTAAATGCACATGAGCGATTTTGGTAATCGGTACAATCTCTGCGCCGCATTCTGTATGCTCCACGCGAAATGCCTTGTGAAGACCGAATTTGCCAACACCAAAATGCTGATAGAAATTTGTTAAAATCGTTTTGAATTCTTCTGCATCCTTGCACTTTGCAAGATTGCCGGCCAATTCGCAGATGCTATCACGGATTCTCTTATTAAATACCTTTCCATGACCTTTTACATTTTCATAATGTTCCAGCATGGTAACAAATGGAGTATGTAGCGCCTTCTCAATAATACGCAAATCATATTGAAATAATTCAAGGAAGATTTCGAAATCATGGCTTGCAACTTGATTGACACTGCCTTCTATCTGACCAACCACTTCGCATTCCATACTGTATGCATTCTCATCATTTGCCAGCAAAAAGGCAAGATAATTGTGCCACAAATTCCCCTCAAATCCATGGCTCGCTGCTAATTCAAAAAGTTTATTTAAAGATTCAAACAACAGCCCAACCATATCTTCCTTATTGTAGTACTCATTCTCACAGTTCTCCATAAGAAAAGTGATGTTTGAGAGTAATTCTCCATGCTCCATATTCTTATATAGAATTAATTGATTTGTTCTCAATATTTACACCTTCTGTCTTTTATAATTTTTAGTAATTTCCAAGTATCTTTAGGCTTCTTGCTTCTTCTCGAAGTCCGCGAATTGCATTTTTCACAGCGCCGTCAGCCATATTTCCTTCAAAATCAATAAAGAAGCAATATTCCCAGTTGCGTCCTTCAATCGGCCTTGATTCAATCTTAATCATATTCAAATCATTATAGATAAAATGTGACAACAAATGATACAGAGAACCACTTTCGTGAGCTGCTTCAATACAGATACTAATCTTCGTTGCATCTTTCAAGAAAATCTTCTGATTTGTTACAACAATAAATCTGGTTGCATTTTTTGCGTTGTGGTTAATCTTTTCTTGCAAAACTTCCAAACCATAGTACTCTGCTGCATACGCACTGCAGATTGCAGCTTTTGTCGGAACATTATCTTCTAATACTTTCTTCGCGGCAACTGCTGTGTTTGCAACACTGATTTGTTGCCAATCTCTATGCTCATCTAAAAATTTTGCGCTTTGCATAAGTGCCTGTGGATGCGAATACACACGCTCGATATCAGACAGCTTCGTTCCCGGAAGTCCCGCCAATGTGTGGTCGATTGGTAAGAACACCTCTCCCACTATGTAATTTTCAAACTCCATGAGCAAATCATAGACTTCGTTCACTGCGCCTGCTGACGAATTTTCAATCGGTAGTACGGCAAAATCTGCAGAACCTTCTTCAATGGCTTCCATGGCATCGCGGAATGTCTGCACATGAAAACTATTCAGATTGTTTCCGAAATATTTTTCCATAGCAGCTTGGCTATAAGCCCCTTCTGTTCCCTGGAATACAATGCGAGAACCTTCTACTTCTAAATTATCCACTCCGATAAACGGAAGTCTGCCAAGGGCACCTTTCTTGGTCAATAACTGATATTGTAACTTTCTGCTCACAGACATGATCTGTTCAAAAAGCTCCGTAACACCCTTTTTATAAAAATCATTTTCGACACCTGCTGCGACTGCTGCAAGTTTCTCCATTTCACGTTGTTTGTCGAATATTTTTCTTCCTGCATCAATCTTAATCTCGCCAACCTGACCGCAGATTCCCATTCTTTTCTCATATAATTCTACGATCTGTTTGTCTATTTCATCTAACTGTCCTCTGAGTTCTAATAATTTTTCCATTTGTTTATCCTCCTGAAAACTAGATTTCATTATAATACATTTGTTTTATAAAATCTACTGTTGAAAAACCAATTTATTTGTTATATTATTGTCTAAGAAGATTTTCTGATAGGAGGACAATGATGAACGCTACAGAATGTATCAAAGGAAGAAGGAGTATTCGAAAGTTTAAGAATGATAAGATTAGTCATTCCCTTTTAGAATCTATTATTTCCACTTCATCTTTTTCTCCATCTTGGAAAAACACTCAAATCACTCGTTATATTGCAATTGAAGACACATCTATTATTCAAAAAATTGCAGATGAATTTACCCCGGAATTTAACGCTAATATTGTTAGACAAGTTTCTACTTTAATTGCTGTGACTTTTATCAAAGGTCGCTGTGGTTTTGAGCGCGATGGTTCTTTTTCTACTAAGAAAGAGGACCGCTGGCAAATGTTCGATGTTGGCGCTGCTTGCCAAACATTTTGTCTTGCTGCTCATGAAGCCGGTCTAGGTACAGTTATTATGGGAATCTGGGATGAAGACGGAATCACTGAGTTGCTTAATATTCCGGAAAGTCAGGAGTTGGCTGCGCTGATTGCAATTGGTTATCCTGATATTTCACCGGAAGCTCCAAAAAGAAAATCCGTAGAAAATTTATTAACATATCGATAAACTAGGAGGTTAACTATGAGACATTTAATGAGTCCATTAGACTTTTCAGTTGAGGAGTTAGACGAACTTTTAGATTTAGCAAACGACATCGAAGCTAATCGCGAAAAATATGCGCATGCATGTGAAGGCAAGAAATTGGCTACCTTGTTCTTCGAACCAAGTACGAGAACGAGACTTAGCCATGAAGCAGCTATGTTAAACTTAGGCGGCAGTGTTCTTGGTTTCTCATCGGCAGATTCTAGTTCCGCGGCAAAAGGTGAAACTGTTGCAGATACGGCACGTATGGTTTCTTGCTACGCTGATATTATTGCAATGAGACATCCAAAGGAAGGTGCACCTATGGTTGCAAGTCGTTACTCTTCCATTCCGATCATCAATGCAGGTGATGGCGGACATCAACATCCGACACAGACATTGACGGACCTTTTAACAATTCGTTCACTTGGCGGACGACTTGATAACCTGACAATCGGTCTTTGCGGAGATTTGAAATTTGGTCGTACTGTTCACTCATTGATACAAGCACTTGTTCGATATAAAAACATCAAATTCATCTTAATCTCTCCGGAGGAGCTTCGCCTCCCGGGATACATTCGCAAGGATGTTTTAGAAAAACAAAATATTCCATATGAAGAGGTTGAACGTTTAGAGGATGCTCTTCCACACTTGGATGTGTTATATATGACTCGCGTTCAGAAAGAACGTTTCTTCAATGAGGAAGACTACATTCGCATGAAAGATTTCTATATCTTAGATGCCAAAAAGATGGAACTTGCACCGGAGCATATGCTTGTTCTTCATCCACTTCCGAGAGTAAATGAGATTGCAGTCGAGGTAGACGACGACCCTCGTGCAGCTTATTTCAAGCAAGCACAATACGGGGTATATGTTCGTATGGCACTTATACTCACACTGCTTGGCATTAAAGTATCATAAGAAAGGAACGGTGAATCTCGTGATGAAAAATTCTTTAAATATTAGTACAATTTCTGAAGGTTTTGTGTTAGACCATATTCAATCAGGAAAAAGTATGGAAATCTACAAACATCTTCGTTTGGACAAGTTGGATTGCTGTGTGGCAATTATCAAAAATGTGCCAAGCAAACGGATGGGCAAAAAAGATATTATTAAAATCGAATGTCCGATAGATGTAATTGACTTAGATATTCTTGGATTTATTGATCACAATATTACAATCAATATTATCCAGGATGACAAAATCATCGAAAAGAAAAGTTTAACGCTTCCTAAAAAGGTCACAAACGTAATCAAGTGTAAAAATCCACGTTGTATTACATCGTTAGAACAACAATTAGATCATGTATTCGTGCTTACTGACCCGGATAACATTGTTTATCGTTGTCAATATTGTGAAGAAAAATATAAAAGATAAAGCAAAACCTCACAGAGTGAAATCTGTGAGGTTCTTTTTTAAATATTTTAATAAAGAAGCAAGACGATAAGCCGGGTTATGTCGTTGGACGATCATCTATCTAGACCTATTGTTGCCAACAGGTTCAAGCAACCTACCTAAAACGCGACGGGCAGCCGCATTGTTTTTATTCGGTTTTGCTTCGGATGGGGTTTACATATGCCCCTGCTGTTACCAACAAGGCGGTAGTCTCTTACACTGCCCTTCCACCCTTACCTTAATCATAAGGCGGTATATTTCTGTTGCACTATCCTTGGAGTCGCCTCCACCGGCCGTTAACCGGCATCCTGCCCTGTGAAGCCCGGACTTTCCTCTCCTACGGCCTTTCGGCACCTGCAGCAGCGATCGTCTGTCTTACTTCTGTTCTTTGTGATTTTATCACTATTCTAAACCAAGGTCAACCCGAAGATCATCTCCGTCAGCAGCTGCTGTCGCAAGCTGATCACATCTTTCGTTTTGAGCATGACCATCATGTCCTTTTACCCAGATATATGTTACTTCATGCTGCTCCATTGCTTTTAAAAGACGTTTCCACAAATCAACATTTTTTACCGGCTCATTTTTGCCGCGTTTCCATCCTTTTTCTATCCAGCCTTCAATCCAGTTTTGATTAAAAGCATCCACAAGGTATTTCGAGTCAGAATATAGATTGATTTGGCACGACTTATTCAGCGCCTCTAATCCTGCAATTGCCGCCATCAGTTCCATACGATTGTTGGTTGTTTTCTGATATCCACAAGAAAATTCTTTTGTATGCAGTTGGCCTTTACTATCTGTATATTCCAAAACCGTTCCGTATCCACCCGGACCGTCCGGATTACCACGCGCCGCACCATCTGTGTAGATTTCAACTTGAAGCAATTTTTTCTCAGACTCCTGCGCTGACAAATTTTGAGGATGAGCTATATTTACGATTGATTTTCTTACAAGCGTTTGGAATAAAGGTGCCTTTCTATTGGCAGTCTCTTGTACTTCTTCGTGGTTAAGTGGCGCGTCAGAAATACCACATGCCATATTTGTCACGCAAGAAATACCACAAATCCTCATACCCATGTGGTTGGCTGCGATTGCTTCACACGCTGTACTCATTCCTACGGCATCTGCTCCCAATTTAGCCGCAAGCTGTACCTCTGCCGGGCTTTCATAATTCGGACCAGTAAATTGAAGATATACGCCTTCTTGAAGTTCAATGTCTTCAGCTTGTGCCGTCTGTTTAATGATTTTCTGCAAATCCTTATTATATATTTCACTCATATCCGGAAATCTCGGTCCAAGTTCATCCAAGTTCGCTCCGATTAATGGTGAAGGCACAAATGAGGAAATCTGGTCTTTAATCAGCATGAAATCTCCCACTGAAAATGACTTATTAACACCACCTGATGCATTTGTCAAAAATAAGATTTCTGCGCCCATAAGCTTCATTAAGCGTATCGGAAGAACAACATCTTGCATGGTATATCCTTCATAGTAATGAACTCTTCCCTGCATCAAAACGACCGGAACATCTTCAATATATCCAAACAAGAATCTTCCATTGTGTCCTGCGACTGTTGATACAGGAAATCCTTCAATCTCATGATAAGGAATTTCTCCTACGATATCTACAGTTTCAGCAAAATGTCCTAGTCCTGACCCGAGCACAAGGGCCACTTTGGGACTAAAATCAATTCTGCTTTTGCAGTATTCATAACTTTTCATTAACTTTTCAATTGCATTACTCATAGTTTCTATCCTTCATAATCAAATAACTTATTGAGCCACTGTATGCTCCATTCAACCCAACGCGCATTGTAATCATTCTTTGATCCTACCGCTTTGTTACAAACTGACATTCCATGCGGGCCTTCCGGGAAAATGTGAAGTTCGTATGGTATTTTCGCCTCTGATAATGCTTCCGCCATTCTCAAGCTGTTTTGCACCGGCACAACATTATCATTTGAAGTATGCCAAAGAAATGTCGGAGGTGTATCCTTGCACACGTGTCTGTCTACCCCAAACCATTTGTAGCCTTCGCTTCCCTCCGGCTGTCCACTCACGTTCAAAATTGATCCTCCATGTGTGTTTATGTCGGATGTTATCACAGGATAACATAATACCAACGCATCAGGTCTTACATTGTCGTCTCTTCCAAATGTTTCTTTAAACTTCTCTGTGAATATTAATGTTCCACTTGAAGCCGCCAAATGTCCTCCGGCTGAGAATCCAATTACTGCAATTTTGTTTTGATCAACCATCCATTCTTCAGCATGTTTTCGTACATGAGCGATAGTCGATGCTAACTGGCATAGCGGTTTCAGGTTTTGTGCATCCTCGCCAACTGAATATCGCAAAACAAAGGTATGATACCCTGCTGCAAAATAAGGTATGGCAATCGGTTCTCCCTCTCGGTCAGAAACCATTGAATATCCGCCACCCGGACACACAATCATGACAGGCAAAGGACGCGCCTGCATCTCCGGACTCTCTCCCTCGGTATGAAGGTATGCTGTTACTGTACAATCTATCGTTCCCTCTGGAACAAATTCAAATATTCTCATCTGTCTCTCCTTAAAAGAGGCTGTTTTTTTACAGCCTCAAATATGATTATTTATTCTTTTTTCTATTGAGTACAACTACAAATGCTCCAAGAATTGCAGTTATCATAAGAGCTACCCAAATCCATGTTACTTGTGAATCTCCTGTTTGCGGAGAAGGTGTCTTATTGTTGTTTGTATTGTTAGCTGCACCACCACTTGTTGTTTCATCCTTATCTGTGGTATTATCCGGTGTTTCAACTGGTGGATTTGCTGCATTATATAATGACAGTGCATAACTTCCTGTTCCATCGCTATCATCATATCCTGTATGAATATAATATTTAACACCTGCTTTTAATTCAACCTCAATAGTGGCATTGAAATCATTCTCTTTGCCAGTTTTATACTCAAATACATCGCTTTGTTCCTCATCAAAAATAACAAGGAAAACAATGTCTTCGGCATTTTTTGTTTTAAGAACATATTTGCCATCTGCTTCCGGTGTAAATGCATATGTTCCGGTTTGGTAAGCCGCCTCAATGTTAATGTTCATTACATCGTTTACTTTGATTTCCGGAATTGGTAACACGGTAATCGTACATGTTGCTGTAAGCCCATTCTCGCTTGTTGCTGTAACAGTTGCTGTTCCCACTGCCATAGCAACAACATAAGCATGTGTTCCCTCCAAATAGTGAATGTCTACAATATTTTTATCACTTGACACGAATGTTACATTGGTAACACCATTTTCAGGTTGTACATTCACGTCAAGACTTGCAGAGTTCTCCACATACAGTGTCATCTCACTGTATTCCATTGTAATTTCTGTAGCTTCTGTTGCTTTCTTCAGAATAACACTTAAACTTTCCACGTCGTTTGGCATATTACATACATAATAATACTTCTCGCCTTGTTGAAGTTCATATGCTACTTTGAAATTGTCACCGTTTCCGCCACCGCTATTGTTGGCAAGCCAACCATATCTTTCTTGCGAAAGTTCTACGTATGCACCGCTTTCGTCAGTAGAATAAAATACGTACTCAGCAGTTTCTTCTGTTGTAAATACAAATTTGACACTTTCTTGTCCTTCTAACAAATCAACTGTCTTTGCTTCGTCTAATGAAATACTTTCCGGTACAAGAACCGTAACTTTACATGTACATGTAAGACCACTTTCAGAAGTTGCAGTAATTGTTGCTGTTCCTTCAGCATGAAGATTGAATTCTACATTACCATATTCATCTTTTGAAACACTAACAATGTTATTGTCGCTGGAAGCGACATCAAAAGCCTCATCCGCCACAATCCCCGGTCCAAACTGAACCTTTGTTCCTGTAACACTACCAACGTAATCTGCTAGTTTATCTGATACGAAACTCATTTCTGTTGGTTGTGTTAACTCTGTTATATACACATCATAATTTCCTGCAGATTCAAAATCGTATAAAAACGCTTCTAACAAATAGGTTACGCCTGCTTCTAACTCTGCTTTGACTTGGAAATTCAGATCCATTTCACAGTCATCATTTTGAGCAATTTCAGAACCATCTATCGTGTATATATATGCATATACATCTAAATCTGTATCAGAACAAAATGCATAATAACCGGTTTCACTCGGAGTAAAACGAAACACTGTCTTACTACCCGGCTTTGCATTCTCCACGGTCACAACTTGATCAAGTTCAATGGCAGTCGGCTCTTCTACGATAACAGTACATGTATCAGTAAGTCCGTTCTCAGATGTAACCGTAATGGTCGCAGTACCGGCGCCAACACATTGTACTTCACCATTCTCGTCTACAAATACAACTTCTTCATTGTCTGATGTGAAACTATAGGACTCTCTGATGCAGAACATTGGTCCAAATGTAACTTCAAAATAAGGATAATCTCCTACCCAACCCTCAATTGTATCTTCTACAAAAGCAATCTCTGTTGCCTGTTCTGCTTTTATTAAAGTGAAAGTAGCCGCCTCTTCACCATCATTCATAACAGTATATATATAGGTCTCTCCTGCTTCTAGTTCGTATGAGATAAGGACTATGTCGTCCTCCCGCCAAGAACTTGTAAGTTCTTCCCATGTTGACGTGTACAAGTACGCGAACCCTGTGTCAAGATTGGATGAATACAGAGTATATGCGCCATCCTCAGTTGGTGTAAAAGTATAATACGCAGTGGTGCTTGTTGGTTCAACATCAAATGGTTGATCAACTGAAATTGGGATTTCTCCTTCTGCTTTTGCTGTTAATTCAATTCCTACAAAACAAGAAAGAACCATGACAAAAGCTAACATGTAAGCCAATACTTTTTTCATAATAAAACACCTCCGAAAATGTTATATTTTAACTATGTAAAATTATAACATTCCCGGAGGTATTTGTCACATATTTTTTAAATGATAATGCAGACCATTCCGCCATTGCTGTCATTGACAATTTTTTGCATGGTGTCTTGAAGTTTCATCTGACTTTCATCATTGATGGTCATTAATTTGTTTTTCATCCCATCTGTCACCAGTTCCTCAATAGATTTTCCAAAAATGTTTGTGTTCCAGATACCGTCCTCTTTGTTGCTATTATCCTTGATATACTGAACCAAATCATTTGCTTGTTGCTCATTTCCTACAATCGGAGCAATCTCTGTTTCAATATTTGCACGAATCATATGAATAGATGGTGCCTCGGAACGTATCTTGACACCGAATTTATTTCCTTGCTTGATAAGCACCGGTTCGTCCACCTTAATATCTTCTCTGCGAGGGTTTACAACACCATACCCCTTCATTTTTACAGACTCCATAGCATCTCGAACATCCATATATTCTTTTTTCATTTCCGAAAGTTCTTTCATCATTCGAACTAATTCATATTCATTTTTAATTTCTGAATCTACAAGGTCGCTTAGCATCTCATAATAATGTTTCTCGTCTACTTGTATGCATATTCTTACGCAGCCTGTATCCATGGCAATATCGTCAACTCTCATATCCTTGATACAACTGTTATCCGGTGTTTTTACACCTTTAATTGCATCCTTAATTTCCCTAAAATCATCAAGGATTCCTCGAATATGTTTTACAATTTCCTGCTTGATTTTATGTTCAGAAGATAACATCTCTACCCATTTTGGTATGTAAAATTGCACTTCTGAAACCGGGAATTCAAACAACACTTTTTCCATGATTCGATGAATGTCTTCCTCATGAAGTTGTTCACAGTTTACCGCCATTGCGGCCACATCATGGCGACTAATAATCTCTTCTACCACTTGCCTTGCTTCTTGACTATACGGTTTGCGCGAATTTACAAGCACAATAAATGGTTTACCCAATGTTTTTAATTCTTGAATTGTTTTTTCCTCTGCCGAAAGATAATTAGCTCTGGCCAGTTCACCGATACTGCCGTCTGTTGTCACTACAATTCCTATGGTTGCATGATCACGGATGACTTTCTGTGTTCCCACACCTGCGGCCTGCGTAAATGGAATCTCCTCATCAAACCACGGCGTCTTCACTTTTCTTTCTTCCCCATTTTCCATATGTCCTGACGCACCATCAACCATGTATCCGACGCAATCAACTAGACGGACTTTTACCTTTACATCATCCGACAAGCTTATTTCTACGGCTTCTTTCGGAACAAATTTCGGCTCTGCCGTCATAATTGTGGTTCCGGACGCGGATTGTGGTAATTCATCCTTTGCCCTCATTTTACTCGGTTGATCTTCTATGTTTGGCAATACCATTAAATCCATAAAACGTTTAATAAACGTAGATTTCCCTGTACGGACAGGCCCCACTACACCTAGATATACAGCCCCGCCGGTTCTTGCCTGAATATCTTTATACACATCAAATACTTCCATAAACAATCCTCCTCCATATTCTTGTATAATTTATGAGGGTGCATGTCGAAATATTACTGTTTTACTGCATAAAAATAGGCCTCTACAACAAATGTTAGGGTGCTTTCTTCACTGTATGCTATTGTCTGTTTCCAAATCAATTGATTCTTTTGTAGTGTTACCTCTGTGTTGAAATTATCTTTAGTTATTTTTTACATAATATTTTCTTCTACGCCTAATTCAGCCCACTTTTCTTGCGATGATAGTTCAAATTGTTCGTATAAAGATTTTCTGCACAAATACTAACTCAAAAACCTAGAACTTCGGTTAGAAAAATGTATATTTTCTTATATACAAACAATCTTTTCTTTGTGTAAAGTTTTTCCACTTTGTCTTGGTTAGTTTTTGCATAATACATCTCACTTACACCTAAATATATTCTATACAAGGAACTTTTCTATAAAAAATAGTGTTCTACAATTTTTTCTATATCGTCTACATTAAGTGGATTTTCTTTCGTTTCATAGGTGGTAATCAAGTGAATGGATGGAATAATACCATTAGACGCATATTGCTGAAGCTTCAGAAAAACCTTTCTACTGTAATTGGAGTCATCCATAAGCCCAAAGTGTTCCCAATAATAAATCTGACCTGTCTTGGGATGGCGAATCGTAAAATCCGGATATACCACCATTTCTCCCAATTGTAGAGCACATTCATATCTATATGGAATTTTATTTTTGCATAATACCATATCTATTAACATTTCTGATTTAGATCTTACATAATCTCCCTTAAGAGTCCTATGAATTAATTTTTCCGGATATTGAGTGTTCTTTTCGTAAGGGGAATTCATCCATTCGGAAATTTCCTGTAATATTGGTTTGAAATATGGGGTGAGTAATTCTTGATATTCCAGTGAATTGATTAGAGATTGTTCTTTTTGACTGGCATTCATATCGTGATGCCTTAGATAAAATTCGATTGCTTTCTTCTCTCGAGTTAGATTCTTTAATTGTAATGAAAAATATTTTTTAAGTGCAAGCTGTTCTGCTAAGTGACGTTTCTTTTTTGGAATATAGATTTGATTTTTACCATCACTTTGAAACCATTTGACATATTTTCCGGTTCGAGAACAATAGATGTTTCCCTCGGGCAGTTTGGTAAGTTGTTTCTGCAATTGCTGAATTGTCTGCTCGATTTTTTTGCTTTCTTTGAGCATCTGCTCGTAAATCATTTGCATTCCTCCTTATAAATTTGTGGTATGTAAATTTAAACATAATCGATGAGAAAAGTAAATAGAGCGACTCCAATTTTCCATTATTTTTGTCTTGTATATTTTGTTGCTTACGAAACTATGTCTTGTGGGGTTAGTTTTACGTATTTTTTTTAACATTCACCTAATTTCCAACGCAACCCTTCTTATTAATTTTGACAATTGTTCGTATGGAACTTTTTACTTCAAAAACTAACTTAAAATTCTACTTTTCCGGTTAGAAAATAGCATGTTTTTTTCGCACACGAACAATTCAACTATAGACATAATTCTCCCTTGCTTGTTTTAGTTAGTTTTTACATAATATTTTCTTCTACGCCTAACCCGTGAAAAAACTCTCCCGCATTTATCGGAAAGTAGCTCTACAACAAATGTTAGGGTGCCCGAAAAACAAAAAGGTAATAACCCGCGGGTTATTACCTCTTCTTAATTACCACATTAATTCCGGCGTCTCAGTTTGTCCATCTCTTACCATTAACTCTTTCACTGCCTCTGCAGGATTCTTGTCATCAAACAAAATTGCGTTGACTTGTTCAATAATCGGTAATGATACGTTGTATTTCTTTGCAAGTGCTAATCCTGCCTTTGCAGAATATACTCCTTCCACAACCATGTGAACCGCATCCATCGCTTCTTTCATGCTCATGCCTTGTCCCATGAGATATCCTGCTTTGCGGTTACGGCTATGCACGCTGGCACATGTCACAATAAGGTCACCGATTCCGGTAAGCCCTGAAAATGTTTCAGCTTTTCCACCCATTGCCACGCCAAGTCTTGTGATCTCTGCAATACCTCGTGTAATAAGTGCTGCCTTTGTATTATCTCCATATCCAAGGCCATCTGCCATGCCGGCGGCAAGCGCAATAACATTCTTAAGGGCGCCTCCGATTTCAATTCCCAAGATATCCGGGCTAATATATACACGGAAAAAGTCATTTCTAAATGCCTGTTGCAAATATTCAGCCGTTTCTTGCGTACTTGCTCCCACAACGCATGTAGTCGGAATGCCTCTTCCGACTTCTTCTGCATGACTTGGTCCGGAAAGAACAGCAACCTCTGCCTCCGGAAGTTCCTCACGAATCTGTTCTGACAATGTCATTAGTGTGTGTTCCTCAATACCTTTCGCAACATCTACCACAATTTGTCCCGGTTTGATAAATGCTTTCATACTCTTTGCTGTATTTCTTGTAAATACAGATGGCACAGCAAGCACAAGAAAATCCTTATCTTGCATCCCTTCCTGCAAGTTGTTAGTAATATGCATATCTTGTGGCAAAATGACACCTGGCAATTTGCTCTTATGTTCTCTTTCTGTCTGAAGCATCTCTACTTCCGCTTTGTCAATAGACCATATTGTAACATCATGTCCATTCTTGTATAAAAGTAAGGATAATGCCGTTCCCCAACTTCCGGCTCCTAATACTCCTACTTTTGCCATAATCATGTCCTCCTGATTATTTTTTACCTATCTTTCTTACATCTGTTTTGTTCTCTGTACCATTTATCAAACGTTTAATATTTTCACGATGTCTCACAAACGCTAAAATAGCCAAAATAACTGTGATAGCATAGAACTCATATTGTTCCATCGGCGACAAGTGAAATCCGCCTGCCTGTCCATAAAGAACAACTTGTACAACAAAGAGCACCGCGATAACCAATGACCCTAAGGAAACATATTGTGTAATCAGAACAATGGCAACAAAAACAACCGCTGTGATTAGAAACATAATCGGATTAATTGCTAAAATAAGTCCCGCTGTAGAAGCAATTCCCTTGCCTCCTTTAAAGTCCAAATAAAATGGGAAATTATGTCCAAGCACTGCTCCAAGACCACTGTATATAGCAAGCAATTCCACATTTGCCTCTTTTGCGAAAATGAAACGAACAAGCACAACAGCCAGAATACATTTCACACAATCTCCGACAAACGTAATCACTCCGGCTTTCCAACCAAGCGTACGAAGCGCATTTGTTGTTCCCGCATTGCCGCTGCCGTGATTTCGAATATCCACTTTGTTAATCTTGCCGTATATATAACCTGTTTGAATCAAACCAAACAAATAGCCTATCACAATGCAAATTAAACGTTCCAACATACTATTGCTCCTTCTCCTTACGTTCACGGATAAAGAATTTCAAAGAAGTTCCTTTAAAACCGAATGCTTCCCTGATTTTATTTTCCAAATATCTGGTGTATGAAAAGTGCATTAATTCTTTGTCATTTACAAAGATAACAAAGGTAGGTGGTTTCACGGAAACCTGCGTAATATAATATAATTTCAGTCTCTTACCCTTATCTGAAGGTGGCTGCTGCATTGCAACTGCCTCGGCCATAATCTCATTTAAAACACCTGTAGCCACGCGAAGTGTTTGATTTTCCATGACAACATCAATCATATCATACAACTTATTCAAACGCTGACCTGTAGCTGCGGAAATATACATAATCTCCGCGTAAGGCATATATGCAAGTGTTTGCCTAATGTCTTTCTCGTATTCATACATGGTTTTATCATTCTTCTCAATGGCGTCCCATTTGTTTACAACAATAATAATACCTTTGCCTCTTTCGTGAGCAATACCGGCAATCTTTGCATCCTGCTCTGTAACACCTTCTGTAGCGTCAATGACCATAAGCACCACATCTGCACGTTCAACAGCTGTCACAGTACGAATAATACTATATCGTTCCAATTCTTCTTTGATCTTGTTCTTTCTACGAAGTCCGGCTGTATCGATAAACACATATTCTTTGCCGTTATGCTTAATCGCTGTATCAATAGCATCACGCGTTGTGCCCGCAATATCGGATACAATCACGCGGTTCTTTCCTAGTAGTTTGTTGACAATAGATGATTTACCCACATTTGGTTTCCCGACAATTGCAATTCTCGGTCTCTCATCTTCTTGCTCTTCTACATTATTTTCCGGAAAATGCTTCGTTACTTCATCTAACATATCGCCGATACCTAAGCGCGAAGATGCAGAAATCGGCATAGGGTCTCCGATACCAAGATTATAGAATTCATATACATCCGGCATAAACTTATCAAAACTATCTACTTTGTTTACAACAAGAACAACCGGTTTCCCGGAACGACGAAGCATATCTGCAACCTTTGAGTCTGAATCTACCAAACCTTGTCTGACATCTGTTAAAAAGATAATAACATCTGCCGTATCAATTGCAATCTGTGCCTGTTCACGCATTTGTGAAAGGATGATATCCTTGCTGTCCGGTTCAATTCCACCTGTATCAATCAGCGTAAAAGCGCGATTAAGCCAAGTGACTTCTGCATATATTCTGTCTCTCGTAACCCCCGGCGTATCTTTTACGATAGAAATCATTTCCCCTGCCAGTGCGTTAAATAATGTCGATTTACCTACATTCGGTCTTCCAACAATTGCCACAATTGGTTTACTCATAATGTTCTCCTATATTTTAATCGTTAATAATCGTTTCCACAAAATCCCATCCGCTTGATTTTACAATATCTATATCCACTTGTAAAGCGTCTTTCACATCAGTTATTGTGATATCATCCAAAAAAACTTCCTCTCCGCTTCGGAGCATATTACATGGAAGCAACAAACGGTCTCCAAGCGGTTTGTCTTTCAGTTGCGCAATCAAATCCTGCCCCGTAATTAGACCCGACACTGTAATTCTCTCGCCAAAGAAATCATTTCTTATTGGATATAAATGCACCTGAACATTCGGAAACTTTGTTTGTAGTTTTTCAATCATTTTTTTCAAGTACGGATATGCCAGATTACCGGTGGCCATAGATATCTCTCTGCTGCGTTCATCACCAGAGATTTCTGCATAAGCCTCTTCAAATTCATTGATTAAAAGGCGTAACATTCCAACGCCATTTTCCAGTTGCAAGTATCCATCATATCTGCCTTCCTCCGGCACTTCTCGTTCTGCCAATATATACCATTCATCTCCTGCATGTACAAAGTGCAAGCCATACTCGTCATATATTATCTGTTGCCATTTTTCAATCAACTCAATCACTTGTATGGCATCTTCTTTTGAAAATGGCTCAAGGGGGTACAAACCATCCCTATGTTTTGTGAGACCGACCGGTACTACGGAGACGCTTTGAAGATACGGAAGATATTTTGCCAAGTCGCGAATACTTCTTTCCAATTCTTCGCCATCATTAATGCCCTTACACAAAACAATCTGCCCATTCATCTGAATGCCGCTTTCGTACAGCTTGTCCACTTTTTTCAATGCATCGCCGGCGAAACGATTGTGAAGCATCGTACAACGAAGCTCCGGATTGGTTGTATGAAAAGAAATATTAATCGGCTCCAAATGATAAGTAACAATACGTTCAATATCATGGTCGCTCATGTTAGTAAGAGTAATGTAATTCCCTTGCAAAAAAGACAATCTGGAGTCATCATCTTTAAAATACAACGTTTCTCTCATACCTTTTGGCATCTGGTCTATGAAACAGAAAATGCATTTATTTCTACAAGAACGATATTCATCCATAAGCCCCTGCTCAAAGATTATACCAAGTTCCTCATCATAATCCTTTTCAATTTCCAGCTCCCACTCTTCGCCATTTGCCTTCTCTATCAAAACAAGGATTTCTTCATCATTTGTAAGATAATGATAATCAAAAACGTCTTCAACTATTTTTTCATTTATAGAAATCAGTTTGTCGCCAGCCTCAATGCCAAGTTCTTCAGCAATGCTGCCCGGCACGATTTCTTTCACAATATGTTTGTGCTTCATAAATATTTCCTCAATTTTACATATATTCAACCCATATCATACTAAATTTC
Organism: Faecalimonas sp.; assembly: GCA_045632945.1. Classification (GTDB taxonomy): domain Bacteria; phylum Bacillota; class Clostridia; order Lachnospirales; family Lachnospiraceae; genus Faecalimonas. Next base: position 26,025 of record JAZQXU010000021.1, on the reverse strand, counting down.
CTTTAAAAAAGCAAATTTAAGAGTCTAAAAATATTGATGTAATTATTAAATTTTGGTAAAATGCTTTTATCAACAAAATATTTTGCCGGAGGGAATTATGTCAGACATTACACAGTTAGAAAAGAAACTTCCAACTGCGCCTTTAAAAATTGCTGCGTTGGATAGTTGTAAAGATTTTGCTCAAAAAGTGAACGATTACATCGTTTCTTTCAGACAGACTTCAACCGAGGAGTTTCCAGACACCGCCAAGCTTGCTAACTACAGCTGCAACAATTATTTGATTGAAAGTTCTTGTCCTCGTTTTGGTTCAGGAGAAGCAAAGGGTGTTTTAAAGGAATCCATTCGTGGTGCAGACCTTTTTGTTATGGTTGATGTTTGTAACTATAGTCTTACTTACACGGTGAACGGTTATGTGAATCACATGTCACCGGACGACCACTATCAGGACCTAAAGCGTATTATTTCTGCGGCTACAGGTAAGGCTCGACGTATTAATGTCATTATGCCTTTCTTGTATGAAAGCCGCCAGCACAAGCGTACAAAAAGAGAATCTCTGGACTGTGCACTTGCATTAGAAGAATTGATGGCTATGGGCGTGACAAATATTATTACTTTTGATGCTCACGACCCACGTGTCCAAAATGCAATCCCGTTAAGTGGTTTTGATAACTTCTCTCCGAATTATCAATTTATAAAAGCATTATTAAAAGCAGAGCCTGATTTGAATATCGACAAAGATCATTTGATGATTATCAGCCCTGACGAGGGTGCAATGCATCGTGCCGTTTATCTTTCAAACGTGCTTGGTGTAGATATGGGTATGTTCTATAAACGTCGTGATTATTCAACCGTTATTAATGGCAAGAACCCGATCGTCGCTCACGAATTCTTGGGTGATGATTTAAAAGGGAAAAATGCAATTATTGTCGATGATATGATTTCATCCGGTGAAAGTATGCTGGATGTTGCTAAACAGATTAAAGCACGCGGAGCAAACCGTGTCTTTGTATTTACAACATTTGGATTATTTACAGAGGGACTTGCTAAATTTGATGAGTATTATGAAAATGGCTATATTGACCGAATCATTACAACAAATTTAACTTATCTCCCTCCTGCATTACTTGAAAAACCTTATTTCTCGTATGCAGACATGAGTAAATTTACAGCACTTATTATTGATTCACTCAACCATGATACTCCAATCGGTAACGTGCTGGACCCTTCAGATAAGATTCATAAATTAGTAGAAAAACACATGGCTAAATTAGCAGCAAAATAAGCAAAATGAAAGCGTACCTTACAATATGTCAGGTACGCTTTTTTGATTCTCTATTACGCAATCACGCGAACTTTTAATACTTCTTTTACTTGTTTTAAATCTTCCACAATCGCATCTGTAATATCATTTTCTACATCAATAATTGTGTAAGCATATGCATTTTTACTCTTGTTTGTCATGTTTGCAATATTAATACCATCTTCTGCCAAAATAGTTGTGAACTGACCAATCATGTTTGGTACGTTACGATGCATAATTGTAATTCTGGTATATTCACCACGATATCCCATATCACAATTCGGATAGTTAACAGAATTAACAATATTACCATTCTCCAAGAAATCAATTACTTCCTTAACGGCCATTTTTGCACAGTTGTCTTCTGACTCTTCTGTAGAAGCTCCAAGATGCGGAATCACAATTGTTCCAGGCTCTCCGACAACCTTTGGATTTGGGAAGTCTGTTACATACTTCTTTACCTTGCCTGATTGAAGAGCTGCAAGTAAATCATCATCATTTACAAGCACATCTCTTGCAAAGTTAAGAATAATAACTCCTTCTTTCATCATATCCATTGCCGCTTGATTAATCATTCCTTTTGTAGATTCTAGTGCAGGTACATGAATTGTAATATAATCGCATTCTTTATAAATTTCATCTACTGTTTTTGCATGGATAATCTGGCGAGATAATTTCCACGCCGCATCTACCGAAACATATGGATCGTATCCGTATACTTCCATTCCAAGATGAACCGCAGCATTTGCAACAAGCACACCGATTGCTCCCAAGCCGATAACACCTATCTTTTTACCTAGGAGTTCGCTTCCGGCAAATGCCTTTTTAGCCTTTTCTGCCATTTTGGCAATATCTGCTTCTTCTTTATGCTCTTTCACCCACTCGATGCCACCAACCACATCTCTGGCTGCAAGGAACATACCTGCAAGCACTAATTCTTTCACACCGTTTGCATTTGCTCCCGGTGTATTAAACACAACAATTCCTTCTTCTGCGCAACGGTCAAGAGGAATATTGTTCACTCCCGCACCTGCTCTTGCAATCACTTTGAGGTTATCGCTAAATTGCATATCGTGCATTGCTGCACTTCTTACAAGAATAGCATCTGCCTGTTCTATGTTATTTTCTTTTTCATACTGTTCTGTAAAACGGCTTAAACCGTATTCAGAAATTGGATTCAAACAATGATATTTATACATAATTACAAGTTCTCCTCTTCAAATTTCTTCATGAATGCGACTAAGGCTTCCACACCCTCAATTGGCATTGCATTGTAAATACTTGCGCGCATTCCACCAACGCTACGATGTCCTTTTAGATTTTCAAGTCCAGCTTCTTTTGCTTCTTTCACAAATTTTGCATCTAAGTCCGCATCGCCTGTAACAAATGGAACATTCATAAGTGAACGGTCTTTTTTCTCTACTGTTCCTTTAAACAACTTGCTTTCATCAAGGAAATCATAAAGAATTTTTGCTTTTTTCTCATTGTATTCTTTGATAGCAGAAAGTCCGCCCATCTCTTTTAACCATTTGAATACTTTACCACAAATATAAATACCATATGCCGGCGGTGTGTTATAAAGAGATTGCGCGTCTGCATGTATTTTATAGGTAAGCATTGTCGGTGTTCCCGGGAGAACATCCTCTGTAATCAAATCTTCACGAATGATAACAATGACAACACCTGCAGGTCCGATATTTTTTTGAACGCCACCGTAAATAATGCCGTATTTAGTTACATCAACAGGTTCTGATAAGAAACAAGAAGATACATCAGATACTAAAACCTTACCCTTTGTATTTGGCAGTTCTTTGAACTTCGTTCCGTATATGGTGTTATTTTCACAAATATATACGTAGTCAGCATTTTCTGAAATCGGTAAATCAGAACAATCAGGAATATATGAAAATGTCTTATCTTCTGACGTTGCTATCTTATTAGCTTTACCGTATTTCGACGCTTCCTGATAAGCTTTTTTTGCCCATTGTCCAGTTACAATAAAATCTGCCACTTTGTTTTTCATAAGATTCATCGGAATCATGGCAAATTGCTGTGATGCACCGCCTTGCAAAAACAAGACCTTGTAATTATCCGGAATATTCATAAGTTCACGAAGGTCTGCTTCTGCTGTTTTAATAATTTCATCATATGCTTTGGAGCGATGACTCATCTCCATAACCGACATACCTGTTCCTTTGTAATCAAGCATCTCTTCTGCTGCTTCTTTTAATACACATTCCGGTAAAACTGCCGGTCCTGCTGAAAAATTATAAACTCTACTCATAACCTATTCCTCCTATTTTATTCATTATTTGTTTTGTAAATCTTCTTCACTAAACGCCTCATTAATTGCGGCTCCCGGCGCTACCATTGGCCATACCTTTTCATCACTGTCAATCTGGCAGTCAATCACAACCGGTCTGCCAAGTGTTAATGCCTCTTTAAATGCTGTGGCAAATTCTTCTTGCGTAGTTGCACGCATCCCCACAGCTCCCATAGCCTCTGCCAGTTTCACAAAATCCACCGCATCATTGAGCACGGTTGCCGAATAACGTTGTCCATAGAACAAAGTCTGCCATTGACGTACCATTCCAAGTACATGATTGTTGATAACAACCTGAATAATCGGAATATTATATCTTGCCGCGGTTGCAATTTCATTCATATTCATACGGAAACATCCGTCGCCCGCAATATTGACAACTGTTTTTTCCGGAACACCCATCTTAGCTCCGAGCGATGCGCCAAGTCCATATCCCATAGTTCCAAGACCGCCGGATGTTAAAAGTGTCCTTGGTTTTGTATACTTATAAAACTGCGCAGCCCACATTTGATGTTGCCCTACTTCAGTTGTAATAACAGCTTCTCCGTTGGTCTGTTTATAAATCTCTTCAACGACTGACGGTCCTGTAAGAACTCCTTTATGATATGTAAGTGGGTATTTCTCTTTGTATTCATTAATAATGTTTTTCCACTCTGCATGATCTTGCTGCGTCAATTTCTGGTTCAAAGCTTTAAGTACTGCATCGGCATCCCCTGTAATACTAGACGCTGTCATCACATTTTTATCAATTTCAGCCGGGTCAATGTCTATCTGAAGAATCTTTGCTTTTGTCGCAAATTTGCTTGCATTTCCAGTTACTCGGTCGCTAAATCTGGCTCCAACTACGACGAGTAAATCACACTTGCTAACTCCGAAGTTGGCCGGCTTTGTTCCATGCATTCCAAGCATTCCCGTATACAAATCATCAGTTCCCGGAAATGCGCCTTTCCCCATCAAAGAATCAGTAACTGGCGCATCCATTTTGTGGGCAAACTCAACCAAAGATTTGCTTGCCCCTGATAGAACAGCTCCTCCACCAACAAAAATGAAAGGTTTTTTTGATTTGTTTATCATTTCAATTGCGATATCCACTTCATTTTCATCAATTGGCTTTGTAATTACTTTGTCTGTATTGATTTCCACTTTTTTATAATCACAAGTGTTCGCTGTTACATCCTTTGGAATGTCAATAAGTACAGGACCCGGTCTTCCATTTCTTGCAATTGAAAACGCTTTTCGAATGGTATCGGCCAGTTGATTAACGTCCTTTACAATGTAATTGTGTTTTGTAATCGGCATTGTAATGCCTGCAATATCGATTTCCTGAAAACTATCTTTTCCCAACAATGAAACACCTACATTACAGGTAATTGCAACAACCGGAATGGAATCCATATATGCGGTTGCAATTCCGGTGACAAGGTTGGTTGCTCCCGGTCCACTGGTTGCAAAGCATACACCCACCTTTCCTGTTGCTCTCGCGTAACCATCGGCAGCATGAGATGCTCCCTGCTCGTGTGACGTGAGAATATGCGTAATTTCATCGCTATGTTTATACAAAGCATCATAAACGTTTAAGATTGCTCCACCCGGGTAGCCAAAAACAGTGTCAACGCCCTGTTCTTTTAAACATTCAATGACGATTTCTGCTCCTGTCAATTGCATATCGAGTCTCCTTCTCTATCTTGGTATTTCTAAAATTGCTCCTCGGTTTCCTGATGTTACCATGGATGCGTATCGTGCCAAGTATCCTGTTGTAACTTTTGGCTGTCTTGGTACCCATTTTGCTTTTCTTTCTGCAAGAACTTCATCGGATACTTTCAGTTCTATCTTCGTTTCCGGAATGTTAATCTTAATGATATCGCCTTCTTCTACGAGTGCGATTGGTCCGCCCACTGCAGCTTCCGGTGAAACGTGTCCAATGGAAGCACCTCTTGATGCACCACTGAAACGCCCGTCAGTAATAAGTGCAACGCTAGAACCAAGTCCCATACCAGCAATCGCTGATGTTGGATTTAACATTTCACGCATGCCAGGGCCTCCTTTTGGTCCTTCATAACGGATAACAACAACATCTCCGGCTACTATCTTACCGCCTTTAATCGCGTCAATTGCATCTTCCTCGCAATCAAATACTCTGGCCGGTCCTTCATGCACCATCATTTCTTCAACAACTGCAGAACGTTTTACGACGCTTCCGTCCGGAGCAAGATTTCCGGTAAGAACTGCAAGACCACCTGTTTCACTATATGGATTTTCGATTGGTCTGATAACCTCCGGATCCTTATTCACGCAATTCGCAATGTTTTCGCCGACTGTTTTTCCTGTTACAGTCATGCAATCTGTGTATAAGAGTCCTTTTTTATTCAACTCATTCATAACAGCGTAAACACCGCCTGCTTCATTAAGGTCTTCCATATATGTAGGGCCTGCCGGTGCTAAATGGCAAAGGTTTGGTGTCTTTGCACTGATTTCATTGGCAAAGGTAATGTCAAAATCCATACCGATTTCATGTGCAATAGCCGGCAAATGAAGCATTGAATTGGTCGAGCATCCAAGTGCCATGTCTACTGTCAAAGCATTCAAGATTGCTTTCTCTGTCATAATGTCTCTCGGACGGATATTCTTTTCTAATAATTCCATAACCTTCATACCCGCATGTTTTGCAAGACGAATTCTTTCTGAATAAACAGCCGGAATTGTTCCGTTTCCGCCAAGTCCCATACCAAGTACTTCTGTTAAACAGTTCATGCTATTTGCTGTATACATGCCGGAACATGAGCCGCAAGTTGGACATACTTTTTCTTCAAATTCTGTTACGTCCTCTGCTGTCATTGTACCTGCTGCATAAGAACCCACCGCTTCAAACATGCTTGATAAGCTTCTCTTGCATCCTTTGACTTTACCTGCAAGCATAGGACCACCGCTAACAAATACAGTTGGAACGTTGATGCGGGCAGCTGCCATAAGAAGTCCCGGTACATTTTTATCACAGTTTGGAATCATAACCAAAGCATCAAACTGATGTGCCATCGCCATTGCTTCTGTTGAGTCTGCAATCAAATCTCTTGTCACAAGAGAGTATTTCATACCAACATGACCCATGGCAATTCCATCACAAACAGCGATTGCAGGAAACATAATCGGTGTTCCTCCCGCCATTGCAACGCCCATTTTAACGGCATCACAAATCTTATCTAAATTCATATGACCCGGTACGATTTCATTATAAGAACAAACAATACCTACAAGTGGTCTTTGACGTTCCTCCTCTGTATATCCTAATGCATTAAACAGTGAACGATGCGGTGCCTGTTGCATCCCTTTTGTTACTGTATCACTTCTCATCATTTATTTACCTCTTTCTTCAGATTCGTTGTCGTTTTGTCCTTACTTCACATTTTCACAGATTAAATCACCAATTTGGGCTGTATTTACCTGTATTTTCCCTTCAGACATGATATCAATGGTTCGATATCCGTCTTTTAAAACTTGTGCAACTGCTTGTTCAATTGCATCTGCTTCTTTGTCCAAATCAAATGTATAGCGAAGCATCATGGCTGCTGAAAGGATCGTTGCAATCGGGTTGGCAATACCTTTTCCCGCGATATCCGGCGCAGAACCGCCACTTGGTTCGTAGAGACCAAATTTAGTGTCATTCAGGCTTGCCGATGCCAACATCCCGATGGAACCTGTAATCATACTTGCTTCATCCGATAAAATGTCTCCGAACATGTTCTCTGTTAAAATAACATCAAATTGTTTCGGATTTTTAACTAACTGCATCGCACAGTTATCAACCAACATATTCTCCAAGGTTACTTCCGGATAATCTTTAGCAACCTCTTCAACAACTTTTCGCCAAAGTCTCGATGAATCAAGCACATTTGCTTTGTCTACGCTGGTAACCTTTTTATTACGTTTCATAGCAATGTCAAATGCACGAATTGCAATTCTGCGTATCTCATTTTCATTATATGTAAGTTCATCTTTTGCAGTTAGAACGCCATCTACTTCTTTTGTCTCTCTGTGTCCAAAGTAAAGACCTCCGGTAAGCTCGCGCATGATCATCATATCAAAGCCACCTTCAGTAAGTTCTTCTTTCAGTGGACATGCGCCTTTTAATTCATCATATAAAACAGCCGGTCTTAAGTTTGCAAACAAATTCAATTCTTTTCTTATCTTAAGAAGTCCTGCTTCCGGTCTTTTCGATGGCTCTAGTTTGTACCATGGCGACACGCGAGCATCTCCGCCAATTGAACCCATCAAAACCGCATCGCATGATTTCGCAATTTCTATCGTTTCATCAGTAAGCGGAACACCATTTACATCAATGGAAGCACCGCCCATGAGCAGTTCATGATATACATATGTATGTCCGTATACTTTTCCAACTTTATCTAATACTTTAATTGCTTCAGAAACAATCTCCGGTCCAATCCCGTCGCCTCTGATAACACCAATATTAAGCTGCATATAATACACCTCTTTTATCTTAGAATAATTACCTTTTATAATATCGCATATTGGCCGACATTTCAACCCTTTAACGCGAAAAAGTGTAGAAAAGTTGTTGATGGGGATGGTGGATGTCGGGATGTGTTGCTGGTAAGGGTGGTTGTGTGTATAGATGCTCCGTACAGCTTGTTTATACCCGCAAAGTTGTGATTTAGCTTGCTTATTCTTGCTTTTGTTGGCGTATTTTCTTTTTTGTGGTGAGATGTTGCTCTGATACCCGCCTTTTTGTGAAGCGCTGGGTATTACTTGCTTTAAAAGATTGTATATAGAAAATTCGATGTGAAAAAGACGTTTTGGATGTGTTTTAAGTGTGACTTTTTGGTATTTGAAGTGTATTTTGATGATATATGCCCATGGCATGCTCAAGGAAGTTATTTATTGTGTCATGCAAGATAAAGTTGCTTAAAAAGGGCAAAAAGAAAGACCAGAATTTTTCTGGTCTTTCAAGTATGTATTATTTTAATATTGTACGTCCCAAACATTAATGGTGTCAACCAATTCTTCATTAATATTTGCAAAATCAACTTCGCTCATTGCAAAATTTAATTTCTCGCTTACACCAAGTTCAAAATTTTCATCAATTATTTGGAATCTCAAACCAATATACATATCATTTGCATTTTTATTTTCAGCTATGTTTTCTACATTACCAACACACTTAACAGAAGTACCTTTATCCGCAACTTCCATTTCTTGGAAAACTTTTCCTGCATAATGTTCATTGAATGCTAAAACGCTCTCATTGTAATCTACATTCACAACACCCGCTGCAACAGGTTCTGCCGTTTTAAGATTAACTGCAACAGTTATATAACCATCAAGGCCATCATCTACACGTACATATTTTGGAAGCCCTGTAACTTCAGTTCCATCAGGAGTAACCCAATATGGACACACATATGTATATTGATTCCATGCAGTCTCCGGAATCTTATTTAATTCTAACACTGCACAATGTCTTGCACCTGCTCCAAACAACTTTTCTCCTGTAAATTTTTTATCATTTTCTACTACACTTAAATAATTGTATACTTTAGAAACAGTGACATCTTTTACAGCACTCTCACCTTGTTTAATAATTTTAAATCCAACCGTTTGATAGTCAGATGAATCAACAGATGTTACGAGACGTGTCGTTGTAAGATTACTTGCAACTGCAGAATTAATTTTATTTGTTGCATCTGTCCATGCAGTCTTAACATAGTTTTGAGCTTTAACACTTAAGATATATGCTGGTACAAACTTAGCAAGCGCTGTACTTCCAGTAGGTTTAGATGAGTAAAAGTCACCGTCATTTTCACTCTTATACCAACCACCAAATAAATATCCATCTTTTTTCGGAGTTCCATCTGCTACAGTTCTAGTTTCATAAACTACTCCCGTTGGTACGTCAGCACCTGTTGTTGCTGCCATAACATCTTTAACTGGTGTAATAACAATTCCAGCCACAATAACTACTAAAGCAAGTGTACTTGCTACTATTTTTTTTATTAAATTCATTGTTTTCATAATCAATATTCTCCTTAACTCAATGTAATAATTTGAAACAAGATAATCTTACCAATCCGTTCCAGGTATACCTGGATTAGCATTTTCGCTAACAGGAATAGTGTCTACCTTAGCTCCAAATAAGAGAATTTCCATTTCCGGTTGTTCGTATCTCACGTCCAAACTCCTCCTTCAACTTTTTGCATTATTAATTTGTTTTTAACGTTGCATAGTCGAAAGCAAGAGTCCCTACTCTCCTACTTACTCCTATAACTAAAGTCAGTTTAGCAAATATCTCCATTTATGTCAACCCAAAAAATCACATTTTTTTGCGAAAAAATACCATAAATTAAAAAATGAAATTTTTATATAAAAAAGTGATATTTTTATCATAAAAAATGATGCCGCCACACAAAAAAGAGGGGCCTTTTTGACCCCTCTATACTATATCTTGTTATTCTACATTTGGTTTTTCAACTTGTGTAATTGCTGATTTCTGCATTGGAATACGGCAGTTTTTGTTGTTACCAAATTCCACAATTACATCGTCTTCTGATATGTCAATAATCACACCGTAGAATCCACTTGTTGTAAGAACAGTATCACCAACAGCCATCTCAGATAACATCAGTTGAATTCTTTTCTGCTCCTTTTTCTGTGGACGCATCATGAAGAACCACATAAGTCCTATAATTGCTGCATACATAACTATTAATAAAATCGGGTTCATTCCTCCGTTAGCAGTTTGAGTTGTGCTTAATAAAATCATTGTGTTTACCTCCTAAGTTCTCTGAAAACTAAAATTATCATACACAATATAAAAGTGTACTTCAAGCATTTTTTGTTATTTCCCTGACATTCTTGCCAGTTTTTCTTCCTTATATTCTTTGTAGCACCCTTTTTCTATCGCTTCTCTGATCTCTTCCATCATTGTGTTGTAGAAATATAAATTGTGCAATACGCAAAGGCGCATACCAAGCATTTCCTTTGCTTTAAGCAAATGACGAATATATGCTCTGCTGTATGTGCGACAAGCTGGGCATTGACAGCCTTCCTCAATCGGCGAATCATCCAACTCGTATTTTGCATTAAATAAATTAATTTTTCCTTGATTTGTATAGACATGTCCGTGTCTGCCGTTACGACTTGGATATACGCAATCGAAGAAGTCTACACCTCTGTCTACTGCTTCAAGGATGTTAGCCGGTGTTCCAACTCCCATTAAATAGGTTGGCTTTTCAATTGGCAAATGTGGAACAACTGCATCTAATATTCGATACATGTCTTCATGTGATTCTCCGACAGCAAGTCCGCCGACTGCATAGCCGTCCAAATCCATCTTTGCAATTTCTTTCGCATGCGCGATACGAATATCTTCATATATCCCGCCTTGGTTAATACCAAAAAGCAATTGGTTTTTATTAATTGTATCCGGCAAGGAATTCAGCCTTGCCATCTCTTCCTTACATCGTGCAAGCCATCTTGTGGTTCTCGCAACTGACTTTTCTATATAAGTTCTATCAGCAACGCTGGATGGACACTCATCAAATGCCATTGCAATAGTCGACGCCAGGTTGGATTGTATTTGCATGCTTTCCTCAGGCCCCATAAATATCTTTCGACCGTCAATGTGCGAATTGAAATACACACCTTCTTCTTTGATTTTACGCAATCCCGCTAAAGAGAATACTTGAAAACCTCCCGAGTCGGTAAGTATCGGTTTGTCCCATACCATAAACTTGTGAAGCCCACCGAGTTTCTTTACTATCTCATCTCCCGGTCTTACATGCAAATGATAGGTATTGGAAAGTTGGACTTGCGTTTTGATACCTTGCAAATCTTCGGTCGACACAGCTCCTTTGATTGCTGCGATTGTTCCCACATTCATAAATACCGGCGTCTGTATAACTCCGTGTACAGTATGAAATTCAGCACGTTTTGCAAGTCCATCACGTTTGATTATTTTGTACATATTTTCCCTCGTAATAATTAGTAATGAATAATAACCGGTGTGCCAACGGATATCATACCATAAAGTGATTTCGCCATTGCAGGTGGCATGTTAATACATCCATGCGAACCACCGCCTTTATATAATTCTCCGCCGAATGCACTTTTCCAGTATGCATCATGAAGTCCAATTCCACTCCATGTAACTCGCATCCAATAGTTTACCCATGTTATGTAAGAAGGTTTTCCGTTTGGCAACGGTCTTCCGCGAAGATTTTTTCCCGGAACCTTCTCTAAGATATTATATACACCTGTCGGCGTATCATGAGATCCATACATTCCGGTGATAACATCTGTTTCTAATGCAATAGATCCATTTTTGATAAACCACAAATGTTGTGCCGAGATGTCGACCTCTATGTAAGTTGTTCCCCAAACATATCCGTCACCACCTCGAGACGAAAGTACCGGTTCTCTTGTTACCGTTTTCCCTGCTTTGATGTCTTCAACAAGTTGATCACATTCTTTATCCACATTTACGCGTCTGCCTTTAATCGCCTTGCCGATGGCAACTTCTTTACCTGTCGGCGAAACAAGCACACCCGGTTGATCAGCAGTGTTATATTTAGATGGCAATACGCCGTTCAAATATTCTTCAGACCATACATACGATACCCCTGTTACCATATTTTCATCCACATATACCCATTTAGAGATCTGTGCTTTATCAATGGTCATAGTAATTCCGTCTAAACTATATGTAATCTTCGCAGATAAGTATTTGTTCATTTCTTTTTGTGCTGCCAATACTTCTTCCGATTCTTTTGTGTATTTCGGTTGAACATAGCATCCTGCTTCATCCAGATTAACACTGGTGCTCATAGATGTAACACCTGCATGAATTGCCTCGCTCACTTTCTCAGCGATTAATTGCGAGCCGTATGTTTCTTCCTTTATAACAGCTGTCTCATTTTCACAGACTACAGTTGCGTTTGTTGGTGCAACTTGGTTTTCCGGTTTCAAACATTCTAATCCTGCAATCAACTCGTCTAACTTTTGCGAATCATATTCATATACAATCTCTGCCTCTATCTTATTGTCCTCAATAAGAGCCTGTGGCCAATAATAGGCATTTTGCTTATCAAATTCCTTTTTCAGTTGGTCGTATCCCGAATACTTGATTCCGATATCAATACCTTTGATCTGTTCGGTTTTATCTCCTCTTGTAACAACATCAAGCACATACTTGTCTACTTGTTTTTGCATCAGGGCTTCTACTTCATCAACAGTCATGCCTGAACAATCTGTTCCATTCACATAGGTTCCCATAAGAAAACATTCTTCATATTGCTGGGTTACCCACAAATATGCCCCTGCCAAGCCAAGCAACACAACGACAAGCGCGATGATTGTTATGATAAGACCTTTTTTGCTTTTTTTCTTCGGTTCATCTTCGGCACTTTCCTCAGCCGGTTCTGTTTCTTCAGCTTTGACTTCTGCCACTTCTTCAGCAGTCTCTTCTTCAACTTGCGCTGTAGCCTCTTCTGAAGCTTCTTCTGTAGCCTCTTCCACAACTTCTTCTGTAGCTTCTTCTGTAGCTTCTACTTCGACTTCTTCTTTAACCTCTGTCACTTCTTCAGCCGCTTCCATAACTTCTTTTGTATTTTCTTTATCACTCATGTTATCAAAACTCCTTCTAATCTCATGTCTCGTCTATTATAATACGAAGCTTTTCAAAAGTACAGTAAAATATTGTTGCACTTTTCTTCAAAAAATTGCATAATGAATCGTATAACCACTCTAAAAAGTTTTTTACACAGGAGGGCTTAAAATGGCAAAGAAATTAATTGATATTTCGCACATTTCCAAATCATACGGTGACAATCTTGTTCTGGATGATTTGAACCTTTATATTAATGAAAATAAATTTTTGACATTGCTGGGTCCCAGTGGTTGTGGCAAAACCACCCTTCTACGTATTTTAGGCGGCTTTGAGACTCCTGATATGGGAAATATTATTTTTGATGGCATTGACATCACAAATCTAGCTCCTAACAAGCGCCAATTAAATACTGTTTTTCAAAAATACGCATTGTTCACTCATATGACCATTGCAGAAAATATAGCATTTGGTTTGAAAATCAAAGGAAAGTCTAAGGCATATATTAGCGATAAGATTAAGTATGCCCTTAAGCTTGTGAATTTGGACGGATATGAGAATCGTATGGCAGATCAATTGAGCGGTGGCCAGCAACAACGTATTGCAATTGCGCGTGCTATCGTAAATGAACCGAAAGTTCTTCTTCTTGATGAACCACTTGGCGCTCTTGATTTGAAACTTCGACAAGACATGCAATATGAATTGATTCGTCTAAAGAATGAGCTTGGAATTACTTTTGTATACGTGACACACGATCAAGAAGAAGCTCTTACTATGTCTGATACAATCGTCGTTATGAATCAAGGTTATATTCAACAGATCGGTTCTCCTGAACAGATTTATAACGAGCCTGAAAACGCGTTTGTCGCCGACTTTATTGGTGAAAGCAATATATTACCAGCAACCATGGTTGAAGATAAATTGGTTAAAATTTTGGGAGTGAATTTCCCTTGCGTAGATATTGGATTTGGTCGTAACAAACCGGTTGATGCTGTTATTCGACCGGAAGATATCGATTTGGTAAAACCTGGCGAAGGAATTCTCGATGGCGTAGTTACGCATTTGATTTTTAAAGGTGTACACTACGAAATGGAAGTAACAGCAAATAATTACGAATGGTTAGTACACAGCACTGACTTCTTCCCTGTTGGAACTGAAGTAGGTATCAAAGTTGATCCATTCGATATTCAAATCATGAAAAAACCTGAATCTGAAGATGAGGAGGCCATTCCAATTGAAGAATAGCAAAAAATTACTGACCGGCCCTTATCTTTTTTGGGCAATTGCGTTTATTATTATTCCGATTGTCATGATTTTCTATTATGGCCTCACGGACACTGATAGCAATTTCACATTTTTGAATCTGGCTGAGATTACAACACCGGAAAATTTAAAAGCACTTGGGCTTTCTCTTCTGCTTTCTTTTATAAGCACGGTGATTTGCCTTGTTTTGGCATATCCTCTTGCAATGATTTTATCCGGTAAAAACGTAAATCAGTCTAGTTTTATTGTTCTCATTTTTATTTTGCCAATGTGGATGAACTTCTTGCTTCGTACACTTGCATGGCAGACATTATTGGAGAAAAACGGAGTCATTAACGCCATCCTATCTTTCTTGCATTTGCCGGAGCTTAATATTATTAACACTCCTTATGCAATTGTTTTAGGCATGGTTTATAACTTCCTGCCTTTTATGGTACTACCTATTTATAATGTTCTTATTAAAATTGACAAAGATGTAATTAATGCTGCAAGAGACCTGGGCGCCAATCCGATACAGGTATTTACCAAAATTATTTTGCCTTTATCCGTTCCGGGTATTATCAGTGGCATTACCATGGTATTTGTGCCTGCCCTAACTACATTTGTCATTTCCGACATTTTAGGCGGAAGCAAGATTCTGCTTATCGGTAATGTTATTGAACAGGAATTTACACAAAGCTACAATTGGCATGTTGGTTCGGGCCTTTCACTCGTGCTCATGATTTTCATCATTTTCAGCATGGCTCTTGTCAGCAAATACGATAAAGATGGGGAGGGTACAGCGTTTTGATTAAATCATTATTTCAAAAAATCTATTTGGGTCTGATCCTTCTACTGCTTTATGCACCGATTGGGACTTTAATTGTTTTATCTTTTAACAGTTCGAAAACACGTTCAAAATGGGGCGGGTTTTCGTTCAAGTGGTATATGAGTCTCTTTGAAAACGAAGACATTATGAATGCTCTTTACACCACTTTGATTATTGCACTTTTATCAGCGCTGATTGCAACGGTAATCGGTACTGCTGCTGCAATCGGAATGCAGGCACTGAAAAACAAATTCCGTACGCTTATGATGGCTATAACGAATATCCCAATGCTGAATGCAGACATTGTTACGGGAATTTCTCTTATGCTACTATTTATTGCATGCCGATCAATTTTTCCATCATTTTCATTCGGATTTATTACAGTATTATTGGCGCATATTACATTTAATATTCCTTACGTTATTTTAAGTGTAATGCCAAAACTGAAGCAGACAAATAAATATACTTATGAAGCAGCATTAGACCTTGGTGCATCACCACTTTACGCGTTTTTTAAAGTGGTATTTCCAGATATTTTCCCTGGCGTATGTTCAGGCTTTTTGCTTGCGTTTACCATGTCATTGGATGATTTTGTAATCACCCACTTTACAACAGGTGCCGGTGTTCATACTCTTTCAACCAAGATTTACAGCGAAGTACGTAAGGGAATTAAACCAGAAATGTATGCACTATCTACTCTTTTGTTCGTAACTGTTTTGTTCTTGCTAATTGTGGTAAACACCTCTCCGCAAACCGAACAATCCAAAACAAAAGGAAGAAAAAAAGCGCCAAGCAAGATTCGTCGCATTGTAAATATCGGTGTTCGCCGCGTGATACCTGCGCTACTGATATTAGTTGTTGTTGCCGGCGGATTCTTCTACAGTTCAAAGAACAAATCTTCTGCAGGACAACAGGTTGTTGTTTATAATTGGGGCGAATACATTGATCCTATAGTCATTGATATGTTTGAAGAAGAAACCGGAATTACTGTGGTTTATGAAGAGTTTGAAACAAATGAAAGTATGTATCCAAAGGTTCAGGCCGGCGCTGTTGCGTACGATGTTGTGTGTCCGTCTGACTATATGATACAGCGTATGATTGAAAATGATTTGCTCTCTGAAATTAATTTTGATAATATTCCCAACCTCAAGTATATCGGCGAACAGTACATGGAACAATCGAAGTCATTTGACCCTGAAAGCAAATACAGCGTGCCATATTGCTGGGGAACAGTTGGTATCCTTTATAACAAAACAATGGTGGATGAACCTATAGACAGTTGGTCAGTCTTGTGGGATGAAAAATACACAGACCAAATTCTCATGCAAAATAGTGTACGCGATGCTTTTGGTATTACTTTAAAATACTGTGGATATTCATTAAATTCAAAGGATTTGGATGAACTGGAAGAAGCAAAGACATTATTATTAGAACAAAAACCGCTTGTTCAAGCTTATGTAGTTGACCAAGTACGTGACAAAATGATTAGCGGCGAAGCTGCTCTTGGTGTTATTTATTCCGGCGAAGCAATTTATACACAAACCGAAAATCCAGATTTGGAATATGTAATTCCAAAGGAAGGTTCTAACGTTTGGATTGACTCTTGGGTAATACCAAGAAATGCTAAAAACCAAGAAAACGGTGAGGCATTTATTAATTTCTTGTGTCGCCCTGACATCGCAAAATTAAACTTTGATTATATCACCTACTCAACTCCTAACACTGGTGCTCGTGATTTAATTGAAGATGATGCTATCAAAAACAGCAAAATCGCGTTCCCTGATGCAAGTGAACTAGAGCGATGTGAAACATACCAATATCTCGGCACAAAATTTGATGAAATATACAACGAGTTATGGAGAGAAATTAAATCCAAGTAAATTTTCAATGGAGAATTTATGAAACGTACATTTAATTATATAATTCCAACTGAATATCATGGCTGTACTTTATTATCCTTTCTAAAGTTTCAGCAATACTCCTCTCCCATCATTACTCATTTAAAACGTACAGTGAACGGAATTCTATTAAATGGAGAATGGGGACGAGTCCGCGATATTCTACGTGAAGGTGATAATCTAACAATCAACTTAATTGAAACAGAATCATCCAAAAACATTATACCTGTAAATCTTCCTCTTGATATTGTTTATGAAGACGAAGATATACTTATTGTTAATAAGGCTTCAAATATGCCGATTCATCCTTCACAAGGAAATTATGATAATACACTCGCGAACGCTATCGCTCATTATTTTTACCAAAAAGGAGAGGCTTTCACATATCGTTGCATTAATCGATTAGATAGAGATACAACCGGCCTACTTATTATTGCTAAACATATGCATAGCGCGTCCATTCTCTCAAACATGGTACAGAACCGCGAAATACACCGCGAATATTTAGCAATTGCAACAGGTAGCACTCCGGAGTCTGGAACAATTGTTGCTCCAATCGGTCGCGTTTCCGGTTCAACTATTGAGCGTTGCGTCAATTATGAAAACGGAGAATATGCCTGCACCAATTACAAGACGATACTCACTAAAAACGGTTATTCATTAGTTTCACTAAAATTAGAAACCGGACGCACTCATCAGATCCGTGTGCATATGAAACATATTGGTCATCCTTTACCTGGCGATTTTCTATATAATCCGGATTATTCAGTAATAAAACGACAAGCGCTACATTCACACAAATTGTCTTTTATTCATCCAATTACTGCTGAAAAGATGGAGTTTGTGGCAGATTTGCCAGATGATATGAGAAAAATTATAGAATAAATACGGTGTGGTTTTTGAAAATCAATTACCACACCGTATTTTTATATTTATCTTTTAAATTTGAAAACATCCACCGCCAATGAATTCCTTTAAAAGTGAATTTGCAGGCACATGTTCACTTCCAATTCCAACAAAATAATCTAAGAATTTCAGTAATCGTTTTGCTTCCAGATATTCCTCACAATCCCTTTCAATTCCAAATAGAACTGGTTCCGCATATTGTTTGAGTACTGCAAGTTCATATATCAGTGCTGAATTAAACATAACGTCTGCTTCTTCCTGATATGGGAAAATGTTTTCCTCTTCTCCTCTCCTTACAGAAGGCCACATTGCGATAGTCTGTTTCGCACTAGTTCCGCGTGTTCTTGCATCACGCACCATACGCCTTAAAAGTCGACCATCCGTAGTTGGAATTCTATTGTGTTCATCAACATTCAACTGTGTTAAAGCACTGATATATATTTTGAATTTGTTCTCTTTGGCTAATCGATAGGTAAGCTTATCATTCAAACAATGGATACCCTCTATTACAAGTACGTCATACTCCCCAAGTTTCTTAGGCGGTGTATTATACTCTTGTCTTCCGGTTTTAAAATTAAAAGTCGGAAGTGAAACTTCTTTTCCATCTAACAAGTCAATCATGTCTTGATTAAATTGCTCAACATTAATTGCTTCCAAACACTCGAAATTATATTTCCCATCCTTATCTTTCGGCGTTTTTTCGCGTTCAACAAAATAATTGTCAACAGCAATCGGATGGGGAACCATTCCATGTGCTCGTAATTGAACAGCTAGCCTATGTGAAAATGTAGTTTTCCCAGATGATGAAGGACCTGCAATTAATATAAATTTGACATCTTTTCGGTCTGCTATCTTTCTTGCTATATCGCCAATTTTCTTTTCTTGAAGCGCTTCCTGAACCAAGATAGTTTCCTGCATTTTCCCTGCTGTGATAGCTTCATTCAGGTCTGCGACCGTCTGTATGCCAAGCATATCACCCCATTTTGAAGATTCGTTTAAAACCTGATATAACTTGTGATGTGGTCTAAAAGGAGGTACTATCGTGGGATTGCTGTGTTCTGGCATCTGTATGACGAAACCTTCTCCATATAGATAAAGTTCAAAATAAGACAGATAAGACGCATCAGGAACCATATATCCATAGTAATAATCTTCAAATTCATTCATACTATAAATATTTACTTTAGAAACACGACGGTATTTGAACAAACGCTCTTTATCGTTCATCCCATGTTTTTTAAATAGTGCAATCGCATCGTCTGTATGAATGCTTCTTTTTTCGATTGGCAATTTTGCTTCAACCATCTGAAGCATGCGCTCTTTAACACGCATTAAGAATGCTTCATTCACTTCCACACCACCGGAAACTGTACAGTAATAACCTTTATCAACCGAAAAATCAATTCGCACCTTGCAGTTACGATCATGTCCGCAGACATCATGAATAGCCTTTACCAACATAAAGCACATACTTCTTTTATATGTTTTGTTCCCTACAGAATCTCCCAGCGTTATAAATTCCAACTCACAATCTTTGTGCAAAGTTTTTTTAAGTTCAAATAATCTGTATTTTTCACAGCCAAGCACAATTTTGTGCTGATATTGCGCCTGAAAATCCTTTGCAATCGTCTCAAAATCAGTTCCTTCTGCATATTCACGAACTTCGTCTTTCACTCGTACCTGATATTTTTTGATTTCCATATTCTAACCTCCTTTTCCTCATAAAACACAAAAAAGGCCCAGCGGACCTTTTTTTGAATTAGATTGTTTGAAACGGATGACAAATGTCAGCCTTTTCAATCTCAATATTTTTAATGTTTTTTTCTAAAAACGAAGCAACATCATCGACAAAAATATACTCCAATCCATAATGTCCGGCGTCAATAATTGCTAATCCTTTTGCCAATGCGTCAATTCCTTCATGGTGAGAAATATCACCGGTCACCAGAACATCTGCCCCTTTTTCTATTGCCAACTGCGTCATGCCTTTTCCTGAACCCGGGCAAATAGCTACGCGCTGCACTTGGCTATTTAGATTACCAAACACTCTTACGTTTTTTAATTCGAATTTTTCTTTTATAAGTTCACAACAATCTTGAAGTGACATTGTATCAATAAGACACCCTACTCTTCCGATTCCTTCCTCTGCTTCCGTAACTTCCAAAGCCACTGCATCTTGCAGTCCAAGAATATCGCCGGATAACTCAGCCATTCCAAGAACATCATAATTGGTATGCATCGCATAATAAGAAATATCATGTTGTATCATACGCACCAAACGTGCACCGATAAAATGCTCATCTGTAATACACTTAATTGGTGAAAACAACAACGGATGATGTGTAATTAACATATCTGCTTTTGCTTCAATTGCACGTTCGATCACTTCGTCAGTCGCATCTAGTGCTATAAATATTTTTTGCACATCCTTATCCACGCGTCCGACCAGTAAACCAACGTTATCCCATTCCAGCGCTGCATGCTTTGGATATGTGGTTTCAATCACATTTATAATATCTTTGCAAAGCATACTGAATGTCCTCCAGTTCTATCTCGATTTCTTTTTTTCGTGTTTCAATATGAGAGCCAATCTGTTGATTAAGCCCTGCTAATATCATCTCTTTTACGGATTGTTCTTTCAGTAAAAATGCTTTTAAAACTTCATTCTGTTGTTCCAACAAAAGTTTACCATACTGCATTTCCACCTTGTTGTACTCTTCCATCACTGTATTCACAACCCGAAACATGGTATAAAATTTACTTTCATCTAATACCATATTCTCTTCCACAATACAATATTCATTTTCATATAAATATTGACGTACTTTTGACAATTCAGACTGTGGCGCAAGCACAAATTCCCTTAAACTGTGAAAGACCTCTTTGCCTTCTTCCAATATCCTTGTAATCAAGGCACCACCCATACCGGCAATCACAACACAATCGCACTCTCCCGGCTTCAGATTGCATACGCCATCAGACAGCCTTGTTTCAATGCATTCTTCCAGATGATATGCATTGATATGCTCCTGTGCTCTAAGCAAAGGACCTTTATTGATATCCATTGCAATTGCTCGCTTGCATTTATTGGTTCGAACCAAATAAATCGGAATATATCCATGGTCTGTTCCAACATCTGCAACTGTATTGCTATCCTTAACAAGGTCTGCAACCGCTTGTAATCTCTTTGATAATTCCATACAAACACCTAGTCTAAATAATCGCGAAGTTTTCTACTTCTACTTGGATGACGAAGTTTTCTGAGGGCCTTTGCCTCAATCTGACGAATACGCTCACGTGTAACGTCAAATTCTTTACCAACTTCTTCCAATGTTCTTGCTCGTCCATCATTCATACCAAAACGGAGACGAAGTACTTTTTGCTCTCTTTCTGTAAGCGTATCTAACACTTCATCCAACTGTTCTTTTAAAAGTGTTGCTGCAGCCGCTTCAGCCGGTACCGGAACATTGTCGTCTTGAATAAAATCACCCAAATGACTATCTTCTTCCTCACCAATCGGTGTTTCGAGAGAAACCGGCTCTTGAGAGATTTTTAAAATCTCACGCACACGTTCAACAGGCATGTCCAACTCTTCTGCGATTTCTTCCGGACTTGGTTCACGTCCTAATTCCTGCAATAACTGTCTTGAAACACGGATTAGTTTATTAATGGTTTCAACCATATGAACCGGTATACGAATCGTTCTTGCCTGATCAGCAATTGCTCTTGTAATTGCCTGACGAATCCACCATGTTGCATAAGTACTAAATTTAAAACCTTTTTGATAATCAAATTTTTCTACTGCTTTGATAAGTCCAAGATTACCTTCTTGAATTAAGTCCAAAAATAACATGCCACGTCCAACATAACGTTTTGCAATACTTACTACCAAACGAAGATTGGCTTCTGCAAGTCTCTTTTTGGCGTCTTCATCGCCTTCTGACATGCGCTTTGCCAGTTCAATCTCCTCATCTGCGCTAAGAAGAGGTACTTTTCCGATCTCCTTTAAATACATACGAACCGGGTCTTCAATACTAATTCCATCCGGAACTGACAAATCAATTTTCTCCATGTCAACATCTTCTTCATCAACTAAGACCAAATCAAGTTCATCATCATGCACATCATCATCCACCGGTTCTGTCATTCTGAGCACATCAATGTTCTGAGTCTCTAAATAATCAAACACCTTATCCATTTGTTCTGCTTCCAGCTCCATGTCTGAGAAAACATCATTGATTTCATTAATTTCAAGAGTGTTTTTCTTCTTCTTTCCCATGCCAACCAATGTTTTCAGTTTTTCCTCAAATTTTACAGCTTGTTCTTCCATGTGGTATCCATCCTCCATAAACTTGTTTATATTTTATCCTCAATCAATAGAAATATGCAATTTCTGCAAGTCCTGCAAAGACCTTTTTGCTTCCATGATTCTCTGTAATCCCATAATATCCGTCGGTTCGAGTTTCCTTGACGCTTCCTCAACACTGTGACTCTTCACACGGATAATGGTCTCTTTTAAGGCTTTTTCCTGTTCTGCCTTTGTTTCCAGTCTTTGAATCCTTGTATTAAATAAAGATGCAACTTCGCGATGCTCTTCCTCATCCGTAAAATGATTCATGACCTTTGCAGGAACCAGATTGCCTTCTTCATATTGCTCATACAATAGCTGCGCAACAGTCTGATACAATTCTTCTGTAAAATCCTGCGGTGTAATGTACTTCTGAATCTGTTTGAAAATCTGCTCATTCTCTATCAGCCATGTCAACAGAATCTTCTGAGACTGCAGGTTGCCGTCTTCCTTCCCTCGTTCCTGTCCACCTGGTTGCTTCGGTCTTGTCGCAGGAGTGGCTTGTCCTATCTTAATCGCCGTCTTCGCAACCAGTTTCCTCAGACTCTCGATGCTGATATGATATTTTTCCGCAACAGCTTCAATATAATTATTGCGCTCTATCTCTTCTTCAAATTCCGTCAGCCGTCTTGCCGCTTCATTGAAAAAGCTTGTCTTACCTTCCGGAGAATTCATATCGTAATCCCGCTCCAGAACCTCCAGTGAAAATAAGAATCCATTTCTTGCTTTGTTGATGCGTTCTTCAAACGCCTCTGCACCCAGATTCTTAATAAATTCATCCGGATCTTTATATGGGTCCATGCGGATAATCTTTGCCGTAATTCCGGCTTCCTTTAATATAGGAAGGGCTCGAAGTGCTGCCTTCGTTCCCGCGCCATCACTGTCAAAGGTCAGGTACACCTCATTCACATACCGCTTAATCAGAGCAGCATGCCCAGGTGTAAACGCTGTTCCAAGTGATGCAACTGCATTTGTAAAACCGGCCTGATGAAGTGCAATGACATCCATATAACCCTCACAAATCAGGAAATAGCTCTTTCGCGATGTTCTCGCGCGATTCAGGCCATACAGATTACGGCTCTTATCGAAAATCTCTGTCTCCGGAGAGTTCAGATACTTCGGCTCTCCGTCCCCCATCACTCGGCCGCCGAATCCAATTACGCGGTTATTCGCATCCATAATCGGAAACATCACTCGGTTCCAGAACTTATCATACACACCCTTCTCGCTGGCACTGATAAGTCCCGCCTTCACAAGAAGCTCGTCCGAATACCCCTTTGTCTTCAGATATTTATACAAATCATCACTGTATTTGTTCGAGTATCCCAGACCAAATGCCGTAATCGTTTCCTCACTCAGTCCGCGCCTTGTCAGATATGTATGCGCATGCTTTGCCTGCTCCGTCTTTAGCTGTGCGTAGAAATATTTCGCCGCAAGTTTGTTAATCTCCAGTAGCGTAGCCTTCAGATCCGCCTTCTGTTTCGCCTCCTGAGAGTACTCTACCTCCGGTATGTCTACACCTGCACGCTCTGCAAGCAGTCGAACCGCTTCAGCAAATGTGTAGTTCTCATACTCCATGATAAAAGTAATAACATTTCCACCGGCACCGCAACCGAAACAATAATACATCTGTTTCTGCCTGCTCACTGAAAAGGAAGGTGATTTCTCATTGTGGAACGGGCAAAGTCCAAAATAAGAACTTCCCTTTTTCTGCAACTTCACATATCCGGAAATGACATCTACAATATCATTTCGTTGTCTGATTTCTTCAATTAACTCTTCTGAAAAGTACATGTCATTCTCCTTCCTTTCAATCTAAAGTTCCTTACCTTTATAATATTCGACAAAACTTTCTGATTTCCTTTAAATTTTCCAAGATTCCGGAATAAAAATTTCTTGGAACATTTTTACAGCATAATTATCTGTCATTCCTGCGATATAGTCGCATATAACCTGCTCTTTTGTATCCCCATTCGTATCCATCAGTCTCAGGTATTCCTCCGGCAACATCTCAATATGCTCCATGTAATACCCATACAGATTCTTCATCATTTCAACCGCCTTTTTTTCTTCGCCCTTGGCAACCGGATTGCGGTAAACATTATCAAACATGAATTTGCGAAGTCCTTGCATTGCCTCATCCACTTCCTCAGACATCTGAATTCTTGGCTCATCCATACTGTGAATGATCACATCATGAGTAATCTTATTCAGGCGCTCCTTCGTGGAGTTACCTAATATTTTCCTGAACTTTGGCGGAATATCTGCTTCTGAAAGAATGCCTCCTCGAATCGCATCATCAATGTCATGATTCACATATGCGATCTTATCTGACAAACGCACAATCTGACCTTCCAGCGTCATTGGCTCTCCTACCGTCTGATGCGTCAGAATACCATCTAACACTTCCTTCGTCAAATTCAGTCCCCGTCCGTCCTTTTCTAAATATTCCACCACGCGCACACTCTGCTCATTATGTCTAAAACCATTCGGACATACCTCATTCAAGGCTCTTTCTCCCGCATGACCGAACGGCGTGTGTCCGAGGTCATGACCAAGACTGATTGCCTCCACCAAATCTTCATTCAGGCGAAGCGCCTTAGCAATCGTACGCGCATTTTGAGACACTTCCAACGTATGTGTCAGTCTTGTCCGATAATGGTCTCCCTTCGGAAGCAAAAACACCTGTGTCTTTTGCTTTAGTCTCCGAAAAGACTTGCTATGTAAAATACGGTCTCTGTCTCTCTGAAAGACCGGACGAAGGTCACATTCAATCTCTTCTCTTTTCCGTCCTTTTGATTCGCTGCTCTTAGTTGCGTATGGACTTAAATATTGTAATTCTCTCTGTTCTAATTGTTCACGAATCGTCATAAAGGTTTCCTCCTTGACATTATTAACCATTGTATCATTTATTCTACTATGATTCAAGTATTCTATCAGAAATGTGTGTCCTGAGGGAGCAAACTGCAATAAATCTTATTGTACTTTGCCTTTTTCTGCCCAGAATGAGGTGACAAAGAATCATTTATAGACATTTTACGGTGCAATGAACATTTTCATGTTTTCAAACCGTAGTTTCAAATAATGTGTTGTACAATTTACGGTGCAAAGTGGACATCCCGACAAATGCACGGTAAATTTACGCCATAATTAAGTATTTTCAAAGTAAAAATGCTTGTTTTTACGGTTTATATTAGAATTTATCCGCTATACACCGTAATATAACAAATCATAATCTAATTTCTACGGTGTATTTATATTCAATAGTTACTTGCACCGTAAAATGAAAAACAAGCACCTTCCGCAGGAGATGGGGCGCAAGACGTCCAGTGGACGTCTGCTTTGCGCCGACCGAAGCGGAGTGGATACCTTGGTCCCTGGGTACAGGGGCCCTCCTGCACAAAAAGAGAAGACCTAGGCTTTTGCCTAAGTCTTCTCTTTTCGTGCAGGAGATGGGACTTGAACCCACACAAGCGCATTGCTTACAAGATCCTTAGTCTTGCTCGTCTGCCAGTTCCGACACTCCTGCATAACGGTCAATTACCGTACTTGAACATACTACC
>JAZQXU010000020.1:0-109312 GCA_045632945.1 Faecalimonas sp. | reverse complement strand
TCTCTGTGTCTGCAATATGTGTGAGATAACATCGTGAGATTCTTTGAAAAGCCTTGCAACTGCAGGACAGAAAATGTGGGTGGCTGTTACAACTGTTTGACCATAGGAAGTTTTGTAACAGCCACCCTTATATCATCTCTGGACGCAGTTGCCTAGTCTTTTCAAGAATTTCTCGCACAGTTAGCAAGCATATATTGCAGACACAGAGAGCATGGTTTCTCAAACATACTTTTTCCAAGCGACTTTAATGTGAATTGAGATTCAAGAAACTCTAGGTTTCCTCACACTGCTCTGGTAATAGAAAAGGATGCACCGTGAAGCGCATCCTTTATAAATATTATGCAGTTATCATTCATAATGTCAGCTTTACCGCATACCCCAACATTTGTTGCAGGGCCCTTTTAACTTTCGTTTTTAACTTTTAACAATTTCCATTTACCACTACGGTAGCGAGCCACAACCATAGTAGAACGAACCAATTGATCTATTGCAAGTGCAAACCAGGCGCCATAAAGACCATAGCCCAATTTAACCATGATAATTGCAACAACCGGGCGGATAATTAGCACGGTTATAAATGTGATAATAGCAGTTGTCCGTGTATCTCCAGCACCGCGCAAGCCTCCGGCAATGATGAACTGCGAACTTTGGAATGGTTGTAAAAATGCTACGAATAGCATAATTGTTCCTCCAATACGCACAATATCCGGATCGCTGTTATACATATTTACAATTGGTCCGCCAAAGAAAATAAATACGGTAGCCAATATTAGTGAAAAAACAAAACCGACTGTTCTGGTTCGACTACAATATGCTTGTGCCATATCAACGCGACGTTTGCCAAGAGACTGTCCCATAAGAGTAGTTGCAGACACTGCAAAGGCCTGACCAGTCATAAAGGACAATGCCTGAATGTTCATACATACCTGATGCGTTGCGTATGCAATGGTACCAAGAGAAGCAACAGTCTTTGCAAAAATAATCATTCCGGCACGCATTAATAATTGTTCTATCATGGCAGGGAAACCGATATTTACAATACTTGAAAGTACATTTTTATTTGGAATAAAGCCTAATTTAAACTCTAACTTTAAGAATCCGTTTCCGCGAATGAGAACGGAAAGAGCCATAACAAACGCAACCAGTTGACCGAGTACGGTGGCGAGGGAAGCACCCGCCACTCCCATTTTCGGGAAACCAAGATTACCGTATATCAGTAACCAGTTAAAAATCACATTGACGATATTTGCAATCAAATTGTAAATCATACATGTCTTGGAATCACCTACAGCCCGTAGAGAAGCAGTGATTGTACTGGTTAAGGCCATTGTAAGAAAACCGGCCATTTGAATTTGCAGATATTGTGTTGCCCATTTTGTTACGATTTCCTCGGTAGAACCCATGAATAAAACCATTGGCCTTGCAAATACGACTCCGAGAATCGACAATATGATGGTAGTACAAAATGTAAACAGGAGACCTTGACGTACAATAAGATTTGCGTGTTCCTTTTTATTCTGACCTTTGCTGCGGGCAACGAGTGCTGTTACACCGGTATTCATTGCGATAAACGCTGCCATGAGTAAGAATTTCGGTTGTGTTGTTAACCCAACTGCCGAGAGAGCTTTTGCGCCGATTTCCGGATTTGCGGTTCCACCTATGGAGCCAACCATCATCAAATCCACCATGGAAGCCAGTTGTGTTAAAAGAAGTTCAATAAAGCTAGGCCATGCAATTCGGATAATATCTTGATAAAGTTCCTTTGACTTAACGCCATCCGGAATCTTATTATTTACTTTTAATTCTTCGGAAACAAATGCTTCCCCATAAGGAAGTCTGTCTAGAGCTGTTTTTAAATGTTCTGCTTCAGTCATTATATAACCCTTCTTTCTGTTTTTTATTATAAGACGGAATAGGCAAAGAGAAAAGAACTTTTTGAAGACAAAGATCAAAAAAAGTGCTACAATGTGTTTTGACAAAAAGTATGTATTGAAGGAGAAAACAAATATGAGAGCAATATCAACAGAAAAGGCACCGAAAGCATTGGGACCATATTCGCAAGGATATGTGCACAATGGCATGCTTTACAGTGCGGGACAGATTGCCATTAATCCAAACACGGATACTGTGGAAGCACAGGATATAGAAGGACAGACGGAACAAGTGTGTAAGAATCTTGCGGCAGTATTAGATGCGGCAGGAAGTTCTTTCGACAAGGTGATTAAGACAACATGCTTTTTGGCTGACATGGGAGATTTTGCAGCATTTAATGAAGTGTATGCAAAATATTTCGTTTCAAAGCCGGCCAGAAGCTGTGTTGCAGTGAAAACATTACCGAAAAATGTGCTTTGTGAAATAGAAGTTATTGCGGTAGTAGAATAAAAAGAAAAAGGAGAATACAGATGTCAGAACAAGAAAGAAACGAAGGGTGCTCTGCGGAAAGTTGTTCTAACTGTCCATCAGCAGGGACATGCTCAAGTAAAAAAACAGATATGAAGGTTGCACCAAATGAATATACCCATGTAAAAAAAGTGATTGGCGTAATCAGTGGTAAGGGTGGTGTTGGAAAATCCATGGTAACAGCATCGCTTGCAAGATTGATGCGTGAACAGGGATATTCAGTCGGAATATTAGATGCGGATATTACGGGGCCGTCAATTCCAAAAATGTACGGTGTTCACGACCATGCAATGGGAACAGAACAGGGAATGTTTCCATGTATTGCACAAGACGATACACGAATTATGTCGGTGAACCTATTACTTGATAGCGAGGATACACCAGTTATCTGGAGAGGTCCGATTATAGCAGGTGTCGTAACACAATTTTGGAACGAAGTTCTTTGGGGAGATCTTGATTATCTTTTTGTAGATATGCCGCCGGGAACGGGCGATGTTCCGCTTACAGTCTTTCAATCATTACCGTTAGATGGCGTGGTTATTGTTACCTCACCACAGGATTTGGTGCGGATGATTGTAAAAAAAGCATATCATATGGCAGAAGCAATGAATATTCCGGTACTTGGTATTGTGGAAAACTATAGTTATCTCAAATGCCCGGACTGCGGGAAAGAGATCAAGGTATTTGGAGAAAGCTGTATTGATGAAGTGGCTGCAGAACTTGGAGTGCGGGTTCTTGGAAAGATGCCGATTGATCCACAACTTGCAGAGATGGTGGAGCAAGAAAGATTTTATGAAGTTCAAAATGAATATTTGAAAGCAGCAGAAGATGTACTGAAATAACGCAAAACGAATGGTTTTTTCGGAATTATCCAAATAATGGAAATGTGTATGAATACGTATAAAAATCATTCGATTTAACATAAAAAATTGGGCATTTTTACACTTGAATAATAAGGGGTGCTATGATAGAATAGCATGGGAGTTGAAAGATGCTCATTTTTTATAGGAAAAGATTGTTAAAAAAAAAACAATATAAGGAGGCACTTATGAGTAGAAAGATTACTATTATTGGAGCAGGTAGTGTAGGTGCAACTATTGCTTACACATTATCAAATGACGATATCGCATCAGAAATCGTTATGATTGATATTAACAAACAAAAAGCAGAAGGCGAGGTTCTGGATATTATCCAAGGAACATGTTTTAGAGAACCTATTTCCATTATTGCAGGAGATTATGAGGATGCAGCAGATTCTGATATCGTTATTATCACATCAGGTATTGCACGTAAGCCGGGTCAGACAAGACTTGAATTAGCACAAACAAATGTCAATATCATGAAGAGCATCGCACCACAAATTGCAAAGGCTGCACCGAATGCAAAATATATTATTGTAAGTAATCCGGTTGATATTATGACCTATGTATTTACAAAAGTTTCAGGTATTCCTGAAAATCAAATTATTGGTTCGGGAACAGTTCTTGACACAGCAAGACTTCGTTGTGGTATTTCAGAACATTTTGGAATCGCACAAAAGAACGTGCATGCATACATTTTTGGTGAACACGGAGATTCATCGTTTGTTCCATGGAGCTGTGCAAGCATATCAGCGGTACCGATTCACGAATATCCGGAAGCAATGAAACGCATCGGAAAAGATGTGGCACCAATCGATGAAGAAGAGATGATTGAATATGTAAGAAAATCAGGCGGAAAGATTATTGCTAATAAAGGAGCAACATTTTACGCTGTTTCAGCATCTGTTGTTCAGTTGTGCAAGAAACTTGTTGCAGCTTCAGAATCAACAGCAACTGTTTCTACAATGATGCATGGAGAATATGGCATTGAAGATGTATGTCTCAGCACATTGTCACTTGTTGGTCCTAACGGAAATCAAGGCAAGGTATATGTTAAATTAACAGATGAGGAAGTTGAAAAACTTCAAAAGAGTGCGGATGCACTAAAAGCAGTTATTTCACAGATTGTAATCTAATCGTTAATTAGAAAGATAAGAGAGGGATTTGATATGAAGTATAGTTATTATCCGGGATGTACCCTCAAGAATAAAGCAAAAGATTTGGACTTCTATGCTAGAGTGTCTGCTTTAGCATTAGGATTTGAATTAGAAGAAATTGAAGAATGGCAGTGCTGTGGCGGTGTTTATCCGCTCGGCGCTGATGAAATTGCTTCCAAACTATCTTCTGTTCGTACACTGAATGCAGCAAAAGAAAAGGGTCAGGACTTAGTAACGCTTTGTTCGGCATGCCATCACGTGGTAAAACGTGTGAATGATGACATGAAAAACGTGGAAGACATCCGCACAAGAGCAAATAACTACATGCAACTTGAGGAACCATATGCTGGTGAAACAGAAGTATTGCATTTCTTGGAAGTACTTCGCGACAGAGTTGGTTTTGATAAGCTGAAAGAAAAAGTGGTAAATCCGCTAAAGGGCAAAAAAATCGGAGCATATTATGGATGCTTACTTCTTCGCCCGGGAAAAATTTTGGGATTTGATAATCCTGAAAATCCAACAATTATTGAAGATTTTATCCGTGCAATTGGTGCAACTCCTGTTGTATATCCATATCGCAATGAATGTTGTGGCGGATACATATCATTAAAAGAAAAAGACATGGCGAAAAATATGTGCGACAAGATTGTTGACAGTGCTGCCGGATTCGGCGCAGAAATGTTAATTACAGCTTGTCCTCTTTGCATGTACAATTTAAATAAGAGTACAGAAGGCAAGATTCCTGTGGTATACTTCACAGAATTGCTTGCAGAAGCACTTGGAGTTAAAGAGGAGGTAGAAGTATAATGAGTCACGTAAATAAGGTTGATCAAATTAAAGATATCAGCGGCGTGAATCCAC
The DNA here is from genome assembly GCA_045632945.1 of Faecalimonas sp. Lineage (GTDB taxonomy): Bacteria > Bacillota > Clostridia > Lachnospirales > Lachnospiraceae > Faecalimonas. Next base: position 104,034 of record JAZQXU010000020.1, on the reverse strand, counting down.
TGAAATGTATGAAATGTGGAAAATGTTCTGCTTCCTGTCCATCTTTTAATGAGATGGATATCAAGCCACACCAATTTGTATCTTACGTACAAAACGGTGATATTGAAAGTTTGGTAAATTCAAAATCTTTATGGAAATGTTTGTCATGCTTTGCATGTGTTGAACGTTGTCCGCGAGATGTAAAACCAGGCAAATTAATTGATGCAGCAAGACAATTAGTAATTCGTGAGAAGGGACAAACGTATTTGTCACCGGATGAAGTGCCGGAACTTCTCGATGAAGATTTGCCACAACAGTTATTAGTTAGTGCATTCAGAAGATACAGGAGGTAAGTTACATGCAGAGAATAGGAGTATTTGTCTGCCACTGTGGTAGTAATATCGCTGCTACGGTAGATGTAAAAAAAGTTGCAGAAATGGCTCTTTTAGAACCAGGTGTTGTTCATGCTGAAGATTACCAATATATGTGTTCTGAGGCAGGACAGGCAAAAATTCAAGCTGCAATTAAAGAAAAGAATTTGACAGGAATCGTTGTATGTTCTTGTTCGCCACGTATGCATGAGAATACATTCAGAAGTGCAGCAGAAAAAGCGGGCCTTAATCCATACATGGTAGAAATCGCAAATATTCGTGAACACTGTTCATGGATTCACAAAGATATGGAAGAGGCTACTGAAAAAGCAGTTATCTTAGCAAGAGCAGCAATTGCAAAAGTAAACTTAAATGCACCACTTAAACCGGGCGAAAGCTTAGTAACAAAACGTGCATTAGTCATCGGTGGTGGTATTGCAGGTATCCAGACAGCACTTGATATCGCTGATGCAGGTTACGAGGTGGATATCGTAGAAAAGACACCAAGTATCGGTGGTAGAATGTCTCAATTAGACAAGACATTCCCAACACTTGACTGTTCAGCTTGTATTCTTACACCTAAGATGGTGGAAGCAGCAGCTCACGAAAAAATTAACATTTATACATATAGTGAAGTAGAATGTGTAACAGGATTTGTGGGTGACTTCACCGTTGATATCAGAAAGAAAGCAAGATATGTAGATGCAAATAAATGTACAGGTTGTGGCGTTTGTCAGGAAAAATGTCCATCTAAGAAATCATTAAGTGAGTTCAACCGTGGATTAAATACAAGAAGCGCAATCTACACACCATTTGCTCAGGCAATTCCAAACGTACCGGTTATCGACACGGACGCTTGTATTAAGATGAAGACAGGAAAATGTGGTATTTGTTCAAAAGTATGTCAAGCAGGTGCGATTGACTACGAGCAAAAAGACGAAATCATCACGCAGAAGTATGGTGCAATCGTAGTTGCTACAGGTTTTGATACCATCAAACTTGATAATTATGATGAGTATGCATATAACCAAAGCAAAGATGTTATCACATCTCTTGAATTGGAACGTGTTATGAACGCTGCAGGTCCTACAAAAGGACATTTGGAACGCCTTTCTGACGGAAAACATCCAAAGGAAATGGTATTTATCCAATGTGTTGGAAGCCGTTGCGCAGACAACAGAGGAAAGAGCTACTGTTCTAAGATTTGTTGTATGTACACAGCAAAACATGCAATGTTAATCCGCGATAAATATCCGGATGTAAACGTAACGGTATTTTACATTGATGTTCGTACACCTGGTAAAAACTTCGATGAGTTCTATAGAAGAGCAGTAGAAGATTATGGTGTAAACTATATCAAAGGTCAAGTTGGAAAAGTAATTCCACAGCCAGATGGAAAACTCCTTGTACAAGGTGTTGATTTACTGGATAATAAACAGATTTTAAAGGAAGCGGACATGGTTGTTCTTGCAACAGCAATTGAGCCGAATCCGGATGTTAGAAAGATTGCAACAATGCTAACAGCAAGTATTGATACAAACAATTTCTTGACAGAATCACATGCAAAACTTCGTCCGGTAGAATCGCCGACAGCAGGTGTGTTCTTGTCAGGTGTTTGCCAGGGACCAAAAGATATCCCTGAAACAGTTGCACAAGCAGGTGCTGCAGCTGTAAAAGCAATCGGATTGCTTGCAAAGGATAAACTTCTTACAAACCCATGCACAGCAAAAGCTGATGAACTTCTTTGTAACGGATGTTCTACATGTGCAAATGTTTGTCCATACGGAGCAATTTCATATGAGAATAAAGAAGTAAATGATCATGGTATCCGTGAAACACGTCGTATCGCTGTTGTAAACAGTGCGTTGTGTCAAGGTTGTGGTGCTTGTACAGTAACATGTCCTTCAGGAGCTATGGACTTGCAGGGATTCTCAAATAGACAGATTATAGCGGAGGTAGATGCAATATGTCGATAGAAAACAATAATGAATTCAGACCGAAAATTGTAGCGTTCTGCTGTAACTGGTGTAGTTATGCGGGCGCTGACCTTGCGGGAAGCAGCCGTTTGGCATATCCTGCTGATGTAAAAATTATCCGCGTACCATGTTCTTGCCGTGTAAACCCAATGTTCATCTTAAGAGCATTTGAAAAAGGCGCTGACGGTGTCATTCTTTGCGGATGTCATCCGGGAGATTGTCATTACACGACAGGTAACTACTATGCAAGAAGACGTATGACACTTCTTTTCTCAATGCTTGATTATATTGGTGTTGAGAATGGACGTACACGCGTAGAATGGGTATCTGCAGCTGAGGGTGTTAAGTTCTCTCAGACAATGAACGAGTTTGTTGAAAAAATCCATTCACTTGGTAAAAACGTAAGATTGGGGGATTTGAGATGCAAGAATTAGTAAATCGTGCAAAAGAGCTTCTTGAAAGTGGCGAAGTAGCACGTGTTCTTGGCTGGAAAAAAGGCGATCTTTCATATAACCCAGAACCTGCTTACTTCAATAACGTAGAAGAGTTAAAAGATTTCGTTTATAACGGATTCTGTGGTGCAAACTTAAGCAAATACATGATTGAAGCTTCTAAATTAGAAGGCAAAACAATGGTTTGCTTAAAACCATGTGATACATATAGCTTTAACCAATTAATCAAAGAACACCGTGTAGATAGGGACAAAGCTTATATCATTGGTGTGGGGTGCAAAGGAAAACTCAATATTGAAAAGGCGAAAAGCTTAGGAATCAAGGGAATTACAAGTGTATCCGGTGCAGAGATGTCCGATGATTGTGATACACTTACATTCCAAACTATTTATGGAGAAAAATCATGCGCTTATGCAGATATCATGCTTGAAAGATGTCATGTATGTAAAGGCAAAGAACACATGATTTACGACGAAATAATCGGTGAATCAAAAGATACAAAGGATGCAGAGAGATTTGCGGAAGTCGAGATGATTGAAGCAATGTCTCCGGAAGAAAAATTTGCATTTTTCCAAGAAGAATTAAGCAAATGTATTCGTTGTAACGCATGCCGCAACGTATGTCCGGCTTGTAGTTGCCGTAAATGTGTATTTGACAGCAATAAGTTTGATAGCGCTCAAAAAGCAAATGTGGATTCATTTGAAGAAAAAATGTTCCATGTAATTCGTGCATTCCATGTAGCTGGAAGATGTACAGACTGTGGAGAATGTAGCAGAGTATGCCCACAAGGCATCCGCCTTCACTTATTTAACCGTAAATACATCAAAGATATCAATGAATTATACGGAGAATATCAAGCAGGTGCTGATACAGATTCAAGAGGACCACTTACAAACTTTACATTTGATGATTGTGAACCAAGCATCGTAACAGAAAGGGGATAATGTGATGTATAAGATAGCAAAAGAGAATCTTTCGGCATTATTCCAAGCGATTGCCGGAGAACAAGAATTATATGTACCAGTAAAAACACAAGGTCAAGTAAACTTTGCAGCATGGACAGAGGATGCAGATGTAGATTTAGATACACTCAAAAGTGTAAAATCTCCAAAAGACGTATTCTTTCCACAAAGTGAAAACTTGTATACAGTTAGAAAAGAAGATAAGAAAATCATAATTGATCCGGAAGCTTTAAAAGACCAAGACTTTGTTGTATTTGGCATGAAAGCTTGCGACGTAAAAGGCGTGGAAGTACTTGATAAAGTATTCTTGGCCGACCCAATTGACACATACTATGCAGCAAGACGCAAGCATGGAACAATTATTGCGATGGCTTGTCATGAGCCGGAGGAAACATGTTTCTGTAAAGTATTTGGCATAGATGCGGCTGAACCTGTAGCTGATGTTGCTACATGGATGATAGAAGGCGAGTTGTATTGGAAATCCTTAACTGAAAAGGGCGAATTGCTTACACAGAAAGTAGCAGAGCTTCTTGTCGATGCTGATGATGCAAAAGTGGAAGAAGAGAAAAAGGCAATTCGTGCGATTATAGAACAATTGCCATATTCGAATCTTTCATTAGAAGGATGGAACGGAGATGTTCTGTTAGAAAAATTCAATTCATCGGTTTGGGAAGAACTTTACAAACCATGTTTGGCATGTGGAACATGTACATTTGTTTGTCCAACCTGCCAATGCTATGATATTAAAGATTACGACACAGGACACGGCGTAAAACGTTATCGTTGTTGGGATTCATGTATGTATTCTGACTTTACAATGATGGCTCATGGAAATAACCGTACAAGCCAGATGCAACGTTTCCGTCAAAGATTCATGCACAAGCTTGTTTACTTCCCAGCAAACAACGACGGAATGTATTCATGTGTAGGATGTGGACGTTGTGTAGATAAATGTCCATCAGCACTTAATATCGTCAAAGTTATTAAGGCTTTTGAAAATCAGGGAGGTGAAAACTAATGTGCGAATGTCATTGTCATGATGGTTATACTTTGGATACATTAATTCCAAAAGTAGGTATTATCACAGATATCCGTCAGGAGACACCGGATGTAAAAACATTTCGTGTAAATGCTCCGGAAGGCGGCAAATTATTTGAACATATGCCGGGACAATGTGCAATGCTTTGTGCCCCTGGTGTGAGTGAAGCGATGTTCTCTATTACGTCTTCACCAACAAACAAAGAATATCAAGAATTTAGTATTAAGAAATGTGGCGAACTGACTGACTATCTTCACAGTTTAGAAGTAGGCTCAGAAATCACAGTTCGTGGACCATACGGAAATCATTTCCCGGTTGAAACAGAGCTGAAAGGTAAAAACCTTCTCTTTATCGCCGGTGGTATCGGTCTTGCACCACTTCGTTCGGTTATTAATTATGTAATTGATAATCGTGCAAATTACGGAACAGTAGATATCGTTTACGGTTCTCGTTCAGCAGACGATTTGGTTCAATTAAAAGAAATCCAGGAAGTTTGGATGAAAACAGAAGGCATTAACGTACATCTTACAATTGACCGTCCACAAGAAGGATGGGATGGACACGTAGGATTTGTACCGGCCTATGTTAAAGAATTAAATCTTGACACAAATAAAGTTGCTCTTATCTGTGGTCCTCCGATTATGATTAAGTTTGTATTGGCTGGATTAAAAGAATTAGGTTTCACAGATGAGCAAATCTATACAACATTTGAACTTCGTATGAAGTGTGGTATTGGTAAATGTGGACGTTGTAATATCGGTTCAAAATACGTATGTAAAGACGGTCCGGTATTCCGCTACGATGAAATCGGCGAATTGCCACCTGAGTACTAGGATTACTTAAGAAAGGAATGATTAAAAATGGCAGATATGATTAACGTATATTTGTACGGGAAAAAATATGAAGTTCCGTCGAATTTAACAATTATGGAAGCTTTCGAATATGCCGGATACCAATTAGTTCGTGGTTGTGGCTGTAGAAATGGTTTCTGCGGAGCTTGTGCTACAATTTATAGAATCAAAGGGAAAAATGAATTACACGGATGTCTTGCATGTTCTACAAAAGTGGAAAATGATATGTGCGTTGCAACATTACCGTTCTTCCCATTGGAAAAGAAGGTTTATGACATTACAGAAATCAAACCTACACAACAGGTTATGATGCAATTATATCCGGAAATCTACGCATGTGTTGGATGTAACGCTTGTACAAAGGCTTGTACACAAGACCTTAGCGTTATGCAATACATTGCACACGCACAAAGAGGAGAGTTCGAAAAATGTGCAGAGCTTTCATTTGACTGTGTAATGTGTGGTGTATGTTCTTCACGTTGTCCGGCTGGTATTTCTCATCCACAAGTTGCTCTTCTTGCCAGAAGATTAACAGGTAAATACATCAAACCGGAAGCAAAACACTTAACAGCAAGAGTGGAAGAAATCGAAAACGGTGATTGCAAGGCAATGATGGAAGCTATTATGCAAAAACCAATCGAAGAGTTAAAAGAGCTTTACAATACAAGAGAGATTGAGAAATAAGGAGGAGAAAGACATGAGTTTACCATATACAGCCGAGATGATGGAATCCATTAAAAAGGTTGAAGCAGGTAGAGCAGCACGTATCGGTTTCGAACCAAGACGTATGACAGCTGACGAAAAAACAGCTCTCCTTCAGGCTTTCCATCCAGACTATAATCTCGATAGTTTTGAAGAAATTAAAGTAGGTCCAAATGCTGGACAAAAAGCGCCAAAAGAATTAGTTGAAATTCTTCAGGGCGAAAGCAGAATCAAAGGAATGGATATAGATTTATCTAATCCTGACTATGATGTAGACGTATTAGTTATCGGTGGTGGTGGTGCTGGTTCTTCAGCTGCTATCGAAGCAAACGAAGCAGGCGCAAATGTTATGATCGTTACAAAACTTCGTATCGGTGATGCTAATACAATGATGGCAGAAGGTGGTATCCAGGCTGCTGACAAAGAAAACGATTCGCCGGCGCAACATTACTTAGATGTAATGGGTGGTGGACACTTTGCGAACGTGCCGGAACTTGTTGAAAAACTTGTTTGTGATGGTCCGATTGCAATCAACTGGCTTGATAAGTTAGGTGTATTATTTGATAAAGACGAAGACGGTAGAATGGTTACAACTCACGGTGGTGGAACATCTCGTAAGAGAATGCATGCTGCAGCTGACTACTCAGGTGCTGAAATCATGAGAACACTTCGTGATGAAGTATTCAACAGAAAAATTCCGGTTGTTGACTTTACAGCAGCTATTGAAATTATCAAAGATACAGATGGTAAGGCAGCAGGTGCTGTTCTTATGAATATGGAAACAAACGAAATCCTAATTGCAAGAGCAAAAACTGTGATTATTGCAACAGGTGGTGCGGGACGTATGCACTATCAAGGTTTCCCGACATCAAACCACTATGGTGCAACAGCTGACGGTCTTGTTTTAGCATACCGTGCAGGTGCTCAATTGTTATACCAAGATACACTTCAGTATCACCCAACAGGTGTTGCATTCCCATCACAGATTTACGGTGCACTCGTAACAGAAAAAGTTCGTTCTATGGGCGCTATGTTCGTAAACGTAGATGGTGAAGTATTCATGCATCCATTGGAAACACGTGACGTTGCAGCGTCAGGAATCATTCGTGAATGTAAAGAAAGAGGAAAAGGTGTTCCAACACCGGTAGCCGATGGTATTTGGCTTGATACTCCTATGATCGATATGATTCATGGTGAAGGTACTCTTGAAAAAAGATTACCAGGTATGCTTCGTATGTATTTAAGATGCGGAATCGATATGAGAAAGGTTCCAATCGTTATTTACCCAACTCTTCATTACCAAAATGGTGGTATCAAAGTTGGCGTAAACGGTATGTCAGAAGTTGAAAACCTTTACGTAGCAGGTGAAGCAATCGGAGGAATCCACGGAAGAAACAGACTTATGGGTAACTCTTTACTTGACATCATTGTATTCGGACGTAATGCCGGACAACAAGCAGGTGCAAAATGTAAAGAAGTTGAATTGAAAGAACTCACACTTTCTCATGTGGATGATTTTTCTAAGACACTTGCAGACGCTGGTATTGAACCAACGGTAGTATCTCCGAAATTATTACCAGATTACAGACCAGAAGGCGTAACAAGATTAAATTAAGAATGAGAGAAACGGTATGAGATTTCCAACATTGGGCGTGGCTCGGTGTTGGAAATCATGCTGTAATTTAGGAGGGAAAAAATGACACTTATAGAAAACATGCTTTCAGTAAATGGTGTTGCATTTTTGATGTTCTGCATCTTTGCCATTGCCGCACTTGGTTATGGCCTTGGACGTATTACAATCAAAGGTGTAAACCTTGGTACGGCAGGTGTATTTATTGTAGCATTACTTTTTGGCTGCTTTTTCTTCGAACCATTAAAAGCAGAGCTTATGGTGGGAGAAGTGGCGTATGTAGACAATGCACTTAAGATTATTGAAACACTTGGTTTGATTCTTTTTGTTACAGCTGTTGGTTTCATTGCAGGACCAAAATTCTTTGGTAACCTAAAAAAGAACTTCAAATCATACATCTTACTTGGACTTGTGATTATTGTTGCAGGAGGACTTTCCGCAATTGGATGTATCTATCTTGGAAGAGCACTTGGTGAAACAAACACGGCAGAGTTTACGGCTATGATTGTTGGACTTCTGTCTGGTTCCCTTACATCCACACCTGCATTTTCAGCAGCGAAAGATACAGTGGCAGCAGAATATGTAAATGCAGTTTCTGTAGGTCACGGTATTGCTTATATTTTTGGTGTTATTGGTGTTGTATTATTTGTTCAATTAGTTCCAAAATTCATGAAAGCTAACATGGAAGAAGAACGTGCAAAAATTGCGCAAATCGATGATGGATCGAAGAAAGCATATACAGGAAAATTAATTGATTTAGATGATTTTGGTTTTGCAGCATTTGCAATCGCAGCAATCCTTGGTACTCTTGTAGGTAAGTTTGTAGTTCCGGTAATCGACTTCTCGCTCACAACAACAGGTGGGTGCCTCATGGTTGCTTTGGTTCTTGGACATTTTGGAAGAATTGGAAAAATCAGCATTATGCCAAAAGAACAAACATTAAAAATCTTTAGAGAATTAGGTCTGATGTTGTTCTTAATCGGAGCAGGTATCCCGGGTGGAGCAGAGTTCGTTGCAATGTTTGATGTGATGTATTTTGTGTATGGAGTTATCATGACAATTGTTCCAATGATTATTGGATTCCTCGTTGCAAAATATGTGGTAAAACTGAGCCTCTTAAACAACCTTGGTTCTATCACTGGAGGTATGACAAGTACACCGGCTCTTGGAACTTTAATCAGTACAGCAGGAACAGAAGAAGTGGCGGCTGCTTATGCAGCAACATATCCAATCGCTCTTATTGCAGTTGTATTGGTGTCACAATTCTTAATTCGATTCTTTAGCTAATTAGGAGAGAAAATAATATGCGTGAAATTAATGTTAGTCAGATTACTGACGTTGTAGAAAGATTATGTATTGAAGCTAATACACATCTTCCAAGTGACGTTAAGTGTGCAATCAAAGATTGCAGAGCTTGTGAAGATTGGGATATTGCAAAGGGTGTATTAGATAACATTATTACAAACTTTGAAATCGCAGATACAGAAAACGTGCCGATTTGCCAAGATACAGGTATGGCATGTGTATTTCTTGAAATCGGCCAAGATGTTCACTTAGTAGGTGGAAATCTTGCAGAAGCTGTTGATGAAGGTGTTAGACGTGGTTACACAAACGGATACCTTCGTAAATCAGTAGTAGGAGACCCTGTACGTCGTGGAAACACTGGTGATAATACACCTGCAATGCTTTACACAGAAATCGTACCAGGTGAAGAAATTAAAGTTACTGTTGGACCAAAAGGTTTCGGTAGCGAAAATATGAGTCAAATTCGTATGTTCAAGCCATCTGCAGGACTTCAGGGAATCAAAGATTTCATCCTTGAAGTAGTAGAAACAGCAGGTCCTAATCCATGCCCACCTATGGTTGTCGGTGTGGGTATCGGTGGAACATTTGATAAATGTGCATTACTTGCAAAGAAAGCACTTATGAGACCGGTTGATTCAGAAAATCCAGATCCATACTATGCTGATTTGGAAAAGGAAATGCTTGAAAAGATTAATGAGTTAGGTATTGGACCACAAGGTTTCGGAGGAAAGACGACTGCAATCGGTCTTAACATTGAAACACTTCCAACACATATTGCAGGTATGCCATGTGCAGTTAACATTAACTGTCATGTAACTCGTCATAAATCGGAGGTAATTTAGTATGGAAAGACGTATCACATTACCATTAACAGAAGAATTAGCAAAAACTCTTAAAGCGGGAGATTCAGTCCTTGTCACAGGAACAATCTACACATCCCGTGACGCTGGTCACAAGCGTATGTGTGAGGCTCTTGCAAGAGGGGAAGAACTTCCATTTGACCCACAAGATGCAACCATCTATTATGTAGGACCAACACCTGCAAAACCAGGCAAGGTAATCGGTTCAGCAGGTCCAACAACAAGCGGACGTATGGATGCTTATGCTCCAACTATGATGAGCGTTGGTGCAAGAGGGATGATTGGTAAGGGAGCTCGCCTTCCGGAAGTTGTGGACGCAATGAAGAAATATTCAGGCGTTTACTTTGGAGCAATCGGCGGTGCCGGTGCATTACTTGCAAAATGTATCAAAAAAGCAGAACTTATTGCTTATGAAGATTTGGGTGCAGAAGCACTTCGTAAATTGTATGTAGAGGATATGCCATTAGTTGTTATCATTGACAGCGAAGGAAATAACCTTTACGAACAGGGAAGAGAAGCTTATTTGGCACAGAAATAAGATATCTATGGAAAATGTCATCACTTTGTGGTGACATTTTTTGATTGAAGACATGGTTTCGGGCTTATGCCCAGACTTTTCTGCATTTATGGTGTCTAGGGGTCTATGGAGATTTTTTACAATACAAGGCCCCGTTTCGTTAAAAAACCCATGCAAAAGCAATCATTTTTTAACGATTTAGGCTCTATAGAAAAAAACTCTCTCTTGAGATCCCGAAAAATGAAAAAGCAAGGGTCTAGAAACAAACTTTTTATATACAGACCCCAACATTCAAGTTATCCGCATTGCTGTGGATTTTTTGTTGTTATCAAGAAAAAATATCTATTGTGAACAACATAATTCAAGGCAATTTTTCACTCTCATAGTATAATATAATTATGTATGGAGGGGATAACAGAATGCGACTTTTAGCCATTCTTAGTCCGACCAATAAATGGGGAACGAAGACAGAGCATACAAAACTAAGAAAATTATTATATAAGAACGGATATATTCGAATTGCGCCAGAAGTTTATGTGAGGATTGTGCCTAACCGCAAGGCGGCTGAAAAGCATTAGCGAAGAATAGACGAAATGGCACCGAAAACGGGAAATATTAGAGTGATAAAATTGACAGAGAAAACAATATGATAATATTTATATAGTGACTGGGGGAGTGGATTATCAGGAAAAAATCTTATATGCACAAGATGTGGTACTTAACTAATGGAGCAAAAATGGTGTTTTGTTCAACTCAATAGAGACAAGTGTCTTGCGGTTTCATGTTGACTTTTATATTATAAATACATATAATTATAAGCATCTAAATTATATAAATCTTTGCGCGCGTCTGTTCGGACGCATCTTTTTTTCGTGGCAGATCAGCCGAGAAAATCAAATTTAAATTAAGTGAATATGGAGGAGGCGGATGCCTATGATTGTGTTCTTTCAGTTAGAGAAATTACTAGGATAATTGCATGCTTTTATAGAAGAAAGGACAAGAAAGGGAATGAAAAAAGAAAGTAAATTACAAGAACTTCGTACACATGATGAAGTGTTAAGTGAAATTAAGGCAGAACCGAAATTATATCAGGAGTACTGTCAATGGCCAGAACAGTATCGCAATGAATTTCTCGAATTTATGATGGGAGTTCGGGGTGTCAAAATGACTTATGACCCATTTTTTAAACATAGTTTCCGGGAGAGCGAGCAACTTGCTATTTTTCCGATATTGTCATGCGCCAATATGAGCGTGTAAAATCAGAAAAAGGAAAAGATTTTGCGTATAGTGATTTGAAGAGCGTTTACACCATTATTTTTATGGAAGAGAGTAGCAAAGAATTTTTGGATTGGCCTAATGAGTATATTCATAGAGGAGAAGTGGTTTTTGATACTGGGCTAGAGATGAAAATGCTCCAAAAATATTTTTATATACCTATTGATATTTTCTTTCGTATCATGGATAATAAAAATGAAAAAAGCACATATAGTGAATTGGAGGCTTGGATGTACTTTATCGGATCAGATAGGCCTGAAGATATGGAGAAGATTATCCGTGCTTATCCGAAATTCACAAAAATGTATGAAGAAATCAACATATTCCGGAAAAACCCAAAGGAGGCTGTTGGAATGTTTTCAGATGCATTGAGAATTATGGATGAGAATACCGCGAAGCTTATGATAGAGCAGCAGAAGGAAGAAATTAAAGCACAGGCAGATATTATAGAGCAGAATAAGGTAATAATTGCAGACAAAGAAGCAGAGATTGCAGACAAAGATATGATAATTGCTAGGCAAGCAGAAGAACTTGAGAAATATCGTAGATTAGTCAAATCATAAGAAATTGTGCAGTTTAATTAATGAATCATAGAAAAGACGTTGGAGAAATCCGACGTCTTTGTTATAATACAAACAGAAAATATTTGAGCGGAATGGATTCGTGTTATGGAACAAAGGAAAATCATTCGAATCTCCGTGCGCAATTTAGTGGAATTCATTTTGCGCGAAGGAGATATAGACAATCGAATAGCAGGTACATCAGAAAAGGATGCCATGCAGCTTGGTAGTAAAATCCATCGAAAGATACAACGTCAGATGGGTTCTAATTATCGTGCAGAAGTTCCGCTAAAAATCCAGGTTCCATTTGAAAAATTTATCTTGCAGCTGGAAGGACGTGCAGATGGAATTCAAGAGGATGAAGATGGAGCACTTATTGATGAGATTAAGGGTGTACAACGCGAAATTGAACGGATAAAAGAGCCGGCAGGCGTACATTTGGCACAAGCAAAGTGTTATGCGTATATTTATGGGACGCAGCAGAACTTAAAAGAAATTACAGTGCAGATGACTTATTGCCAATTGGAAACCGAGACGGTTATTCGTTTTCAAGAAAAATATGGCATGGATGAATTGGAAAAATGGTTCATGGCACTTGTTAACCAATATGAGAAATGGGCAAATTTTGAGATTGATTGGGAAGTGAAACGAACATATTCAATCAAACAGGCAGAATTTCCTTACGAATATCGAAAAGGACAGAAGGAACTGGTAACTTCTGTATATAAGACAATATTGAGAAAGAAAAAATTGTTTATACAAGCACCAACCGGGGTCGGTAAAACGATCGCGACAATTTTCCCAGCAGTGAAGGCAATGGGAGAAGGATTGGGAGACAAGCTGTTTTATTTAACAGCCAAGACCATTACAAGAACGGTGGCTGAGCAGGCGTTCTCGCATATGCGTCTGCAAGGTCTGAAGATGAAGACAATTACCTTAACAGCCAAAGAGAAAATCTGCTTTTGCGAACAAAAAGAGTGTAACCCTGACGCATGTCCATATGCGAAAGGTCATTTTGACCGTGTCAACGACGCGGTTTATGACTTGCTCATTTCATCGGATGATATTACGCGGGAGTTGGTGGAGGAGTATGCAAAGAAATATGAAGTATGCCCGTTTGAAATGTCACTAGACGTATCACTTTGGGTAGATGGTGTAATTTGTGATTATAATTATGTATTTGACCCGAATGCTCATTTAAAACGATACTTCTCCGAAGGCAAGAAGGGCAAATATCTGTTTTTGATTGACGAGGCTCATAACTTGGTGGAGCGAGGGCGAGAGATGTATAGCGCCACTCTTTATAAAGAGGATTTTCTGAGCGTGAAAAAGAAGGTGAAAGAATATCACAAGCTTACGTCTCAGTTGGATGCTTGCAATAAAATATTACTAGGCATGAAGCGGGAGTGCGAGAATTATAGAGTTTACGAAAATGTGTCTCATTTTTATATCAAACTTGTAAATGTATATACTCAACTGGAAAAACTTTTAGAAGAAAATCGCCATGTAGATGATGAAATATTAGATTTTTATTTTAACGTGCGATTTTTCTTAGACGTTTATGAAAACCTAGATGAGAACTATGAAATATACACCGAGATGGAAGAGAACGGGAATTTTAAAATCAAATTATTTTGTGTAAATCCGGCAGCTAATTTAGAACAGTATTTGGAGTATGGAAATAGTACGATTTTCTTTTCTGCAACGCTCCTTCCGATTGCATACTACAAAAAATTATTGAGTGTTGAAACAGATGATTATGCAATCTATGCACAGTCAACATTTGACGAAAAGAACCGTCTGCTTTTGGTAGGAAATGATGTGAACACAAGGTACACGCAGAGGGGCGAAACGATGTATCGGAAATATGCATCTTATATTGCCAACATTGTTCGGGCACGCAAAGGAAATTATCTGATATTCTTTCCTTCATATCTGTTTATGGAGCATGTAAAGGAAATGTTCGATGAAATGGAACTATCGGATATCGAATGCATTGTGCAGGGGCAGAATATGCGGGAACAAGACAGGGAAGAATTTTTGCAGAAATTTGAACAAGAGCAAGAACATAGCCTTGTTGGATTTTGCGTTCTCGGAGGTGTGTTCTCAGAGGGAATTGACCTGACAGAAGAACGGTTAATCGGAGCTATTATCGTAGGCACAGGCTTACCACAGGTGTGCAATGAGAGAGAAATTCTAAAACTATATTTTGAACATCAAAATGAAAATGGATTTGATTACGCGTATCTTTATCCGGGAATGAATAAAGTATTGCAGGCCGCGGGGCGTGTTATACGTACGGAGAATGATGTCGGAATTGTTGCTCTTTTGGACGAGCGCTTCCGAGGCGGTGGATATCAAAGGACATTCCCGAGGGAATGGAAGGATATTGAGTATTGTAGTGGTGACAGTGTACAAGAGAAGATAAAAGAATTTTGGAATAAAAAGGGCTGCCATGAGTGATTTCATGACAGCCAAAAGAGTTTTATTCAAAATAATTCAAGAATTCCGTTGTTGCTTTGGAAACAGGAACTCGGTTGTTGTATACAATCGCAAGTTCTCTTAATGGAAGTTCTTCTTCCATTTCCACACGGAATAGTTCGTCTGAATATTTTGGAATGCAAAAATCCGGAACAAATGCAATACCGAGACCGATTTTGGCAAGGTCAAGGAGCAAATCGTTGCTGGTAAGTTCAATTTCAGGAACCAAATCCAATTCGTGTTGCTGGAACAGACTATGCAAAAACTCACTAGTAGTTGTATGCTTTTCTAACATCAAAATCGGATACTTTTGCATTTCTTTAAATGTTATCTTGCGTTCGCGAAGTTCTGAAAACGAATCGTTTGCGACAAATACATCTTGGAACTTTGCAATCTTTTTCATGGAATAGAGATTGCTCAAATGCGAGTTTGGATAGTTAATAACAATAAAATCCACCTGTCCCGATTCGAGAAGTTCCACACATTTTATAGAAGTTTGGTTTGTTACTTTGATGTGCGCATGTGGAAAATCTTTATGAAAACGTTCCAAATATGGAACCAAAAAGTAACGACAAATGGTGTCGCTTGCTCCGATTCGAATCTGACCACCGGTAGAAGTGGCATCAATAAGCTGCGCTTCTCCGCGTTTGATTAAATTCATAGCAGGTTCCACATGACGCAGGAGAATTTCACCTTCTGGCGTGAGTTGTACGCGTTTGGTACTTCTTATAAATAAAGTCTGATCCAATTTTTTTTCTAATGCTTTGATGGATTGACTTACTGCCGACTGTGAGATATATAATTGTTTGGAGGCCTCTGAAAAACTTAAGGTAGAGGCAACATGATAAAACACTTTATACAATTCATAATTAATATCCATTATTAGACCTCCTTATAAATCATATGAACATTATAAGGAATAAGACGAAATAATGCAATAGAAAGAGGAAAGAAATGAAAAATTTACAAAGAGCTTTCGGGTCGGTCGCAAGTTTAGCGGTTATTCTGATTCTTCTCATTTCAGCATTTGAAATTGGAGCATACAGTGATTACGGCTGGTACGAAAAGGAATATGCCAAATATCATGTCTTAGACGATTTAGAAATGGAGATGGAGGATGTGATGTATGTCACTGAAGAGATGATGATGTATCTTCGTGGAAATCGAGAGGATTTGGTGGTTCACACAGTTGTAGACGGCGTCGAAAGAGAATTTTTTAATGATAGGGAAAAAGCACATATGATCGATGTGCAAAATCTTTTTATTGTTGGACTATGGGCTCGAAGAATTGCAGCATTAATATTTGTTTTATCAGTTGCAGCGTTGATAGGGACAAAGGCGGATTGGAAAACCCTTTTGCCAAAGTCATTTCTGATAGGACTAGGTGTGTTTGCCGGAATTACAGGGGCATTGGGACTTTTGTTCATGTCCGATTTCAATAAATATTTCACCATGTTCCATGAGATTTTCTTTAATAATGATTTGTGGCTTTTAGATCCGCAAACAGATTTGTTAATCCGAATGTTACCGGAAGGATTTTTCTTTGATATGGTGATTCGGATAGGTGTATGTTTTATTTTGTTATTGTTACTTGGTGTTATCATAAGTTGTGTTGTGTTTTGTAGAAACAAAATAAGAATAACTAATAAAACAATTAAGATATATTAATTGTTTTAATGAAGGAAAATATGGTATGATAAGAAAAATACATGACGAGGAACGTAGATGGAGGGTACTATGAGTAGTGTAAAACGCGTTTATGTGGAAAAGAAACCGGAATATGCCGTTCAGGCAAAGGCTTTAAAAAACGAAGTAAAAAGCTATTTGGGAATTAAAAATATAGAGAATGTTCGTGTTTTAATCCGTTATGATGTGGAAAATATTACAGACGAGACGTTTGAAACCGCATGCAATGGTATCTTTTCAGAACCACCGGTAGATACATTATATAAAGAGTCGTTTGATGTAAAAGAGGGAAGTAGAATCTTTTCAGTGGAGTACTTGCCTGGCCAATTTGACCAAAGAGCTGATTCCGCAGTTCAGTGTGTACAGTTTATCAAAGAAGATGAACTTCCGGTTATTAAATCGGCTACTACATATGTAATTGAAGGAAACATTTCAGAAGAAGAATTTGACGCTATTAAAGCTCACTGTATTAACCCTGTAGATTCGAGAGAAACGGGTATGGAAAAACCGGAAACCTTAATTACTGTATTTGATGAGCCGGCAGATGTGAAAATCTTTGATGGCTTCAAAGATATGAGTGAAACAGAATTACAAGAGTTATATAGTTCGCTTGGAATGGCTATGACATTCAAGGATTTCTTGCATATTCATAATTATTTTAAGAATGAAGAAAACAGAGATCCATCTATGACAGAAATTCGTGTGCTTGATACGTATTGGTCCGATCATTGCCGTCATACAACATTTGCAACAGAATTGACAGATGTAACATTTGGCGATGGTGATTACAAAGAACCAATTGTGAATGCATATAAGAAATATTTAAATGACCATAGCGAAATTTTCAAAGGCAGAGAAGATAAATTCGTATGTTTGATGGACCTTGCTCTTATGGCAATGAGAAGACTTAAATTGGAAAGCAAACTGGAAGACCAAGAAAAATCAGACGAGATTAACGCATGCAGTATCGTGGTTCCTGTTGTGGTTGACGGTGTGGAAGAAGAATGGCTTGTTAACTTCAAGAATGAAACACATAACCACCCTACAGAAATAGAGCCATTCGGTGGTGCAGCCACCTGCCTTGGCGGATGTATTCGTGATCCACTTTCTGGGCGTACTTATGTATATCAGGCTATGCGTGTAACCGGCGCAGCTGACCCAACCGTCTCTGTAAAAGACACATTAAAAGGAAAACTTCCACAGAAGAAATTAGTTCGTGAGGCGGCTCACGGCTATAGTTCATATGGTAACCAAATCGGTCTTGCAACAGGTGCCGTGAAAGAAATTTATCATCCGAACTATGTTGCAAAACGTATGGAAATCGGTGCAGTTCTCGGCGCGGCTCCAAGAAGAGCGGTTATTCGTGAAACTTCAGATCCGGGAGATATCATTATTCTCTTAGGCGGACGTACCGGACGTGATGGTTGCGGTGGTGCTACAGGTTCTTCGAAGGTTCATACAGAAGAATCAATCGAAACATGTGGAGCAGAAGTGCAGAAAGGTAATCCGCCCACAGAACGAAAGATTCAGCGTTTGTTTAGAAGAGAAGAAGTTAGTAAGTTAATTAAGAAATGTAACGATTTTGGTGCGGGCGGTGTATCCGTTGCAATTGGTGAATTGGCTGATGGACTTCAAATTAATTTAGATAAAGTACCGAAGAAATACGCAGGTCTTGACGGAACAGAAATCGCAATCTCTGAATCTCAAGAGCGTATGGCGGTTGTTATTGATCCGAAAGACGTTGCACAGTTCCTTGCATATGCAAAAGAAGAGAACTTAGAAGCAGTGGAAGTTGCTGTTGTGACAGAAGAGCCAAGATTGGTATTATCATGGAGAGGCAAAGAAATCGTTAATATTTCACGTGCATTCCTTGATACAAATGGCGCACATCAGGAAACAACAGTTGCTGTTGAAATTCCAAATAGAGAAGACAGCATTTTAGTAAAAGAAGAAGTAGAAGACGTAAAAGCAAAATGGTTAGAAACACTTGCTGACTTAAATGTTTGTTCACAAAAAGGTCTTGTGGAAATGTTTGATGGTTCTATCGGAGCTGGTTCTGTATTTATGCCACATGGTGGAAAATATCAGATGACAGAAACACAGGCTATGGTTGCTAAACTGCCGGTATTAACAGGTAAATGTGATACGGTAACTATGATGAGCTTTGGTTTTGACCCATATTTGTCAAGTTGGAGCCCATATCATGGTGCAGTTTATGCGGTATTAGAATCTGTTGCAAAAATCGTTGCAAACGGTGGTGATTATAGCAAGATTCGTTTAACATTCCAAGAATACTTCAGACGTATGACACAGGACCCATCAAGATGGAGCCAACCATTTGCGGCACTTCTTGGTGCATATGATGTGCAATTGGGACTTGGCCTTCCTTCGATCGGTGGTAAAGACAGTATGTCAGGTACATTCCAGGATATTGATGTTCCACCTACATTGGTTTCATTTGCAGTTGATGTAGCAACTCAAAAAGATATTATTACACCGGAATTAAAAGCGGTCGGAAATAAATTAGTCTGGATGCGTATCGAAAAAGACAACTTCGATTTACCGGTATATGCACAAGTGATGGATGCATATGGCAAGTTCCGTGAAGACATTCAAAACGGAAACATTGTATCTGCTTACACATTAGACAGACACGGTATTGCGGCAGCAGTAAGCAAGATGGCATTCGGTAACGGTATGGGTGTGAAGATCTGTGACTGTGTTGATAAGAATGATTTATTTGCTCCGGGATTTGGTGATATTATTGCGGAAGTTCCTGCAGATAAAGTGGATGCACTCACAATCGAGTACCAAGTAATCGGTGAAGTAACAGCTGATGCAGCACTTACTTATGGTGATATGACAATTTCATTGGCAGACGCAGTGGAAACATGGAAAGCACCATTAGAAAAAGTGTTTGCATCTGTAGCAGGTGTAGATGCACCAACACCGGTTGAGGAAAAATTGTACAAAGCAGATAGCATCTATGTATGCAAAAACAAAGTGGCAAAACCAACCGTATTTATTCCGGTATTCCCAGGTACAAACTGTGAATATGATAGTAGAAAAGCATTTGAACGTGCCGGTGCAAATGTAATCACAAAAGTATTCAAGAACCTTTCGGCAGATGATATCCGCGAGTCGGTTGCAGAATTTGAAAAAGCAATTAACGAAGCACAGATTATCATGTTCCCGGGTGGATTCAGTGCTGGTGATGAACCGGACGGTTCTGCAAAATTCTTTGCAACCGCATTCCAGAATGCGAAAATCAAAGAAGCAGTTGAAAAATTATTGAACGAACGCGATGGTTTGGCACTTGGTATCTGTAATGGTTTCCAAGCACTTATCAAACTTGGTTTGGTTCCATACGGAAAGATTTGCGGACAGACAGCAGGCTCACCGACACTTACTTATAATACAATCGGTCGTCATATATCTAAGATGGTTTATACAAAGGTTGTGACTAACAAATCACCATGGCTACAAGGCGCACAGCTTGGAGGCGTGTACACGAACCCGGCTTCACATGGTGAAGGACGCTTCGTAGCACCGGAAGCAGTACTTAATGAGCTATTTGTAAACGGACAAGTTGCGACACAATACTGCGATCTCGCAGGAAACATCACAATGGATGAGGAATGGAATCCAAATGGTTCCTTCAGAGCGATTGAAGGTATTACAAGTCCGGATGGCCGTGTACTTGGTAAGATGGCTCACTCAGAACGTCGCGGAGAATCTGTTGCAATTAATATCTATGGAGAACAAGATTTGAAAATTTTTGAATCTGGTGTGCAATATTTTAAATAGGATAATGAATAGAAATGCTGCCTGAATATATTTAGGCAGTATTTTTGTGCCATAAATTAAATATCATACTTGACTTTAGCGTGCTAATTCGCTAATATAATGAAGTACAATAAAAATTATTAAAAAAGGGAGATATTTATTATGAAAAAATTAGTTGCATTATTGTTAGGTATGGTTATGGTATTTTCGCTTGTAGCTTGTGGAAATACATCACAATCTGATGTTGATTATGTCAAGAAAAACGGAAAATTAGTCGTGGGTATCACAGAGTATGCACCGATGGATTACAAAGAAGATGGCGAGTGGGTAGGTTTTGATGCTGAGATGGCTGAAGCATTTGCTGAAAGTCTCGGTGTTGAAGCGGAATTTGTTGTTCTTGCAAACTGGGGCAAAAAGGATTTGGAACTTAAAAACATGAGTATTGACTGCGTATGGAACGGTATGACTTTAACAGATGAAGTGAAATCTGTAATGGATTGCTCTAATGCATACTGCAAGAATCAGCAGGTAGTTGTTGTAAAAGCAGATGTTGCTGACAAATATGCAGATGAAGCCAGCCTTAAAGATTTAACATTTGCAGTAGAAGATGGCAGTGCGGGCGAAGCACAAGCAACTGAGAGAGAATGGGAATATGTTGAAGTAAAAGACCAGGCAAGAGCATTGACAGAAGTTGCTTCAGGAAACTGTGATGCGGCGATTATTGACCTTCTTATGGCAGGGGCAATGATTGGAGAAGGTACAAGCTTTGCAGATTTGGCATCTACAGTAAGTTTGTCAGAAGAAGAGTTTGGTGTAGGTTTCCGTCAAGGTTCTGACCTTGTTGCTAAATTAAACGAATTTTTAGTTAATGCATATGCTGATGGAAGCATGATGGAAATTGCAGAAGAATATGGTGTTCAAAAAACCATTATTGAGCAAAAATAGATTAGAAAGTAGGATATACATATGGAACTAATAATGGAACAGTTTCCTATTGTTGTAAAATCTTTGAATGTCGGTTTTGTTCAGACGTTAAAATTATTTTTTGCAACATTGATAGGAGCACTTCCTTTAGGACTAATTATTGCTTTTGGCTCTATGTCGCGTTTTAAACCGATTAGTTACCTGTCAAAAGTAATTGTTTGGATTATGAGGGGAACGCCTCTCATGCTTCAACTTTTAGTTATATATTATTTGCCGGGGATTGTATTTCATGTTCCGATTTGGGGAGGCGGCCAATCTGGCCGTTTTCTTGCAGCAGCGGTGGCTTTTATCATAAATTATGCGTGCTATTTTTCGGAAATTTATCGTGGTGGTATTCAAAGTGTACCTGTGGGGCAGGAAGAAGCAGGCCTAGTGCTGGGCATGAAGAAAAACCAGATTTTTTTCCGAGTGAAATTATTGCAAATGGTAAAACGCATTATTCCACCTATGTCGAACGAAATTATTACTTTGGTAAAAGATACATCTCTTGCAAATACAATTTCAGTGTATGAGATTATCTGGATGGGCGATGCCTTTATGAAAGGTTCAGAGGGAATACATGGTGCCATATGGCCGCTCTTTTTCACAGGAGTATATTTCTTGTTGTTTAACGGTATTCTCACCGTTCTTCTCGGACGCTTAGAGAAAAAACTGGATTATTTCCGTTAGAGAAGGAGGGAAAGAGATGTCGATTTTAGAAGTACAACATATTTGTAAAAGTTTTGGAAAAATAGAAGTGTTAAAGGATATTAGTTTTTCCTTGGAACAAGGGCAGGTATTATCGATTATCGGTTCTTCCGGAAGCGGAAAGACAACATTGCTTCGGTGCCTCAATTTTTTAGAAAAGCCGGATAAAGGTGTAATCAGTGTAAATGATGAAGTGTTATTTGATGCAACTGACAAGAGTACGCAAGCAGAGGCACAAGTTCGCAAAAAACGTTTGCACTTTGGTTTGGTGTTTCAATCCTTTAATTTGTTTCCGCAGTATACAGCATTGCAAAATGTAATGTTAGCAAAAGAATTACTTGCAAAGGAACAACCGGATTATAAGGCAAGAAAAAAAGAGATTCATGAAGAGATAGAAATGCAGGCTGTGGAATTGTTAAAGCAAATGGGACTGGAAAATCGCATGAACAATTATCCGCATCAGCTTTCCGGTGGACAGTGCCAGCGTGTAG
The DNA here is from genome assembly GCA_045632945.1 of Faecalimonas sp. Lineage (GTDB taxonomy): Bacteria > Bacillota > Clostridia > Lachnospirales > Lachnospiraceae > Faecalimonas. The sequence continues at coordinate 81,440 of JAZQXU010000020.1, read as the reverse complement.
CTATAGCAAGAGCCCTTGCTATGCAACCGGATATTCTTTGTTTTGATGAGCCGACATCAGCTTTAGACCCTGAATTAACTGGAGAGGTTCTAAAAGTTATTAAGGAATTGGCAGAGAAGAAAACAACCATGATTATTGTAACCCATGAAATGTCTTTCGCAAAAGATGTTTCCAATCACGTGATTTTCATGGACGAGGGATATATATTAGAACAGGGTAAACCTGAGGAACTTTTTGATAATCCGAAGGAAGAAAGAACCAAGCATTTCCTCGGAAGTTTTGGGAATTAAGATATTGACTTTATCGTGATAAAGCATTATACTTTACGCAGTGAAAAAGGAGAGTGATAAGTATGTCATATGTAGATGAAGTAATTGACCTGGTTGTGAAGAAAAACCCGGCAGAACCTGAGTTTCATCAGGCAGTAAAAGAAGTTATGGAATCGCTTAGAATTGTGATCGAAGCGAATGAGGAAAAATACAGAAGAGAGGCACTTTTGGAGAGATTAGTTGAGCCTGAAAGAATCATCATGTTCCGTATACCATGGGTTGATGATAAAGGACAGGTTCAAGTTAATAAGGGCTATCGTGTACAGTTTAACAGTGCAATCGGACCATACAAGGGTGGTATCAGACTTCACCCGTCTGTTAACTTGGGTATTATCAAATTTTTGGGATTTGAGCAAACATTTAAGAACTCACTTACAGGACTTCCAATCGGTGGTGGTAAAGGTGGTTCTGACTTTGATCCGAAAGGAAAATCAGATAGAGAAATCATGGCATTTTGCCAGAGCTTTATGACAGAATTGTGCAAACATATCGGTGCTGACACAGACGTTCCGGCAGGAGATATCGGAACGGGTGCAAGAGAAATCGGTTATATGTACGGACAATATAAACGTATCCGCAATGTATATGAAGGTGTACTTACAGGAAAAGGTCTTAGCTATGGTGGTTCTTTGGCCAGAAAAGAAGCTACAGGATACGGTTTGTTATATTTCACAGATGAAATGTTAAAATTAGCAGGCATTGAACTTGCCGGAAAGACAGTAGCTATTTCAGGTTCAGGTAATGTAGCTATCTATGCTGCTGAAAAAGCAACTCAGCTCGGTGCTAAGGTTGTAACCATGAGTGATTCTAACGGATGGATTTATGATGCAGAGGGTGTTGACCTTGTTGCGATTAAAGAGATCAAAGAAGTACAACGCGGTAGACTTACAGAATACAAGAAATATCGTCCAAACTCAGAATACCATGAAGGTAGAGGCGTATGGACAGTGAAAGTTGATATTGCGCTTCCATGTGCGACACAAAACGAATTGTTACTTGATGATGCAAAAGCATTGGTTGCAAATGGCGTAATTGCGGTTGCAGAAGGTGCTAATATGCCGACAACATTAGAGGCAACACATTACTTACAAGAGAATGGTGTTATATTTGCACCAGGTAAAGCATCGAATGCCGGTGGTGTTGCAACATCTGCTCTTGAGATGTCACAGAACAGTGAACGTTTGAGTTGGACATTTGAAGAGGTAGATGCAAAGCTCAAAAACATCATGGTTAACATTTGTCACAACGCAGCAGCAGCAGCTGAAAAATACGGCGTAAAAGGCAACTATGTAGTAGGTGCTAACATTGCCGGATTTGAAAAAGTAGTGGATGCTATGACAGCACAAGGAATTGTGTAATCGCTGTACCCTCGGGCTTTATTGTAGTTGCGACAAAAGTCACAAAACTTTTTCAAAAAAAGTGTTGACAAGCATTACCACTTAATAGTATACTAGCAAAGCGGGTTGCGAAAACGACCCGCTTACATATGGGATCATAGCTCAGCTGGGAGAGCATCTGCCTTACAAGCAGAGGGTCATAGGTTCGAGCCCTATTGGTCCCATTACCATTAAAAAATGGTACAATTCAATATGGCGGGATAGCTCAGTTGGCTAGAGCACACGGTTCATACCCGTGGTGTCGCTGGTTCAAATCCAGTTCCCGCTACTTCAAAGAGATTCAGATGGAATCTCTTTTTTTTGTTGGGGTGTTACGGTTGGGTTTGCTCTTTTTAAACCTTAGACCGTAGTTTGTTGGAGCGAGTACGGTTGAAAAACACATTTTGAAGTTCTTAACCGTATAGTTTTGTGGAATATTACGGTTAGATTTTCATACTTTCAAATTTCAACTGTAACACCTTCTTATATTCTACGGTTCATATCGAAAACAACTAAATTTCAACCGTAATGAAGATGTATTAATACGGGTAAATATTACGTTTTCTAAAAACTGACCGTAATCGAGGTGCGAGGATACGGACCACAATTACAAATGTGATATTTGGACCGTAATCAAGTTCGCAAAATTAAGATTTAAGACCAAAATTTTGTTAAAAAAGAAAGTTATATATTAATTTGCGGCCAAATCATGATATACTAATAGATATCAAACAAGAAATGGAGTTTATTATGCGAGTAGGTTTAGGATATGATGTTCATAAATTAGTAGAAAACAGAGAGTTAATTTTAGGAGGGGTAAATATTCCTTACGAGAAAGGCTTGCTAGGGCATTCGGATGCAGATGTACTTGTGCATGCGATTATGGATGCACTTCTGGGTGCGGCAGCACTTGGCGATATAGGAAAACATTTTCCGGATACGGATCCTGCATACAAAGGTGCAGACAGCTTGAAACTTTTGGAGCATGTAGGAAACATATTGGATGAGCATATGTATGTGATTGAGAATATTGATGCGACGATTATTGCACAACGTCCAAAGATGGCACCGCACATTCAGACAATGCGTGAAAATGTGGCACGCGTTCTTGGAATTGATGTGGATCAAATAAATATTAAAGCAACAACAGAGGAAGGACTTGGTTTTACCGGAACCGGTGAGGGTATTTCGTCGCAGGCAATCTGTGCAATTGAAAAAATTACGAACATGACCAGTTATAAAGTGGCAGATAGCGAGGAAGGATGTGCCGGTTGCGGAGGATGCAAGAGGCAGTAAATATGAAAGCAATGCAAGTGCGCAGATTAAAACAGGAAGAGCATATACGCACCAGAGAATTATGGGAAGAGATTTTTACGGAAGACACACCAGGATTTCTTGACTATTATTATTCTGTAAAAACGCAGGATAATGAAATATATGTGATAGAAATCGGAAATGAAATTGTTTCTATGTTACATTTGAATCCTTATCAGATGCGTGTGCAGGATAAAATTTATCAGACTCATTATATTGTAGCGGTCGCGACGAAAAAGGAATATCGCAAACAAGGTCTTATGCGAATGCTTTTAAATCATGCCTTACAAATCATGAAGAACAGAGGCGAACCATTTACATTTCTTATGCCGGCTGCAGAGGCTATATATAAGCCGTTTGGCTTCCAATTTGTTTATAAACAAAGTTATGGCAAGATAAAAGGTAAAAATATGCCGGATGGAAATTGTGAGATAGTATCAGCCACAGAGAAAGAGTGTGATGATATTGCAGAGTATGCAAATGAAAAATTGCAAGAGTATGACGTTGTGACATGGAGAAATGCCGAGTATTATAAAACGATGCTTTCGGAACTTGCAAGTGAAAATGGTGGAATATTAATTGCAAAACAAGAAGAAAAAATAGCCGGTGTTTTTTGCTATGCATATAATAACGGACAAAAAGAACAGCTTATTATCAGGGAACCGTTGTTTGAAAGGGAAGAGGATTTGCAATATGCAGTATATCATCTCACCAGAAATGAAATAGATGAAGTGCAATGTATCGGTTGGGGAACCGAGAAAAAATCAATAATTATGGCAAAGGTTTTGAACCAAGAATTCCAATTAGACCTAAAAAAAGTAAAAGTTTTTTTAAATGAAGTAGTCTAAAGGTTGACAAACATAAGCATTTTGAATACGATTTATAGATAGGAAAAAGGAGGTAAATATGAAAGTATTTAACACATTATCGAAGACAAAAGAGGAATTTATTCCATTAGAAGAAGGCAAGGTTAAAATGTATGTATGTGGTCCTACTGTGTATAATTACATTCATATCGGAAATGCAAGACCGATGATTGTATTTGATACAGTAAGACGTTATTTTGAATATAAAGGTTATGATGTAAACTTTGTTTCGAACTTTACTGATGTTGATGACAAGATCATTAAAAAAGCGATCGAGGAAGGAACAAGTGCAGAGGAAGTTTCCCAAAGATTCATTGCAGAGTGTAAGAAGGATATGGCAGGTATGAATGTAAAACCTGCGACCACACATCCCCTTGCAACCCAGGAAATCGACGGTATGATTGAAATGATCGGAAAGCTTATTGCAGATGGTTATGCGTATGAGAAAAACGGAACTGTATATTTCCGCACCAGAAAGTTTAAAGATTATGGGAAATTATCTCATAAGAATTTAGATGATTTGCAGTCTGGCGGACGTTCACTTTTAGTTACCGGAGAAGATGAGAAAGAAGATTCTTTGGATTTTGTTTTGTGGAAACCGAAAAAAGAAGGTGAACCGGCATGGGAGTCTCCGTGGAGTGAAGGCCGTCCGGGATGGCATATCGAATGTTCTGTTATGTCTAAAAAATATTTGGGCGATCAAATTGATATTCATGCAGGCGGGGAAGATTTGGTATTTCCGCATCATGAAAACGAGATTGCACAGAGTGAAGCGGCAAATGGTAAGGATTTTTCAAAATACTGGATGCACAATGCGTTCTTGAACATCGACAATCGCAAGATGTCAAAATCACTTGGTAATTTCTTCACTGTTCGTGAGATAAGCGAACAATATGATCTGCAGGTGCTTCGCTTCTTCATGCTTAGTGCCCATTACAGAAGTCCGTTGAACTTTAGTGCGGATTTAATGGAAGCATCGAAAAACGGTTTGGAACGTATTATTACAGCAGTTGCAAATCTCAAGCACTTAATCGGTGCAACAACAGTAGAAGTGATGACAGATGAAGAAAAGGTTGCGTTCGAAAAAACGGGTGAGTATGTATCTGGTTTTGAGAAAGCGATGGAAGATGACTTTAATACAGCTGACGCCATTTCTTCCGTGTTTGAACTTGTAAAACATGCAAACACAACGGCTACCGGAGAAAGTTCGAAAGAATATTTGACAGGACTGTTAGATTTAATTGTGAAATTAACAGATGTTCTTGGCCTGATTGTAGAGAAGGAAGAAGAACTGCTTGCAGAAGATATTGAAAAACTAATCGAGGAACGTCAAGCTGCAAGAAAAGCAAAAAATTTCCAAAGAGCAGATGAAATTCGTAATGAATTGTTAGAGAAGGGTATTATATTAGAAGATACTCGAGAAGGAGTAAAATGGAGAAAAGCGTAGGATTTGAATTTGATTCTTATATGCGTGAAGTGTTTCAAATGGAAGAGGTGGATATCAAAGAATATTCACCTCTTACATTAGCGTATATCGGGGATAGTATTTATGATTTAATCATAAAGAGTCTCATGGTAAGCCATGGAAACAAGCAAGTGAACAAGTTACATAAGGAGACTAGTAGTCTTGTTCAGGCATCCACTCAGTCACTGATGATGCGCACGATGCAGGAACACTTGACAGAAGAAGAGCATGCAATATATAAGCGTGGGAGAAATGCCAAATCTGTTTCTCCGGCGAAAAATCAATCGATTACGGATTATCGTCGTGCAACCGGATTTGAAGCATTACTTGGATATTTATATTTAAAGAAAGATTGGAAGCGGCTGCTTGATTTGGTGAAAATCGGATTGGATAGTCTTGAAAAGGAGTAAAATATGAGCGAGGAAATCAAAGTGCAGAACTTGATAATAGAGGGAAGAAACGCTGTAATCGAAGCATTTCGTTCCGGTAAGCCTGTGGACAAGTTGTTTGTATTGGACGGCTGTCAGGATGGACCGATTCGTACCATTGTCAGAGAGGCGAAAAAACACGACACTATTTTGAAATTTGTAACAAAAGAACGATTGGACCAATTGTCTGAAACGAAGAAGCATCAAGGCGTGATCGCTTATGCAGCGGCATACGAGTATTCAGATGTGGAAGACATTTTTGCATTAGCGAATGAAAGAGGAGAGGACCCATTTATTCTTTTGCTGGATAATATTGAGGATCCGCACAACCTTGGTGCCATTATTCGTACTGCCAATTTGGCAGGTGCACACGGCGTGATTATCCCTAAGCACCGCGCTGTCGGATTAACTGCAACCGTAGCTAAAACTTCAGCGGGGGCTCTTAATTATACGCCGGTTGCCAAAGTAACCAACCTTGCCAAAACCATGGAAGAATTAAAGGCACGAGGTCTTTGGTTTGTCTGTGCTGATATGGGTGGCGAGACAATGTATCGGCTTAATCTGACCGGACCGATTGGATTGGTAATTGGAAATGAAGGTGAAGGGGTAAGCCGTTTGGTGAAAGAAAAATGTGATTTTGTTGCATCTATTCCAATGAAAGGTGATATCGATTCATTAAATGCATCTGTGGCAGCGGGTGTGTTAGCATATGAAATCGTAAGACAACGTTTAAAATAAAATGAAAAAATATGAAATTATGGCTGATGAGCAGCTGATACGCAAGTTGCGTGAGGGTGACACGGCTATTATGGATTACATTATAAGTAAATATAAGTATTTGGTTATTCGAGCTGCAAAAGCAATGTATTTGCTGGGAGGCGAGAATGATGATTTGATACAGGAGGGTATGATTGGACTGTTTAAAGCAGTGCGTGATTTTGATATCAATCAAGACACTTCATTTTATAGCTTTGCAGAATTATGTATTTCGAGACAGATGTACACTGCAATCAAATTATCGCAAAGGCAGAAGCATATACCGTTAAATTCCTATATTTCTTTATATGATGTAAAAAGCGTGGATTTTGAAGACAAACAGTCCCCACTAATTGAACAATTGGAGGCGGAAACAAATAATAATCCGGAAGAGCTTTTTTTGGATAAAGAGCGAATGTTAATGCTTGTTCATGAACTTAACGAGCGTTTAAGTGATATGGAAAGACGAGTATTGCGTCTTTATTTAAAGGGAGAGGACTATCGCTCGATTGCAGAATTGTTAGAAAAAAGTCCAAAATCAATTGATAATGCGTTGCAAAGAATTCGACAAAAAATGCGCACAATTTTAGAATAAATATTTGACTTTCGTTTAGACATATAGTAGTATATTAGGGTACTGTCTAGGACAGAGTGCTGTTGTGGCGCAGTCGGTAGCGCGTCGCCTTGGTAAGGCGGAGGTCACGGGTTCAAGTCCCGCCAACAGCTTTTTGCAAAAACACCAGAGTTCATGTACTTTGGTGTCTTTTTTTATAGCAACAAAACATGATAAGTTGTTTACAGAACTTGTATAGATGTGCTAAAATAACAAGATAATGGAAATGATTTTAGGAGGACTACCATGGAAAAAGAAGTAGTTTCAAAAAATTTTATAGAACAAGAGATTGAAAAAGATTTACGAGAAGGTGTATATGATACTGTATGTACAAGATTTCCGCCTGAACCGAACGGATATCTGCATATTGGACATGCCAAGTCTATATTATTAAATTATGGACTTGCTCAAAAATATAATGGTAAATTCCACATGCGTTTTGATGACACCAACCCTACAAAAGAAAAGATAGAGTTTGTAGAATCTATCAAAGAGGATATCAAATGGCTTGGTGCAGACTGGAAAGAAAATTTGTTCTTCGCGTCTGATTATTTTGAAATCATGTACGAATGTGCAATTAAATTGATTAAGAAGGGCAAGGCATATGTATGTGACCTTTCACCGGAAGAAATCCGCGAATATAGAGGAACACTTACAGAACCTGGAAAGAACAGTCCATATCGTGACCGTACAGTGGAAGAAAACCTAGAACTATTTGAAGCTATGAAAAATGGCGAATATGAAGATGGTGAAAGAGTGCTTCGTGCAAAGATTGATATGGCTTCACCAAATATCAATATGCGTGACCCGATTATTTACCGTGTGGCGCACATGACACATCATAACACAGGGGACAAATGGTGCATTTATCCGATGTACGACTTCGCTCATCCAATCGAGGATGCTGTTGAGAAGATTACACATTCTATTTGTACATTAGAGTTTGAAGATCATAGACCGCTTTATGACTGGGTTGTAAGAGAATGTGAATTTGATCCGGCACCAAGACAGATTGAATTTGCAAAATTGTATCTTACAAATGTGGTTACAGGAAAGAGATATATCAAGAAATTGGTAGAAGAAGGCATTGTAGATGGCTGGGACGACCCAAGACTTGTCTCTATTGCAGCACTGAGAAGACGTGGATTCACACCGGAATCATTGAAAATGTTTGTAGAAATGTGTGGTGTGTCCAAGAGTAACAGTTCCGTTGACTATGCAATGCTTGAATACTGTATCCGCGAAGATTTGAAATTAAAGAAGCCTCGTATGATGGCAGTGCTTGACCCGATTAAACTTATTATCGACAACTATCCGGAAGGACAGGTTGAATATTTAGACGTTGCAAACAATCTGGAGAACGAGGAAATGGGCTCTAGAAAAGTTCCTTTCTGTAGAGAGTTATATATTGACAGAGATGACTTTATGGAAGAACCACCAAAGAAATATTTCCGTTTGTTCCCGGGCAATGAAGTACGTCTTATGCATGCATATTTTGTGAAATGCGAAAGCTTTATTAAAGATGAAAATGGAAAAGTAACGGAGATTCACTGTACTTATGATCCGGAAACAAAATGTGGAACGGGATTTACGGGTCGTAAAGTAAAAGGAACCATTCATTGGGTTCCGGCTCCATATGCAACAAAAGCAGAAGTACGCCTTTACGAAAATATTGTAGATGAAGAGAAAGGTGTATACAATAAAGAAGATGGTTCCTTGAATTTAAATCCAAATTCATTAACAGTTCTGAAAGATTGTTATTTGGAACCAAGTTTTGAAGGCGTGCAGGCCTATGACAGTTTCCAATTTGTGAGAAATGGATACTTCTGTGTAGATGCAAAAGACTCTAAGCCGGATGCTTTGGTGTTTAACCGAATCGTATCACTTAAGAGTTCGTTTAAATTGCCGTCGTAAATGACAAGGGGTGTTCGACCGAACGCCCCTTTATGTTTTCATTATAAAAGAAAGGAGGATGACTGATGTCTACCAAGAAACTGAAGAACAGCAAACAGGTAAAAAAAGTTAAAAGTGGAATTTTAAATGTTGTATTTAGCCGCACATTTATTGTTTTAGTATTGGTTCTTATGCAACTTGTTGTGTTTGCGGCGACATTTATCTATTTACAAGATTATGCGTCTTATGTTTATTTTGGACTTTTGGCGTTTGGGTTTGCCACGGTTATTTATATTATTAACAGAAACAGTCATCCGGATTTTAAAATCACATGGATCTTGCTTATCATGTCCATGCCAATTTTGGGCGCTCCTTTCTATGCATTTATGAAAACCCAGCCGGGAACCAATTACATGAGAAAAAGACTGGATATTTTGGGCAAAGAAATCAAACAATACATGAAGCAGGACGAAGAAATTGTTTCTCGCCTTCATGTTTCGAAGTCTGCTCATGCGAATCTGGCTAAATATATGAATAATCAGATCTCATTTCCGATATACCGCAATACGGCAGCTACCTATTTCGCGTCAGGTGAGGAAAAGTTTGAAGCCTTAAAAGAACAATTAAAGCGAGCAGAACATTTTATTTTCATGGAATACTTTATTGTTGAAAAAGGTGTAATGTGGAATGAAATTTTGGACATATTAAAAGATAGAGTATGGCATGGCGTGGAAGTGCGGTTTATGTATGACGGCATGAGTGGATTGCATTTGTTGCCACACGAATACGATAAGGAACTGAAAAGGGCGGGCATTAAGTGCAAACAATTTGCACCAATTCAGCCGGTTCTTTCCTCTTATCAGAATAATCGTGACCATCGAAAAATATGCGTGGTGGACGGCAAAGTAGCATTTACAGGAGGCATCAACCTGGCAGATGAGTATATTAATGAAAAGGAAAGATTCGGCCATTGGAAAGACACTGCAGTTATGCTTGAAGGCGATGCGGTGCAGAGCTTTACCATGATGTTTCTGCAAATGTGGAATCTGACAGAACGGCGTCAAGAACTATATGACAGATATTTAACCACACAGTCAGAGGAATGGAAGAGAGAACTTGGATATATTATGCCGTATGCCGATAGCCCGTTTGATGAACAAAATGTCGGTGAACAGGTCTACCTTCATATTTTAAACCATGCGAAACAATATGTGCATATTATGACACCATATCTTATTATTGATAACGATATGATGAAAACCTTGGAATATGTTGCTCAATGTGGTATTGAGGTTATTATTATTATGCCGCACATTCCGGACAAATGGTATGCATATGTCGTTGCAAAAACGTACTACGAGACGTTGATTAAAGCCGGAGTACAAATATATGAATATACGCCGGGTTTTGTTCATGCAAAAGTATTTGTCGCTGACAACGATACAGCGACAGTAGGAACGATTAATTTGGATTATCGTAGCCTATATCATCATTTTGAATGCGGCGCTTTCATATACAACAACCCAGTGGTGTGGGAAATCGAACGTGATTTTGAAAACACATTGAAAAAGTGTCAGAAAGTCACGATTAAAGACCTGCGAAACAGAAGTATTTGGCAAAAAATTGCAGGTAAATTTTTACGGTTAATCGCACCTTTGATGTAGAGTAAAAAAATATTTTACATCTGAAAAAAAATGTAGTATAATCAATTCCGTGGTTTTGTACAAGACAAACAAAAAAAGATGGGAGACGATTACATGGAAAGAAAAGTTGGAACAATCTCAAGAGGTATCAGATGTCCAATTATTAGAGAGAATGACAATCTTGCAGATATTGTAGTAAATAGTGTTTTAGAAGCTGCAGAAAGCGAAGGGTTTGAGCTCAGAGACAGAGACGTAATTTCGGTTACAGAATCTATCGTTGCAAGAGCACAAGGAAACTACGCATCCGTACAGGCAATTGCTACAGATGTCAATGCTAAATTGGGTGGCGAGACAATCGGTGTTATTTTCCCTATTTTGTCAAGAAATAGATTTGCAATTTGCTTAAAAGGAATTGCTATGGGAGCTAAAAAAATTGTTTTAATGCTTAGCTACCCAAGTGATGAAGTGGGTAACGCATTGCTTACCTATGATCAGTTAGACGAAGCAGGAATCAATCCATATAGTGACGTGCTTACATTAGAAAAATACAGAGAATTATTTGGTGATAACAAACACGAGTTTACAGGTGTAGATTATGTCGAATATTATAGCAATATCATCAGAGAAGCAGGTGCAGAGGTTGAGGTTGTTTTTGCAAACAATCCAAAAGCAATTCTTGACTATACAAAAGCTGTTTTGAACTGTGATATTCATACGAGAGTAAGAACAAAACGCATCTTATTAGCTAACGGTGCTGAAAAAGTATGCAGTTTGGACGATATCCTAACAGCACCTGTTGATGGCAGTGGATGTAATACCAAGTATGGTCTTTTGGGTTCAAACAAATCAACAGAAGATACAATCAAATTATTCCCAAATGAATGCTTTGATTTAGTAGAAGATATACAAAAGCAAATTTTGGACAAGACAGGAAAACATGTGGAAGTTATGGTATATGGAGATGGTGCTTTCAAAGATCCTCAAGGAAAGATTTGGGAGCTTGCTGACCCGGTTGTATCACCGGCTTACACAGAAGGCCTTATTGGAACACCAAACGAGTTAAAATTGAAATATCTTGCAGACAATGATTTCGCTGATTTGAGCGGAGAAGCTTTGAAGGAAGCGATTTCAAAACGTATTAAAGAAAAAGACGACAATCTTGTTGGTAATATGGCATCTCAAGGAACAACGCCGAGACAGCTTACAGATCTTATCGGTTCACTGTGCGACCTTACAAGCGGTTCGGGAGATAAAGGAACACCGGTTGTTTTGGTACAGGGATATTTTGATAACTACACAAATTAAAGAATAATAATAGAGACTTGGGTTTACACTCAAGTCTCTATTTATTTGCTTATATTTTTATAAAAGTTGGATTCCGTTTTCGTGAGCATACTTCACAATATGTTCCGGCCAAGTGGAGGATTGTACCTCGCCAATATGCGCTTTTCTAAGGCAGTACATACAGATTCTGGATTGACCGAGACCGCCTCCGATTGTATATGGAAGCTCGTGATTTAAAAGTGCTTTCTGGAAATCAAGCTTGGCTCTCTCAGGACAGCCTGCCATATCCAATTGACGTTTTAAAGATTCCTCATCTACACGAATACCCATAGAAGATAATTCCAAAGCAATATCTAAAACAGGGTAATAAACGATAATGTCGCCGTTTAATTCCCAGTCATCGTAATCCGGTGCGCGTCCGTCATGTTTCTCTCCTGAAAGCAATGTCTTACCAATCTGTGAAATAAACACGGCACCCTTGTCTTTCGCGATGGCGTATTCTCGTTCTTTGGCCGTTTTCTCAGGATACATATTTTCCAATTCTTGCGAAGAGATAAAGAAAATCTCGTCAGGCAATAATGGTTCTATGTAATTATATCTTTTTGAAATGTATTCTTCAGTTTCTTTCAGAGCAGCATACACCTTACGAACTGTATACTGCAATGTCTCTGTATTACGTTCTTCTCGGGAGATTACCTTTTCCCAGTCCCATTGGTCTACATATATAGAATGAATATTATCCGTATCCTCATCGCGACGTATTGCGTTCATATCTGTGTACAAACCTTCGCCCGAATGAAAGCCATAGCGCTTTAAAGCATAGCGTTTCCATTTTGCCAATGAGTGAACAATCTCTACCGGATTATCATTTTGCTCCTTAATACCAAATGCAACTGGTCTTTCAATCCCATTTAAGTTATCGTTCAAACCGGATTCCGGTTTTACAAATAGCGGAGCAGAGACACGGGTCAAGTGTAATGATTTTGCTAAAGCTCTTTCGAAATGGTCCTTAATCTCTTTGATAGCCACCTCTGTTTCTCTGATAGAGAGAGGAGATTGGTAGCCATGCGGAATAATTAAATGTTCCATAAGTCATTTCCTCCTATTTAACAATAGTAATAGTATAGTCGCGTTTTAAGTGGGATGTCAAGCGAAAGAAATCTATTGACCAAAATTGTGACGAATGATATGATACAAAGCAGAGTAAGATTTAAACAAAGGAGATAGAATAATGGCATTATTACAAGAATGGAGAGACACAGCATATTCGCAAGATATGGATCAAAATACAGTTCAGAAGTTTTGGGGAACATATTTTGAACTTGAGAAGGGTATATATGAACAACTTCTTGCAAATCCGGACGAAGAAGTAAAAGGAACTGTCAAAGAACTTGCGACAAAATATGGAATAGAAGTATTTACCATGACAGGTTTTTTGGATGGTATCAATGATAGTTTGAAGGTCCCAAATCCAATTGAAGAGATGGAAGAAGACACAGTCGTAAGTCTTGCTTTTGATAAAGAAAAATTGTATAAAAACATGGTTGATGCAAAAGCAGAATGGCTTTACGAACTTCCACAGTGGGATGCTATTTTTACAGAAGAAAAAAGAAAAGAATTATATAAAGAACAAAAAAATTCCGGAACTATTCGTAAAGAGAAGAAAATAGGACGTAACGATCCATGTCCATGTGGAAGTGGAAAAAAATATAAAAAATGTTGTGGTAAATAAAACAACCGTATAATATTTGTGCAATCGGTCATACTAATAAGGCGAATAAAAAGCATTAAAGGAGGTATGATCATGCCAGAATTAAAATGTGGTGTTGTGACATGTGTTCACAACAAACAAAATTATTGCGTTCTAGATGCTATTGAGGTTGTAGGAGGTTCTGCACAAGTTCCTGAGCAAACAAGCTGTGGAAGCTTTGTGGAAAAGAAGGGCGACCAATATAGCAATAGCAATAAGGCTGCAACTGCAACAAGTGATATTGTATGCCATGCATGTGAATGCACATACAATGAAGACCGTAAATGTCATGCGGGAAAAATCAGTGTAGCAGGTTCTAATGCATGCCGCACAGAAGAAACAGAATGTGCAACATTCAAAAAAAGCAAATAACAAGTGACGGTATGGCTTGAAAAAGCTGTACCGTTATCTTTAAAAGAAGGAGGGCGCATATGCCAATTCGAGTACAAAACGATTTGCCGGTAAGGGGCATTCTTGAACAGGAGAATATATTTGTCATGGATGAATCGCGTGCGATGCAGCAGGATATTCGCCCGCTTAAAATCGGACTGCTTAATTTGATGCCGTTAAAAGAAGATACAGAACTTCAGATTCTGCGCATGTTGTCTAACACACCTCTTCAGATAGACGTGGTGTTTGTTAATGTGTCGAGTCATGAATCTAAGAATACCTCTACGAGTCATCTAAATAAATTTTACATACCTTTTAAGAATATCAAAAAACAGAAATTTGATGGCTTCATTATTACAGGGGCACCGGTAGAACAGATGCCTTTTGAGGACGTTGATTACTGGGAGGAATTAAAAGAGATAATGGAATGGACCAAGAGCCATGTAACTTCGACTTTGCATTTGTGTTGGGGAGCGCAGGCGGGCCTATATTATCACTACGGCGTAGACAAAGAACCACTTCCTGAAAAAATGTTCGGAGTGTTTAAACACCGTGTGCAGAACAGAAAGACACCTCTTGTACGCGGGTTTGATGACGTGTTTTATGCGCCGCACTCACGCCATACAACAGTCCCTGCACAAGCAATTCGTGCAATTGAAGGCATAAGTATTTTGGCAGAATCAGATGAGGCAGGTGTATTTCTTTGCATGACAGAGGATGGCAAACAAATATTTGTTATGGGACATCCGGAATATGACCGTGTAACATTACATAATGAGTACATAAGAGATAAAAATAAAGGATTAGTGATTAAAGTGCCTAAGAATTATTATCCTGATGATGATTGCGAGAACAAGCCATTGCTTACTTGGCGTTCTCATGCAAACAACTTATATACAAATTGGGCTAATTATTACGTTTATCAGCAAACACCGTATGTGCTTGAGGATGATGAATAGATGAAAGTAGATTGTCGCAAAACGGCAATCTATTTTTTTGACCAAAAATTGCAGTGAAAAAAGCATCTAAATTTGTGCAATATTTCGAGAGGATTTTATTGACGATAATATTCTTGAATGATAAGATAGATAGTACACAGCAACACATTATATAGTGATTTAGAATGAGAGGAGACACAAAATATAGAAGAAGAAAGGAGAATACAAAATGATTAAAGTTGTCAAAAAAGACGGCACAAAAGAAGATTTTAACGTGCAAAAAGTTGTAGTGGCAGTTAATAAGTCGGCATATCGTGCATTAATCAAATTTACGCAGGAAGATTTGGATTTTATCTGTAAATTTGTAGAAGAAGAAGTTGAAAAAATGGGTATCCAAGAGATTCAGATAGCGCAAATGCACAATGTGGTAGAGGGTGCACTTGAGAAAGTCAATCCGATTGTTGCAAAGAGTTACAAGGATTACCGTAACTACAAACAAGATTTCGTACAGATGCTTGATGAGGTATATAAGAAAAGTCAATCTATTATGTACATAGGTGACAAAGAGAACAGTAATACGGACAGTGCACTTGTTTCTACCAAGAGAAGTTTGATTTTCAACGAGCTTAACAAGGAATTATATAAGAAGTTTTTCCTTACCGTTGAGGAGATTCAGGCGATTCGAGACGGATATATTTACATTCATGATATGTCGGCAAGACGAGACACGATGAACTGTTGTCTGTTCGATGTAAAAAATGTCCTGAGTGGTGGGTTCGAGATGGGAAATCTCTGGTATAACGAACCAAAGACCTTGGATGTAGCATTTGATGTTATCGGAGATATTGTTCTTAGTGCAGCAAGCCAACAGTACGGTGGATTCACTGTTCCAAGTGTGGATGATATTTTAGAACCATATGCGGAAAAATCACACATGAAACACCTTGAAAAATATTTGTCATTAGGTCTTCCGCAAGAAAAAGCAGAAGAGGTTGCTTGGGCAGATTTGGAAAAAGAGATGGAGCAAGGCTTCCAAGGATGGGAATACAAGTTTAATTCGGTATCTTCCAGCCGCGGTGACTATCCGTTTATCACAGTGACTGCCGGAACCAATACATCAAAGTATGGCAAACTGGTTACCATATCAATGCTTAAGGTTCGAATGAACGGCCAGGGAAAAGAAGGCCATAAGAAACCGGTTCTGTTCCCAAAGATCGTGTTCCTATATGATGAGAACCTTCATGGACCTGGAAAAGAATTAGAGGACGTATTTGAAGTAGGTATTGAGTGTTCTAGAAAAACAATGTATCCGGATTGGCTGAGTTTGACCGGCAAGGGATATGTTGCAAGTATGTACAAGCAATACGGCAAGACAATTAGTCCGATGGGTTGTAGAGCTTTTCTTTCACCGTGGTATGAACGTGGTGGAATGAATCCGGCAGATGAGAATGATACGCCGGTATTCGTAGGAAGATTTAATATAGGTGCAGTCAGCCTTCACCTTCCAATGATTTATGCAAAAGCAAAACAGGAAGGAAAAGATTTCTACGAAGTATTAGATTACTATCTTGAACTAATTAGACAACTCCATATTCGTACATACGATTATCTTGGAGAACTCAAAGCATCCACGAATCCACTTGCATACTGTGAAGGTGGCTTCTATGGCGGTAAATTAGGCTTATATGACAAGATTAAGCCGCTTCTTAAGGCTGCAACGGCATCCTTTGGTATTACCGCATTTAACGAGTTACAACAACTGCACAACAAAAAGTCTTTGGTAGAAGATGGACAGTTTGCAATTGAAGTGCTTGAATATATCAATAAAAAAGTAAATCAATTCAAAGAAGAGGATGGACACTTGTATGCAATTTACGGAACACCTGCTGAAAATCTGTGTGGCGTGCAAGTACAACAATTCCGTAAGAAATATGGAATCATAGAAAATGTATCTGATAGAGAATATGTAAGTAATAGTTTCCACTGCCATGTATCCGAAGACATTACGCCAATCCAAAAACAAGATTTGGAAGGTCGTTTCTGGGAACTTTCAAACGGTGGAAAGATACAGTACGTTAAATATCCAATTAACTATAACAAAGAAGCAATTAAAGCATTGGTGCGTCGCGCGATGGATCTTGGTTTTTATGAGGGTGTCAATTTATCATTGGCATATTGTGACGACTGTGGGCATGAAGAATTGTCTATGGATGTTTGCCCGAAATGCGGAAGCAAGAATTTGACGAAAATCGATCGAATGAACGGATATTTATCATACTCTCGTGTTAAAGGAGATACAAGACTCAATGATGCCAAGATGGCAGAAATTGCAGAAAGGAAGAGTATGTAATGAGATATCACAATATTACAAAAGATGATATGCTAAATGGCGACGGTCTGCGCGTTGTTTTATGGGTTGCGGGCTGTGACCATTGTTGCAAGGAATGCCACAATCCCATTACATGGGACCCGAACGGCGGGCTTGAGTTTGATGAGGCGGCAAAGCAGGAGATTTTCGACGAACTTGAGAAAGACTATGTACATGGCATCACATTTAGTGGTGGTGACCCATTACATATTGACAATGCATATGATGTTGCAGAGTTAGCCAAGGAAATCAGAGAGCGTTACCCGAGCAAGAGCATTTGGCTATATACAGGCGGAAGTTGGGAAGACATTAAAAACATGCGCGTGATATCATATCTTGATGTTCTTTGTGACGGCGAATTTGAAGTAGACAAAAAAGATGTCAATATTCATTGGGTAGGAAGTTCAAATCAGCGCGTGATTGATGTTCAGAAAACTTTAGCAAAAGGAGAAATAGTATTACATGAAAGTTAATATAAAAAAACTAACAGAAACTGCAATCGTTCCGGATAGAGGTAGTGCTTATGCAGCGGGATATGATTTGTTTGCAGATGTAAAAGATGCATTGGAAATCACGCCGCATACAACGGCTATGATTCCTACGGGTATAGCAATGGAGATTCCGGAAGGATATTTCGGTGGCATTTTTGCAAGAAGTGGTCTTGCATCCAAAGAAGCGCTTAGACCGGCTAACTGCGTGGGCGTTGTTGATGCAGATTATCGTGGAGAAGTTAAGGTTGCACTTCATAACGATGGTGATGTGGTTCGCGCAATCACACCGGGGCAGAAGGTTGCACAACTTGTTATCGTACCATTTTTAAGTGTGGAATTTAATGAGGTTGAAATGTTGAATGAAACAGTACGCGGAGTAGGCGGATTTGGTTCAACAGGAAAATAATAAGTTATATAACGCAAAAACAGAGGGGAGTCCCCTCTGTTTTTGATTGTCCATTTATTACTTAGTTTTTCGCTCACGATATTCTAAAGGAGTCATGCCGTATTGGGCACGAAACGCCCGGTTAAAATAGCTTGGACTGTCATATCGTATATGGGAGGCGATTTTTGCACAGGATAATGTTGTGTTAATAAGAAGTTGACATGCGTATTCCAATTTTTGCGTTCTCTTGTATTCCTCAATCGTTTGCCCTGTTGTCTGCTTGAACTGTCGGGAAATAGAAGGGCGCGATACGGGATAATTCTTACATATATCTTTCACATCTAGATTCAGATACATATGATTATTCATTTTAGAAATAATGTCACTTACATATATATTACAATCCTTTTTTTCAAAACTGTACATAAAATCATACAGACAGGACGAAAGTAATTCGTCAGCCATGATGCGGAGAGCCTTTGGTCGTTCCATTATATTAGAGGCAAGATGTTCTATATATTCTATCTTTTTCTTATCTATAATTCGTGAAGTATATTCCTCAAAACTTTCTAATGGCAAATCGGGGAAAACGCGACTAACGTATTCTTCAAAATAGTTTTGTTCCACGCCAAAAACAAAGTGTCTGCTTTTGGGTAGATCGGTATGTAGTAAATGTGTTACACCCGGTTTGAAAAGCAGCAGAGTTCCAACAGAAGTGGAAAGGGTTACCCCACTTATAGTGTGTTGATATTCGCCTGCTAATATTAAAGCAAGTTCGTAATAATCTTTATGGGAATGAATTACACTTCCGGCAGATTCGTATTGAAATCCACCATAGTGTTCCGTAAAAGTTTTTAAATCGTCAAATGCATAAACAATTGGTGCTAGTTTCTTTGCCATAGGAGCTCCTCCTAACCTGTTTTTATAAAATATAGGACAATATAGCAAATTTGTCAATAAATATGACAATAAATTAATGAAAAAAATTCAAATAAGGCAATGGAAATAAATGGATATAATAAAAAATTTGTTTGTTTATATGGATATTTATTAAATTTTATAGAAATTTTTGTGTAAAACAGAAAAAAATGGAAGATTAAAATTTTTTAAATAAGACAATCAAAAAGTTTAGGCAGTGCAATGACGTATTTGTGGTACAGAATTATAATTATATATAAGGAAAAGTATCGACAAAAATAAATTAAAACAAGGGAGAGGTGGTTAAGATGAAGCAAAGAAAATGTAGGAGAATTGCGATATTCACAGTACTGTTGATTTTATTAAGTTCGTTTCCTACATATGCGGAGGAAGAAGTTAAACACAGTACAGTAGACTACGAACTTTCTTTCCGAGAGGCCAGTGGAATTTTTATAGGTAATGAGATACCGGTGGATTGGAAAGTAGGCGACAAATATTTTTTGCATTATACAGTCACAGAAGTTGGTGACGATCAAACAAATCAATGTGGAATGTTGACAACAAAGAATCCTAAATTCTCCTATCCATATGAGACGGGCGCAATGCGGTATTCGGATGAACTTTCCATCTGCGAAAAGGGATGGACCTATCTGTTTCGCTTTGAAGTAACGGAAGATGGATTTGAAGTACTGGCAGGCAAGGCAAATCAGGATGGTTCTTCCTACATACAGTTTCCATATGTAACGGGTGATTTGACTGCCAAAACACCATACTTTGGCGTTTGGATTACAGGAACAAACGGCGAGCCGCTCACAGCCGAGCTTCGCAATATCCGTTGCTATGATGCAAGTGGTAAGGATCTTGGAGTTTTAGCACCGAAGGCATCTGAGATAAAGATATCAGAGATGAATACCTTGGATGTGAATCACAGTTATTCATTTTCGGTAGACGAAGTTCCGGTATTGGCATTTGGAAATGAAAAACGTTCAGAAGCAGACGTGATTCTGTTGGAGTATACAGTAAGTAATGTGGATGCTACAGATGTTAGTCAAAGTGGAGCAGAATTTACCAGTGCACCGACTGCTCATTATCCGCACGGTGACAATATGGGACAACTTCATTATGCATTTCATAATAAAACAGATGGAGAGACGAAACTTCTTTCCGATGGAGCGCGGTATTTGGTTCGTTTTGAGCGGGGAGATGGAAAGTTTTCGGTACTTGTCAAAAGAACAATGCCAAATACAGCGGTGGATTACTTCTCGTTCCCAAATGTGGCAGGCGATTACAATGAAATCTTCGGGCATGCGATGATGTGGTTCGGAGAGTATGCAAAACTTTCAGCGGATTTCACAGATGTGAAATGCTATGACGAACAAGGCAATAATCTTGGAATTGTTACAAACCAAAATGTTGCAATTACCCACCACGGGGAACTAGAGGATTACAGTCAGTGTCTTGCTGTTTACTACTGCAAAGAAAACGAAACTTTGATTGTGCTTGATGATGAACAAAAGGCGAGAAAAGTATATAACGACACCGGAGAGAGCAAAAACGGTACATATAGCATAGAAAAAGCAGTTTTGCGACTTGTGATAGACGAATCCGAAGAGAACTTTGAATATGGATATGAGTTTTTCCGCGATGATGAAGGAAACAGATATATAAGATTAAAAGATGCGAAAGTTACTTTTATGTCTCAAAGATATGATGGCGAGGTACTGGAGCAGACTATGACAGACGCGGCAGGAGGCTATCGGGCGAAGAAGCCGGACAATCCGGTATCGGAAGGAAGAAACTTTCAAGGCTGGGTAGATGGAACCGGAAAAGAATATGATTTTAACGAAATCGTAACAGAATCTATTACCTTGTACGCAACATGGGATGGCGAGGCAGAATATCAAAAAGTGAACAGTTCGATTAGCAATCAACTTACAAGTACAATGGCAGTTATAGCGATTTGTTCACTTCTTGTAATTGGCACCAGTATCGCTTCAGTGCTTTACGTGAGAAAGAGGAAATAGTATGCAGGATATGAAAAGGATAATTAGACGAAAAAAATTCAACAGAAATTTGTTTGTTTTTAGTTGTATAGCATTGCCGATTTTGAATTTTCTAGTGCTATATGTTTATGTAAATTTTTCATCAATTACGATGGCGTTTACCAATGCGAGTGGAACATTCTCTTTCGATAATTTTATTGCATTTTGGGACGAATTACGAGATGAGACTTCCTTGCTTAGAGACGCTATCCCAAATACGCTAATTACGTTTGCAATTGCGTTTGTTACATTTCCGTTTAAGGTATTAGTTTCATATTTCATTTACAAAAAGATACCTTTTGCAGGATTTTACCGAATTGTATTTTTCTTGCCAACAATTATTTTTTCTGTGGCATTAAATTTTATTTTCATCTATATGATCGGGCCGGAAGGATTTATCGCTAAGGCAATACATGAGTGGTCCGGAATGGGACCAGACCTTCTTGCGGATTCCGGAACAGCAAATTTTGTGATTTGGGGGCAGATGCTGTGGCTTGGTTTCCCGGGAGACCTTATCATTTGGGGCGGAACCTTTACAAGAATTCCACAAGATGTATTGGAATCGGCACAAATAGATGGAGTGAATTGGTGGACAGAATTTACGAAAATTGTTGTGCCAATGGTATGGCCGACAGTATCGCTTCAGATGGTGCTTTTGGTCTGTGGAATTTTCGGTGCCACGGGAAATGTATGGTTGCTTACCCAAGGAGATTACGGAACACATACTATTAGTTCTTGGATGTATTCACAGTTGTATGGCGGTTCACTATCAAGTAGTTCGGGTGTGTTTAACTATATGTCTGCGGTTGGACTTGTTATTACGATTGTGGCAATTATTCTTTCAACTGCTGTGCGTAAGTGGACAGATAAAGCTTTCACAGAAGTGGAATTTTAGGAGGTGCAAGAATGAGATTTTTAAAATGGACAAAAAGAAAAGCGCCTTCAGAAATTGCCTTACACATAATCGTTTCTATCATTTTTATGGTAGTTGCGCTTAGTTATATATATGTACTTGTATGGGCGATTTTGGCAGCAAATAAAACACATGTAGAGATTGTCGAGAATCCATTTTCACTTCCGCAGAACTGGCATTGGGAACACTTTATAGAAGTGACGAAAATGCTGGAAGTAAATGGTAATAATTTTTGGAACATGTTAGGTAATAGTGTGTACTTCTCAGTGGGTGGTGCATTGGCTACTCAGTTCACATCGATTGCACTGGCTTACGCTTGTAGCAAGTATACATTTCGTGGCAGCGGGCTTATCTATACGCTCGTAATGGTCGTGATTACTTTGCCGATTTACGGAACAGCGGGTGCAACCTATGAACTATATTCTCGTATCGGAATGATAGATTCCTATGCACATATATTGACATGTTTGGGAGGGTTCAATCTGTTCTTCCTGTACTATATGGCATTCTTCAAAAACTTGTCATGGACATATGCAGAGGCGGCAATGATGGATGGTGCCGGTCATTTTGGAATTTTTTATCGCGTCATGTTACCGCAGGCAAAACCGATCTTTGGCTCTTTGTTCCTGACGCAGTGGATTTCGGGTTGGAACAATTATGAAAGCAACTTAATATATTTGCCGATGCTTCCATCGCTTCCGGTAGGTATTTATCAGTTTAACAAAGAGATGATGTATCGTGCACGTTTGGATATTTTATTTGCGGCATGCGTACTTGTTACCATACCTGCAATTGTAATATTTATCGTGTTCAATAAGACAATTACAACAAGCGTTTCTGTTGGCGGAATTAAAGGATAGGAGGAAATGAAAATGAGAAGAATAAAAACAATTTTAGCAGCAGTATTAGTGGTCGTACTAACATCAACCTGTTTGATTGGATGTGGCGGTCAAGGGGGAAAAGGCGGAAATGATAGTACAACCGTGAAGATTCGTTATTGGAATTCCGGTCTTGGAACAGACTGGCTAGATGCAATGATCGCTGCATTTGAAGAAAAGCATCCGGAATATAAAGTAGAATATGCGCCGTCGGCAGATGCTCAAGCGGTAAAAGCACCGTTTGGAAATGAAAGTACAGATGAGACGGATCTTTATATGGCTAATACGGAGATGAACTTTGAATATACGGAATCTCTGGATGATGTATTGGATAGTAAAGTAAGTGGAGAAACAAAAACCATTCGTGAAAAATTTGATGACGCTTATCTTGCCAATGAAGTTACATCAGATGGCAAGATTTATGAATTAACATACGGTGGCGGAGCAATCGGGTTTGTATACAACACCAAACTGTTTGCGGAGGCAGGTATCAACACTCTTCCAAGAACTACAAATGAGTTAATCAATGCGTGTGATTCACTTATGGAAGCAGAGATTGTACCGCTTTGTCATTTTAAGAGTGGTTCCTATTGGTCACACATGGCAGAGGCATGGGCAATGCAATACGATGGAGCGGAATATTTTGTGAATAATTTCTGGGGGTGTACAGATCTGAATGGAAACAGTCCTAGCAAAGACGTGTTCACGACAAAAGATGGACGTTATGAAGCATTAGAAGTGATGGAAAAACTAATTACTGCAGACTACGTGCTTAGCGGTTCCAATACATATGAAATTACGGTTATGCAGACCAAACTGGTACAGGGCGAATGCGCAATGATGGTTACCGGCTCATGGGTTGCAAATGAAATGAAGTCAGCAGGAGAGATGACGAACTTCTCAGTAATGAAGACACCGGTAATCTCATCTATCATTGATAAATTAACAACTGTGACAAATGAAACAGCACTTCGAAAGGTTATCTCAGCAGTAGATGAGGTAACAGACGGCAAGGTAGAATTATCTGCTTACCAGGATGGAGACAATTATAAAGTGGACGATATTAGTGTGTCTGCGGAAGACTGGGATAAGATATACAAAGCGCGCAACACGGTTTCTACTAATTTTTCGGGCGAAACACTCTTTATTCCTACTTATTCCAATGCCAAAGAAGGTGCAAAAGAATTTTTGAAATTCATGTATTCAGATGAGGGTCAGAAGATTTATGCAGACAGCTTACATCTCACACTTCCACTTAACTATTCAGATGGGGAAGTGGACACGTCTTCATGGACACAGTTTGAAAAGGACGAATTAGCTTATATCAAGAGCGCGAAGCAGATTGCAACAAGCTATATTAAGAGCAAGCATCCGATTTTCTATTTAGGAGGAGCGGACATGTATGCTTCTACACAAATCTATGACAAGTTCTGTGCAAGCAATGCGAAAGATAGACTTGATGCAGAAACTGCTTGGGAAAAGATTAAAGAGAGTGTAGATAATTATTACGAGAATCGTTGGTTAGTAAACATAGGTGAGTAGGTGATTTTGATGAAACAAAATAACATATTAAAAGTACTTGCCGGTATTCTTATCTGCGTCTTACTAGCAGGAACGCAAATGACGCTGGGAGTAGAAGCAGGGTCCAGTGATGTGGTGCTTGACAAAAGCTCTTTTGAAGAAAAAATCGATTTCTCACGCTGGAATAATACAGATGAAAACGTTACTTCAGAGAATGGCATGTTGATTTTCTCGGACCAGAGTAATAGTGCAACCGGTCTGATCGCAAAGACCATTGCAAAAAATACCGGTTATCATGAGAATATTGTATCCATGAAAAGTGTTATGGATTTGAGAAATGTTTCGGATGGACAAAGTTTTGTGCTTGGGTTTGGATTATCCAGTGTAGAAGCTACCACTGGAGAAGCAGGAAATGTAGAAGTGCATTTTAGAAACGATGGCGGCATTACAGTACTTATTAAAGAATTTGATGAGGATGGCAATGAAAAAGAATTATTATCTCCGGTAAGGTTAAGTTCCCCAGCCAATGTGACAGCAGAGATAGTTATTACAGCAAAGCAGCAGGTTGCTTTGAAAGTAAACGGAAAACAGCTCTGTGACGCGACACTAACTGTGGACGGTGAAGGACGTGTCGGTTTCCTTCAGACAGGTGGTTGCGGGGTCACTGTAAAGGATGTGGAGATTATTTCCCACAAATATGACAGACCGGAAAATACCAATATTACAGAAGATTTTGAACAGGGCACTATTAATGTAAATACACTGACGGCAAAGATGGTGACGCTGATGAGAGATTACACCCCTTTTGGAATGCGTGTGACAAAAGTGGATGGGAATCAGGTGATGCAGATTCAGAATGCGGCAGCTACGTATCTGGGAACACTGCACAAGTATTCTAATTTTGAAATCACATTTGATGTAAAGGATCTGGTGCGTAAGGCCAGTCTTGACGAAGAGGGCAATATCACTCTTCCAAAATCAGAAGTGTTTGGTGTGTCTTTTGGAGATGAAGCACCGGATTATAATGACCACGGGTATTTAACATCGGTAGATATGGTTGTATTTAGTGCGGGTTCTAATGTATATTCTCTCAATCACGGAAATGTCACGGTGGCAACGGACAAAGGCTACAATTTCTATGATGAGGATTGTGAAAGGGATTTTACCGTACGCGTATCCGTGATGGATGGGGTAGTAACTACTTCCATGAAATGGGTTGACGAAACCGAGTTTACAGAGATTATGTCATATAGGGTTTCTAAGGAAAATCCTCTTGGCTATGTGCATATTTGGACCAGCGGACAATATAACACTATGAATATTGATAATCTGACTATTGTAAATAAGGACCAAGATCCGAATCTGATTGACGTGGAATACAAAAGCGCACTTTGGGAAAAGCCGGAAGATTTTAAGTATGAAAAGCTTACAGCGGTTTATCGCGAAGATACAAGTGGAACAACACAGAGCGGTAGCTTTAATGTGTATCTCATAATTCCGGCGGTTGCTTGTCTATGTGCGGTTTGTTTTGCGATTGTAGTGATAGTTACCAATAAGAAGATAAAAAAGGAGGGTGCGGCAGATGAAAAATAATACATTAAAAAGAGGCCTGTGTATGGGTTTTGCGGTTGTGATGTGTATCAGCCAAACCCTTGGATGTGCAAAGGAAAAGACTGTGATTGAGCCAATGGAACCGGAAGAGTCTGTGGCAGTATCCTACGATATTATCGGTGGTAAGGATGTTATGCCTTTTGGATGTCAGACAGGTCCATATACACCGACAAGCAGTGAGGATGGACAAATGGCTCCTGATTTTATCACAGACGAAATATGGAACGATATCTCCGATATGGGACTTAATCTTATCTTTCAAGGCTTTGACGATTATGCCTATATGAAAGACAAAGTTCTGAAAGCGTTGGATTTGAGTGAAAAATACAACATTGCATATGTGGTAAATGATAGCAAAATCGTAGATATGGCGCTTGATGGAACCGCATCCTTGGAAACGGTTTCAACACGCATGTCTGAATATATGTATCACCCGGCATTTGGCGGGGTTAACTTGGTAGATGAGCCGTCAACAGAATATTATTTGCCGGAAGGACCTGAGAGCAAGCAACTTAAAAATCTTGGAGTTATTGGTCCTATATTAAATCAAGAATTACAGGTAATGCCGTATCATCAGGTCTATCCAAATGTAGACCCGAACGGAAAAGAAACTTATGTGAAATATGTAAATGACGTGGTAGACACTTTAAAGCCTCAGTATTTGGCAATGAACCGATATCCACTGACAGCCCAAAACAGAGATGCTATTGATGAATTTTTCTTTGATATGGCAGTAGTTCGTCAAGTGGCACAGCAAAATGGTATTCCATGGTGGGCATACTACGGTGCAGGAAGCCAATGGAATGATGCCAACAGTCGCTTTGATACAGATGGATATTATCCGGAGGAAGGACCATATGATTGGCATTACAACATCTCTTTAGCGTGGGGGGTACAGGGAATGATTGTGTTCCCGCTCATTCAACCGTACCATTTTGCGTACTCAAATGATCCGGCTATGGATTTTGAGAGAAATGGTTGTATCGGCGCTTGGGGTAATAAGAACCGTTGGTATTACTATACCCAGGATATTACAAAACATATAAGAGCAGTGGATGAAGTGCTCATGAATTCGGTAAACAAAGGCGTTGTCGTCAGTGGAGCAGCAGCAATTGAAGCAGTAAAATATGCACGTGATTATGACGCAATTATAGAGGGTACCTCTTGGCGTGAGTTGAAAGATGTACAAGGAGAAGCCATGGTAGGCTGCTTTAACTACCAAGGAAAGACTGCACTATATGTTGCAAATTATGAGCAGGAATATGCACAGGATATTAAACTCGACTTTTATGATACTTATGACATTATGGTGATTCAAGATGCGGAAGTTTCTTATCTGCAGGCAAGTGAACTTACACTAAAGATGCTTGCAGGAGACGGTGCTTTGATTGTGTTTGAGTAGGAGGGATATGGATGAAAAAGATAATTTCTAGTTTCCTAGTACTTATTTTGCTGGTTACCTCGAGTCTGATTTATCTTCCGACTCTGGAGACGAAGGCAAGCGATTATACGGAAATGGCATTCGGACACTGGGGAACTAGTGAAGGAGAAGTGTTTGGTACCAATGTTTATAGCCTGACAGAAAAAACAATCACCTCTTTGGATGGTGTTGCAATCAGCGGAAAAGTAGATTTTAGTACACCGGGGAAATTTCTTCGCATCGGTGGAACAGACGCTGTCAAACACGGAGGCTTTTGGTTCTGGAACGGGGATGGAATTTTACATCTTAGCCCACAGGGAATCGGCGGAGACGGGTTTGACCAGGCGGCCATTCACGGTGATGTATGGAACAGCGTGAAAGACGGAGAATTTATGCTTCGCCTGACCTTTGATAAGGTGGCCACCGGTTGGGCTGTAGGAATCTATGTGAACGGAAACCACTTCCAGACACTTACATGTTCGGGCGTGAATACAGCTCTGACACCGGGACTATATATTGGAATTGACCCGGGACTTAGTGTAGACATGACAATTCCACAAGAACCGGATGATTCCGAGGAGCCGGAGAAAGTATATACAGAGATGGCATTCGGACACTGGGGAACCAGCGAAGGAGAAGCGTTTGGTACGAATGTATATAGTTTAACGGATAAAACAATTACATCATTAGATGGTGTGGCAATCAGTGGAAAAGTTAATTTTAGTACACCGGGGAAATTTCTCCGCATCGGTGGAACAGATGCTGTCAAGCATGGAGGCTTTTGGCTTTGGAATGGTGAGGGAATCTTGCACCTTAGTCCACAAGGAATCGGCGGAGACGGATTTGACCAAGCGGCCATTCACGGTGATGTATGGAATGGCGTGAAAGACGGAGAATTTACCCTTCGCCTGACTTTTGATAAGGTGGCAACCGGCTGGGATGTTGGAATCTATGTAGACGGAGACTACTTCCAGACACTTACCTGTCCGGGCGTGAATACAGCTTTGACACCGGGATTATATATTGGAATTGACCCGGGGCTTGAGGTAGATATGACAATCCCTTCTGAACCAGGGGAAAAAGAATATACAGAGATGGAATTTAAGGATTGGTCTGTCAGTGAAGGCGAGTTGCATGGAACCAACATTTTCCGCTTGGCAGACACTAGGATTACATCCTTAGATGGCGTGGCAATTAGTGGAACTGTAAATTTCTCCGAAGAAGGAGCGAAACTTCGTATCGGTGGTACGGATGCTGTAAAACACGGTGGCTTTTGGCTCTGGAATGGAGAAGGAATCTTACACCTTAGCCCGCAGGGCATTGGTGGCGACGGGTTTGACGCGGCCGCTATTCAAGGTGATGTGTGGAACAACGTAAAAGACGGAGAATTCACCCTTCGTCTCACTTTTGATAAGGTAGCCACCGGCTGGGATGTTGGTATCTATGTAAACGGAGACTACTTCCAGACACTCACTTGCCCGGGCGTAAATACTGCATTAGAACCGGGATTATATATTGGAATCGATCCGAACATGAAAGTAGATATGGATGTAACAGAAGGAGCAGATGGCTTGCCGCAGCACATGATGACAGATATTTATACAGATGTCAAATGGAGTGGACGTACATCTTTATTGGACTATGGCGTGGCAATGGATCAAGCTGCTTCCGGAATGGAATTTACCGTTGAAACAGAAGGAAAAGTGACAGTTACAGCCGATGTGACGGCAGATACTTATTTTACCATTTACATCGATGGCGTGAGACAGGAAGAACGTCAGATTCTTACAAGAGAAAATAGAACAATGACTGTTGCAGAGTTTGCGTCCAATGGGACACACACTATTCGTGTGGTGAAGCAGACAGAAGCGCAGAAATCCCTTTGTGTATTGCGTTCCATCGGGCTTATCGGCACAATTGCGGAAAAGCCGGCAGATAGAGATATGTATCTGGAATTTATCGGAGATAGTATTACTTGTGGATTCGGTAATCTTACAGATGCTTCTAATCCGGATTCAGAAAATGCATTATATGAGGATGCAACCCAGGCATTTCCATTTGTGGCAGCAGAGCTGTTAGGGGCAGACGTTTCTGTTCTTGGCGCAAGTGGTATGGGTGCAGCGAAGAGTATTCCGGCATTTGTTGCAAAGGACTATTATGCTTCCATTTCATACCTAAGAAATGCTGCAACTTCTTATGATTTTGTACGAGTTCCAGACTATGTTGTCATTAATTTGGGAACTAATGATTATGCTCAAGGTGCCACAAAAAGTGAGTTCCAGGATGCAGTCAAGGGGTTGGTTACAAAGATTCGTGGCGAAGAAGGATACAATGCACAAGTACCGATTATTTGGACAGACGGACTAATGGGAGCCAATGTACAGGCATGGGTAAGTGAAAGTTTTGCAGAACTTGGCGGCAAAGAAGCTGCATTATACGTGCTTGGATTCGAACATGATCCAACTGGCGGAGGAGAGCACCCGGCAGTGGCTGGACATGAGGCCGCAGCTACGTTCTTGGCTGATTTTATAAATGGTCTTTCTTATGAAGAAGAAAAAATATACACAGAGCTGACCTTTTCTAATTGGAACCGTTACGTAGGTGTTTCCGATGGCAGTACCATATATGGATTACCGGAAGATACGGATGTGCAGTCACTGGATGGCGTTGCAATCAGTGGTGCTGTGAATTTCTCTGAAACTGGTAAAAAGCTGCGTGTTGGTGGAACAGAAGATGTCAAACATGGCGGTTTTTGGTTCTGGAACGGGGATGGAATATTACACCTGAGTCCGCAGGGAATTGGCGGAGATGGATTCGATCAAGCAGCCGTTCACGGAGATGTATGGAATGAAGTAAAAGACGGAGAATTCAACCTTCGCCTGACATTTGATCAGGTAACTACCGGTTGGGAAGTTGGAATCTATGTGAACGAAACCTATTTCCAGACACTGACTTGTCCTGGTGTGAATGCATTACTTGTTCCGGGACTTTATATGAGTGCAGATAGTGCAGAAGTGGCGCCAGGTCTTGGAGATGGTTTGAATGATTCACCATCCGATGAGAATTTTGAATATAAAGAATTGTCTTTTGCAGATTGGAGTAAGTTTGTAACAATCGCAGAAGGAAGCAGTATCTATGGTTTAAAGGGATACGAAGATGTACTTAGCCTAGACGGTATTGCAATCAGCGGAACTGTGAATTTTGGCGAAAAGTCAGGCAATCTCCGAATTGGTGGAACCAAGGAACTGCCGCATGCAGGCTTTTGGATGTGGAACGATGGAGAATCGCTCCGTCTGTCTCCACAGGGAATTGGCGACGTGTCTGATTTTTGGGTGTTATCCGGAGATGATGCTAAGGCGTATTTGGACACCGATTTTAATCTTCGACTTGCATTTAAACGCAATGTAAAAACAGGCACATGGAATGTACAGGTATCCATTGATGGAGTTGAAATAGGAAGTTACAACTGCGGAAATGTGACTCCGGGAATGTATATTGGTATAGACCCTGGCGTAGTTGTAGCTGGCATGGGCAATATCGGCCCTGAAAACGTATTGAATACGCTTGGAATTGATTTTACCTTATGGGGATATTCAAATGAAAATTGGCGAAAAGAAATGGGATTGAAGTGATGAAGAAGATTAGACAGAAATTAAGCGAGATTCCGGTGGAATATCGCTCAGTACCATTCTGGTCATGGAATGATAAGCTAACGCCTGATGAGCTGCGCAGACAGATTGGATGGATGAAAGAAAACGGAATCGGCGGATTTTTCATGCATGCACGAGGTGGGCTTAAGACGACCTATCTTTCAGAGGAATGGATGCAGTGCATTGATGTGTGCTGTGAAGAAGCCAAGAAGCTTGGAATGGAAGCTTGGGCTTATGATGAGAATGGATGGCCAAGTGGTTTTGCAGGCGGTAAACTTCTTGAAAACATGGAGAACAGAGACCGTTTCATTATAAGTGAAGCAGGGGCATTTGATAAAAATGCCACTGTATCCTATCTGCTTGATGGGGAGGAACTGGTGCGTGTCACTGATGGAAATGCAGACGGAGAGTACCTGAATCTGTATATCCAATATTCTGCTTCTACGGCGGATATCTTAAATCCAAAGGTGGTGGATCAATTTATTGCTGCCACTCATGAGGAATACAAGAAACATATGGGGGATGATTTTGCAAAGAAGTTAAAAGGGTTCTTTACAGACGAACCCCAATACTATCGTTGGCATACACCTTATACACCAGTGCTTCAGGAGTATTTTAGAGAACAGTATCATGAGGACATCATGGACAAATTGGGACTGCTGTTCGTGGAGAAGAAGGGGTACCGGGAATTTCGTTATCGGTTTTGGCTATCTATGCAACAACTGATGCTAAAGAATTTTGCAAAGAAAATATATGACTGGTGCGATGAAAATCGCATCCGTCTCACTGGACATTATATTGAAGAGACCACGATGGGGTTTCAAAATGCGTGTTGCGCCGGCGTTATGCCATTCTATGAATATATGCATATGCCGGGAATTGATTGGCTGGGGAAATATACATCCGTAGAACTGGCACCCAGACAGCTTGGTAGCGTAGCCGCTCAGCTTGGAAAAGAACATGCGATGACAGAGACCTTTGCTTGTTGCGGATGGGACGCTACACCAGCAGAGCTTCGCCGAGTGGCAGGATTCCAGTATGTAAACGGAGTAAATAAGATGTGTCAGCATCTGCTCCCATATTCAGAATATGGAGAGAGGAAGAGAGACCATCCGGTGCATTTTACTCCAATGAACCCGTGGGTGAAGGAGCACTTTAAGGAGTTCAATGATTACTTTAACAAACTTGGTTATCTTTTAAGCAATGGTAAAGAGTCTGTGAAGGTGGCAATGTTGCACCCGCAACGCAGTACCTATTTCGACTACAAGCGAGAAGAAGGAGAGCAAGGCGGGGACGCAATATATAAACTAGATGCAACCTTTCGCAGTGATTGCAGACTGCTTTCGTCTCGTGGAATTGCTTATCATTTCTTAGATGAGACCTTGCTTGAAAAACATGGGTTTACGAAAGAGAATCAGATTGTCTGCGGACAGTGTACTTATGATTATCTTGTGATACCGAAGATCTTAACCATGGGGCAACACACGGAGCGATTGATTTGTGAGTTTGTAAAAAATGGTGGAAAAGTATTACTTTTACACGAGGCTCCGGAATATTTGGAGGGTCAACCATACAAGTATGAATACTTAACAAGTAACTGTACTTTAGAGGACATCGGACAGTGTCAGCCATTTGTCGTAGAAAAGCCGGAGGCGGCTTTGTACTATACATATCGCACGATAGAGGAGACATCATTTCTCTTTGTACAGAATGATTCGGATAAGGAAACCTATGCGCAGACCTTTTGCTTTGCAGATGGAAGCCGCTCCTTTATAAAACTGGACTTGGTTACACTTCAGACGGAGCATGTGCCACTTGATGTGACGCTTTATCCAAATGATGCACTCTTACTATTCCCTTCCAAGGAAGAGGCACCGGAGAAAATGGAGCTTCATGAGGTGGAACTTAACTTTCGGGATGCACAGGTGGATTTTGATGAGAACTACCTTACCATTAATGTGGTGCGATATTCGGAGGATGGTATTCATTATTCCGAACCGATTTATCGAAGTGTATTATTTCAAGAACTTTTAGAGCGAAGATATGACGGCAAATTATGGTTGAAGTACGATTTTGAGATACAGACCATGCCGGAAACGCTGACCATTATGGCAGAGAAAGAAACTGCCAAGTGCTGTAGTATCAACGGACGACCATTTGAGTTTACGAGAGTCTATGAGGACGATCACAGCTTTTGCACTGCTGACATTCACTCTTTGGTACGTCTGGGTCAGAACTCTTATGAAACTGTACTTGACTGGCGCCAAAGTGAAGCAACCTATTATGCATTGTTTGGCGAAAATGTAACAGAAACCTTGAAAAATTGTATTGTATACGAAGGTGAGATAGAGGCAGTCTATCTCAGCGGAAAATTCGGCGTATACAGTCATGCAGGATTTGAGCCTTATGATAAAGACACTGTGTGTTCTTATGATTTCTACATCGGAGAAGTTCCAAATAAGGTTACAGAACTAGTCACAGATGGCTTCCCGTTCTTCAAAGGGAAATTAACATTAAAGCAAAATGTCATGCTGGAAGATAAGAATACCTTATTATATTTGCCGGGAAATTACTTGGCGACAAAGGTAAAAATAAATGGCAAGGACATAGATTTCGACTTGTTTGGCAAGCGAGTAGATATATCCTCCGAAGCAGTTCAAGGAGAGAATCAGATTGAGGCGGAATTCACCATCAGTAATCGAAACTTCTTTGGACCATTTCATACCACAGCAGATTGTGAAATGATTTGGCCGGCAATTTTCGACACGTGTGATTTGCCAAAAAGTGAAGAGGGAGACCTAAGATATAGATTCAAACTTTTCTATGGTACAAAGGTTTCCTATGACGATTATCTCAGTCCAATATGGGAAGGAGATATAGTATATGATGAATCCGTCATGCCACTTGCTAATGAAGATGGCAGTGTGGACCCGATTTTACTTGCATATGATATCGATGAAATTGTATCGGTAAAGAGTGCAGATTTAAGGGTAACATACGAAGCAGGTACGGATTATTTCGTGGAAAATGGGACATTGGTAATCCCGTCAGAAAGCAGCATACCGATAATGGCATACGAGGAGTATTATCTGTCTGGTGAGAGAGAAAACAATTGTTTTCCTCGTACAAATGGTGGTTATATTTGCTTTTCAGAGGGAACCTTCTTCCATGACAGACAGATTGTTGTGACCTATAAGCATTCTGATACATGGCGGGGAAGTGTACCGAAAAAACAGGGGGATTCCCTAACAAATATCACGAAGAAACTGAGCAAGAAAGAGCCAGTTAATATTGTTTTCTATGGAGACAGTATTACAGTCGGTGCCAATGCCAGCAGTTTTACTGGGGCGTCACCATATCTGGAGACTTATCCGAAGTTGATTGTGAAGAAACTGAAAGAAACGTATGGGTATCATGATATTTCCTATGTAAATACTGCAAAGGGTGGACAGTTGACAGAATGGGGTGTAGCGAATGTACAAGAACTTGCAGCAGACAAAGCGCCTGACCTACTGGTTCTTGCCTTTGGTATGAATGATATTAATACGCAGCCGGCAATTTATCAGGATCAGATAGAACAAATAATTGATACCGTAAGGGACACCAATGTGGATTGTGACATCGTATTAGTGGGAACCATGCTGCCACATAAGGAAGCCGCATGGAATTATGTCAATCAGGAGAAGTTTATTACAAACCTGAATTGTATTGCAGATAACTATGATAACATAGTTGTGGCCGATATGACCACCATGCATAAAGACTTGCTTGTGAGAAAGTCTTATCGAGACATGACAGGAAACAACGTCAATCATCCAAATGATTTTCTTGGAAGAGTGTATGCACAGGTCGTATTGGAGGCATTATCGAAAGAGGTGATAGCATGAAACTGCAGGAACTAATATCAAAAATGTCACTTAAGGAAAAAATTGGTCAGCTTTCCCAATTCGGAACCTCTATATACAAGGATGAAGTGGCCTACTATGAGGACCACTATGATGAGGGACAGATTGGGTCTTACCTGACGGTCAGTGGGGCTAAGATTGTGAACACACTACAAAAAGAATGTAAGGATAAGTTCCCTACCTATATTCCGCTTCTTTTTGCAGAAGATGTGATTCACGGATATAAGACAACAATGCCAATACCATTGGCACAATCCTGTTCATGGAATCCGGAAGCGGCAAAAAAGGGGGCGAAGGTAGCAGCCAAGGAAGCAGCGGCAGCCGGAATCCGGTGGACATTTTCCCCTATGGTAGATATTGCAAGAGATCCTCGCTGGGGACGGATTGCGGAAGGGTATGGAGAAGACACCTACCTTTGCAGCCAGTTTGCAAAAGCCACAGTGGAAGGCTATCAAGAGGAACATGTGATGGCATGTATGAAACACTTCATTGGCTATGGTGCTTGTATGGGCGGAAGAGATTACGGGGAGGCAGAGATGTCCAATCAGACACTTTATGACACCTATCTGCCACCATTTCAAGCAGGCATAGATGCAGGTGTAGCTAGTGTAATGACTGCCTTTCATTCCTTGAACGGAGTGCCTTGCACAGGAAGCAAATTCCTCTTACGGGATGTACTTCGTGAAAAATGTGGATTTGAAGGCATCATTATTAGCGACGCCGGAGCTGTCAATGAACTTGTGCTTCATGGATACGCTGAAG
Organism: Faecalimonas sp.; assembly: GCA_045632945.1. Taxonomy (GTDB): domain Bacteria; phylum Bacillota; class Clostridia; order Lachnospirales; family Lachnospiraceae; genus Faecalimonas. Next base: position 45,531 of record JAZQXU010000020.1, on the reverse strand, counting down.
ATTGGAAGGATGCAGCTTATAAGGGATTTAAAGCCGGCGTCAATGTATTGATGTCGGGAGACTTATATAATGACTATCTTCCAGAACTCATAGAAGAAGGAAAGATTACAGAAGAAGAGATAGATGAGGCGCTTTTGCCTGTTCTCGAGTGGAAACTACGTATGGGATTGTTTGAAAATCCATATGTGGATGAAGCACTGGAGCAAGAATTATTCTTTTGTAAGGAGCATATAGACATTTCCCGTGAAATGGGAAGAGAATGCATCGTTCTATTGGAAAACGACGGAATCTTACCTTTTGCAAAGCAAAAGGTGGCTCTTGTAGGTCCATATGCTGATGATAAAGATCATGTGCTTGGTACTTGGGCTTGTAAGAAGGACCCAATTCATACAGTTTCCATCAGAGAAGGACTTCTCCATGCTGGAGTAGACTTAGGAACAGTGGAAGATAGTGACGTGATTCTTGTGGTGCTTGGCGAAGATTCCGACCAATCAGGAGAGGCAAAATCAAAAACGGATTTGCATCTTGAAAGAAGTCAGCAGGAACTTTTAGAGGAAATGATACAGACAGGGAAACCGGTAGTTCTGTTGATTTCTGCAGGAAGACCGCTGATTGTGGAACCATACCGAGATAAGGTGGCAGCGCTTGCTTATATCTGGCAACTAGGGACAGCAACCGGAGATGCAGTGGCGGATGTGCTGACTGGAGTGGTGGATGCAAGCGGACGATTATCTGTATCAGTACCACGTAGCGTAGGACAGCTTCCAATGTATTACAATCATCCGAGTACCGGAAGACCGTATAAGGGTGAGAGTTGGATTGAAACAAGGTATATAGATGAAAGTCCATTGCCGAGTTATCCATTTGGCTATGGCTTAAGTTATACAGAATTTCAGTATTCTGACTTGACATTATCGGCAGAAAAGATGTCACCAGAGGGTGAGATAACAGTTTCTTGTCTGATTAGTAATGTGGGCGAACGCCCAGGACAGACGGTTGCACAGCTTTATATTCGTGACCTGGTAGGTAGTGTCGTCCGTCCGATTAAGGAACTAAAACAATTCCAGAAAATTTCTTTGGTAGCAGGAGAATCAAAGGAAGTGTCTTTTGTATTATCAGCAGAGGAACTAGCATTCCATAACGAAAGATTAGAAAGAAAAGTGGAAGCAGGAGAGTTCCATGTGTGGATTGGCGAGCATTCTGATGACGATGGGCGAAAAAAGAGTTTTTGGATTGGATAAAAGGGAGAGAAGAAAGGAGACGAATATGGAAAAGAAAAGAATTTGGAAACGAGTGCTTTCTAGTGTGCTGGCGTTAGCAATGGTGGTTACAAGCCTTACTATATCGCCACGGGAAGCGAAGGCTGCGACAGATAAGGTTATTATTCCAACAGCCGAAACGGTTACAGTCAGTGACCCTACACTCAATGGAGTGACAGATGCGGGCATCACTTATTCTGGAAGCAGCGGGACAATAGCATATGAAACCACAGGGAATCCAGGTGCATTTATGGCGCTGTTTAATGGATACAGTGATATTAATGGTGTTTTGCAGGTACAAACAACAGCTAATAACCAAGCGTTTGTATTAAATTTTGTTGAACCGATAAAGGTAACGGAGTATGATTCGATAACAATTAATATGTTCATGTGCGCTTATACTACGCTTGAAACAATTACAACTTCAGTATATGTCAGTGGAGCAAGCAGTTTGGCATCTGCAAATGCGAAGGATGTTTTTACAACGGCAGGAAATATTAATGTGGAGCAAACATGGAATTTGGATTTGACAAAATATGCAGAAGCAGATGGATATGTGCGAAATATTACATTCCTATACAATTGCAATGCAGGCGCAGTAAGCTATTATGTATTTGGAGCATTCCGTTTGACTGCTGCAACCGTACAGTCCGATACAAAAGTAATCATTCCAACTGCCGACACGACAACGTATACCGGAATTTCTGGTACATCAACGAAGGAATATGATTTTAACGGAACAGATTTTAATATGGAATGGGAGGAACAAACAGGTGCATTAACTCCAGCATATTTAGTGACACAGGTAACAGATACCAGCAGTGTTCCTTCAGGGTATACTGGTGGGGTATATGGTGGAAACGGAAGCACAGGACAACTTAATGTTCCAATTGAATTTAATGAACCACTGGAGATGTCGAAAATTCTGTCAATTAAAGTGCGTATGTATATGCCAGAAGAGAAAAACGATGCTGGCACTTCAGAGTTTCGTATTTATACATATGATTTGGGAAGTTACACGAGTGCGAAATTCGCTGATTGCCAAGGAACATACGGACAATGGTGCGATGTAGATATTACTTCAATAATTGTAAATAATAGTAAATTTTCAAAAGAAGGAAATCTGACAAGATTTGTCTTAGGATATCGCGATAAGAGTGCAAATACCGCAATGGTATACTACGATAAAATTATTATCGAATATGCAGATGTAGCAGCACCGGCAGGTGGGGCACTTTATGCAACGGCAGATAATGCAAGTTCAGGAATTCACGCATTATTTAGTGCATATAGCGATATCACTTCTGCCTTGGTTGTTGTAGAGGCTGCAGATAACAATGCATTTAAAGTGTCCTTTACAGAACCAATTAAAGTGTCAGACTATTCCAAGATGACCATCAATATGTTTATGGGAAGATGTGAAGGTGATGCTAGTGCAACAATTAGCACGTCTGTATACGCCAGTGGAACAAGCAGTCTGGCATCTGCAAGTGCTCAGGATGTGTTTACAACAATAGGAAACTATAATGTGGAGAACACATGGGAACTCGATTTAACAAAGTATGCGGAAGCAGATGGATATGTAAGAGATTTGACATTCTTGCACAATTCAACAGTGATTGGTAATTATTATATTGGAGCCTTTCGTTTGAGCAACCCTAAGGAATATAAGACTTTAACTTTCAAAAATTGGGGTATTGATGATGGTACATATATGGGTACTATACCGACTGAATTGTCGGATGGAACAACCAGTCTCGATGGGTATGCCTTTGAAGGAATCGTAAACTTTAATGGACGAACCGATAATGTGATTCGTATTGGAGGAACTACTGCTAATAGCAGCAATATATATGTAGCACTACAACTTTCTTTTACAGGTGAAAATACTCTCTATCTGTATAACCACTTTAGTGGTAATGAAAAAACATATACGATAAATAATGGCAGTTATACAAAAGATACAAGAATTCGCTTGACTTTTGATGAGACGGCAGAAAATGAATGGAATGTGGGCGTCAGAATCAATAATGTTGACATGGAAGATATGCAACTTACAAATACAAATCTTGGAACGGGATTGTTTGTTATGAGAAATAGCAGCGATACGACGGAACCGGGTACAACAGTACAGAGCGTATCCACAGAGAAGGAATATAAGACCTTAACTTTCTCTGACTGGGGACTTAAGGATGGAACCTATAGTGATGCGGCTAGAAATTTTGCGTTAAAAGACGAAAGCATTACAAGTCTTGATGGATATGCTATCGAAGGATACGTGAATTATCATGCATCAGGTAGTTATTTGAAAGTGGGTGGAATTGATTCGAATCCACATTATGCTTTGCAGGTGTGGGCAACAGGAACGAATCAAATTGCACTTTATAATCACCTTAATGGGGATAATGGACAACCGGTATTTACTCCGGAAGGATTTAGCAATTCAGCAGATACTAAAATTCGCTTAACGTTTAATGAAACAGCGACGAATACTTGGACAGTCGGTTTCTATGTAAATGATGAATATGTAGGTGAAATGAACCTAACTAATTCAGCACTTGGTACAAGAATGTTGTATGGTGGAGATGCAATTACCGTTGCCAGCACAGTAGGTGGTACAGATGTTGATAATGGGGTGAATTATGAAGAATATCTGACACCTATATGGGAAGGAACTACCGTTTACGATGAATCAGTTATGCCACTTTACAACGCAGATGGTTCTATGAGTCCAATTACATTGGCATATGCTATTGATGAAATCGTATCGGTAAAGAGTGCAGACCTTCAGACCACTTATACAGCAGGAACAGACTATACAGTGGAAAACGGCAAACTTGTAATTCCAAGTGGAAGTGCGATTCCGGTAACACAATATAGTGAGTATTATTTTGATACCCCTACGGGAAATGCGTATCCAACTACAGATGGTGGGTATATGTATTTTTCGGAAGATGGATGGTTCCACGACAGACAGATAGTAGTAACATATACACATTCTGATACGTGGGGTGGAAGCGTACCGAAAAAACAAGGGCAGAACTTAACAAACGTACAGGAAAAATTGGAAAATAAGGAACCAATCACGGTTGCCTTCTATGGAGATAGTATTACAGAAGGAGCTAATTCCAGTGCGTTTTTGAAGAAAAAACCTCGTTTAGAGACTTATGCAGAGCTTACGGTAGAGGCCATGAGAAGAACTTATGGGTATGAGGAAATCTACTATGTGAATACTGCACTTGGCGGGCAAACCACTGCATGGGGTGCAGAGAATGCACAGAATAGAGTTGCAATGCATGAACCAGACTTGTTATTTATTGCATTTGGAATGAATGACCCGGTAACTTTGGAGGCTGACTATAAGGCAAGTATTGAATCGATTATTAATACAGTAAGAGCTGATAATGCGGACTGTGATATTGTACTTGTGGGTACCATGTTACCGAATGAGGAGGCAGGCAATAATACTTATGGCAATCAGGTAGAGTTTGTCAATGTACTGAATACAATTGCAGGAGAGTATAGTAATGTTGTAGTCGCAGATATGACAAATATGCATAAATCTCTGTTGGAAATGAAGTCTTATCGCGATATGACAGGAAACAATGTCAATCATCCGAATGATTTCCTTGGACGTGTGTATGCACAGGTATTGATGGAAACAATTGATGTCAGAGCAGCTGGAGAAGGCTATACCGAGCTGTCGTTTAATGACTGGGACAACTTTGTTGAATATAATAGTTTGGTAAAAGGTAATGTTTACAGTCTTTCTAATAATGTGGTTTCTTCGTTAGATGGAGTTGCAATCAGTGGAAAGGTGAATTTCGCGACAGAAGGCGTATATCTTCGCATCGGTGGAACTGATGCAGTAAAGCACGGTGGATTCTGGATGTGGAAAGCAAGCAATGGATTACATCTTTCTCCGCAGGGAATCGGAGAAACAGCTGCTTGGGAGAAGTCTGTTGTCAGTGGAGATACCTGGGAAGCGGTGAAGGATAGTTATTTTGAACTTCGTATGACTTTTGATAAAGTGGATAATGGATGGACGATAGGAGTTTATGTGAATGGAGAACTTACTTTCAATGAAACTATCGAACAGAATTTGACACCAGGGCTTTATATGGGTATTGGTTCAGGCATCTATGTTGATATGGTGGATGAGGATGAAATTTATCAGGAGCTTACCTTTGTAGATTGGGATATCTATGATGGTATCGTTCCATATCCGAAAGAACATAAGGATTACTTGCATCAATTAAAATATAAAAACATCACCAGTTTAGAAGGTTATGCGCTTTCTGGAACGATTGCGTTTAATGGTGGCTATTGGAGAATTGGAACGCATGAGGATTCGACATATTATGGATTACAGTTCCAAGTAAATGGTTCAACCTTGCAAATGGTAAATTGGTTGGATGCGACTGCACCAACAATTGATATATATACGTTTATTGATAATGAGGCAATTGCATCTAAAGTTCCGCTTCGAATTGAATTTGAGACGGTTTCTTCATCGGCAATGCGCATTCATGTGTATGTTTATAACAGCCATAAAAGAACTTTGGATTTAACGATTAATGCGCAGGTAAGCGGAAGTACAGTTCAAGCAGGAACAAACCTTCTTTCTTCCAATACAAACGGAACCATGAAAGTATATTCTGATAAGAAAACCTACAAAGAACTTACTTTCTCTGATTATGAAGGATATTCTGGTACTGCAAATGTCGGTTTTCTTTTAGAAGATGGCAAAGTGCCTGTAGATCAGTCCATTTATGTTCAAAAATATAATTGGGAGCCTGATTTGAATGGTTGTGCGCTTACAGGTCGAATTATCTTTGGAACGAGTGGGGAAATGCGTTTTGCAGGAACAAATTCTGGTGGATTCCATGGTGTAGGGATTGCTTCGGATGGAAACAATCTACGTTTTATAAACCATAAAAATTTTGCCGAGACAAATTCCCTCCCGGCGCTGTATAGTGGCGATGATGCGGCGACAAGAGAATTCCTGATTCGAATTCAATTCGACGAGGTAACAGATACGAAGCTTGCATTTACTATTTATTTGGACGGTATAATCAAGCAGTCCTATGTATTTACTAACACATTGGCAGATTATCCATTTGGCGCTGCTTTGTATTTTAACAATCCAGCTGATGAGATTAGTGTAAAGTCAGTAGAAAATGCCGCTCAGGTGTTTGAGGACGGAATTTATGTAAAAGACTTAACAAAGAGTTTTGTTTTTGAAAAGGATGCTGTTCTTATTAATGGACATCTTCGCACTGAGTATTCAGCAGGAAGCAAAGTAACATTGGGACGTGGCATTTATCAGATGTTCTATAAGGAACAGATGACTCTTGAAACATGTGACATTTATGCTTATGTACAGGGTGACTTGAATGTTGACGAAAATGGAGTTTGCGGCGCGGCAGATATTGTTCGTGCAAAGAAGGTTCTCAAAGAACAAGAAGAACTTTCAAGATTAGGCATGCTGGCGGGTGATTTTAATCTGAACGGTGCATTTGACGAAATAGATCTGACAATGTTAAGGACACATGTATTATCCGCAAACGAACTTGTTATGCCTCAGAGACCGGCGGCAGATTGTACAGTAGATTTATTGGGTGATACGCTGAATTCTGCAGTGGAAAGTTATACAACGGAAAGTTGGGGCGCTATTGATGCGCTGAATCCAGAGCAAGCAGATATCTATGATACCAATAAGGTTACTTTGGATTGGGTTGCAATAGCAGGAGCGACTTACAAGGTTTATGTATCAGGCAATAAAGATATGAGTAATGCGATTTTATATGAAACTGACGAGGCTACGTTGGAATTATATAACTTGGTTCCTGACACAACTTATTACTGGAAGGTAGAAGCTATCAGTACAAATGATGTGATAGTAACAGGTGATGTAATGTCATTTGCTACTAAAGATGGCAAGGTAAGAACTATTGTGATTGATGGTCTTCCAAATATCCGTGATATTGGTGGACTTACATCTGCGGATGGAACGAAACGTATCAAGTATGGAATGCTCTATCGTGGTGGTAAAGCAAACTATATTACAGAACTTGGTGAGAGTCAGGCTGCAATGCTGGGAGTACGGACAGAGTTAGACCTTCGTGCTAATAATGGAGAAGCGGTTGATACAAAATCTTTTGGTGAAAATGTGAATTATATCAATATTCCTGGAGTTCATTATTCGCTTCAAGTGGAAGATAATTGGTCAACAATAGTAGAAGAATTAAGAGTATTTGCAGATCCTTCTGCATATCCGGTATATTTCCACTGTTCATTAGGACGTGACCGTACGGGAACATTGGCATTCCTATTGGAAGCACTTGCAGGTGTTTCTGAGGATGACCTAATGCTAGACTATGAATTATCAAGATTGTCATATATTGGAAGTGCTACGGCAACAAATGAGGATTTATTGCCAAATTACATGAATATGTACAACGTAATTAAGACATATGATGGCGCAACATTCCAAGAAGAAACATGGAATTACTTAAAGGCAGTCGGATTGACAGAGACCGAGCTTTCCATGATTTATGATAATATTACAGAAGACGTAGTGGAAGAAGGAGCAGAAGCAACTGGTGGATATGAGAGAACTGCCCTTTACTATGGACTTGGAGAACCATGTTCTGACTTCCCTGCAAGTAACTCGGAATCATATGTGACAAAAGAGTTTACAGCAGAGGTTGCCGGTGGTTTTGGCGTAAGTACTTACCGTATCTGGCTCCCGTCACTGGCTTATACTAGAGTGGCAGAAGAGGGAAGTACAACAGCAGTTGCAGGATATGAAATTGGTTTCTTTGAGGAAGACTTAGCAAAAGCAAAAGAGTGGGTTGCCCTGTTAAAAGAAAATGGAGTGAAGCAGATTCTTCTTTGCCAGACAAACTTCTTAACCTTAGATGACCAACCATATTTTATCTTAGATGATGGACGTGCGGTATCGCAGAAAGATATACGTGAGAAGTATGGCAATGCTTATCCTGAAGGAACAACGGCAGTCTATGCAGATTCTAACGCGGTGCCTGAACCAGGAACAGAAGAATATGAAGCATTCCTTGCAGTGCAACAGGCATATTATGATATGCTGATAGATGAAATTCCGGGAATTACACATATTGAGGCAATGAACGAACCAGAAGGTAACGGTGCGATTCGTCGATTTGGTTCGGCGTGTGTACATAGTGCGTGGACAACACCGGACAGATTTACGGTAGATGAATTGGCTCAAGTATGTATGGATTATTGCTACGCAATCAATAAAGGCGTATCAGGTAAGAATGTGAAAGTGTTAGCTCCTGCATTGATGACAGTAGAAGGTCGCGAAGGAGTATACAATTCCTCTGATGTATTGACTGCATTCTATAATTATATTGCTAATGCAGAAGACAAGACCATTGACAACTATTTTCAAATTCTAAACTGGCATCCGTATGTGCATATTGCCGGTGGCGGAGATGAGGATAAGATGGTAATTGCCGGTGTTGATAATTGGGATGCTTGGAATGACGGCGAAGGCATGGACTGGGTAACTTATCAGAAGAATCTGTATCAGATTGCACTAGATGCAGGCGATTATAATACGCCGGTTTGGTTTACCGAATTTGGACAGACAGACTTGGATGATGAGGAACATGAAAAATTGGGTTATGGTGCTTATCCAGAACTTGAGATTACAGAAGAAAAAGTTGCGACTCGTTTTTCAGAAATGCTTGATTTGGCAGCATCCGAACTTCCATTTGTGCAGACAGTTATGGCATTTAGAATTGCGGATTGGAAGATTCCAGATGATGAGTTCACTATGGATAATCTAACAGAAATCGGCGAAGCTAACTACGGTATGATTGAATCCTTCCAAAATGAAACTTCAGCAGATGCTTGTTTGAAAGAAATTGGTAAAACATATTTCGATATTATCAACGGCACAGGAACAGACAGAGAAAAAATTCTTGCTGTGATTCGCAAATATTACAATGCTTATAAAGGGTGATTATATGTCTAAATTAATCTTATTTCAGGGTGATTCGATTACAGATTGCTACCGAAATTATGCAGAGCATTCCCACATGGGAAGTGGGTATGCCCTGCAAGTACAAGCACAACTTGGATTAGAAAAGCCAAACGAGTACATATTTTTGAATCGTGGAATCAGCGGAAACAGAATAGTCGATGTGTACGCCCGAATAAAATCAGACATCATTAATTTAAAACCAGATTATATGAGTATTTTAATTGGTGTCAATGACGTTTGGCATGAACTTGGAGGGGCTTGCAATGGTGTTTCATGCGAGAAGTTTGAAAAGATTTACTGTATGTTAATAGAAGAAATTCTTGAGGCGCTTCCGGAAATCAAGATTATGGTTATGGAACCGTTCGTGCTAGAAGGAAGCGCAACCACCGCAACCGAGGATGAGCCGGAACGTTGGAATATTTTTTATTCGGAAGTGCGTAAAAGGGCACAAGTGGCAAAACGTGTGGCTGAGAAATACAATCTTATGTTTATTCCATTGCAGGAAAAGTTTGATGAGGCTGCTATATTGGCAGAAAACAGTTATTGGTTGTATGATGGCGTTCATCCAACAGCAATGGGTCATGCAGTAATTAAAAGAGAGTGGCTGAAAGCCTTTGAAATCTACAAGGAGTAATGATATGAAAAATCATAAAATAAAAGTAGTGGTAGTTGGGTGTGGGGATCGTGCAACCGTATACTGTGAAGAGGCAGTGAATCAGCTGCATCGAATGGAAGTGGTTGCTGCAATTGACCCAAACCCGGAACGTCTTCGTTACATGAGAGAAAATTTCGGTGTAAAAGAAGAACAATGTTATACAAATATGCAGGACGTGCTTTCGCAGGGGCGGATTGCAGACTGTGTGATTAACGGAACCATGGACCAGATGCATATGGAGACAGCAATTCCATTTTTAGAACAAGGATACCATATGTTATTGGAAAAACCAGTCGTGAATAACGAAGAAGATTTACTTAAAATCCGAGATACAGCCAAAGCACATGGTTGTCAGCTGATGATTTGTCATGTGCTGCGTTATGCAGCTTTTTACAGAAAAGTAAAGGAACTCATTGCTTCCGGTGCAATCGGTGAGATTATGAATATGCAGACCTCAGAGCGAGTGGGAGCATTCCATTCTTCTGTTTCTTATTTGCGTGGTAAATGGGCAAGTGAAGAAGAGTGTGGTTCTTCTTTACTACTGGCAAAATGTTGTCATGATATTGATTTGCTCTGTTGGTTTAATAATAGTACAAAGCCTGTAAGTGTGTTTTCAAATGGGGGAAGAGACTATTTTCTCCCAGAAAAGGCACCAAAGGGAGCTGGCACTAGATGTTTAGTAGACTGTCCGGAAGAGATTCGTCAAAAATGTGTCTATGATGTACAAAGTATGTATCTGGACAATTGTATGCTTCCTTGGTATCCGTGGCAATGTACCGGGAAGAATTGGCAAGAAGTGACAGATGAGGAGAAAGTAGAGTCTCTAAAAACCTATAATCCGCACGGAAGATGCGTGTATAAATGTGGTGGCGATATCGTAGATCATCAGAATGTGACAGTCACATTTGCAGATGGTTCCACGGCTGTACATACGGTTATGCTTGGTTCTATGAATCCGGGAAGAAGCATTTGGATTCAGGGAACCCTTGGAGAGATTGAAGGCTGGATTGGAAACGGAATGATTCGCCATTATGAATATAATAAACAAACCTCAGGTTGCAAGTTTACAGATTACCGATTTGATGAAACAGAAGGAGAAACGGGCGGACATTTTGGTGGAGATAAAGGTTTAATTGCGGATTTCTGTGATTTGATCGATGGAGTTGAACCATCAATCTCATGCACAGCTATTGATGATTCGATTTGGGGTCATTGTATATGTTATGCGGCAGATGAATCACTGAAAAAGGGTGAAAAAGTATATTTGTAAAGGTGAATAACCATTATGCGAGAAGTCTACAACTATATTAAAGACAACCTACCAAGAACCATTAAGGACACCTATCCGGAGCTAAAACCGGTGGTATCTCCGTGCATCAAGGAAGGGTTTACCACATTTTATTATTGGGATACTTATTTTGCCAATCTCGCACTTTTGGCATTGGGGAATTCCGCACAAGTGAAAAACAATCTAGATAATATGAAGTACATGGTGGAAACTATCGGATATATTCCGAACGAATATGCACCGGACAATCCTTGGGGTTGTATGAACCGAAGTCAGCCACCTCTTTTTGCAAGAGGTGTGCGGGATTACTATGAATACACACAGGACAAGGGCGTTGTCGAAACTTATTTATCTGCCATCAAAAAAGAATATGATTTTTGGCAGACCAAACGCCTCAGTCCTTGTGGACTGAATCATTACGGGCATTGTGCAACGGATGAGTACTTAGAGGTGTTCTATCATGTCATTTGCGAGCGACTTCGAATTGATGAGGAGTTCTATTCGGATAAAATGAAGCAAAGTCAGCATTTTATGGCATTTGCCGAAAGTGGATGGGATTTTACCCCTCGCTTCTGGGAAGCGGATAATCCCTATGCCGGTATGCATTATGCTCCGGTGGATTTGAACTCAATCTTGTACGAAGTGGAATGTATTCTTTCGGAGTTTTCTGCGCTTTTGGGTTGCCACGATGAGGCAAAAGAATATGCTGCGTTAGCAGAAAGGCGGAAACACCTAATGGGAAAATATATGCTCGCGGAGGATGGGATATATTATGACTATAATTTCGTGACGGGTGAGCATTCCCCAATTTTAAGTGCAGCCTCTACGCTACCTTATATGGTTGGATTATCTGATAATAGAGAGGTGCTAGAGGGTATTGTGAAGCGGTTAGATGGAACATGTGGACTTTCGGTGTGTGAAAAGACAGACTGGGAGTGCCACGACCAATGGGCGTATCCTTCCGTTTGGCCACCGATTTGCTATTTTGTCTATTCAGCGCTTGAAAAGACAGGAAGCAAGAAGGCGAAACCATTTGCACAGAAATATATGAAGCTAGTGGAAGATACTTATTCCATAACGGGAAAACTTTGGGAAAAATACGATGCCGGAAAGGGCGGGGTTCCAAGTGGACTTGAGTATGATGCAGTAGAAATGCTAGGCTGGACCGCCGGAGTGTATCTGTATTTTCTTGGAAAACAGTAGGCTATACATTTGAAAATGAACTCGCAGTGGGTTGCCAGTTGTGAGTTCGTTTTTTGTGTGTATTGTAATTAACCAACATGTATGTTATGATGCTCATAACATCAAATCTGGACAAGGTTCGTTCGAACATTTTTATTGTCCTTTGTGTGTCAGGCACATCTGAATTTCAAGGTGTTTTCGCCAAAGAATTTCAATTTGATGAAATAGAATATTGGGAAGGAGGTATTTGTGGTATGGCAGACTCTAACTATGTTTTGAGATATTTACCATCATTTTATGAAGATTTGGAACAAAAAGCGATGTATATTGTTGAGAAACTACAAAATCCACAAGCGGCTAATGAGTTGATTGATTCTGTAGAAAAAGCAATACTTGATAGAAAACCGAATGCAGAAGCTTTTGAAAGATATCATTCTATAAATGAGAGAAAATATCCATATTATCGTATTTATGTAAAAAACTATGTTATATATTACGTTGTAATAGATGATGACGGACAGAATAAAATTATGGAAGTTCGTAGATTTTTATATAATAGACAAAATTTCATGCTTGTCATTTAAGTAAAGCTAATATATAATATACACATAATTATGATAAAACAATGATAAAATAACGATAAGGAGATTAAGTCATGCAGATTAGACCAGTTTCAGATTTAAGAAATAAGTTTGCAGATATTGAAAAGGCGGTTAGTGGCGGGGAACCAGTGTATTTGACTAAAAATGGCTATGGCTCTATGGTTGTGTTGAGTTTGGATTCTTATTCAAAATTAATGCAAAGTGTAGAGTTGGCATTAAATGAGGCTGATAGACTGGCTGATACAACCGATATCAGATATACGCATGAAGAAGTATTTGAAAAGATAAGAAATAGAGTGAATAAATAAGTGTTGCTTAAAGTGAGGAACACTTGGCATAATAATCTCCACATCTGGAAATACTTTCTATAAAGTATGCAGATGCGGAGGTTTTTATTTTGGAAGAAGCAAAAATGATATCCGGCAGCTTAGAGGAAAATGTCGCTTACATGAACTCCATTTTGCCGGTAAAAGAAAGTTTTGATTTAATACAAAGAGATATTATTATAGGTGAGAAAAAATGTACTTTTTATTTTATCGATGGTTTTACCAAGGATGAGACAATGCAGAAGTTACTATCTTCCTTCTTTATGATAAAAAAAGATGATATGCCAAGCACAGCAACAGGCTTTGCAAAAATGTGTCTTTCTTATGTAGAGGTAGATGTGATTGCAGATTTCGATTTGATTGTGAGAAATCTTTTGTCCGGGGTTACATGTTTATTTATCGATGGATATGAAGCTTGTCTTGCTATTGACTGCAGAACATATCCGGCAAGAAGTGTGGATGAACCGGACAAGGACAAATCACTTCGTGGTTCTAGGGATGGATTTGTGGAAACTATTGTTTTCAACACAGCACTTATGAGGCGTAGAATTCGTGATCCGCATCTTGTTATGAAAATGTTTGATGTGGGAAGAAGTTCCAGAACAGATGTGGCTATTTGTTATATGTCTGACAGGGTCGACGAGAACCTCCTGCAAAACCTGAAGGAACGCATTGGTAAGTTGGATATAGATGCCTTAACAATGAATCAACAGAGCCTGGCGGATGCATTGTTTAAGAGGAAGTGGTTTAATCCATTTCCAAAATTTAAATTCACTGAGAGACCGGACACGGCAGCAGCCTGTTTATTGGAAGGTAAAGTGGTCATACTTGTAGATAATTCACCATCAGCTATGATATTGCCAACTTCTATTTTTGATATTATAGAGGAGGCAAATGACTATTATTTTCCGACTTTAACAAATGTGTATTTAAAAATATCCAGAGCGCTTATTACGATTGCTACAGTGTTTTTGACTCCATTATTTTTATTGTTCATGCAGAACCCAACGTGGATTCCGGGGACATTTGAGTTTATCGCAATTCGAGACACAGTCAACATTCCGCTCATATTTCAGCTGCTTATTTTGGAACTGGCTATAGATGGTTTACGACTGGCAGCTATGAATACGCCAAGTATGCTTAGCACGCCCCTTAGTGTTATAGCGGGTATTGTAATGGGGGAATTTTCTGTGCAGTCAGGTTGGTTTAACTCCGAAATCACCCTAATTGCTAAAAAATCCTATAAATAAGCCGTTTGTGAAGAAAATAAATTATAATTTACACCAAATTTACACCATTTTGAAAAGAGTTTTGATACAAAAATTACATATGGATGCTAATAAAGAAAGAAATTGCGTAACTTAAAAAGTTAGTTGTCAATTTCTTTTTTTGTTACACCATTTTATTAACTATAGGAGGATTGAAAATATGACGTATCAAAGTAAAAAACACAAAGAAGTATTTGACAAAGCAATGGTAAAAAAAAATGAAAACAACTACAAATTGATTGCAGTGATTTATCTGCTTACTGCTGATAACACGCTGTGGAATCTGGCCAAAAATGCTGTAAAAAAGAATGCGGTAGATTTTGATGCAATCAAGCTAAACGCAATTCATCCGAAAGGGTACACACTTTATTGTGCAGCAAAGGATATTTATTTAGGAACAAGAAATTTGGCAGTCAGCGACCTCATGGACATGAATCTTGTGACACCGAAACTATTTGGTGTTATCACAAATGCAATGGCAATCAGAAGATTCGGCATGAGAGCATTTTCTGTGTCCGAGCATATGTGGCAATAAAAGGACTAAAAGCAAAATTGGAGGTGATAAAGGTGGAAACTTCAAGTAAGAAAAAGTTTCAAAAAAAACATAATTGTAAGTTGTGTCTTTATTACTCAAAAACAAAAAAATGTATTGCCGAACTAGTTTGTCCATTGGAAATCACTATAAATCTTGAAAAGAAAAAATTAACATGTCCTTTGGATGAAAGTGGAACATGTCCGTATGCTAATGAACTAGGGACATGTTTTGGATTTTGCTTAAAGCATTTGATAGATGCAAAAAATTCGCAAGCGGAGGTGCAATTAAAAAGATGAAGGAAGCAATATTTACAGTAATAGGTTTTATGACCGGAGGAACTATGGGGGTAGTGTTTATGTGTTTGTTACAGATAAATACGATCAATAAATACGAAAGTAAAATAAGAAAATTACAGAGAGAGTTAGAGAAAAGCAGAAACATGCATAATGATCCAAATTGATACATTTTGTAAAGCTACATGATTTTTCAAATGAAATTGTGTGGCTTGCAATGTATATACAACAAATAACGGGTGGAGGTGACTGTTATGATTGTTAAATAAGGAGTTGATCAAAAAAATTATGAGGATGCGAGGTGATAATTAAATATGGGTGAAGCGGTCGGATGGCAAATGCTATTCGATTTTTTTATGTGCCGACAGGAGCACAAAATCCTGAATACGAATTTAGGATTGCACGAAGCAATTCAAAAAAATTAACAAATCAAAAACAAATTAAAAGGAGAACAAAAATTATGAAAAGATTAGTAAAAAGTAAAATTTTAGTAGCAGTATTATCGTTAGTAGTATTAGTAGGTGGAGTGATTCCGGCAAATGCAGCATCAGCTGATGTAAACATTGAAGTAAAGGCAACTACAATGGACAATGTGTCTGTAACTGTGCCGACAGTTCTTCCTATTGTATTCAATGAAGACGGAACAAATACGGTACCTACAAACTGGACAATTGAAAACATCAGCAATATTGCAGGAATTCATTTGTCGACTGTTGATATGGATGCAGAGACGTCTGGTTGGAAGTTGTTAGCAGATTCTCAGGATACAAAAGTGTTAAAGGCAGATACAAAATCAATTAAATTTTCTGTGGGTAAAGAAGGTGCTTTGAAATTAGTGGCGCCTACAAGCGGTAATGAAAGTACTACAGGAACAGTAAACTTTGATGATAATGCGATCGCCATTGCATCTGGAGAAACACAAGTGCTTTCTTTTGATGTGCAGCGTGGTGCATTTACAGAGGATGTAGCTACTGCGAAAGCATTTGATATGGTATTGACTTTCAATTTTAATTAGGTCGATATCTGATGTTTTAGGCATTGTAAATTGTTTAAGTGGAGTACGATGTTACTCCACTAAATGAGTAGGAAAAAGGTAAGAACAGGAGTGATGGAAACATGGCAATACAGAAAAAGAAAAGAAAACATGTTGTTGTAACAAGTGTGTTGGTTTTAATTATTATAGTACTAGCAATTCTTGGTTTTAGATGTAGCCTGAAAGAAAATGCAGCTGTTACAGAATTTGAACAAAACGTCAATGAGATTACAGAGATTGATTATTCGGAGCGGCAGGAAGCTATTAATGCCATCGTAGAAGAAGGCAAAATGAATGTGAATTATTCTTCAAAAGCTATATTTGAAGGAAGAAAAAGTGTGTTGTTTAATATTAAAAATATTAAGAACAATCATGCCCCTATCATATTTGAAATCTTGGATGAAGATGGAGAATGTATTTATCAATCGAAAAAAATTGAGCAAGGATATGAGATGAATTGCATTGAATTAGAAAAAGAATTAAGCAAAGGCATTCACGAGTGCAAAATTAAAATTAGGTATGCAAATGAAGGAAATGTGGCATCGGCATTTCCACTGTCTGTAGAGGTGAGATAAGATGATGAAACAGATTACAAAAATATTTATGATAGCGTTGTTTTTTATGGCATTTTTATTTGGAAAACAGACAAAGGTTCATGCTGCGGAATTAGACGAGAATATCAGTGTAACAATGACAAGTAACGTAGATATTGTTTTATGTGAGGATGGTACAAATACGATTAGTGATTTTATTATACGAAATGATTCACAGTTACCGATAAAAGTATTAAACGTGATAGTTTCGGAATACAATGGTTGGAAATTAGTTTCTAAGGGAACTCCAATCCTAGTAAACCAAAAAAAGATAGCGTTGGAACTTGGAGGACAGCAACTTTTTTCAGGACACAATGACATGTCTATCACTGTTCCGGAGCATTCAGAAAAAGTGCTTCCCATATCAGTTGAACGTGGAGCATGGGATAAATCTCGTTCCCTTGAAAAGGCGTTTTCTTTAGATGTGGAATATGAGTTTGGAACAAAAGAATTTCAAATAACTTTTGATGGGAACGGCAGTGAGGAAGAGATAGCATCGATGAAGGTTGAAAATGGTACAGGTGTAACGCTTCCGAAGCCTGTTCGGAAAAAGTATGAGTTCAAAGGGTGGAAGGATCAAGATGGAAATGTATATAACGAAGCTCTTACAATGCCGGCTAGTGATGTCAGTTTGACAGCTGAGTGGGCATGGGCAGAGGCATATGCCATTTATTCAAGCACAGATAAATCACTGACCTTCATTAGGTCTTCATCACCGATTGTTGTTGGAAGTGTATACCAGGGTAAAGAGGTGACTAATGTATATACAGGATTTGAAGAACAAGAATACACAAGTAATAGTAATGTGCCTTGGATGTATGCAGGAGGAATATTTGGTAGTGATGTAAAAACAGTAGTTGTTCAAGATTACATTCAACCAAAGTCTACAGCATATTGGTTTTTCTGTATGCGAAAAATAACATCATTCGATTTAGGTAACTTGGATATGAGTCAGGTAAGCACCATGATTTCCATGTTTTCTGCAGCTTCAGAAGATATTACCGGTACTGTCACAGTGAAAGGAATCGGCCAGTGGGATACATCCAATATAAAACTCATGGGGACATCATTCCGAGGATTGGCTAAAAACGCAAAAGATTTAGTAATGGACGATATCAGTCACTGGGATACTTCTGCGGCAACGGACATGTTATATATGTTCGTTGATACCGGCATGAATTCGAATTGGTCTTTGGACTGCAGTAGTTGGAATGTACAAAATGTTACCGTTTACGATGGATTCAATCTTCGAGTTGAGCATAAAGTAAAAGCGCCGAAGTGGGTGCATTAAGAAGGAAATACAGATGTAGATGTTTGTGCTCTTACAGATGAGCAGATTGAAAAGTATGCAAAGAGATTTGAAAAACCAGAAGATATTTCTGAACAAGAGATATTTGAACATTTGATTAGACCTACAATATTCGTATAAAGTATGTAGAGGAGGAAATAATATGGCAACAAAAAAATCAACAGTTAAACCATCGGGAAAACAAGGTGGAAAAGTGAAAACAAAAGAACAGGGAAAACAAACGGAAGTGGTGAACAAGCCAGCAATTACTGCGAAAATCGATAGGATTTTCGATAAGCCAGACAGTAATTTAAGGGCTATTGCAAGTGTAAGTATTGGAAATGAGTTTGCAGTTCACGGATTCCGAGTTTTAGAATCACAGAATGGACTTTTTGTTTCCATGCCATGTACTAGTTATAAAGATGGAGAAGGAAAAACACAATATAGTGACACCTTCCATCCAATCACAAAAGAAAGTAGAGAAGAATTATTAAACGAAATTAAGTCAGCGTATGAGCAAGCGTTAGAAAAAAAACAGACCGATGGTCAAGAGGAAGAAGCATCAGAGACAGAATCGGAGGGTGAGATACCGTTTGAAGGTCCTACTCTCTGAAAAATAATACTGGACATTTTGAAAAAATAGGGTATTCTGTAAGTAGAGAGAGGTGAAAAAAATGAAAAAAAGCATCATGAAAGGAGTGATGCTTGTGCTAATGATTACATGCCTTGTGGGATGTAACAGCGAAAACGAAACGTCCAAAAAAGAGGACAAACCAAGAAAAGAAGAAGTGGTAAAAGAAGCGTATGATGTAACGAATGAAGAAAAGCAGGAACAAACAGCGGACGAGCCAAAAACAGATGCTGTACACACAGAGAGCGATGAGCAGAGTGTGGAAAAAGCAGAAGTTCCTGAAGAGCCGGCAATGAAACCACAGACGGAAACGAAACAGACGGCACAAACATCACAAAAAGTTACAACAGAACCAAATGACGAAACACCAAAAACCACGGAGCCACCGGTGCAGAATACCCCAACGCAGAATGTCCCAACTGTTCCAAATGCGACAGCGAATGACAGCAGGGCAGTAGCTGACAAGGTACTGGAATATATCAACAGTTATCGAAGCACACCAGCCACAAAACTGCCGGGTCTGACCACTTATGCAGAATATCGGAGCAGACAACTTGTAAGGAAATTTGCTCATGATACTTTTGATGAGCGAGCGGCTGCAACAGCACTTCAGTATGGAAGGTATATAGATCCGACCCTTTATGGTATAGAAGGTGAACCTTATTATGCTGCAGGAGCAAGGGAAGCAATTGCCAAGGCTGGATATGCAGGAAGCATCGACTACGTGGCAAAGAGTATCGCAGACCTTGTCAAGAACAGTGCAAGTCATTGGGCATATGTTGGTGCTTCGGAGTACGCTTATATTGCAGTAGGTATCACTTATGAAAGTGGTATGTGGTACTGTGATATTGCAGTAGCAAGAGAAAATACCGATAACAAATAAATAAATGAAGAAGTCGAAAGGACTCTGTTACAGAAAGGTGTAATAGAGTTCTTTTTATTTTATTACGAAATGAGGGAAGAACATGAAACAGTATGGAAAGCGAATTATATCGTTATTATTAGCATTTATATTGCTTCTTGGAACAATGTCAACATCTGTTTTGGCAGCGCCTGCAGCTGATATTCCGGCAGAGATGTTGGATAATGTGTATCTCGATGCCATTGCATATACAGGATATAAGGTGCAGGCACAGAAAGATGCAGGAACCATCTTTGTTCAATTTGGAAGCAGAGCACCGGCATCCGTGCGTTCGAATATCACGTATGGAACAGGACCGTCCGGATTGGAAACTGTGGCAAGTACTGGTACTGCCACAGGACTGGCACCCAGTATATCCACCTTTGAAGCGAGTGGATTATGTTGTGCTTCGTATGTGTCGTACGTGTATTACAATTATATGCCAAACATTGCAGGGATTGACACGTCATCTACTCCAAGACCGTCCAATCCGAGACTTGCTGCTGGATATAATGATGCTGCAAACAGTTGGGTGGCGGCAGGAACGGCAAGACGAATTGCGTTTACACAGAGTGCAGATGGAAGCACATTTACCCCGGCGGAAAATATTCCAATCGGATCGCTGATTATTTATCACGAAATGGGAGGAACAAGAATCTCGCATGTGGCCATTTATGCAGGATACTATAACGGAAATCACTTTGTAACACATGTGGGAAACAGTAGAGGTCCGGAGTTTAGTACGGTTACAAATTCAAGTAAAGGTAGTTCACCAAATGTGGTGCAACAGGTAGTGGTTCCAAACTTTGTAGAAGCAAATGGAACCATAGAAGTCTATAAAAAAGATACTGATGGAAATAATCTGGCGGGTGCAATGTTTGTGGCTACCAGTAAAACGGACAGTAGTAAAAAATATGTTATTGGACCAACGAATTCATCTGGATATGGAGTGGCTGTGGAACCAATACCGTATGATGATTATGTGGTTCGAGAAACTGTGTTTCCAACCAATTACCGTAGCTATGGGCAAACAGAATGGAATGTGACAGTCAGTGCATCCAATAATGGCGTTGCCACATTTCATGCAGTCAATGAGATTATTCCGGGGTCCATTAAGATTGTGAAAACCAGTGAGGATGGCAAGGTGGATAACATCACATTTACGATTAGTGGCAATGGCGTAAATCATACCGTAACAACCGGACACAACGGTGAAGTACAATTGGATGAATTAAAGCCGGGGGTTTATACCGTAACAGAGAGTTCTTATGACAAATATGAGCCACAGGAAGTCAGACGCGTAACTATTGTGACTGGACAGGTGACCACCGTTTCTTTTAATAACGTGTTAAAACGAGGTGACCTTACGATAGTAAAATCATCCGAGGACAACCTAGTGGAAGGAATGACATTTCATCTTTATGGCACGTCTCTTGCAGGGATTCCTGTGGATGAATATGCAGTGACGGAGGAGAATGGAGTTGCAATCTTTCATGATGTTCTTATCAGCGGAAAGACACCATACACTATCGAGGAAGTAAACACACCAATTCGTTATGTAGTTCCAAAAGAGCAAACAGCACCGGTGAATTGGAAAGAAGTGACGCAGCGAGAATTTACAAACATTCTGAAGAAATTCAAAGTAACTGTGACAAAAAGCGATAAGGAAGCAGGATTGCCACAAGGAGATGCTACCTTGAAGGGTGCAATCTATGGCATTTATAAAGGCGCCACTCTGATTGATACCTATGAAACAGATGAGAATGGTCAGTTTACAAGCAAGGAATATGTATGTGATTACGACTGGACAGTACGAGAGATTACACCGTCTGAAGGGTATCTATTGGATAAAACCATTCATAAAGTAGGTGCAGAGCCGGAGCGTTATACCATAGAGCATAACCTTACAGCCAATGATGTAACGGAGCAGGTTATCAAAGGAACCATTGCGGTGATTAAACACACGGATGATGGAAAGACACAGATTGAAACACCGGAGGAAGGAGCAGAGTTTGAAGTGTTCCTAAAATCCGCAGGATCTTATGAAAACGCAAAGAAAACAGAGAGAGATATTCTGGTATGTGATGAACTGGGGTTTGCATGTACCAAGAAACTGCCTTATGGAATTTATACAGTCAAACAGACCAAAGGGTGGGAAGGCAGAGAACTCATGGAAGCCTTTGATGTCTATATTAGTCTGGATGGCAAAGAGTATTCATATCTTATCAACAATGCGAACTTTGAATCCTATATTAAGATTGTGAAAACAGATGCTGAGACTGGGAAAACCATACCGTATGCCGAGGCAGGTTTCCAAATTTACAGACCGGATGGAAGCAAGGTTACTATGACCTTTACCTATCCGCAGATAACTACGATTGATACCTTCTATACTGCAGAAGACGGAACACTGGTTACACCGGAAAAACTGCCGTATGGAAAAGGATATCTTCTGGTAGAGGTGCAGGCTCCATTTGGATATGTGCTTGACAAAACACCGTTAGCATTTGATGTAAAGGCAGAGGATGCATATCGTGAAGAGACCATCACTCTTGTGAAGGTAGAACGCCCTGATATGCCTCAAAAAGGAACCATTACAATTACAAAAAGCGGTGAGGTGTTTTCCTCTGTTGTAGCGGACAAAAACGTGTACCAGCCTGTATATGAAGTTCAAAACCTAAATGGTGCCATTTTTGAAGTCCGAGCAGCTGAAGATATTTCCACACCGGATGGAACACTCAGGTACCGACAGGGAGAACTTGTGGATACTATCGAAACAATGAAAGATGGAACAGCAATTACCAAGCCGTTATACTTGGGAAAATATGAGGTTAGCGAAGTAAAGGCACCAATTAACATGGTGTTAAATGGAGAAATCATCGAAACAGAACTTGTCTATGCCGGACAGGAGGTAACTATTACAACGACATCAGCATCCATGTATAACGAAAGACAGAAAGTAGAAATCAGTCTTTTAAAGATTTTGGAAAAAGACGATAAGTTCGATGTCGGAAACAAGGATGAGATTCTGTGTGTGAAGTTCGGTTTATATGTAGCGGAGGAACTTGTTGCGGCAGATGGAAGCGTGATTTCGAAGGACGGACTATTGGAAATTTCTAACTGCGATAAGGGAGGAAAACTTTCATTCAAGACAGATGTTCCGGTTGGAGCAAAACTGTATGTGAAGGAGGTAGAAACAGATGCGCACTATCAACTGACAGATACCAAGTTCTTTGTAGAGTTTTCTTATGCAGGACAGGATACTGCCATTGTCCACTTGACTGTCAATCAAGGGGACAAGATTGAAAACAAGCTTATTCGAGGACGCATTTTGGGCAAGAAAGTAGACGAGGATGGCAATGTTCTCAAAGGCGTTGTGTTTGGACTTTTCAAACAAGATGAAACAGAATTTTCGAAAAAGAATGCTATTTTAATCTCGAAAACGGATGAGAATGGAGTATTTGGATTTGAAGAAGTACCATATGGTACCTGGATCGTGAAGGAACTAAAAACACTTCCACAGTATGATCTGGATGAAACTGCATACGAGGTAACAATCGGAACACATGAGGAAGTGATTGAAATGACAATGGTAAACAAGTTTATTACAGGAACGCTGGAGATCACTAAAAGTGATTTATCTACGGGTAAACTTCTTGCAAATGTAGGTTTTAGAATCCGTAATGAAAAAGGTGAGATTGTAGAAGAAGGATATACCGATGATAAGGGTATTGCCAAGTTTACACTCCGATACGGAAAATACACCTATCAGGAATTTTCCGCACTAGACGGTTATATTTTAGACGACAAGGAGTATCCATTTGAAATCAAAGACAATGGTCAGATTATAAAGGCAGAGATGAAAAACGAGCCGATTCCTCTGGCACCGAAGACTGGCGATAACAGCATTGCAAGTGTTTGGGCAGGACTAGGAGCAATTGCTCTTGGAGGAATTATTTCTGGCGGAATTGTATGTATGAGACGTAAAAAGAATAAAAAATAAAGTGAGAGGGGAGAAGCGCATGAAAAGAAAAAGAATAAAACAATGTGTGAAAATGATCGTATGTGTGATGATTCTTTCAGCAATTAACATTTTACCGGTGTTTGCCGCAGGAAATGTGGCAGATGCGATTGAACAGACATGGAAAGCAGCTGAAGGTCAGGTAAAACAGGTGGTAAACAATGTAGTGTTTCCGGTGATTGACATGATTCTTGCCATCATGTTTTTCGTAAAACTTGGAACAGCATATTTTGATTATCGGAAGCAGGGGCAGTTTGAATTTACGGCACCTGCTATTTTGTTTGCATGCCTGATCTTTACACTAACTGCTCCACTTTATATTTGGAATATTTTGTAGGAGGTGAAAAAAGTGCGAGGCTGGATTTTTGACTTGATTGAAGCGATTGCAAACGGGATGGGTATCAGCTTCGGAAATATGGGAGCACAGTTATCAAATGCCATTTGGAATACAATGCTTCAGTGGATATATAGTACCGTGTATGGAGCGATAGCAGATTTCTTTTCCTTGATGGGAAATATGGGTGCTGGCATCTTCGCACTTAGCTGGGTGGATGCAACGGTAGAACTTTTTGTGCTGTTTGGCTGGACACTTTTTGCAGTAGGTATTGTGGTCGCTGTATTTGATGTTGCTATCGAGTATCAAACCGGTAAAGCAAATATAAAAACAACAGCTCTTAATATCATAAAAGGTTTTTTTGCATGTTCATTGATTGGACGAACACCCATTGCATTATATCGATTCTGTGTCAGTCTGCAAAATACCTTTTTATCTGACCTGACACAAATCTATGCAGGGTCTCAATATGTAAATATTGCCGGACTTAGCTATAACGTATTAAGCAGCACGTTTTCAAATACACCAAACTCGCAGTTTAGTTTGTTTAACATTTTGATACTTGTTGCTTTTGCGTATTGTGTCGTCAAGATATTTTTTCAAAACATTAAGCGTGGAGGAATTCTTCTGATTCAGATAGCAGTGGGGTCATTGTATATGTTTTCCGTGCCAAGAGGATATACGGATGGATTTGTACAGTGGGTGAAGCAGGTCATTGCTCTATGCTTAACGGCCTTTTTACAAACAACACTTTTGTATCTGGGACTTATAACATTTAAAGACAACATGCTTCTTGGACTTGGTGTTATGTTGGCTGCAAACGAAGTTCCGCAGATAGCACAGCAGTTTGGTATTGACACCTCAACAAGAATCAACGCAACGAGTGTAATGTATGGCGCATCATCGGCAATGAGTTTGGCGCGAAGCTTTACAAGAGTGGGTGGAAAGTAGAGGTGAAAAAAATGACACAATATTTATATCCACAAAATCTGAAGGCAACAGCAAATTTATGGTTGTGGGGCCTGAAGGATTTTGTGATTTTAGGGGTTATGGCATTGCCGGCTATAGTGCTTTTGGTGCAGTTTGGATTTGTGGTTCCGGCTGCAGGAGTGCTCTGCTATGGTTTTTTGACCATACGTATGGATGAAACTACCATTATGGAGTTTTTAAAATGTGCAGTCCGGTATTTTATCACCACAGATCAATATTACGAATGGAGGTAGGAGAACAGATGAAAAAAAGAAAGAAAGGAAATGCAGTGCAGGAATTGATAGGAATAAAAAGTTTTACTCAGTATGGTCTACTGACCGCAAAAGGTGAATTGCTATTTTATACAGTTACACCGACTAATATATCAGTTCTTTCAAATGCGAATATTGAAGTAAAGGTAAGGCATCTTATGATGGTACTATCTGCTATTCCTGATATTGAAATTAATTGTACGGATTCATCGGAATGTTTTGATGGGAATAAAGCGTATCTGTATCAACGAATGGAAGAGGAGAGTAACCGGAAGGTAAAAGCATTGCTGGAGAAGGATATCAAGTTCCTTGATGACATTCAGATGGAGATGGCAACAGCAAGGCAGTTTCTGTTTATTGCAAGATGCAAGGGTATGAAACCTGAGCAGGTCTTTCACGTGGCAAATCGTGTGGAAAAAGTGATAACAGAGCAGGGGTTTGAGGTCCGGCGTATGAAGAAAGAAGACATCAAGAGATTTTTTGCAATCTATTTTGATGCATCCGCTAATGGGGAAATGATGCCGGATGTGGATGGCGAACAGTTTTTTACGACAGATTAGAGAGAAGGAGTGGAAAGATGGGAAAGAAAAAAACACTATCATCGGATGAACAAGAATTCATTCGAACTAAAGATTTTTTTGACATGATTTTGCCGGGCACTATCAAATTTTTTCCGGATCATTATATTATTGGTGATTCCTATCGCTGCGTGTGGGCAGTCAGAGAGTATCCTCCAAGTACGGAAGAGCAGGCAATTCTTTCGCAACTGGCAGATAGAAACGGTGTAACACTTCGTATTTATCATAGGCTGGTAGAGGCGATAGAGCAGCGTAAAATTATTCAAAATGCTACGCGCAGAAATCGAATGAAAAGTGGTGGGAATGATGTGAACGATACTATTGAAGCGGAAGGAAATTTGCAGGATGTAGTAGAGATGCTTGCAAACCTTAGAAAGAACAGAGAACCGCTTTTGCATTGCTCTGTATTTATGGAACTAAAAGGCATGAGTATGAATGACCTGAAAGAATTACAGAGTGATATTGCCATGGAACTGACACGTTCAAAAATCACTGTGGATAGGCTGACACTCAGACAAAAGGAAGGATTTCTATCTGTTCTGCCTGTGGGCTCAAATCAGTTTGGGGAACAGTATGAGCGAGTATTGCCGGCATCAAGTGTGGCAAATCTCTATCCGTTTAACTTTTCCGGAAAGACAGATCCACATGGAATTTATATTGGCAGAGATAAATATGGCACGAACATCCTTGTGGATTTTGACCGGAGAGCAGAGGATAAAACCACGTCCAATATTCTGATTCTTGGAAACAGCGGACAGGGCAAGAGTCATTTGATGAAATTGATTCTGACAAATCTCAGAGAATCCGGAAAGCGTATTATCTGTTTAGATGCAGAGAGTGAGTACAAAGAGATCTGTGAAGAAGGTCTTGGCGGATGCTATATTGATTTTATGACAGGAGAATACAAAATCAATCCGTTAGAACCAAAGGTATGGGCAGACGGTCTGGAAGAGCAGGAAATCGGAGAGCCGGAACCTTTCCGAAAGGTAACGAGACTGAGTCAGCATATCGCGTTCTTAAAAGACTTTTTCAAAAGTTATAAGGACTTTACTGATGTTCAGATTGATACAATTGAAATTATGCTCAGTAAGTTATATGAAAAGTATGGCATCAATGACAATACGGATTACAACTTACTGCAGTCAACAGATTATCCGGTTATGGAAGACTTTTATCATCTGTGCGAGAATGAGTTTTTGTCTTATGATAATGAAAAGAAGCATCTCTATACAGAAGAGACACTGCAGGAGGTGTGCCTTGGCATTCACAGTATGTGTGTGGGAGCAGAATCCGTGTATTTTAACGGGCATACCAATATTACGGATGATGCATTTTTGGTATTTGGAGTCAAGGGACTTATGGATACAAATAAGCGTCTTAAAGATACCATGCTCTTTAATATTTTATCATTTATGAGTAATCAACTGTTGGGAACCGGGAACACGGCAGCAAGCATTGATGAATTGTATCTGTTCCTGACAAACATGACCGCAATTGAATATATTCGTAACGCTATGAAGCGTGTGCGTAAGAAGGATTCCTCGATTATTTTGGCAAGTCAGAATATTGAGGATTTTTTAATTCCGGAGATTCGAGAATTTACAAAACCGCTATTTTCCATTCCAACACACCAATTTCTATTTAATGCAGGACAGATAAATCCAAAAGAGTATATGGATGCTTTGCAGGTAGAACCAAGTGAATTTGAACTCATTAAATATCCGGAACGGGGAACTTGTTTGTATCGATGTGGAAACGAACGGTATCTATTACAGGTCATTGCACCGGATTATAAAACTGCCATCTTCGGAACGGCAGGCGGTCGATGAGTGCCACGATTGCAGCTGCCCTAAAAAAGTTGGCGGTTGCTATTGCAAGTGATCCGGAGGCGAGGAAAAAGGTTGGTGGAATTATACTTGGAATTATTGTCATTATCTTTATGCCTATGATAGTTGTGCTAGGTATTTTTAGCGGTGAACTTCAGATGAATTCTGAAAGAATGGAAGAAATTGTATCGGAGAATATGACGGCAGAGCAGTTAAGGCAGATAGAGCAAATCGGAGAAACCATGGACAGCATCACGAATGAAATGAGGGCTGCCGGATTTGATGGGATTCGTCTTCGGGAAGCAGAAGTTCTTTATTTTCTTACTCTCACGGAGAAAACATGGGAACCAAATTTTGTGAGTCGATTCGTGGGATGTTTTGCCCAGGAACAGACAGAGGAACAACTAGTAAATGCTGTGAATCAGACCTTTGGAACGGAGATAAGCATTGAGGATTTTCGGGGTGTTATGGAAGGGGTTCGAAGAACGTATATCGATACCAGTGACTATTATGACGTAACGACAAAGAACAATCTGGATCTTGTGAAATATGTCATTCATGCAGAAGAAAACGGATGGGGATATGTGTGGGGAACGTATGGGAACGTATTGCATTTGTCCTCTCTGGAGTCGCTTGCAAAGCAGTATCCGGAGGAAGTTGGAGAACGTATGGAATATATCAAAGAGCATTGGCTTGGTGGTCGCACAGCAGACTGTGGAGGTCTAATCAAAGGATATGTGTGGCTGGATGCAGGAATCGGTGAAATCGAGTATGCGACGAATGGTATGCCTGCGTTAAGAGCAGATGAGATATATGCTGCAGCTACAGAAAAGGGAACTATTGATAACATTCCTGAAATCCTCGGTGTTGCTGTTTGGAAAAAAGGACACATCGGTGTGTATATCGGTAATGGAGAAATCATCGAAGCAATGAGCACCAATCAAGGTGTTGTGAGAACAAAACTAGAAAATGGTACCTGGACACACTGGCTGAAGGTACCGAATATCACGTATTTAGAAATGGAGGAATAGGTGTTGAAAGAACAGGATACCAAACAGAATTTTGAAAGATATGGAGATGGATGAATGAGTACAAAAAGTTTAATTGCGAAACGGATTAAAGAAGACAAATATCGAACGATTTATTGTCATTTGGATGGCTTTCCTACGTACAACGGCGCAATGTTAGTAGACCATTACAGCACAGAAGAATTGGTTGATAGGCTCATGGAACTGGGGGATTTATCAGTGCTAAAAGAAAAGGCTGACCCTGACCCGAGGCGTGTTCATAAATTTGAATATGGTATGAGACAAAGTGGAGTGACGGTAGCCTATGGACGTGATAGAGGAGAAAAGAATACACAGGCAAAAGAATTCACTTTTGAGAAATTAAGTGCGTCGGGGAATTGGGCAGATTTTATCTATGTTTATGATTTGGACCACACATGGAAATATTTTAAAGCAAGTGAATGTGAAGAAGGATTTCGAGATTTGAAAGAGGACCTAAAACGTATCTATGAAGAATTCGATATGGAAAGACCCAGAGGATACTATGGCTATATCAATCAAGAGATGGCAGAGTATTTAAAATCAAAAATGGAACCGGGAGAGGAACCCGGGCCAGTTATGTCAATGTAGAAAACAGAAAAATCAGGAGGAAATGAACATGAAAAAAACAACAATCGGTGTTGCGTTTGACGAAGAGAAAACTGCAGCAACAAGACTTTATATGAACCAAAAGAATATGAATTTAGAGCTGGAACTGGCAAAGGCAATGGAGACAATTTATACAAGAAACGTGCCTGCTAGTGTCAGAGAATTTATTGATATGAGAACGGGAGTAGCCGTAGAAATCATGGAGAGAAACACGAATGCCCGCAAGGAGGTGTAGGGATGTACAACTTTAAAGAATTTTCACAAGAGATTATCGCTTCCGTAAAAGAGATACTCGTAGAAAAATACGGACGGGCGGATATGACGGTACAGCGAAAGCTGAAAAACAATGTTGAGTTAACGGCAGTTGTATGTGATGTTAGCGGTGCGGAGAAAGTAGGCGTCGTTCCGACCTTTTATCTGGAACCACTTTATGCATATTATCAGCAAGGAGCAGAGACTGAGGAACTTCTTGCTGATTTAAAAGTGAAACTGATAGATGCAATTGAGGACAGAGAGAGAATAGATAGAATCGCTCGCAATATGTTGGGCAACACGGATGGCATTGTTTTTCAACTCATGCACACGAAACAAAACGAAGAATTATTGGAACAGTTACCTCATAGGGAATTTCATAATCTTTCTATCGTATATCTAGGCATTGGTAATTATGATGGTAGAGAAAGTTTGAGTTTTCTTATCAATCATCATATTGCTGAGTGCATGGGGCTAAATGAATCGGAGCTTTATGAATTAGCTTATGAGAATACCAAACGAATATCAAAGCCGCATATCGTACCATTACAATCAGTGATCAAAGAGATGATAAAGCGGGGAAGAAAAGCTGTGGATTTAGAGGCTTTAGATGGTCAAGTTGATGAAACTAAACTTCCGATGTATGTTATATCCAATCGCTATATGGATAAAGGTGCGGCAAATGTTTTATACACAGATAAGTTATACGAACTGGCAGTAAAACTAGATGCGGATTTGTATCTGATTCCGGTATCTGTTAATGAAATGATTGCAGTTCCTTCCGATGGTCCTGAGATTGAACAACTTCTAGAAACACTTTATGAATACAATCAAGAACAGCCATTAGACGAACGGTTGTCTAATGATATTTATCGATATGCAAGAAGTACACAGAGCATTGTACAGGAAACGGATTCGGCACACAAAACGCTTGAGGACGAGAACCAAAATGTTGACATGAATCTGACAATGCACTAGATGAGGAGGAATAGTATGTATAGTTTTGAAGAATTTAAAAATGAATTTATTTTAAAAATGGACGAAATGCTGACAGAAAAATATGGTCAAGTATCAATTATGGAACAAGTTAAAGCTAAGAATAATCGCGTTCTAACAGGTATATGTTTCAATTTATACAGTGAAGAGAATATTGATATCTTGCCAATTGTATATGCAGAACATTTGTATGCTGACTATGAGAATGGTGAGGACATGGAAGATATTTGCCAAGAAGTAATAAGTATGTGTCAATATGCAATCTATGAAAATGAAGAGGTTAAAAGTCAAGTCAAAAACATTTTGAATGAAAAGGAAAATATTGTTCTTGCTATGATTCATACGGAAGGGAATGAAGCATTATTGCAAGATGTGCCACATCGTGAGTATATGGATATGTCTATTATGTACCGCTGGTTTATTTCTAATAATGGCATGGTAAATGCAAGTGCGGTTGTAACAAACCAACTGGCACAAAAGATGGGACTTGATGAATCGGAACTATATAATCTGGCATATGAAAATACCAAAAGGATTTTTTCACCATGTTGGTTTAGTGTGACTGAGTATTTGAGAACGAATTTTGATATACCGGAACAGGAGGTTGAGAGTAAGTTAAATCTTTATGGAATATCGAATGATATAGGTACGTTTGGGGCGGCATCAATCCTATATCCGGAATTATTGGATGACCTTGCAAAGAAGTTAGGAAGTGATATGTATTTGCTTCCGTCATCAATCCATGAATTTTTAGCAGTATCGACTGACTGTGATACTACTGTCGAGAAATTGCAACAAATGGTCTATGACGTCAATCTTACGCAAGTTGATATTGATGAACGCTTGTCCAATCAGATATACCATTATGACCATACAACACAACAGATTACGCAGATAACAAATAGTCCTTACACAAGACTTGATATTATGCAGAAAACCTCTGCCTTCGAGGATGTGCCAGATGAAAGCTTTGAAGAATCGGGAACCTATGGAATGATACAGAGTATGTAATTCTGTGCATTTAAGGGTTGATTTTGAAGCAGGAGAAAAGGATGACACCACAAGGGCGCCATTCCTAACACACATCTGCCGGCAACGCCGACAGAATAAGGGTTTGAGGGTGGTTGAGGCAAATTTTTATGTGACACCACAAAAGGGGATGGTGCGTCAGAGGTGACACCAAAATTTTAAAAAAGGGCGAATTTATAAGGAATTACGAGGCACCAAAGGTGACACCACAGAGAAGGAGATGAGGAAGTGGAGAATGAAAAGCAAAAAACGGACAAAGTGCGATTTACAGTCAGACTAGGGGAAAAAGCCTATCATCGAATGAAACAAATGTACAAGCAAGACAATTGTGAATCCATGAATGAGTTTATAGAGAAAGCGGTTTTGTTTTACATGGGATATCTTTCGGCAGAAGATAACAAGAGCTATCTTCCGAATATTGTCACTTCCACTCTCAAAGGAATTGTAGCGGAGAGCGACAACAGGCAAAGCCGTATGTTCTTCAAACTGGCTGTGGAGATGGCCATGATGATGAATGTGATTGCATCAGGACAGAACATTGACAAGCTTTCCTTGGAGCGCCTACGGGGAGAATGTGTGAAAGAAGTAAAGAGAACAAATGGAAGTTTCTCATTAGAGGATGCGGTTGATTGGCAGAAAGGATAGGAAGATGATATGGCAAAACTGGTTACAAAGTTTAAATATTTACAGCCCGGGAGAGGCAAAAGCCCGGGAGGCTATGCGCAGTATATTGCAACTCGTGAAGGCGTGGAGAAGATTGATGACACTGTCAGATTTGCACCGACCACTGTCAAACAAAAGCAACTAATCAAAAAGTTATTAAAGGATTTCCCGGACAGCAAAGAAATGCTGGAGTACGAAG
This sequence comes from Faecalimonas sp., assembly GCA_045632945.1. Taxonomy (GTDB): domain Bacteria; phylum Bacillota; class Clostridia; order Lachnospirales; family Lachnospiraceae; genus Faecalimonas. The sequence goes on along the minus strand of JAZQXU010000020.1, from coordinate 12,851 downwards.
ATTATTTGAGAGATCAAACAGTTGGAAATGCATCTGAGTTTATTGCAAGAGTTCTGGAGGATAATGCTAGCGAAGTAATGAATTCGAAAACCTATGCGGATTATATTGCAACAAGACCGAGGGCGCAGCGATTTGGCTCCCACGGTCTTTTTACGGATGATGGAGTGCAGGTGCAACTAAGCAAGGTGTCAGACGAACTCAACCTGCACGAAGGAAATGTATGGACGGTTATCATTTCGCTCAGACGAGAAGACGCAGAACGTCTTGGGTTTGATGACGGAGTTCGCTGGAGAGATATGCTACGCACACAGACAGAAGCACTGTCTACAAACTTAAAGATTCCTATGGAAAATCTTAAATGGTTTGCGGCATTTCATAATGAAAGTCATCATCCGCATGTGCACCTCATTGCATATTCCGTGGATGAGCAAGAGGGATATTTGTCCAAGCAGGGCGTCAGAAATCTGCGCTCATCATTGGCGGGTGATATTTTTGCTCAAGATTTATTGTGTCTGTACGAGAAACAGACAGAGCAGCGCGACACCTTGCGAAGGGAAAGCAGAAGCAGAATTGAACAGATGATTTCGGAAATCAGCGAAGGAAAGTATCACAATCCAAAGGTGGAAGAGTTGCTTTTCAAACTTGCAGAGCGTCTTTCCAAAACGTCTGGAAAGAAAGTGTATGGATATTTGAAAGCGGATGTGAAAGCGATAGTAGACAGTATTGTGGATGAGATTGCAAAGGATGAAAGGATTTCGGAACTCTACAGTTTGTGGTATGAACAGACAGAGGAAATCAAAAGAATTTATACAGAGAATGTGGAAGAGAGAGTGCCCTTATCAAAGAACCGTGAGTTTAAGTCTATTCGAAATGCTGTGATAAAGGAAGCGGTAAATCTGTTTTCTGGTTGGGAGGAAAACGAAACAGATACTACCATCATCATGCCGAAGGGTAAGAATGGGAAAAAGAATAAGGATGCAAAGGAAAAGAGAAGGGCATCCGGAGGAGGAAGTGTTATAAATCTGATGCGTCGCATAAGTCAAATCTTTCAGGAAAAATTAGCACTTGATTATGAAACGGAAAGAGGTGTGGACCGTAAATTAAGAAGACAGATTGCCGAAAAGAAAGAGGCACAAGGATTAAAACAATAAGAAGGGAAGGATAAAAAATGGCAGGATTTATATATTTTACAGAGGAACAAAAGGAACGAGTCCGTGCAACGAATCTTGTTTCGTATCTTAAAAATAATGGTTACAAGTTAAACAAACAAGGGGCAGAGTATGTGTGGGAAAGTCCTGAAGGCAAGGTAACCATAAGCGGAAACAGATGGTATCATCATTACAATCAAGAAGGTGGCTATGTCATCCATTTCTTTGAACGATTCTTTAACATGAGTTTTCAGGAGACCATGCTGATGTTGCTTCATGAGCAAGGTGATGTCTGTGAACAGGTGGAGAGTGAAAGGGAAAAGAAGCCCTTTGAACTTCCGAAGCGAAATGATAACATGAGGAGAGTCTATGCCTATCTTTTGAAGGAACGATATCTGGACCGTGAAGTGATTCAGCATTTCATTCAAAAGAAATTGATTTATGAAGACGCCAAATATCACAATGTAGTCTTCGTAGGTTTGGATGAAGAAGGGGTAGCGAGACATGCACACAAGCGAGGAACGAACTCAAAGAGCGGCTTCAAAGGAAACGTAGAAAGTAGCAATCCGAATTACAGTTTTCATCATATCGGAACCAGTAATCGAGTTTATGTGTTCGAAGCGCCCATTGATATGCTCTCTTATATTTCTCTTCACAAAGACAATTGGAAAGAGCACAGCTACGTCGCACTCTGCTCGGTAGCACCGCTTGCACTCATACAAATCTTAAAAAACAATCCGCACATTACGGAAGTGCATCCATGTCTCGACCATGATAAAGCGGGAATTGAAGGAGACTATCGGGTTGCAGAAGCTGTGAGAGGATTGAAAGACTATCGAATTATAACAGAGCTTCCACGTTACAAAGACTGGAACGAAGGAGTGAAAGCACAGAAAGGAATGGATGCAATTCCATCATCTGAACATCCCGGGCTGGTAAAAATGAAGAAGTTATGTCCGGAACTTGTGGAAGGGTGCGAAGGGATTCAGATAAAAAACTTGTTGGAAAATTTACAAACCAGATTTGAAAAATTAAACAGTATTCCTCTGTCGGAGGACGAGAATTTGTCGGAGCAGTCCTATGAATTAGCATGGATTGCTTTTTTGTTTGGAAAAAATAAGTTGGAATCCATGGAAAAGAATTATACGACTGAGGAGTATGGAAAGATGCTACATCGACTATATCCGCCTCACAAAGACAATGTGGGATACCGTTCAAGGATTGCGGAACTCGGTGAGAATCTGTCGGAAGTCGTAAGAGCATACAAGAAAGATGAGATTCTTTCAGAGTCGGATTGCATGAAACTGATAAGAAAGGTGATGCAATTATCTGTTGACTTTTTGAGATTTCATATGTATGCGGAAGAACAATTACTCAAACAGGAAGTAGGTGAAAATACATGTCAAATGTCACAAGCTTAATTCTAATTGGAGCAATCATGTTTGGTGTACTTGGAGGTGTAACTTTACTGTCACACATCTATAGTCTCAATAACATCAAGTCGAGAACGGTGGGAGATGGACAACATGGAACAGCAAGGTGGGCAACCAAGTCACAGATAAAAAGGACTTATAAGCATTTGCCATTTACGCCGGAGCGATGGAGAAAACAGGCACAGAAAGGAAAGACACCAACTACTCCGGACGGAAAAGAACTGCCACAAGGAATCGTAGTTGGAAGAACCGGAAAGGCAGGGAATACTACAGTTATGGTGGACACAGATGACGTACATGCATTGATGATAGGTGCAGCCGGTGTCGGCAAGACAGCGTACTGGTTATATCCTTGTATCGAATATGCTTGTGCATCCGGAATGAGTTTCCTGTCGACCGATACCAAAGGTGATGTTATGCGTAACTATGGTACCATTGCAAAAGAGTATTATGGTTATCACATCTCGGTCATTGACCTTCGTAATCCAACAAAATCCAATGGAAATAATCTCTTGCATCTGGTGAATAAATATATGGACCTATATCAGAAGAATCCGAATGAGCTCACCTATAAAGCAAAGGCAGAAAAGTATGCCAAGATTATATCTAAGACAATTATTCTTAACGGAGAAGACTCGTCAAGTTACGGACAGAACGCATACTTCTATGATGCGGCAGAAGGATTACTGACGGCAACAATTCTACTCGTTGCAGAGTTTTGCGAGCCACAGAAACGTCATATCGTGTCTGTGTTTAAGATTATCCAGGAACTACTTGCACCATCGCAGAAGAAGGGCAAGAACCAGTTCCAGCAACTCATGGAGATGCTTCCAAACGACCATAAGGCAAAGTGGTTCGCAGGAGCAGCTCTTAATACTGCAGAGCAGTCGATGGCATCGGTTATGAGTACGGCACTATCCAGACTGAATGCTTTCTTAGATTCAGAGCTGGAGCAGTTATTATGTTTTGATACGGAGATAGATGCGGAGAAGTTCTGTAGTGAAAAGTGTGCAATTTTCGTTATCATGCCAGAGGAGAATCCGACCACGTTCTTCATGATTTCACTTGTTATTCAGCAGTTGTATCGTGAGATATTGGCAGTCGCTGATGAGATGGGAGGAAAGCTCAAGAACCGATGTGTGTTCTTTTGTGACGAGTTCGGCACACTCCCGAAGATAGAATCGGCAGAGATGATGTTCTCTGCATCTCGAAGCAGAAGATTACAGATCGTACCAATCATTCAATCGTTTTCACAACTGGAAAAGAATTATGGGAAAGAAGGGGCTGAGATTATTATAGATAATACGCAGCTCACTATCTTCGGAGGATTTGCTCCGAACAGTACGTCTGCAGAAACGTTGTCCAAATCACTTGGCAGTAGAACGGTTATGTCCGGTTCCGTCAGTAGAGGCAAGAATGACCCGTCTCAGAGTCTTCAGATGATAGAACGTCCTCTCATGACACCGGATGAACTCAAAAGTATGCCAAAAGGTCAATTCGTTGTGATGAAGACAGGCTTCTATCCGATGAAGGTAAAGCTGAAGTTATTCTTCAAATGGGGAATAGAATTTGAGGATGAATACGAGGTTCATGAACATGGAAATCGCAAGGTTTACTATGCTGAAAAGCGAGAGATTATTGAAGGAATTCGAAGTAAGTATCAGATGAGCTTGATAGAAGAGTATGAGTTGCCACCATCTGCACTTCCAATGGGAGGTCAACAGCAGGCAAGAACGCAGCTTCGAACCACACCAAAATCGTACAGGGAGGTTAACAGAAGTGAGTAAATATGAAAAAATCAAAGACCTCAATCTGCCACACCGAGCTGTGGTGGTATATTATTATCTCTGGGACCGTGCAAACAAGGAAGGGGAATGCTGGCCAGCAGTTCCTACCATTGCGCGAGAGATACAACTCTCTGAAAAAACTGTGAGAAGAGCCATACTGGATTTGTGCAAGGCAAAGATTGTAGAAACGGAGCAACGATACCGCACAAAAGGTGGAAAGAGCAGCCTCCTATTCCGACTTTTCTAAAAAAGAAAACCACCAATCACCAAGGGGAAACTATACCCTCTTGGTGACCAGTGGTAGTGGTCACAGTGACCAGTCTAGTGAACTATACACTGGAAGAATATTATAACAGAAAGAAATAAGATTCTAAAAGTCACATGGAACCCTAGGAATTCTATTTCAATAATTCGTCATATGTAGTATTGAGACAATCACGAATTCCGCGAAGCTGTCTAACAGTAATATGTTGGATGCCTCGTTCTATTTTTACCAAGGTTTCTCTTGTCATAGGGACACCATGTAACTGTAAGAGCCCAACAAGTTCTGTTTGACCGATTCCAGCAGATAAGCGTATCTGTCTTATGTTTGTACCAATATTCGCATTTGTTTGTTTTACCTTTTGTTCCACCATAATTAATATTTCCTCAAACCGGACTAAAAACAGTCCGTTTTTTCTTTATCTTATCGCTATGATATGATACAATGGGACTAGAATAGGTCCAGTTCATAGAAAATATTTTTATCGTAAATACTATTTGATTTTTCCGTGTTGTTGCTCCTGCCGTGTAGCTGCCTGTCTAATCAAGTAGAGTATTTGTCCATTGATTGAACGACCTTCGTATTCAGCTAGGTTTTTGAGTTTTTTGTGTATATCAGAATCAATACGCAATCATATATGTTTATCTTTTTCCATCGTATTACCTTTCTACTTGTATTGCATTAAGTTAAAAACAAGTTCTGATAATAAGTACATTTTAAGTAGGGGATTCCAGCGTGTATAGCAGTATGCAAGGCGTTGATGATAGGATGGACTCGACTCCAAGTCAAGGAACAGCAAGTGCAATTATAAAATCTACAGATGGAATGTTTGATGAAACAATAAGCCTTTTATTTGCCAGAGCAATAAACTGTTTTGGAAAATTGGATAAACTTACCACGAAAAGATAAAGCTATATCGTTGCAAACAAATAAAAATATAAATAATATAGTAATGTCGATTAATTATTGTTTGGAAAATGCAGTAGGTGCCACACCGGTTTCTTTCAAAAAGTTTCTATAGAATACCGAATAATCCTTGAATCCTGCAATTCTGGCAGCATCTGCGGCGGATCCTCCTGCATTTAATACAGTTTTTGCTTTAATGATTCTTCTGTTTAAAATATATTTTCCTAAAGTAAACCCTGTTTCTTGCTTAAATATCTTATAAAGGTTTTTCTCAGAAACAAAAAAACGTTCCGCTAAGGCTTTGTAATTTAGTTCTTTCGAAATATTATCATCAATATATTTTACGATGGTACTCACCTTATTACTTGTAATGGACGATTGTTTTACAATGCTGCGATTGCTAATTTTATCTGCTTTAATAAGAAAATAAAATAGAGTAGTAAGTGCACAAAATTCTTCGTATCCGCCCTCTGCTGCTACATATTGCTCGATGTCAAGGAATAGACGATCTAATCCGGATTCCTGTATTTGAGCCGCATTCAATTTTATGATTTTTCTCTCTCTGATGACGTTTCGCAAAGAAAGACCATTCGCTTTCATAGAACCGAAAACCTCTTCCTTGAAGAAAATATGCTTTCGATGAAAGCGACAGGCGTTTTTAATGATTGGCCTATGTAATTTCCTGCTACTGATAATAATCATGTCGCCTGGAGCCACGTCTATAATCTCTCCTTCAAAAGCAAATGCAACATCGCCTTCCAAAAACCAATAAATTTCGTAATTATCATGGTGAGAATGCTTCTCGTTCAGGGCATGTGGAAGTGCATTTAATGTTAATACATCTATCACTTCTATGGCTTTATCTAATGCATAATGTTGCTTAAAAGAGTCAAATTTTTTCATTCATCATCACCTCGTAGAAAATTGCAATATAGTTAAGTGCTCAAACAATGGATATTGCAGTTTTGGTTTGTTATCATAATTATATACTAGGCTTTTTGTAAAGTCAATTCGAATGAAGGAGAGAGAAAAATTATGTACAAGACCGAAACACACATGCACACTTCCGAAGTAAGTTCATGTTCGTTGTTATCAGCAAAAGAAATGGTACAACGTTATCATGAAGCTGGATTTCATACACTTTTTATAAGCGACCATTTTACGGAGTCCTATTTCAATAAATTGGGTGAGATGCCATGGGAAGAAAAAACAGCAAAATTTCTTTCCGGGTATTACGAAGCAAAAAAACATGGTGATGAAATTGGCATGAACGTATTGTTATCTGCCGAATTCGCATTTAAAGGACTACCAAACCATTATCATTACTTGGCATATGGAATTACAAAGGAATTTTTAGATACATATCCAAACCTTCCGGTGATGACGTTGCCGGAGTTTTATGAAATTGCAAAAAAACACAATATAGTAGTTATCCAATCACATCCATTCCGTGATAGAACCTCGGTTGCTACACCGCAGCATGTGGATGGTTTAGAAGTATGCAATTCAAATCCACGTCACACTCCAAACGATGACCTAGCAGAGCAAACTGCAAAAGTGCATGGATTATACCGTACAGCCGGATCGGATTCACATCGAATTGAAGATGTTGCTGGATGCGGAATGCTATCGGAAAATGAAATAAAGACAGTAGAAGATTTTATAGAATTATTAAAAAGTGGAAAAGCAGAAATGTACAGAGGAGAGAAGTAAGATGATTTATTTTTTGAGTGATTTACATGGAAAAGCACATAAAACTTTTATTGAATATCAAGAAACTGCTAAGGAAGATGATTTGCTTATCTTGCTCGGCGATATTTTACTTAATTTTGAAGATACAGAAGAAAACAAGGCTTTTACGGAATATATTCTTTCCAGTAAAAAGCCTGTAGCAATAGTGGATGGAAATCATGAGAACTATGAATACTTATTCAATAGTCCAGAAGAAGAGTGGAACGGAGGAATTGTTACTCGTCTTGCTGAAAATGTAATTTATCTAAAACGTGGACAAATCTATACAATTGAAGGTAAAAAATTCTTTGTTTTGGGTGGATGGAGAAGTTCAGCCAAATGGAAGGAAGCAGGACTCTGGTCGCCGCTGGAGGAAGCTTCAGAGGAGGAACTGAAGTTTGCATATGAGAATTTAGAAAAACATGGTTATTCCGTTGATTATGTAATTACTCACCAATACGAAAGAGATGCTCTGCCAGAGCCAAAACTTTCTATGGAAGGTATCAATCATTTTATAAATAATAATGTTGAATTCAAAATGTGGTATTTTGGTCATCATCATCGTGAATTCTCATTTGATCCAAAGCATGTTTGTGTATACAAGACTTTACGCCCATTAGATTTGTAGTTTTTGTAAAAATAGAAAGGGCTCAAAATTAAAATGATACAGGATTTACATTCACATACATATTATTCTTTTTGCGGACAAGATAAGCCAGAGGAAATTGTAGAAGCGGCTATTGCAGGTGGCATTGAACTGTTTGGTATCACGGATCATAGTTATGGAATCGGAAATGCAAGGGAAAATGTTTTCGTGGCTGATGCTCCTGAGGTTGCTGATGTTTATGAGGGAACCTTGCAACGTTATTATGACCATATGAAATTGATAAAAGAAAAATATGCAGATAAGATTCGTATTTTATGTGGAATTGAGGTATCGACTTCAAAATATAAACGTTGTGCATTACCAGATTCAGCAGATATTTCTTTCTTTGACTATTGTTTAGTTGAAAACTTAGGGCAGGACAGTGTTATTCAGAATAACGATTTGTTTGCATTCGCCAAAAGATGCGGTTGTCCAGTAGGTGTTGCACATACAGATATGTTTGCTTTTATTGCACAAATTGGAGAAAAGCCGGAACACTATTTTAGGCGAATGGCTGAGGAGAATATCTTCTGGGAGATGAATGTGAGTTATGACAGTATCCATAACTATAGACAGCATGCATACATGTTGGAATTTTTTGAAAATAAGGAGCAACAACGAATTGTGCGGGAGTCAGGCGTGCGATTGAGTGTTGGATTTGATGGACATCGTGTGCAGGATTATTTACCAGAACGAGTTGCTCACTACTGCAAAGGTATTACAGAAATAGGAATAAAGTTGGCATTTGAATAGATAATTGCTTCTTTTGAAAGGGGATTTGATTCGTATGGCGCAATGGATATGGTACCCAAGTGATTTCGAGTTTTATTTAGGGATGAAAGTCATGTCTTCCCGAACAGAAAGAGGGCTAGTGATAACGCCAGATTGGCGTTTGGAAAATTTCTGTAATAGCGTGAAATTTTCTAAGGAGTTTGTGCTGGAAGAGGATACTTGTATCAAGATACATAGCACGGGAACACAGTGCGTTAAGTTAGATTTTGGTTGGTACGCTCATTACAATCCGGAAGAAGGATTGTTTGTACCAAAAGGACGTCATGTTATATGGGTTCTTGTTTATAGTTCCACGGAACTTCCTTCTATTTTTATTGATTGTCCTGGATTAGAAACAGGAGAAGGATGGACAGTATCGAGCGACGGTAGAAATTGGAAACCGGTTGGCTATGGGAATTTCACGGATGTTCACACACCCCCCACTGAATTTGCATTAGAAACAATGCCTATAGAGCCAACAGAAATTATGGATGTGAACGATGGAACACTATATGATTTTGGACAAGAAACAATGGGGTATCTGAAAGGCGATGGGGTAACCGGAAGCGGAAAACTCGCAGTATATTACGGAGAATCAAAAGAAGAGGCACTTGATACAGAGGAGTGTTGTATCTTTGAACAAGTTTATTTAGAAGCAGGCACTAAAGAATTTCGCATACCTAGATCCCAAGCATTTCGCTATATCTATATACCAAATGTTTCGGGGATATCAATCGGGCATTTAAGCGCAGATTATGAATACTTACCTATTATAAACAAAGGAAGTTTTGAAACGGATAGTGAACTATTGAATCGCATTTATGAGGTTTCTGTGCGAACCATGCACTTGACGACAAGAGAATTTTTCCTCGATGGAATTAAGCGTGACCGATGGGTGTGGAGTGGCGATGCCAGTCAAAGTTACCTGATGAACTACTATTCTTTCTTTGACAATGATGTATGTAAACGAACCATGCGTTTTATTAGAGGAAAGGATCCGCTGGCGACACACTTTAATACCATTCAGGATTACACGTTATATTGGTTTGAAAGTCTTTGGCAGTATTACGTATATACCGGGGACAAATGCTTTTTGGAAGAAATGTATCCGTCGGCTTGTTCGTTGATGGAAGACTTTTGTTTACCACGTACTGATGAAAGGGGATTCTTCAAGGCAGAACCGCAAGATTGGGTGTTTATTGATTGGGCAGATGTGCCAAACATAAATGTCGGAGATATTTCTTTTATTCAGCTCTTATTTGCCTATGCGTTAAAGGCTATGGCCAATATTGCAAAAGTTATGCAGGATAAAAAGGCTGAAGAAAAGTACGAGGGACTTTACGAGTCCTTAATAGATAAAGTTTTCCAGACTTTCTGGAGTGATGAAAAAGGTTGCTTTACTCACGGACCGGCTCATGAACCAAATGCCATTGTAACTCGATATGCAAATATGTTTGCAATCATTTGGGGATGCCTAGACGAGAAGAAAAAGCAGAGTGTCATTGAAAATGTGTTGTGCAATAAAGAAGTGTACGAGATTACAACTCCGTATATGAAGTTTTATGAACTCATGGCTCTCAGTGAAGCAGAAATGTTTGAAGAAACAGAAAAATATATAAATTCTTATTGGGGCGATATGCTACGTCTGGGTTGTACCAGCTTTTGGGAAAAGTATGATCCTAAAAATAGTGGAATTGAACATTATGCAATGTATGGCTTGAAATATGGTGTCAGCCTTTGTCATGCGTGGGGAGCAGGTCCGATTTTGTTGTTCGGAAAATATTATTTGGGCGTAAGACCTACTGCAGCAGGCTATGGAAACTTTGTGGTAGAACCGCATCTGATTGGAGGAGAACGTATTAGTGGTCAGGTACCAGTGCCGAATGGTTACATCAAGGTTCAACTCACATCGGAGAAAGTAGTAGTAGAGAATCATTCAAAAGGAATCGGAGAGCTGCACATAGATGGACGGACATTTGAGATTCCAGCTGAGGGAGGTGTAGAGTTTAACCGGTGTGATTCGTAACAATATTTGATAAATGAAAAATGCAACGATATATGGTAAGGTGTCAGTTTTTGAGATTGATGTTTTAAATGATTAGGAGGTGGAAACATGAACAAATCTATATATGAAACGCCGACAATGGACATTCTTCTTTTATTTGAGAACGGAGTAGAAACAACAGGAATTATTGGAGCTTCCAATCCGGGAGGTATCAGTGAAACACCGGGCGAATCGTATGAAGGCTTTTTTTAACTTTAAATGTGTAGATGCAATTAGTTAGATAGAATAATGAGAAGGAAATAGTTCCTTTGTGTGGGAAGCTATGTCAGAAGGAAATGGAGAACATGAGAAAATATAGTTTATTAAGTATGTTTTTTTTGATTTGCGTGATGACGATTTTTCTGTGTGAATGTGGAAAAAAAGAACAAAACAAAGAAAATCAAACAATTGAATCAACAGAAGAAGAAAAAAATACAGACCAAAACAAAGAGACAAATGATGATGAAGATAAAGCACAAAATGAAGAACAGAAGATAGAATTAAAAGATAATAACAAAGAGCAACATGACCAACAGAACAACACATATAACAATTTTTTCAATGAAAAAAATGATGACAATATAAAGAATGCACCTAGTGAAACGATTACTGAAAACGAAGAAAAACAAGAGGAATCGTCAGACAATGGAGCAGTGACTGAACCGGAAGAACAAGATATTTCTGTAAACATAGATAAGGAAACAAAATATGGTGAAATATCAGGTGGAAATTAGAATTGTGATGTTTAGGAGGTAAATGCATATGGAAAAAGTAAAGTTGGTTAAGGTGCATCAATTGGACGGACATGTATTTGCAGAAGGAACGCCATATTGTCCGATACAAATGATGTCATATGTCATTGAAACAGGAGATGGCGCCTTAGTTGTAGTAGATGGTGGAAATGTTGGAGATGATGAGTACCTCTTGGAATACTTACATAAACTCGGTGGAGACAATCCAAGAATTGCAGCGTGGTTTATTACGCATGCTCATTGCGATCATCTTGGTGCACTAGATACTCTTTTATCGAAAAATCGAGAACCATATATCGAAAAATTATACTTAAATGTTCCAGACGAAAGTTTCCAAAAAGCAAATTATCCGGAAAGATTCACGGCAATTTTTTCAAACTTTTTAAAACGCGTCAAAGAACACGAGCTCCCAATGAAAATCGTAGAAGTTGGCGATGAAATTCAAGTGGATAATGCAATATTCAAGATTGTTTATTTCGCGGGTGACGATATTACATATAATCAACCTAATAATGGTTCTATTGTGATTCGAATGGAGGCATGTGGTCAGTCAGTTCTTTTCACAGGCGATATCGGTGAAGAGGCTAGTGAAGATATGTTGCGTAAAGTAGACAAAGAACTAATTCACAGTGATATTGTACAAATGTCACATCATGGGCAATGTGGTGCGTCGCAAGCTTTTTATCGTGAGGTTAATCCAAAGGCGTGCCTATGGCCGACGCCACTGTGGCTATGGGAAAATGATTTTGGTGAGGGGTATAATACACATACATTTAAAACGATTGAAACAAGAGGGTGGATGAATGAACTTGGAGTCAAACACCATATAGTATCAAAAGATGGAACACAGGTCATCGCATTGCCGGTTGATTTTGACAAACCATGGGGAATTACAGATTGTTTGCAAGAATAATAATTGGCGAAATTAAAAAAAGAAAGTGGAATCAAAAGGTAGGAAGGAAGAAAAAAATGAGAAAATTTAGTATGTTTCAAAAAATTTGTTCCCTAGTATTAACGACTGTCTTAATTTTTTCGATAGCTTTGCAGTATTCAGGTACAGTTACTGCATCGAGTGGGGATGGAACCAACATAAAAATTGGATGGCAAGAACTGGGAGTAACACAGGATACTAGTTATTCAACATCGGAAAAAAGTGAATTGATAGGTACAGCAAAAACAAATGACGTTTCAAATGTTGAATTTGAGGGAATTCTTCATGCTGCATCTTCAGGAGGAAACGTACAGTTTGGTTTTGGCGGAAGTAGTATAGACAATGCATTTAAAGTGCAAGTGAATACAACTGGCAAGGTATATTTATTCTGGAATGGAAGTCCGTTTTACTATATTAATTCGGGGGAAGGAAGTGCGATT
>JAZQXU010000019.1:0-86035 GCA_045632945.1 Faecalimonas sp. | reverse complement strand
GAGATAACATCGTGAGATTCTCAGAAAAGCCTTGCAACTGCAGGACAGAAAATGTGGGTGGCTGTTACAACTGTTTGACCACAGGAAGTTTTGTAACAGCCACCCTTATATCATCTCTGGACGCAGTTGCCTAGTCTTTTCAAGAATCTCTCGCACAGTTAGCAAGCATATATTGCAGACGCAGAGAGCATGGTTTCTCGAACACACTTTTTCCAAGCGACTTTAATGTGAATTGAGATTCAAGAAACTCTAGGTTTCCTCACACTGCTCTGGTAATAGAAAAGAATGCACCGAAAGCGCATTCTTCATAAATATTATGCAATTATCACCCAAAATGGTCGCTTGGCCGCACACCCCGGCATTTGCTGTTGAGTCTTATTTTATAAACTCATCTATAATATCTGCAGTCAACCGAAGTTGTTCTTCGTTTGCAAGCGTAGGGGTTCCATCTCCTGATTGCTCCCCGTACATACCGAAATATGCGTGGCAGCCGCCATCCAATATAGTTTCCGAGAAATCGTCAGGCAGGTTGCTGAGATATTTGTCATAGCTTTCTCTGTTCAAAACCATGTCTTCACTTCCATAGACAGACAAAACGTTTAAATCCGTTTCAGACAAATCAGCAGTTGAATAAGAAGCAAGCAATATCAGTCCGTCAAAATCATCAACATTTTTCGAAACAAATGATGCGGCCATTGAACCGCCTAAAGAATGACCGCCGATGTACCAATCTTCAACTTCAGGAAACTGTTCTCTAATTCCGTTTGCAGCATTGACGTCAAGAACAGCCAGATTAAAAGGCATCTCCACAAGAACACATAAAATGCCATTCTCTGCGCAGGCTTTCATCAAAGGCTCATATGCTGCGTATTCCACTTTGCCGCCGGGATAAAAAATCAAACCGGCGTTTGTCTCTTTGGAAGAATAAGCAATGATACCATCTGCCAAAGATGTTTTCGTCACAGTCTCAGAACAAGAGAATTCGGAAATTGCTGCGATATCGGCATGATAGTAATCAGATACATATAATCCAAACGCAATTACGATTACGAGAAGCACCGAAAGCGCTACTATCAACCACTTCAAAACACGTTTTTTTCTATTGTTTTTCATCTTTCTAAACGTTCCTTTTCATTGACTTTTGAGGTCTTAGTATTTATACTGATATTATACTGAACACGTTCATAAAAGACAAGAAGGAGTTCTTAAATGCCGAAAATAATACCTAACATCAGAGGGCAGCTTCTTAAGGAAGCAAAGAGACAACTTATGGAACAAGGCTATGGCAAGACGACGATCCGATCAGTTGCAAGCGCGTGCGATTTGGGGGTAGGAACAGTTTATAATTATTTCGAATCCAAGGATATGCTGATTGCAACATTTATGGCAGAAGATTGGAAAGAGTGTATTTCGCAATGTCACGCTCAAACTTCCAAACATCCGAAAGAGGTTTTGAACAGTATTTATTATGCGTTAAGCGATTTTATTTCCAGATATCAGCCGTTGTTTTGCGACAGAGACGCTGTAAAAGTTTTTGCCGGTGTATTTGAGGAACGGCACAAACAGCTACGCGCCCAACTTGTAGAATTCATTCTTCCTGCCTGTAAGAATTCATCCGTTTCTGACGAGAAGTTTCTTGCAGAATATATTGCAGAATCTTTACTTACATGGACCGTCGCGGGGAAATCTTTTGATGAGCAGTTCGAAATTGTTAGTAAAATCATAAAATAAATTTATAAAGGAGTGTTAATTATGAGCAGCTTTGAAAACCTACGTATCGTAGACAATTTCTACCAAACCTCGTTGTTCTTCCCGATGCCTACTGTGATTATCAGTACGCTTTGTGAAGACGGCACCACAACTCTCGGCCCATATTCATTGGTACAACCGTATTATGTAGCCGGCAAGGATTATTATGCAATGCTTCTTTGCTGTCGTAATTCATCAAATACGGCTCAGAACATTCTTCGTAATGGGAAATGTACTCTGAATTTTATCGATGATAAGCCGAAGACCTTTAAAGAGGCAGTGAAACTTTCTTGGCCGGGAGATAAGCCAAGCGAGAAGATGCCAAAATGTAATTTCAAATTGGAAAAGAGCATGATTGAAGAAGAAACCGGTGAAGCAAGACCACAGGTTCTTACAGATGCGATTCAAGCAATTGAATGTACATGGATGAGAGAACTGGACGGAGCAGATAAGGATGTTGCAGGTGAGTTAAATGGCTATGAACCGCCATATCATGATTTCAACGGTATTACCAGCAAATTCGGAGCACATTTTATTCTTAGAGTTGACAAAATTCTTATGAAGAAGAAATACAGTGATGCCATCATTAACGGAGTAACGGCGAAGGATTTCCCGGCACTTCCTGTTGACTATGGATATCGTGACAGCAAGAATTTCTGGTTCCACAGAAAGACCAAAATGAGAGCTGAGCTTTTGCAGATGCGTCAGGCTTCTTTGGAATCTGTGCGCTACGCTGCAGACCGCGCAGACGATCAGATTAAATTTACCGATGAGGCACTCATGACGATTCTCGGTGTGCCGCGTGTATTTTTATCACTCGTATTGAAAGGCTGCGTAGATTGGGCAAAAGAAAACAACGTAGAATTGATTACTGAAGAACACATGAAGATCATCAACGACAAACGTGCGAAAGAAAAAAATAAAAAATAGAGGAGAATGAAAAATGAAAGTTGTACTTGCGGGCGCTTTTGGTAACCTTGGCGCAGAAATTTTGAAATGCCTTTGCCGCGATGGGCACGAAGTAATTGCGGCTGATTTAAGAGAAACAACAGTGGAAGGATGCGAAGGGAAATATACATTTGCTCAGATTGATGCAACAGCTCCGGAAACTCTAACAGGACTTTGCGACGGTGCTGATGTTGTTATTACTACAATGGGACTTACCGGTGCATCCACCCGTTTTACTTCTTATGATATCGATTATAAAGGAAACATGAACCTTTACGAAGAAGCAAAACGCGCAGGCGTTAAGAAATTTAATTATATATCAGTTATTTCATGTGATGAAAAAGGCGCAGAAGAGGTGCCGATGCTTCATGCAAAATATTTGGTTGAAGAAGAAATCAAAAAACAAGACATGGAATATGTCATCTATCGTCCAACCGGATATTTCTACGATATAGCAAAAGTTTTCAAACCATATATCGACAAGGGTGAGATGCAACTTTTGAAAGGCTATGGCCAAGTGAAAGCAAATGTAGTTGATTGTCCGGATTTTGCAGAATTTATTGTTGCACACATGATGGATACAAATGTGACATACAACGTTGGAGGCAAGGAAACATATACATATGAAGAAATGGCTGCTATGTGCTTTGAAGCAGCAAACAAGCCGTTGAAAATCAAGTGGGCACCTATTTGGCTCTTTGGCATCCTTGCAAATCTTCCAAAGATTAAAAAAGCAGGAAAACACGACATTATCCTATTCTCCAAATGGACACTCAGCCATGATCTTGTAGGTGATACTTGTACAGGAGATAAGAGTTTCGCTGAATATATCAAAAATTACTTTGGAAAGGAGAACTAATTATGCCTTGGACATTACTTGGTATCCTACTTGCAGTATGTGCAGTTATGTGTGCAGTAGGATTTTATAAATTTGTTTATTTTCTTTCTATTGGATATGGATTTGCTATCGCGGGAGGCGGCATTGCGATTTTTGTAATGTACCTTATTAATCCGTCTGCGACGCCGCTTTTACTGGTACTCATTCAAATGGCATTGTTTATTGCATATGGGGCTAGACTTTCCGGCTTCCTTCTTGTACGCGAGCTGAAAAACGTTTCCTTCAAGAAAACAGATGTTGCCAAGGATACTTTGGCAAAAAATGACGAGAAGAAAATGCCTGTCTTCGTGCTTGCAACAATCTGGATTTTTGTGTCTATACTGTACGTTGCACAAGTAAGCCCAATGTTGTTCCGTTATACAAATGCATCAACAGATATGATTGTTCCGTGCGTTGGTATTGTTATTTCTATCTTGGGTCTTATCTTGGAATCTGTTGCAGATAATCAGAAATCTGCACAGAAAAAAGTGCGTCCTGACAAGGTTGCGACTGAAGGACTTTACAAGATTGTGCGTTGCCCAAACTATCTCGGAGAGATTATTTTCTGGACAGGTGTTTTTGTAAGTGGTGTGACAACATACCAAACTGTCGGTCAATGGATTACAGCCATTTTGGCATACATCTGCATTGTTTATATTATGTTCAACGGTGCACAGCGTCTTGAAAAACGTCAAATGGCACGTTACGGAGAGGATCAAGAATATAATGAATACGCAGATAAAACGCCGATTATCATTCCGTTATTGCCAATCTATCATTTAAATAAGAAATAAGTAGCAGGAGGAACTTCAGATGAAAGATTTTTCAGTATCCATGGCGCTTGTGGATTACATACCGGTTCTCTTCTTTGCGGTAGCTGCAGTCATTTTAATGCGTGACTTATATAATAAGATGAGCAAGGGCGCATTTGCGCTCTTTGCAGCAGGAACAATCAACATCGTTTGCGCGGGAGCACTAAAAGCAACATACAAGCTTCTTTACGCAACCGGTGTATGTGATTTTGAAGCACTCAATCATATGTTCTTCCCGGTGCAGTCCATTGGATTTATGCTGGCAGGAGTTGGAATTATCGCATTGATTTGTTGTAAACAATCAAAAAACACACTTCTTGCTGTGGCACCACCTGTATTTGCCGGCACGTTTGTTTTTGTCGGATTGATGGTTGTGGGACTTGGACTTATGGATGTGGCGTTGTGCGTCATATCTGCTAAAATGAAGAAACCTGCACTAATCGTATTCTTTGTGATTTCATTTATCTGCTCACTATGCATGGGATATCTTTCTTCGCAAGATTTTGCACAGGCATCCATGAACTGGATTGCAGAAGGCGTGAATATTGTAGGCCAGGGAGCGTTACTTGCCGGCGTTATGACATTGCACAAGAACGGTTTGGCAACATGGCAACTTCGAGAAGGAGAAACAGTATGACAGAAAGACTTTTAGATATTCTGAGGGACAAATATGACCTGGCAGAGCTTTCGACAGATGATATGGGAACCCTTAAAGCCAATGGTATGACATTTGCAATCGAAGCATATAAAGCCAAAGGGCTTGGTCATGTTTCTGTGATGCGTGCCAAAGGATTTTTTGGATTAATGAAGATGGACACGCTGATTGTGAATCCTTATGATGTAGATTTGCCACTCTATTCCTATGACCGTATTTATGCCATGGGAAACGATACACTGATTGTGGAGCTATATGATACTTTGGTTGGTTCATATTCAGATGCACATTTGCAGGCTGTTAAGAGCGAATATACGGATTTGCAAGAGCGCGACCCGGGCGAGCATTGGTATGACAATATCAAGTTGGCATCCAGTATTTCGAAAAAGGGAAAAAAGAATCAACAAGCACGTTTTGACGAATTGGCGTTGAAACATTTTGAACTGTATTTGTCTGATGCGGAGCAGACTGTTTCTGACCTTAGTGCGAAACAAGAAAAGGCGTCTTATTATGTAAATGGTCTATTGGAAAAAGGCGGGCCATCCACGGATGTTTTCAAAAAGGCGTTGGGAGAGGAACAAACAGCCAAGCTTTTTGGGGATATATTATTTGGAACTAATTGAGATATTCATTCTTTCATTGAATAATTTTTCATGATGTGGTAACATTTCGTTATATACTCTGAACAAAATGTTAATCAAAGGGGAAAACAAAGATGAAAGTTGGATGTGTAAAAGAAATTAAAAACAATGAATTCCGTGTAGGACTTACTCCGAGTTGTGTAGTAAGTTACGTAAATGCGGGACATGAAGTATATATTGAAAAGGGCGCCGGAATTGGTTCTGGTTTTACAGATGCAGAGTACGAAGCGGCAGGTGCCATAATGGCAGATTCACCAAAAGAGGTGTGGGGTACTGTAGATATGATGGTTAAAGTAAAAGAGCCATTGCCGGAAGAATATCCGTTGTTCCGTGAAGGTTTGATTCTCTACACCTACCTTCACCTTGCAGCAGATAAAGAGCAGACAGATGCGCTTCTTGCCGCAAAAGTAAAAGCTGTAGCATATGAAACATTAATGGAGAAAAACGGAACCCTTCCACTTCTCGCACCGATGAGCCAGATTGCCGGACGTCTCAGCATTCAAGAAGGCGCAAAATATTTGGAAAAAATCCACGGTGGATCAGGAGTACTTCTTGCAGGTGTTCCGGGAACACCAAAGGCAAAGATTGTAATCATTGGCGGTGGTAATGTAGGAACAAATGCTTGTAAGATTGCAGTTGGTATAGGCGCTGATGTAACAATTTTGGATATCAATCTTCAAAGATTGGAATACTTGGATGATATTTTCGGTTCTCGTATTCAGACATTGGTTTCTACCGATGTCAATATTGAAAGAGAAGTAAAGACAGCAGATGTTGTTATCGGTTCTGTATTGATTCCTGGAAAAGCAGCTCCGAAATTATTTAAGAAAAAATATTTAAAAGAAATGAAACCAGGTTCTGTTTTTGTGGACGTTGCAGTTGACCAGGGTGGTTGCGGAGAGAGTACCAGAGTCACATACCATGATGATCCGATTTATATCGAAGACGGCGTCGTACATTATTGCGTAGGCAATATGCCGGGAGCAGTTCCAAGAACATCTACCATTGCACTTACAAATGCAACTCTTCGTTACGGTCTTCAGATTGCAAACAAAGGATTGGAAGAGGCTTGTAAAGCAAACGATGTGATTTATTCCGGAATTAACACATATGACGGAAAAATCACATGTAAAAATGTGGCAGACAGCTTTGAATGCTACGAATATACAGATATTAGAACGTTGTGGTAAGAGTCGAAAATGTACATTATATCATAGGAAGAATTATCAAATGGTTCGTAAATTTCGTAAAACGAAATTTACGAACCTTTTTGTTCGGAAATCATTTGGAAATAAGCCATTAATCTTTTCTGTGTTTCGGAATCACAATTTTCCACTTTATCAATGAAAGAAAACAATTCCGGTTTCTCTGACTCGAAAATATAATGGCAGTTTGGAGTCGGGTCATCTGATTTTCCGGTAAGATAATCTGCAGATGTTCCAAGAATGTGAGCCATATAGTAGATTACATGAATCGATGGTGTACGTTCGCCAGATTCATAGCGGAGATATGCTGGCTGTGACAATTGCATTCTGATAGCCGCCTGCTGTTTCGTAATTCCTAATATCTTTCTACATTCAATTAAACGTTCACGATTTAAAGTTGTCGTATTCATAGTTTGTTCCTCAACATTCATCATAATTTTTCTTTAGTATAACATATTTTACTTGATTATGCCAATGGAATATTATAAAATTAATATACCAATGGAATAAAAATGCAATTTGATATCGAAAATTTCGACATCAAGTTGAATACTAAAAAGGAGAGATAACGAATGAATGACATTAATAATGTACTTGTAGCTAAAGATACGAATGGAAATAGGGTGGTCGTAATTCCGCAAGTGATTTTTAAAGGAAAAAGAACTATTCCTTGGGATGAGGTTGAGCAATATTTACTACGATATGTGGGGAAAATATTTGAAGTGGCAGAGACGGAAGATTTAATTTATGTTGATAGAACATTTGCTGATGAATATGCTAATTCTATATATACGAAAAAATTAGTAGGTGCACTGCCGAAAGTGAAAGCTAATATGTCACAAGGAATACCTCAGATGATAGAAATTGCAACGAGTAAAAGGTGGAAAGAAGATTTTGAACACAAACATAAGAAAAAAGCCGGAAAAGGTTGGTTTAGATATAATACGAGATTTGCATTACCAGTAACAACAGAAAGTGGGGAGATTGTTGAATATAATACTTTTCAGGCAGTATTAATTGTTCGATATTCTTCGGATAAAAAATTATACTTATACGATATTCAGAACATAAAAAAAGAAACGAGATACCCATCTTGGACTACAAGGTCAGATGGTCAGAAACCCGCTTCTTCTGAAGAAGATTATAATACGTCACAGAACGAATTGCAAGACAAAATTAATGAAAATAATAAAAAAGCAACTATGCAGGGGTTTTATTTTGAAAGAATACATCGAAGAACGGGCAATCGAAATTGCACATTATATCATAGAGAACAATGCGACGGTGAGGCAGACAGATAAGGCATTTGGGATTAGTAAAAGTACGGTACATATGGTAGTAACAAAATAGAACGGTTTGTGTGGATGGTTATATAAGGTGATTGGAGAAGGTCAGTGAGGGCATATAAATGCACGCTGGCTTTCTTTTTATGCGTCTAAATGATTTTTTACAGAGTGAAAGCAACGATAGAACAGAAAAATGAAGTTCCAGAAGAAAGCAAGAACGAGAAAGGAGGTCGTTAAGTCGCCAACGAGCGGAAATGATATGTGCTGAGACCACGGTATTTAATAGTGTGTTTGATGAGAGATCGTGTATTCAATTAAACGTTCACGATTTAAAGTTGTCGTATTCATAGTCCTTTCCTCAACATTCATCATAAATTTTCTTAATTACAACATATTTTACTTGATTATGCCAATGGAATATTATAAAATAAATATACCAACGGAATACATTGATTTAAAATTAGAAGGGGAGGAAAACAAATGAGTGAAGAAGGTACAAAGGAAATGCAGGACATCGTTATGGATGAAGATAAGAAAGAGATAATTTTGATTGATGAAGAAGTGCTGCGAAGCAAGATTTATGAGGTGCGTGGGCAGAAAGTAATGTTAGACTTTGAACTGGCTGAGATATATGGCTACACAACAAAAAGATTTAACGAACAAGTGAAAAAGAATATAGAAAGATTTGATGAAGATTTTCGTTTTCAGTTGAGTAAAGAAGAAACTCAAATCTTGAGGTCGAAAAAATCGACCTCAAGTTGGGGTGGTTCAAGATATCGTCCATATGCATTTACTGAACAAGGCGTTTATATGCTTATGACTGTACTCAGAGGTGAATTGGCGGTCAATCAAAGTAAAGCGTTGATACGTACATTCAAGAAGATGAAAGATTATATCATCAATAATCAGAATCTTATAGGTCAAAGAGAATATTTATTGTTGTCTATGCAGATGTCGGAGAACTTATTTACCACAATGGAATTGCGTTCTGATTTAACAGATGTGCAACAGCGAATGGCGAATGTACTAGATCAACTTGGAGATTTTGTGACGCATTCGGAATTACATGAGATGATGCCGGGATTTGAAGATGATGAGGATAAAAGAGGATATCTTTTATTAAATGGAAAACCATTTTGGGGAGATCTTGTATACGATGAAATTTACAGTAGAGCACATAAAACTATTTATATCGTAGATAATTATATTGGAATAAAAACTTTAGAAAAATTAATTAATATTCCCAAAGGTGTAAGAGTTACTATTTTCAGTGATAATTTGGCAAAGCTTACTGAGAATACATATTTGGATTTTTGTAAAGAGTATCCGAATATTTCAGTAGAATTATTTAAGTCTGGTGAAATCTTTCATGATAGATATATTATTTTGGATTATGATACTGCGGATGAGAAAGTTTTTCTGTGTGGTGGTTCATCCAAAGATGCCGGTGGAAAGATTACATCTATATTAGAGGACAAAGACAGGAATAAATATCAAGGAATGATACAAGATTTGTTAAAGAATCCCAAGCTGGTATTGAAATAAAAATTCTTTTAGCATACACAAGATTTCCCCTGCATAGATTGTAAAAAAGCAACTATGCAGGGGTTTTATTTTGAAAGAATACATCGAAGAACGGGCAATCGAAATTGCACATTATATCATAGAGAACAATGCGACGGTGAGGCAGACAGCCAAGGCATTTGGGATTAGTAAAAGTACGGTACATAAAGACGTTTCCGAGCGCCTTGTGCAAATCAATCCCTCCCTGGCGAATGAGGCACGAAAAGTACTGGATATGAATAAGTCCGAACGCCATATTCGAGGCGGCATGGCAACAAAACAAAAATATATGCGTATGTAACTAAGAAGAAATTCGTTGTTTCACCTCCATGTGCTGTGTTATACTAAAAAAAAGGATATGGAGGACCCACATATGGATGAAAGATTACAAGACCTGCGGTCGACAAAGAACCCGAAAGCCCGAATCAAAATTATGAAAGGACACTTTGCGACTAGTCACTCGCATATCAATACATACATCGACATGTCTACAATCAAAGTCAGGCATAATAACTGTCGTGAGACTGCGAAGGTTTTGGCGGATAGTTATAAGCATACTACACCAGTAGACACGATTGTTTGTTTGGAAGAGACACAGACAATTGGTGCGTTTCTTGCAGAGCAATTAGCAGATAAGTGCGCATATTCCCTAAGTCGCGGGAACAATATTTCTGTTGTTGTACCGGAATATAATCCGAGCGGATTGATCCTGTTCCGGGATAATACACAACGTATGATTGAGAACCAAAATGTATTAATTTTGGCACCTTCCATTACAACGGGGAAATCAGTCAAACGTGCCATCGAAGCAATCTTATATTACGGCGGAAGAGTATGTGGAATCTGCTCTGTATTTAGTTCCATTAATAAGATTAACGGACTGGACGTGAATACAATTTTCACCAGCGCAGACATTCCGGACTATCGCGCATATGCGCCGAGTGAATGCCCGATGTGTAAAGAAGGCAAGAGATTAGAAGCCATTGTGAATAGTTATGGATATTCAAAGATATAGTTTGTAATTACCATTTTTTTGTGTTAGAATAAATTGGTTGCGATTACCAAGCAATAAGATAAATTGAAAGAAGGCATGAAATTATGAGTAATAATGAACAAAAGAAAGGCGGATGGCGTAACAACAAATGGATTCGCGCAGCAATCCCGGCTCTTTTACTTCACTGCAGCATCGGTACCGTATATTGTTGGTCTATGTTCAGTGAGGAGATTGGTAAACATATAGGATTTTCAAAGGGTGCTACAGAGTGGGCATTCAGTTTTGCAATCTTTTTCCTCGGAATGTCAGCGGCGTTCTTGGGAAATGTAGTTGAGAAAGACATACATAAATCGTCACTCATCGCAGCAGTATGCTTTGCTGTTGGTATGGCAGGTACAGGTGCATTTATCTGGTATGGTGGAATTCATCAGAAAAGCATTGTGGCGTTAATCGGTATCTATGTATGTTATGGTTTGATCATGGGTATAGGACTTGGTACAGGATACTTGTCGCCGGTTAAGACCCTTATGCTATGGTTTAGCGAACAAAAGGGACTTGCTACAGGTCTCGCAGTAGCAGGATTCGGTGCAGCAAAAGCAATCGCCAGCCCAATTATGGAAAAAATGTTAAAAGGCCTTGGAGAAGGCGGAATCTATAAAATGTTTTTCATCCTTGCAGCAGTGTATTTTGTCATGATGTTTGTCGGACACCTGCTCCTTAAGAAACCGGATGATTGGCACGAACCACAGACAAAAGAAAAAGGACAAAGCATCTTGGATGTAATCAAGACAAGACCGATTATGAACTACATCGGAATTTGGCTCATGTTCTATATCAATATCACATGCGGTCTCGCATTGATATCACAGGAGAAAATGATTGTAAAATGTCTTGGACTTGCAAGCGCAGTTGCTGTTGTGTCTATGATTTCGGCAGTATTTAATGCAGGCGGTCGTTTGGGATTATCCGCACTTGCAGATAAGATGAAAGACAGAAACACAATGTACAAAATCATCTTTATCTTTTCCATCATCTTTACCGGTATCGTTATTGTAACCGGAGGAATTGAAAAAGGTGCAGGAAATATGCTGTTAACCATATTGGTTCTCGCGCTTATCATGGTTATCAATGCCGGATACGGCGGAGGATTCTCAAACGTACCAACATTACTGTCTGACCAATACGGCATGGGTAGCATCAGTGCACTTCATGGAATTACGTTGTCAGCATGGGCATTTGCAGGACTTACCGGAAACCAGATGGCAGCATGGATTGTAAACAAATTTGGTGCAGAGACACAGATCGAGCATGTGCTTGCAGATGGCACGATCGAAATGATTACAGTGAATCCAAGCGGATACCAAGCGGTGCTTTACGTTACTATCGTTCTGTACATTGTAGCACTTATACTGAGCACAGTATTTGTAAAACCAATGAAAGCAGATAAAAAATAAAACAACATACGAACCCGAGTAATCGGGTTCGTTTTTGTGTGATAGGAGAAAACGAGATGAATGAACAAAACCAGAAAAAAGGCTTAAATATCAGCGCCAAATCCTTTGTCACGGCAATTGCGGTTATTTTTGTGTTAATGGTGTTAACCTACGGATTAACATTCGTAGTGCCGGGCGGGTATATCCCGTTTTGGAAATGGATCGCCTCCCCGATACTCGTTCTGGGTGCAGAAGGCAATGTGTCGCTGATCGCCGTCATCCTATTCCTGCTGGTTATCGGAGGCGTGTTCAACTGTTTGGACAAATGTGGCCTTATGAAATACATGCTGGACAAAATAACTTACAAGTATAGCAAAGAAAGATACAAACTACTGGCACTGATTACGTTGTTTTTCATGACAATGGGAAGCCTTATCGGATCCTTTGAAGAATGCGTACCACTTGTACCAATTGTAGTGGCACTTGCCATCAGACTGGGATGGGATGCGCTCACAGGACTTGGCATGAGTCTTCTTGCAATCGGCTGTGGATTCTCGGCGGGAATTTGCAATCCATTTACGGTAGGTGTGGCGCAGGAACTGGCAGGACTTCCGATGTTTTCAGGCATGTGGTTTCGCGCGTTGTCCTTCGTGTTGGTGTACACGTTACTTCTCGTGTTCCTACGCCATCATGCAAAACGCATTGAGCGTCCGATACATACAGAACAAGAGACAAATCAAACATTCATAGAAAACAAAAATATGAATCGCGGACTTACACTGTTCATTACATTCATGGCCATTGGAATCGGGACAGTGCTGAGTTCCGTCTTCGTTACTGCACTCCAAGATTACACCATGATTATCGTAGCGGTGACATTTTTGCTTGCAGGAATGATTGCAAGTGTAGCGTCAAAAAGCGATCAAAGACTGGGCTCTGTATTCCTTCACGGATCCATCAGCGTGTTGCCGGCAGTGCTTATGATCCTGATGGCAAACTCGATCAAATACACGATGACAGAAGGAAACATACTGGACACCTTGCTTAATAATGCCATCGCAGTAGCGCAAACCTTACCGCGTTGGTCTGTCATCCTGTTTGTTTATCTGATCGTCTTAATACTTAACTTCTTCATTGCATCCGGTTCGGCAAAAGCATTTATTCTTATGCCACTTATCGTGCCGATTGCAGAAGCCTTTGGCATATCAGCGCAGCTTTGTATTGTGGCATACGCTTTCGGAGATGGATTCTCTAATGTATTCTACCCGACGAATCCAGTACTTCTCATCAGCCTTGGACTGGCAGATGTGGATTATGGGAAATGGGTGACATGGAGCTGGAAGTTCCAGGTACTTAACATCCTTCTTACAAGTGCAATCTTGATGTTTGGGCTTGTAATCGGATATTAATATGAGTATAATAAACGTAGAAGTAATTCAAAGAAGTAAGGAATAAAAGCATGGGAAATAAAAGATATAAAACACGAAAAAAACATAGGATTGAACACTGGCAGGTTATTAATCTGGCACTCATGGCGTATGATATTTTAACAGTGAACCTGGCTTTCTTCTTAGCGTTGTGGTTAAGATTTGACTGTCGCTATTCACAGATTCCTGAATACTATTTAACGTCATACATGGGATTTATCCCTATATATACCATTACATGTATTGTCGTATTTTGGTATACGAAACTGTATAAGAGTATTTGGCGTTTTGCCAGCTACAGTGAGCTAATGCGCACCATTACAGCTACGATAATCACAGGGGTTATACAGCTTGTGGGAATTACTGTTTTGTTCCGCCGAATGCCGATATCCTATTATCTGTTCGGAATTGTGCTACAGTTTTTCCTGACGCTTGGTATCCGTTTTTCCTATAGAATTATTCTTTTGATGAGAAGTATGCAGGAAAAGCGTCTTGCGGAAAATGATGCGACAAATGTGATGATTATCGGCGCCGGGGCAGCAGGACAGACCATTATGCACGAGCTGATTCGAACGACAGAAGTTCATGTCAAAGTATGTTGCTTTATCGATGATAATCCGAACAAGTGGAACCGTCATATTGATGGCGTGCCGATTGTGGGTGGACGCGATGACATCATGACATATGTAAAGAAGATGCATATTGACCGCATCCTATTTGCAATTCCTAGTACTACAGCAGAAAATAAACGAGATATTTTAAATATATGTAAAGAAACAGGCTGTGAACTCAAGACACTTCCAGGTATTTACCAGATGGTAAACGGCGAAGTGAACATAGCAGCAATGAAAAATGTTACCATCGATGACCTTCTCGGACGTCCGCCGATTAAGACGGATATGGAGCAGGTGTATGAATTTATCAAAGACAAGGTGGTTCTCATTACCGGAGCCGGCGGCAGTATCGGAAGTGTGGCATCTATGCAAGTAGCAGAGCATCAGCCAAAGCAACTGATTCTGTTCGATATGTACGAGAATAATATTTATGAAGTAGAGCAAGATGTGCGTGCTGCATACCCGGATTTGGACCTTGTGGTTCTGATTGGATCTGTGCGTGACAGCCGAAGAATCAGCAAAGTATTTGAAACATACAAGCCAGACATCGTGTATCATGCAGCAGCGCATAAGCATGTGCCACTGATGGAAGGCAGCCCGAACGAGGCGATTAAGAATAACGCGATCGGTACATACAAGACGGCATATGCAGCTATGATGAATGGATGCCAGAGATTTGTGCTGATTTCCACAGA
Source organism: Faecalimonas sp. (assembly GCA_045632945.1). Lineage (GTDB taxonomy): Bacteria > Bacillota > Clostridia > Lachnospirales > Lachnospiraceae > Faecalimonas. The sequence continues at coordinate 71,136 of JAZQXU010000019.1, read as the reverse complement.
CAAGGCCGTGAACCCGACGAATATTATGGGAGCAAGCAAACGTATCTGTGAGATGATTATACAAACCTTCGACCAGATGGTAAAAGAAGGAAGGGAACACGAACTTCCACGTTTGTTCGCACATGCAGAAGATGAAGATGGTAATGTGGCAGAAGTGGACAAGTCAGTCCATTCTAAGACAGAATTCGTTGCCGTGCGCTTTGGAAATGTGCTTGGAAGTAATGGTTCCGTTATACCGGTATTCAAGAAACAGATTGAAAAAGGCGGTCCGGTAACCGTTACACATCCGGACATTATTCGATACTTCATGACCATTCCGGAAGCGGTGAGCTTGGTACTCTTAGCAGGCACCTATGCGGATGGAGGAGAAATCTTTGTACTTGACATGGGTTCTCCGGTTAAAATCGATACACTTGCCCGCAACCTAATTAAATTGTCAGGTTTCAAACCGGATGTAGATATTAAGGTTGAATATACAGGTCTTAGACCGGGCGAGAAGTTATATGAAGAGAAGCTAATGGCGGAAGAAGGACTTAAGAACACGCCAAACAGATTGATACATATTGGATGTCCAATACCATTTGATATGGATACCTTCCTTGTACAATTAAGCGAACTCATGGAAGCTTCCTATGAAAACCGTGATGATATACGCGAGTTAGTGGAAGCGATTGTGCCGACCTATCACCCTGCCGGAGAAAAGGGCAGCGAGGCGAAAGGCGAGGCATATGAACAACAACGTAAACAAATGGAAAGAGCCGGCAGATAATGCCGGCTTCAGAGTGTAGACAAAGTTCCGGGCTTATGCCCGGACTTTTTTGCATTCATGGTGTCTGGGGCCTATGGAGATTTTTTTCAATACCAGACCCCGTTTCGTTGAAAAAACCATGCAAAAACAATCAATTTTTAGCAATTTGGGGTCTATAGGAAAAATTGTTCTCTTGAGACCTCGAAAAATGAAAAAGCAAGGGCCTAGGGACAAACTTTCTGTGTATAGGCCCCAACTTGTTACAGAGTCCTTTTTAGCGGAAAAATTTCTAACGAAAAGTCGTAAAAAGCATAATGTTGTATCATTGATTTGAGGTGATACAGATGTACAGACGTATTCGAGATTTGAGAGAAGATAAAGACATGACGCAAATGCAGATGGCAGAGGTTTTAAACTGCAGCCAGCGTGCCGTCAGCAATTACGAGCGTGGTGAGGTGGAAATGTCTCCGCGGCTACTCATTGAGCTTGCAAAATTCCACAATACCAGTATCGACTACCTGCTAGAGCTCACAGATGAGAAAACGCCATATCCAAGGAAAGAGAAAAAGAAGTATATGTAGGGTTGGTTCATTAATCTCTGTATGTAACTTGTGCATTCATAGTCGATGCTAGTGGCGAAAAATAATTAAAAAACTTGTTTGAACAACTTGAACAAACAAGTTTTATGATGTATAATTAATTTCGACAAAGGAGTGGACAGGTATGATTAAAGTAGATTGTGATTATAATATAAAAGACGATGTCGGGTTTATATTAGAATCAGAAAAAATAAATAGTACTGAGTTATCTGAAAGAACAAAAGTATCAAGGACAACGTTGGATGCAATAGAAAAACAAGGTCAAGCTAGGGATGATGTATGTGAAAAAATCTATGCATATGCATATGAGAATAAATATAGAATCAACTCGGTTAAAGAAGAATTAATAAAAGAAAAATATAGAGATGTATTGTTTCATGGTTCCAAGTATGGATTATCAGAGGTTACGATTTCTGGGTCAAGGGATAGTTGTGATTTTGGAAAAGGCTTTTATCTTGGTGAAACTTATAATCAGGCATTATCGTTTGTGTGTGAAAAAGAAAAATCATGTGTGTATGCGTTTAGGTATTCACTTACAGACCTGAAGATAAAGAGATTTGAGTGTAATCTGGAATGGATGCTTGCTATTTGTTATTATCGCGGGACAATAGGTGAATTTTGCTCCAATTCTATGGTTAACCAAATAGTAGCTGACATAGAAGCTGCAGATGTAGTAGTTGCTCCTATTGCTGATAATAAGATGTTTTATGTAATGGCACAGTTTACAGAAGGAGAAATAAATGCTGATGTTGCGCTTCATTCGTTGTCAGCATCAAAGTTAGGACTTCAATTTATATTTAAAACAGAAAAAGCATTGCAAAATTTAGTTCCTATTGAAAAATTTTACCTGTCTAAGCCAGAACGTGAAGAGTGTAGGAGATTTCTGAATGAGCGAAGTTATGAAATAGATACAAAACTGAAACTCGCAAAAAGGCAATTTAAAACAGGTATGTATATTGAGGAGATATTAAAATGAGACAATTTGATCATAATGGTTTATTACTTGCGGAATATCAAGGGAAGTTATTTGAGAAATCATATGAATTGAACTGTTCCACAGGAGTATATATTAGAAGGTTTTTACATTCTGATTTGCTTAAAAAACTAGACACCAATAATCCGGCCACTTTATCACTTGATATAAGGGAAGGGAATAATAGTATTTTAGAACAATTTGGGGACTCCGATTATGGTAAAGTAAAATATTCAAAGAGTGCACTGTTTTGGATAGGGTATATGTATAGATATATTTCGTATACGAGAGAACAGTCCACAAAGTTTATTATAAAACTATTTGACTATAAGCAAATGAACGATGTATACTACTCATTCCATACGCAAGATCCAGAGTGGTGTATTCAAAGTTTGTTAGAAATAAATAATCTGACTGAAGACGTATTTGATAATAATATCAGATTGAAACAAATAATGAAGGAGCACGGCAATTATTAACTTATGCGAATATTTGGAATGCACACCGAATGACATTCGGAAGTTTAAAGATGAGTAAAAAAGGAAGTAGATGACGGCGGGGGCTGTCGTCTACTTTTTATATGAGAGATGAGATACAATGGTGAGGAGAGATGAAAATGAATCAAATACAAATAGACATGAAAAAGACAGGGGCAAAAATCAAGGCGCTATGCAAAGAAAGAAATATTACAGTCAAGGATATTCAAAAAGAATTATATATTGGAGCATTTCAATCAGTGTATGATTGGTTTTCAGGCAAGACACTTCCAAGTGTGGACAATTTATTTCGATTAAGCAAAATGTTAAATGTGCATATGGAAGATTTAATAGAAATAGTCACCAAACCTATTATAGATATACAATTTTGGAAACAACAAAGAGATGAGTCTTATATATTGGTATATTATGAGAAAATCTTGAAGTGTGTATAAAAGATATTCAGTTATAAACTGAATGACAAATCAGTTTCTGCATGATACTTTCTGTTTGATAGAAGTGATTTTAAAACAGGAGGAAACGTATATGGGGACATTTGCAGATTTTTTTGAAAAGGGTAATGTGGGAGTTGCCGACAATAAAATAGAAGAATTTGCTGAAAGAGTTCAGAAGCTATACCAAAGCGGTGGCATGATGGATGTGGACATTATCCAATTGTGTGGCAAAAGGGTTGCAACGATTAAGAAAGCAGAGATGGACGAAGAAGGAATGGATTTTTATTATAATTACTTTGAAGATACGAGATGGGAAAATGCAGGATTTAGCAGAAAGAGGAAACGTGTTTGGAGTAATAAAATAGGATGGAATGCCTTTCATCGAGCAGTGGTTGCAGCTTATGTGTTACAAGAACATTATACAGACAATGTGGCTGTGGCGATGGTAGATGGAGAACCTGTTACTTCGTGGGGATATGTAGGTTGGCTAAATTATTTATTCAATGAGAATAAACATATCAAAAATTATGATATGTGGAAACTGTTTGAAGCGTATCATGATGCAAATGACGAGTATTTATATTGGGATGATTGGAGAATTTGGAGTGATTTCGGAACAACTCGGTATGCATTTATAAGCGGCTGCGAGATATATGCTGTTTTGTATGGTGTTGATAAGGCAATTGAGGAGTTTGAAACAGTAGAAAAACAGCAAGTAGAAGAATTGGCATTCAAAGGTATGAAAACTGTGCAAAAAATTTTGCAACTACACATTCGTGATAAGAAGGATATCAGTGATGAAGCGTGTCAAGAGATAATGAACAAAATCAGATTGTATTATTTGCAAGAAGAACGTGAAGAAGACAATGCTAATCCAGGCAATGAAGCAGATGAACTATTATTAGGTACATTGAAAATTATTGATGCGCCGGCATTTGTTGTTAAAGGAATCTCTGAATTATTTAACAAAGATTTTTGGGAACTGTGGTCCCAAGTTAAAGATGTAGCAAGAAGAAAACATGATATTCTATATGGCAATGAAGATTATTATGTTGTGCCAATTTCTACAGAAGATTTCTTTCATCAATCGCCTGACGATATGATTCCATATTGGGAAAATGATAACAGGATTACATTTTCGGAAGAATTATGGGGATGGTTTAAAACATTAAAACAAGAATATGATATTGTACTGGAAGGTGAAATAGAAGTTAAAAGTCTGTTGAACTATATGATGGATTTGTTGGTGGAAGCAGATGAAAATTATTATAATATTTTTGCTTTTTCTAGTTTTTTTGAAGAATGTTTGGAAAACTCAAGTGATAAGCGGTACCAAGTATTATGGTGTTTGTTTGACAAGATGATTCATGATCCGGAATTAATGAAGGCGGGCGATGTGATTTTTGAGCCTGAAGGACCAGAACATGAAAAAGAAGGATTACACTACTGGGGAGAGCAACCAAAGAGACGTTTGAAAAGTAATTGGGATTTTATCAAATCATCTGAAAGAAACAACAAAGCCAGGGTGACATTGCGTAGGTATATGGCTTTGGTAGGAAATCAATTATTGAGAAAGCAAGTGTTTGGGTTCTGATTTGAAAATCATGTGAGAATTTAAGTCTATGAAGAGAATCCGCAGAAGCTTAGCGAGTTGACCGCGGTATATGAGGAACTTGCAGAAAAGTTGAATAAATGTGAAAAGGATGGTGACATTGATGCTTATACAAAGAGCATGATTGTCGATATGTCGAAGAAAGTATTGGAACATCTAGCAATAAAATATTCTAATGTAAAGAAAGAGGCAGGTGCGGTTATGGGTGGAAAAATATTGGATTATCCGACAAAAACTTTTTGGAGAAATGCTCAGCGGGAAAAGCTTATTGAACAGGTACAGAAGAAACTAGCCAAGGGGCAGCCTGTGGAAAAGATCGCTGATGATTTGGTGGAGGACGTGGCAGTGGTTCAAGCAATTGTCGAGGAATTGCAGCAGTCCTAATTCCTATCAACTTGGAGGAATTGTTACGAGAGAAGCACACGAGCAAAAACCAGCTGTGCTTGCATTGCAGACTGCAAAGAACGCAATTGAACAATTATTGCAAAAAGAAGTAGATGATGGCGGGGCTGTCATCTACTTTTATCAAACAAGGCACAGATTTATTTCAAATCATTCAAAGTGTCTAAATGGCGTTTATCAAAGAACGCATCTGAATTTCAAGACAATTCAGTCGAAGAATTTCAAACTTGGTGAAAACTAAATAACGAAACGGAGGTTAGGTGCCTATGATTGTAATATATTTGAATTGAAATTTACGCAAATATGTAATATAATGAAAGAAAAAAGAATATAATATATTACATGGTATTAAAAATGGAGGATAACAATATGACTACAGTTAGTTTAAGAATTGAGGATAAAATGAAAAAAGAATTAGATGATATGTGTGCAGAGATGGGGATGAATATCACGACATTTTTTATGATTTATGCTAAAAGAGCATTACGTGATAGAAAAATTCCTTTTGAGATTGTTGCACCTAGAGATCCATTTTATTCAAAAGAAAATGTGGAATGTATAAAAGAATCTATGCAGCAGATAAGTGATGGCAAGATTGTACAGAAGACGATGGAAGAATTGGAGGCGATGGAGAGTGAGTAAACAAATTGTTGAAGGACATCCAAAGGACTCCATTTAGCGGGGAAGGCAAGCCTGAGCCATTAAAATGGAGTTCCGATTGTTGGAGCAGGAGAATTAACGGAAAAGATAGATTGGTGTATACAGTTGAGAATCACAATATCAATGTTATTCAGTGCAAAGGTCATTATCAAGACAAGTAGAAATTTATCACATCACAACAAGATCAAGACAGTTCAGTCGAAGAATTTCAAACTTAATGAAAACTAAATAAGAATGGAGAGGGCGCCTATGATTGTGTGTGTCTGCGTATTTTTATACGTTTTTACTACCAATACGACTAAAAATGTGATACTATTAAGGAGGAAAACATATGGAACATACAACTGAATATCAAGAATATCCGAAGGATAATCGTGAACACAAGAGTACATTATTTTGTAAAGTATTCAAAGACAAGAAGTACCTGTTGGAATTATACAATGGTGTTAATCAAACAAACTATCAAAACATTGATGACTTGGAAGTGAACACATTAGAAAATGTGGTGTATATCAAGATGAAGAATGACTTGTCGTTTCTGATTGATTGCAACATGAATTTGTATGAGCATCAGAGTACAATCAATCCCAATATGCCACTTAGAGGCTTGCTATATTTTGCGCAATTGTATAACAAATACATAGCAAAACACAACGTGAATGTGTTTAGTTCTTCGCCGCAGATGATACCGTTTCCGCAGTATATTGTATTCTATAATGGCACGCAGGAGCAGCCGGACGAGCAGATGTTACTATTGTCGGATTTGTTTCAAAAAGAGCAGGGGGAATCGGCAAAGTCGGGGTGTCTGGAGTGCAAAGCCCGGATGCTAAACATTAATTATGGACGGAACAAAGAATTGTTGCAAAAATGCCGAAGATTAGAAGAATATGCAATCTTTGTTGCAAAGGTCCGTCAATATGTTGCAGAAGATATTGAAAAGCGAGAGGCGGCGATAACACGTGCCATTGACGAGAGTATTGCGGAGGGAATCCTTGTAGATATTCTAAAAGAGCAGAAAGCGGAGGTGTTGGAATTGGTATTAACAACATTTAATAAAGAATTATATGAACAAGGATTAAAAGAAGATGCTACCAAGGAGGCGAATGAGAAAATTGCTACATTAAGGAAGCAGTTGCAGGCTTCTGAGAAGGAGAACAAAGAGAAGGATGAGCAACTGCAGGAGAAGGACAAGTACATCGCTGAATTAGAAGCAAAGATTGCCAAGGCGAATTCATAAAAGAAGATGGCAAAAAACAACTAAAAAAGTTCTCTTAATACAATATCCCCATTTATTTTCTTTTTTCTAGGAATATATAGGAAAAAGGAGATGGAAACATGAAAGAGATATCTATCAACTTGGAGGAATTGTTACGAGAGAAGCACACAAGCAAAAATCAGCTATGTTTGCATTGTAATCTGCAGCGGACGCAACTGAACAATTATTGCAAGAACAAGGTGTGTAGAGTTGATTTGGTAATACTTGCAAGAATGTGTGAGTATTTGAAATGCACACCGAATGACATTTTGAAAATGGAAGACAGGTGAAAAGGAAGTAGATGACGGCGCGGGCTGTCGTCTACTGTTATCAAACAAGACACAGATTTATTTCAAAATCATTCCATGTGTCTAAACAGCGTTTGTTTAAAAACGCATCAGAATTTCAAGACAACTCAGTCGAAGAATTCCAAACTTGATGAAAACTCAATAAGAATGGAGAGGGTGCCTATGATTGTACAAATCGTTTGTTGTTGCTAATTGTCGAAAAAGAGAGTATTATGATGTTGAGGTTTTCATTGTAAGGGAATGGAGGTACAATGCAGAAAATCAAACAAAAAATCTTAAGTTGGAAGTGCTCATTTTATGGGCGAAGAGCAAAAAAAATAGCAAAACGCTATGCAAAATGTAGAGAGGAGTGTGGATATTTAGAACAAGAAATAATCGATTCGTATACGGAATACGGCAGAGAAAAAGCGTGGCATGAAAAGTATATTAAATCAAAAGCATATCTGGCTATTGTTATTGGAATACTAATGCTGATTTTGACGCTGATGTTGTCCTATGTAAGTTCTGTTTCAGTGTGGGACGAGAGAAAAAAGGCCTTGTGCCAAGCACTAGTGACTGCTTTGAATAGTGTTTTTAGCATTATTATTGGTATTGGAATTAGTACGTTGGTGTTGGATTTCTTTGGATATGTGAAATATACAAGAGAGCGTATCAAAGAAATAATGATCGATAAAAAGTATATACAAATGCTATCTGAAGAAGAGAAAAAAGATATTATCGATATTTGTGAAAGAAGTTTGTATTTTAAGAATGGTGGCATTGTTGAAAACAGCTTGTATGCCAACATAAAGGAACTAATTATTCCGTTGATAGAGGTTAATTACTATCAACAATATAAAGTGCATGTCGATTGTTACGTTAATGAAAAAGAGAATGTAATTCATAAAAAAGTACACAAAATCATGGATATTGTATGTGTGGACGACCAAACAGAATTCAAGATTCCTTTTTCGACCTATCTGACAAAGATAGAAGGAGTGAAAGACGAGGAACTGTATAAGTTAAATGAGTGCATTTTGAACGGGGAAGATATTACGGACAAGGTAAAAGACAAGATCATACCCGGGTCGGCAGATCAGGATGAAAATGTTGAGGATATAAAATTTAGTTTAGACTATGTGTTTCCACTAAAAAAGGGACTTAACAGAATAGAAATTCGGACAGAGACCATGGTGCCTATTAATGATAATACATATGCCCATACAATTACGATACCGTGTAAACGCTATAGTGCAAATTTCGCATTGCATAACTCGACATATGACGTACTGGGGTTTGCCTTTGCATTTGATGATGCCAAAAACAAGAAGGATACGGATAGGATTATCTATCGTGACAAATATGACGACTGCTATAAAATTCGATTTGAAAGTTGGACACTACCCGGTGATGGAGTTGTGTTCATGGTAAACAAGAAAACGACATAAATGTTCAGAAAAAAGCGTGACAAATAACAACAAATATGCTAAAATACAAGACACCCACATAAATTAGGAGGAATTTAAAATGAAAAAAATCTTTATGAAAGAAAGAGACAGAGGATAAAAACAAGTGTTTTACCAGTTCTCTAGAAAGCGGAAATAAAGTAGTTTTAAGATACATACATAAGGGGAAATGAAAAAGGCAGGTGATGTAAATCAGCTGCCTTTAGTCATGTCCATTATTCCTTTTACAAATTTAACGACTCCGGTATATATCCACGAATATGACAACTTACGCATCTGTGAGTGGCGGTTAAGAGATTCTAAGGATTTTGATACCATTTGAGTTATCATATGCTACAATGTCGATATATCAAAACAAGACACAGATTCATTTCATCTCTTTACATATGAGAAGGATTTCAAAGTCTATGAAGAGAATCCGCAGAAACTTAGCGAGTTGACCATGGTATATGAGGAACTTGCAGAAAAGTTGAATAAATGTGAAAAGAATGGTGATATTGATGCTTATACAAAGAGTATGATTGTCGATATGTCGAAGAAAGTATTGGAACATCTAGCAATAAAATATTCTAATGTAAAGAAAGAGGTAGGCGCGATTATGGGTGGAAAGATATTGGATTATCCGACAAAAACTTTTTGGAGAAATGCTCAACGGGAAAAGCTTATTGAACAGGTACAGAAGAAACTAGCCAAGGGGCAGTCTGTGGAAAAGATTGCTGACGATTTGGTGGAGGACTTGTCTGTGATTCAACGGATTGTAGAGGAATTGCAACAATCTTCATAAAAAACATACAAAAAAAGTTCTCTTAATACAATATCCCCATTTATTTCCTTTTTTCTAGGAATATATAGGAAAAAGGAGATGGGGATATGAAAAAAATATCTATTAACTTGGAGGAATTGTTACGAGAGAGGCGCATAAGCAAGAACAAGCTATGTTTGCATTGCAATCTGCAGCGGACGCAACTGAACAATTATTGCAAGAACAAGGTGCGCAGAATTGATTTGGTAATACTTGCAAGAATATGTGAGTATTTGGAATGCACACCGAATGACATTTTGAAATTGGAAGACAGGTGAAAAGGAAGTAGATGACGGCGTGGGCTGTCATCTACTTTTTTGTGCAATTCTTGTGGAGCGTTTATTGTATGGATTTTACTTGCAGCTATTGTAAAAAAAAATTATTTGGAGTATAATTAATTGGTTAAGAAAGTGGGATATCTCGCGCAAGTATAGGATGTTAGAGGTGTAATTAAAATGAAACATGAAAGATATGCAGGAATATACAACAAGTTTTTCAAGAGAATAATCGATTTTGTTCTTGCTCTTGTATTGTTAATACCGTTATGTCCGGTGTATTTGATTATATCAATTATAATTATCGTTGATAGTGGTTTGCCGGTTTTTTATCGTGCGGAGCGCGGCGGATATCTTGGAAAGACATTTAAGATTTTTAAATTTCGTTCTATGGTAAAAAATGCGGATAAGATAGGTGGCGGCACAACGGCATTGAATGATGCGCGTATCACAAAAGTCGGGGCTTTCTTGCGAAAAACAAAACTGGATGAGATTCCACAATTGTTTAATATATTGAATGGAACCATGAGCTTTGTGGGACCGAGACCGGAATTGATAAGATATACCGAACAATACAAGGGAGAGGAAAAAGACATTTTAAAAGTTCGCCCGGGTATTACAGACTATAGTTCCATTGAATTCATTAACTTAGATGAAATAGTTGGTGGAGAAAATGCAGATGAAATGTATGAGAAACATGTTTTAAAACGGAAGAATGAACTTCGTATCAAATATGCTCATACGGTATCACTGAAAACAGACATCAAGTTATTTGTACTCACAGTATATAAGACTCTACATAAAGCAATAAAGTTTATTACCGCATAGGAGATAGAAATAAATGGAGAAAATCACACTAAAAAATTCTGATTTGGAAGTTTCTAGATTGTGTTTTGGCGGTTGCCCGATGGGCGGCTATGGTTGGGGAAAAGTGTCAGAAGAAGAATTGATCCAAGCTGTACAGTGTGCGGTCAATGAAGGAATTAATTTTTTTGATAATGCGGATACATATGGTTTGGGAAAATCCGAAGAAACCTTAGCCAAAGCGTTGGGCGACAAACGTAATCAAGTTGTAATTGGCACAAAATTTGGAGTAAGGGTAGAGAACGGCAAAACGTTTTATGATAATAGCCCTGAATGGATTGAAAAGGCTTTGGCTGGAAGTTTAAAAAGATTAAACACAGACTATATTGATTTGTATCAGATACATTATCGTGATGGCAAGACACCAATATCTGTAGTGGTAGAGACTTTGGAAAAAATGCGTCAGAAAGGTTATATTCGTTATTATGGATTATCAAACATCCATCAGGACGATTTGGAAGAACTGAAAGGTGAAATAGGAAAGTTTGTGAGTTTCCAGGATGAATATAGTTTGGCGTGCCGTAAGAATGAAAACGACATGATTGAACTTTCTGAACAGTTGCAATTAACCCCTGTTACTTGGGGAAGCTTGGGGCAAGGTATTTTGTCGGGTAAATACGATAAGAATAGTACCTTTGGTCCGGATGATAGGCGTTCAAGGGATATATATGTAAATTTCCATGGAGATAAATTATTGAAGAATCTAGAAATTGTGGAGGTTTTACGGGACATTGCTACAGAGGTTGGGAAACCGGTTCCTGCAGTGGCAATCCGTTGGATTTTAGATTATTTACAGGAATCGGCGGTAATTGTAGGAATTAAAAATCCACAACAGTTAAAGGGGAATATGGAGGCACTTGGATGGCAACTTAGCAAGGCGCAAATTGCTCGCTTGACGGAGGTGTCTCGCTAATGAAGCAAAGATTAGTCTACATATCCAATGCAAGAATTATTGGGATTTTGTTGGTGGTTTTTGGACATTCATATCCATTAACGGGTGAAATACCATGGGGGCTTGATATAGTTAGAAACTTTATCTACTGTTTTCACATGCCGTTGTTTGTGTTTATTAGCGCATATTTGGTATCAAAAGTAGGGAGTATAGAGAAATATGGACCGAAACAATATATCAAAAACAGATTCATCAAATTGTTTGTGCCATATTTGGGGCTGAGTTTACTTGGTTTTCTTCCTAAAATATTGATGAGTGGATTCATAAATGATGAAGTGGAATTTAGTCTTACATATTTGATTCGCACACTTTTAGTTCCTAGGGAAAATGTATGGGGTCACTTTTGGTTTATACCAATGCTTTTTATGATGGCTCTAATATCAGTAATATACACGAGGTTTCTGCGGGAGAATAAGAAACTTGCAATTATCATATGTATGCTGTCGTTTGTGTTGATTTTTGCGCCACCTATTACAAGTTGGTTAGGAATAGATGATGTTAAAAATTATTTATTCTGGTATTTGAGTGGCTTGATTGTGGGTGAAACTGACATGTTTACAACAAGAAAATCGCTAATGAAGGGCGTCTTGTGTTTGATGGGAGGTTTGCTGATGTTTGTATTATGTGACATGCGAGCATATAATGCATTCGTGGCTGTGTTGATGATTGTTGGCCTTATGTTGGTATGCATGAGTCACAATTTGGAAAAAGTGTGGATTTTAAGCGTTATTGACAAGCATAGTTTTTCTATATTTCTGTTGTCGTGGCCAGCGCAGGCAGTTGTTGAGGTGGTAGTAAATAGAATATTACATCTTCCGTTAATAGTTAATGTTACGATGATGTTTTTTAGTGGTATATTTATTCCGCTGTTAATTGTGCATGTTGTGAAGCAGTTAAAACACATATCACATATTGAGAAATTAGAATGGCTCTTGGGAATGTAGAGTATAAGGAGAAATCGAAAATGAATAGTAAGGAATTAGCTTGGAAAATAAGAAGACATGGCATAGAAATGACCCATCTGTCGGGAGGTTCGCATATTGGAGCAGTTTTTTCGGTGGCGGATATTATAGCGGTATTATATGCTGATATCTTAAATGTCAATCCACAAGAACCAAAGTGGGATGGTCGTGATCGCATTATTTTGAGCAAAGGACATGCCGGCGCATCCATTTATGCTGCATTGGCTGAAAAGGGCTTCTTTGAAGTAGAGGAGTTAAAAACACATTATGCAAATGGCAGTAGACTTTCGGGTCACGTTTCGCACAAATTACCGGGTGTGGATTTTTCTACGGGTTCCTTGGGACATGGATTGTCAGCTGGCGCAGGAATGGCCCTAGCGGCAAAGAAGAATAAAAAAGACCATAAGGTGTATGTTGTGTTAGGCGACGGAGAATGTGATGAAGGTTCAGTCTGGGAAGCAGCACTTTTTGCATCGCATTTTCAATTAGACAACTTGGTTGCAGTTGTAGATCACAATCACATGCAGAGTCTTGACTTTTGTGATCATACATTAGGACTGAGTCCGTTCGCAGACAAGTGGACAAGCTTTGGCTGGAATGTAATCGAGATTGATGGCAACAATCATGAGGAATTAAAAGCAGCGTTTGCAAAGGAAAAAGAAACTGCTAAAAAACCGACAGTGATTGTAGCCAATACCGTCAAAGGAAAAGGAATCTCTTTCATGGAAAATGATATTTTATGGCATTATCGTTTTCCACACGATGGTTGGGAGTATGATATGGCAGTTACAGAACTCCATGCACAAAAACCAGAAGGAGTGGTAGATGTCTACACACCAAATGGAATAGAAAATCCCCAAAAGCCAGATGAAAATGCGGATATCGGTAATGATCATACCATGAGCGCCGGATATCATCCTGAGTATCCAAAAAGGAGTTAGGTATATGAGAGATACATTTGTAAGAACATTAATTGAATTGGCAAAAGAAAATCAAGATATAGAGTTGATTACCGGTGATTTGGGGTTTGGAGTACTGAAGCCATATTGGGAACAACTTCCAAATCAGTTTATTAACGCGGGTATTGCCGAACAGAATATGACAACAGTTGCAGCAGGTATGGCATTAGAGGGTAAGACTGTATTTACATATTCTATTGGAAATTTTCCGACGATTCGTTGTTTAGAACAGATTCGAAATGACTGTGCATACCATCATGCAAATGTTAAGATTGTGTGTGTGGGTGGTGGCTTTGTATATGGTTCTCTTGGTATGAGTCACCATGCAACAGAAGATATCGCGTTGCTTCGTTCTTTGCCAGATGTGACAGTTCTTTGTCCGGGAGACTTGGTAGAGGCAGAAGAAGCAACAAAAGCCATTACGGAACATCAAGGCACCTGCTATCTGCGTCTTGGACGTGGTGGTGAAAAAAGAGTTCACGACAAAATCGAGAACTTTATCATAGGGAAGGCTATCAAAGTACGAGATTGTATTGAGGCTGAAAAGAGAGTGGCAATATTTTCCACTGGTGCAATCTTAGATGATGCTACTGATGCTTCTGATATGTTAGAGCAATTGGGAATTGGTGTTGAGCAATATAGTTTTCCCACAGTAAAACCGTTAGATGCAGATGTTATATTAGAGTGTGCAGAAAAATATGACTGTATTATTACTGTAGAGGAGCACAACATTGTTGGAGGGTTCGGAAGTGCAGTTGCAGAAGTAATGGCAGAACACTCAACAAAAGCAAAACTCGTTCGCATAGGTTTAGATGATAAGTATTGTACAATTGTTGGAAACCAGCAATATTTACGTGAAAAATACGGTATGAGTGCAAAGAAAATTGTTGAACGAGTTCAGAAGGTAATATAGTTATGGCTAAGATATTGATGCTGGCAAACGATGAGACAACCATATATAATTTCCGTCGCGAGATTGTCAAAGCCTTTGCAGATGCAGAACACGAAGTTGTGATCGCATACCCTTATGGAAAGCACACAAAAGAAATAGAAAAATTGGGATGTAAAACAATTCATTGTGAAGTTAGTAGACACGGGACTAATATACGAGAAGATTTCAAATTATTTCTTGAATATTTGAAGTTATTAAAGACAGAGACGCCTGATATTGTACTGACGTATACAGTAAAACCGAATATTTATGGCAGCTTAGCTTGTCAATTAAGACGGATACCATATTTGAATAATATAACAGGACTAGGAACTGTATTGCAATCAGACGGTATTGTTGCAAAGTTAGTATTGTTTTTACAAAAATTGGCATATAGAAAATCAACTTGTATATTTTTTCAGAATCAAGATAATTACCAACAATTAAAAGATAAGAAAGTTATATGTGATAAACATAAAGTTCAAATTCTTCCGGGATCTGGCGTGAATTTGGAACTACATAGATGTGAAGAGTATCCGCAAGATGATGGAACAATTCGGTTTATTTTTGTTTCGCGTATTAGAGAAGACAAAGGAATTAATGAATTGTTCTCGGCAGCAAAGCAAATAAAAGCAGTTAGTCCTAATACAGAGTTTCATGTCGTGGGATGGTATGAAGAACTAGAATATGAAAAGAAAGTGCAGCAATTGGTAGATGACGGAATTATCATTTATCATGGTACTAAGACTCAAGAAGAAGTACACCAATTGATTAAAAATAGTCATTGTCTTATTCATCCATCATATCATGAGGGAATGTCTAATGTTATGTTAGAGGCGGCAGCGGCAGGAAGACCTGTTATTGCATCTGACATACCGGGATGTAAAGAGACCTTTGATGAAGGATTAAGCGGATATGGATTTGAAGTTAAAAATATACAAAATTTGATTCAAGCGATTATTCGTTTTATTGAATTGCCATATGAGGAAAAACAGCAGATGGGACTCTTTGGTCGAAAGAAGATGGAACAAGAATTTGACCGTAATTTTGTAGCACAAAAATATTTGGAGATTATAGAACAATAACAAGGATAAGGATGGGGAAAGTGATGAGTTTGTATGGAAAAATTGTTGAGAAAAAAGAAAAAATTGCATTAGTAGGATTAGGCTATGTAGGAATGCCAATTGCCGTTTCTTTTTCAAAAAAAGTTGATGTTATTGGATTTGATGTGAACGAGCAAAAGGTTGCAATGTACAAGAATGGTATTGATCCGACAAAAGAAGTTGGTGATGAAGCTATTAAAGCATGTGCAGTAGATTTTACTTGCGATGAAACAAGATTGAAAGAAGCTAAATTTATTGTAGTAGCGGTTCCGACTCCGGTAAATAGTGATCACACACCTGATTTATCACCGGTTGAAGGCGCAAGTCGTGTTGTAGGTAGAAACCTTACAAAAGGTTCTATCGTTGTATATGAATCAACAGTATATCCGGGTGTAACGGAAGATATCTGCGTGCCGATTTTAGAAAAAGAGTCTGGATTGAAATGTGGAGTTGATTTTAAAGTGGGATATTCTCCGGAAAGAATTAACCCGGGCGACAAAGTGCATAGATTAGAAACGATTGTGAAAATTGTTTCGGGCATGGATGAGGAGACATTAGACACAGTTGCAAAGGTATACGAATTGGTTGTTGAGGCCGGTGTACATAGAGCTGAAAGTATTAAAGTTGCTGAAGCGGCAAAGGTAATTGAAAACAGTCAACGTGATATCAACATTGCGTTTATGAATGAGCTCTCGATTATTTTCAACAAGATGGGAATTGATACAAAGGCGGTTTTAGAAGCAGCGGGTACGAAGTGGAATTTCCTTAAGTTCTTCCCGGGATTGGTAGGTGGACATTGTATCGGTGTTGATCCATACTATTTAACATATAAGGCAGAAGAAATGGGATATCATTCGCAAATCATCTTGTCAGGAAGAAGAATAAATGACGACATGGGAAAATATGTGGTAGAGTGTCTCATTAAAAACTTAATCCGTGCAGATGTTTCTATTAAAAATGCAAAGGTTGCGATTCTAGGATTTACTTTCAAAGAAAATTGTCCAGACACAAGAAATACTAGAATTATTGATATCGTTAATGAGCTTAGAGAATACGGAATTGAGCCGGTAATTGCTGATCCTGAGGCGGATACTGAAGAAGCAAAACGAGAATACGGAATTGAGTTTGTAGACATGAATTCTATTGACGACATGGATGCAGTGGTATTGGCGGTTGCCCATACATCCTTTAACGCACTTGAGCAAAAAGATTTTGATAAACTTTTCAAACAAGGTAGTAACGACAGTAAAGTATTAATGGATTTAAAGGGTGTTCTTAATAGAAAAGAATATGAGCAAGCCGGATATATTTATTGGAGACTGTAGGAAAGAGGGACAAGCATGGGATATGAAAATTTGAAATTCAAAGATGATGCAATATTCTTAGTTACCGGTGGAGCAGGATTTATTGGTTCTAATCTGTGTGAAGCCATTTTGAATATGGGATATACCGTAAGATGTCTAGACAATCTGTCCACAGGTAAAAAAGAAAATGTAGATATGTTTTTAGATAACCCAAAATACACATTTATCGAGGGCGATATAAGAGATTTGGACACTTGTATGTCGGCGTGTGATGGCGTTGATTATGTATTGAATCAGGCTGCATGGGGAAGTGTTCCGAGAAGTATTGAGATGCCACTTTTTTATGAAGAGGTCAACATTCGAGGAACTCTTAACATGATGGAAGCAGCAAGACAACAGGGGGTTAAGAAATTTGTATATGCATCTAGTTCTTCCGTGTATGGGGATCATCCAGTATTACCTAAAGTAGAGGGGCAGGAAGGTAATCTTCTCTCTCCATACGCTCTTACAAAAAGGGTTGACGAGGAATACGGAAAACTTTATACAAAATTGTATGGATTAGATACATACGGTTTGCGATATTTCAATGTATTTGGAAGAAGACAAAATCCAGATGGAGCTTATGCTGCAGTTATTCCTAAATTTATTAAGCAATTGCTTCATGGAGAGATTCCAACTATTAACGGAGACGGAAAACAAAGCCGTGATTTCACTTATATTGACAATGTAATTGAGGCTAACCTAAAAGCATGTTTAGCACCAAGTGAGGCGGCGGGACAGGCTTTCAACATTGCATATGGCGGAAGAGAATACTTGATTGATATCTATTATGGATTGACTGAAGCGTTGGGAATCAATGTAGAGCCTAATTTTGGCCCGGATAGAGCGGGAGATATCAAACACAGTAATGCAGATATTGGAAAAGCAAAAACATTGCTTGGATATAACCCAGATTGGAGTTTCGAGAAGGGAATTAATGCGGCAATAGAGTGGTACAAGGAGAATTTGTAATGAAATAGTTCTTGTTAAAAAATACTTGTGTCTTTTTAAAGACGACATAGAACTAAAATGTGATATTATGTTATGATGAATAGTGCGAGGAAGCAAGCATGAGAAAAAGAGATTTAGCAAAAAAAATGAGGGTAATTATTAATGTTGGCATATGGTATTACTCCCTGTTTTCAAAAAAAACTCTACAAAAAAAATTTAATCATTCTAAATATTTACTTGGCTATGGTGGACTTTTGAAGCGATACTGTATTGTTAAAAATTTGGCAAAATCATGTGGTGACAATGTTGCCATTTTTGATAATGTAGTAATGAATGATATTTGTAATATGGAAATTGGCAATAATGTTTCCATTAATACTGGAACGTATATTGAAGCATATGGAGGGGTAATTATAGGAAATGATGTCAGCATAGCACATGACGTATCCGTATTATCTACGAATCATAAATTTAATTGCGTAGATGTGCCAATCAAAGAGCAGGGTGTTGTGACAGGAAAAGTTATAATAAATGATGATGTGTGGATTGGATGTAAAGCTATTATTTTGATGAATGTGGAAGTTGGGGAAGGATGTGTTGTTGGAGCTGGCGCTGTTGTGGCTAAAAACACTCTTCCATATTCGGTCAATGTTGGAATACCAACTAAAGTTGTGAGGATGAGAAAATGAGTAAATTATTAACAATATTTACACCTACTTATAATAGAAAAGACTTATTGCCAAATTTGTATACATCTTTGTTAAATCAAACTAGCAAGAATTTTATCTGGATGATTATTGACGATGGTTCTACAGATAATACAGAAGATGTTGTTCGGGAATGGATGAAAGAATGTAAAGAATTTCAAATAGAATATTACAAAAAAGAGAACGGTGGTTTGCAGTCTGGATATGTAGAAGCAATTAGACACTTAGAAACAGAATTGGCGATGTGTATTGATTCGGATGATTACGCAGTTGAGAATGCAGTTGAGCTAATTGAAGCAACGTGGGAAGAGTGTGACAAAGAGAAGTATGCAGGATTGTATGCACTTGATTGTTATTCAGATGGTAACATATTAGGTGGTTATTTTCCGCAGAATGTGAAAATTGTGGATTTAATAGATTTTACGACAGGAAAAATTAAACGCAGTGCACAGGATCGAGCTTTAGTTATTAGAACCGATTTGTATAAAGCAACGAAGCCTGCTACGCGTTATGAACATGAAAGAACAATGAACGCAACATATTTACATCTGCAGATTGCAGAACATTATAAATATGTTTTGCTTAACAAACCACTGATTGTCGTGAATTATCAAACAGATGGTCTTTCAAAAAACAAAAAGAAACACTATATATCAGCGCCAAATACATTTGCAGATTGGAGATTGTATATGCTTTCATTAAAAGGGGCTTCTCTAAAATTTTATTTGAGGCATTCCATTCATTATGTAAGTAGTTGTTTGTTTGCGAGGAGAAAGATTTTTGTCAAAGAATGCAATCATAAATTGCTAGTTGCACTTGCTGTGCCGGCAGGTGTGTTTTTAAATATGTATTTGCGTAAATTTAGATAAAGGAATATAGGATAATGCTTGTATATTATGTTGTGATATTAACTATCACGGTTATTTCTTCTATTGCGATGTATAAACAGACTCATTATATAAACAGAGTGAGACCTAGCAATAATCGTATATCATATGGCAAAGGATATATTTTTGCTATTTTCTGTGTGTTTGGATTTGTAGCTACATTTCGATATAATGTGGGGGCTGATTTTACGGCTTATTATAGATATGAAGATATAGTTAGGATTGCAAATAGATTATTTATTAATCCTTTTGATGAGCCTGGAGCAGCTTTTATAGCATGGATAAATCAAAAATTCTTTCCGAATGTTGATGGTTTTTTTGTTATGGTTGCGGCTGTGATAACAATGGCTTTATTCGTGTATACAATAGGAAAAAACAGTTATAATTTGTTGCTGAGTTGTTTGTTGTTTATTTTTATTGGGGCATTTACGGGCTCGTTCAATGGAGTCAGACAATATATGGCAACCGCCATTTTGTTTACAGGTTATCATCATGTTATAAATCGAGATTTAAAAAAATGGATATTGGTTGTTCTTTGCGCATCATGTTTTCATGTGACAGCAATTTTGATGTTTTTTATCTATTTTCTTTGTACGCAAAAGACATCATTTAAGTTGGTTTTGTTTTACGTAGCAATAGCAATTTTTCTCTTATATACTTACGATGGTATTTTTGAGTTGTTGGGAACTTTAAAGAATGAAACTATTACATTGACAGATTATACAACACGTTCTGTAAACAGGGTGAGAGTTATTGTCCAATGTGTACCATTGGTAATACCAGTATTATTGGGGTTGAATAAGATTAACGAGGATATCGAAACGAGATTTTTCGTTAATGTATCTTTGTTTAATGCAGCAGTTTCTATTGCAGCTATGAACAGTGCGTATTTTTCGCGATTTAATATATACACGAGTATATTTCTTGTCTTAATGTATCCTTGTGTATTAAAAAAGATGCGAAGAAATAATCGAATTATTTTAACTGCGCTTATGTTAATTTTTTATTTCGTATATTGGCATTATGAAACGTCAAAGTCGTGGGATATGAATAATTTCCAGTGGATTTTTAGCGTATGGAGTAACAAAAACCTGTATTAGGTGAAAGGAATGTATTATGAAAAGGGTTCTTCAAGTTGTTGGGAAAATGAATGTTGGCGGTGCGGAACAACTATTGATGAATGTGTATAGGAATATTGATAGAAGTAAAGTTCAATTTGATTTTTTGACATTTTATGATGAGGGTGAACAAGGATTTTTTGATCAAGAGATTGTCAATTTGGGAGGAAGGATTATAAATGTATGTAAACCTAGCGGCTTGATGTTGTGGCGTCACACAAAAGACGTAACAAATATTTTGTCGCAAGAAAAGTATGATGCAATACACACGCATATTGGGGTGAATTGTGTATATGCTCTTTTGGCTGCTAAAAAATTTGGTATTCCCATCCGTATAGTGCATTCGCATAATACAATCCAAAACCACAATAGTATTCTTTTGATTATATATGAAAAACTAGTGAAATTCGTTTCCAATATTTATCTTACAAAGTGTTGCGCATGCAGTGAGAACGCTGGCAAATGCCGATTCAACAAAAAAAACATGGAAACAAGATATTCTTATGTTCCTAATGCGGTAGACTTTTCGGAGTATCTCAAAAATCATGACAGAAATCAGATAAGAAATAAAGAGGGCATAGGAACAGATGAACTAATGGTTTTGCAAGTAGGCAATTTCAACCAACAAAAAAATCAGAAGTTTTCGGTCGATGTTTTAAAGATGATGGTAGATGCGAATATAAAATGTAAGTTTGTGTTTGCAGGTCGAAACAGTAAATACGGGGAAAAGGTAAAAAAAATCATACGGCATTGTCGATTAGAAGATAAAGTAAAAATTCTGGGGCAAAGAACAGACATACCAGAATTGATGGCGGCAGCCGATGTGCTGATAATGCCGTCAATATATGAGGGACTAGGCATTGTTTTGCTAGAAGCGCAAGCCAGTGCTTTGCCGTGTGTGGTTTCAGAAGCAATTCAACCAGAGGCGAACATGAATGGAGGTTTGCTTAGCGTGTGCCCTTTGTCTGATGTGGCATTATGGAAAAATTGCATCCTCAATGTTTCAAAGAAAACACGTTTGTCTCAACAGGAAAGAATTAATTTGGTGAATGAAAGTCCTTTTAAACTTGAGCATACTATTGAATGTTTCATGAGACTGTATGAAGTCTAGAGATAATTTCGATTTACAATGGGGAGAATCTATGAAAAAAATATTAATGATTGGAATAACTAATAGCGTAGGTGGAATTGAAACCTACATATTGAATTTACTTCGTTGCTTGAATAAAGAAAAATACAAATTATTTTTTCCTTACATAAAAAATATGGCTTATTATGATGAAATTATTGCTTTGGGAGGGGAAATTCTTTCGGAGCTTCCAAGAAGCAGACGTAATCCGGCGAAATATTATTACGCATGGAAACAGATAATAATTAAAGAAAAGTTTGACGTAATATATTACAATGATTGTGATATTGTCAATCTTAGTGTGTTAAGGATTGCGAAAAGGGTTGGCATACCTATTAGAATTTTTCATGCTCACAATTCTTCAAGCACAAAAAAACGCAATATTGTACATCGTTTGTCGCAAGCATGTAACAGATTTCAGGTAAGAGGGGTTGCGACTGATTTGCTTGCGTGTTCCAAAAACGCAGGGGACTTTATGTTTGGGAAACATCCATATTGTGAAATTAAGAATGGAATATCTTTAAAGAAATATAAATATGATGCGTGTGTTCGAGAAAAT
Source organism: Faecalimonas sp. (assembly GCA_045632945.1). GTDB lineage: Bacteria > Bacillota > Clostridia > Lachnospirales > Lachnospiraceae > Faecalimonas. The sequence goes on along the minus strand of JAZQXU010000019.1, from coordinate 48,661 downwards.
AGACGCAAACAATTTGAAGTACAGGACGCACGCGTGTATCTCTTTGTTGGACGCCTTACTGAGGTAAAGAACCCACTGTTTGCGCTCGACGTTTTTAATGAGATATATAAAAAAGATACAACTTCAAAAATGTTCTTTTGCGGAAATGGACCATTAATGCAGCAATTGCAGCAAAGAATAAACGAATATGGTTTACGGTCTTGTGTGTTTTTGTTAGGAAATTGCGCAGATGTAAACGAATTGTATTCTTTGGCGGATTATCTGATTATGCCTTCCTTATTTGAAGGATTCCCATTCGTATTAGTTGAAGCTCAGTGCGGAGGCTTAAAGTGTATTTGCTCAGATACGATCGAGAAGAACACCAATATATCTAATTCAATCACATATATTGATCTGGAAATAGGAGCACAAAAATGGGCCGAGAAGATTTTGAAATTACCTACAAATGTTCATAGGGAGTCGTTTGACCAAGTGATTCGAGATGCAGGGTTTGATATCGAATATACAGTTAACATCATAGAGAAGCTTTTAGAGGGGGAGTAATAGATGGTACAAATGTTAGAATATCCTTTTGATGTGGCACAGCTTTATCGTTATAAGAGACGCTTAAAAAAAGAACTTGAACAACAATTGAGCCAACCCATTGAAATTAAAATAGCTATTCTTGGTGGTTCTACCACCCATAATATCGTTGAAATGTTGAATCTTTTTTTGCTGAAGAATAATATTAAGGCTGATTTTTATCAGTCAGAATATGCACAGTATTGGCAAGATGCTATCTTCGGAAATGCGGTGTTAGATAATTTTTCTCCGGATTTAATATATATACATACAAGTAATAGAAACATAAGTGAGTATCCAGATATTAACTTTTTGGCAAATGATACAAAGAAATTGCTAGATGATCAGTATGATTATTTTGAGAGGATGTGGAATGCACTTCGTAAGAAGTTTCAATGCCCTATTATTCAAAATAATTTTGAAATGTTATTTTATCGTTTGCTAGGCAATAGGGATTCATACGACTGGCGAGGGAAAAATTGTTTCATCGAAAAACTTAATGAAAAGTTATATGATTATGCTCAAAGCAACAGTAATTTTTATATAAACGATATACATTACCTTTCAGCAAGTTTTGGTTTAGAACAATGGCATAACTTGAATGATTGGTACAATTATAAATACGCAATGAGTATTGAAGCAATTCCGTTGTTGGCGCTCAATTTGTCATCAATTATTAAAGCAATTTATGGAAAAAACAAAAAATTTCTTTCGGTTGATCTTGACAACACATTATGGGGCGGTGTAGTCGGAGATGATGGCGTTAATGCTATTGAAATAGGAAAAGAGACACATGAAGGACAAGCATATTTGGAATTTCAGAACTATTTAGCTGAATTAAAAAAGAATGGTATTGTTTTATCAGTTAACTCTAAGAACGATATAACAAATGCTTTGGCCGGATTGAATCATCCGGAGGGAGTATTAAAACCAGAATCATTTGCTGTTATCAAGGCAAATTGGGAAAATAAAAATTCAAATATTGTGGAAACGGCTCAAGAACTTCAATTGGGAATAGATAGTTGTGTGTTTTTGGATGACAATCCAGTCGAAAGAGAAATTGTATCTACAACTTTATCAGGAGTTGCAGTTCCACAATTAAAGGATATTGGTTCATATATAAAAATTATTGACAAGAACGCATATTTTGAAATGGTTAATATTTCTAAAGATGACATTCGAAGAAGTGAAATGTATCAAGAAAATGCATTGAGGCAGAAGATGCAATATGAATTCACTGATTATTCAGATTTTTTGATGTCGCTTCAAATGAAAGGAGAAATTTGCAAATTTTCAGATTTGTTTCTTCCGCGTATTGTACAATTAGTAAACAAGTCAAATCAATTTAATCTCACAACAAAGAGATACAACATGTCTGAAATAGAAAGTATAGTTCAACAAGATAATTATTTGTGTATTTACGGAAGATTAGAGGATAAATTTGGTGATAATGGTATAGTTGCGATTTCTATTGGACGATTAGAAGGAAGCACTGTGTTTATAGACTTGTGGTTAATGAGTTGTCGTGTTTTAAAAAGGAACATGGAACATGCTATGATGGATGAGTTTGTCCGTCTCAGTAAAGATATGGGTGCCACCGAAATAGTAGGTATATACTATCCTACTGCAAAAAATGGCATGGTCAGTAATTTCTATGGCGAAATGGGGTTTGAGTTAATAGAAAGAACGGAAGAAGAAAGTAGATGGAAACTAGCAATAGAAGAATACAAAAATAAAAATTTTGTAATTAAAGTTAATTAGAAAGTAGGAGAAATATGATATGAAGAAAATTTATGAAAAACTTAACGATATTTTTAGGGATGTATTTGATGATGAAGAGATTCAAGTTAATGAAGACACAATTGCAGAAGATATTATTGGGTGGGATTCATTGGAACACATTACACTTGTTGCTGTAATTCAAGAGGAGTTTAAAATTGAGTTTGATTTGAAAACAATTAACAATTTTAGAAATGTGGGGGACCTAGCCCGAGAAATTCAGAGATTAGCAGGAGAATAGCTTTAGAATGGGAAGAATCAAAGAAAGATTAAGGAAAGTTCAATTTTTGCAAATTCTAAGGCATCCATATACCTATATTGCAAAAAAAAATGAGCAACGAAAATGTCAGAGGGAATTGAAAAAACTAAAAAATCAGACTCCAACTTTATTTTCTAACGATTGTATTGCGGGTGTTTTGATGAAAAATTATCAACTCCCTTGTAAATCGCCTATGATTAATTGTGCTATGTATCCAGATGATTATGTTCAATATCTGGAAAACATTGAACATTATATGAAATGCGAATTGGTAGAAAAAGAAAGTGAACTATTATTTCCGGTGGGCGAATTGGTAAGTGAGATGGGGAATATTGAAATTAGATTTCAACATTATTCCTCATTTAAGGAAGCGCAATCTTTGTGGAAAAGAAGAACAAAAAGAGTTGATTTAAACAACATGAATGTTATTTTGGATTTAAATCCGTATATGGTTGCATCAAAAGAAACAATAGAAAAGTTCTTAAAGTTGCCATATAACAAGGTTATTATAACTACAGATGCTTATAGGAAAACAATATGTAGCCATTACATTAATCTTGGAAAAAGGATGATGGTAAAGGGCATTATGTTAAAATACAAAAACATACGTGGATACAGATATTATGATGATTTTGATTTTATAGGATGGTTAAATAATAATGCGAAAGTATAATAACGATATACCCATAGATTTTGTTATGACATGGGTTGATGATACAGATTCAGAGTGGAGAAAGCTGTATCAACAATACAAAGGAAAACAAAGCGTGTCCATGATTGCAGAAGATGGGATGTCACAAGAACGGTTCAGAAATTGGAATAATTTAAAATACTGGTTTAGAGGTGTTGAGAAGTTTGCGCCATGGGTAAACAATATTTATCTTGTTACATGTGGACAATGTCCAGATTGGCTTGACATATCAAATCCTAAGATTCATCTTGTAGAACATAAGGACTACATACCAGAAAAGTATTTGCCAGTTTTCAGTTCTCATCCAATTGAGTTAAACCTTCATAGAATAAACACATTGAGTGACAATTTTGTATACTTTAATGATGATATCTTTATACTGCAGCCTCTTACAAAGAAGGATTTTTTTGTGAATGGACAACCAAAAGAGATGGCAGTTGAATTTCCGTTGTATTCTCGTGGCAAAGATTCTTTCGAGCATATACTTTTGAATATGTCAGGAATTGTAAATACGTTTTTTAGAAAGAAGAAAGTGATCAAGGGAAATGTTAAAAAATGGTTTCATCCCATATATGGAAAATATCTAATTAATAATTTGTGTATGCAGCGACACAGTGTGTTTTCCGGTATTATTACACCGCACTTTCCGAGCGCTTTAAACAAAAAACGAATGAGTGAGGTATGGGATAAAATATATACGGATTTAGATGAGACTTGCAGTCATCGTTTCAGGAGTGCAGAAGATATTAACCAATACATTTTTAGATTTTGGAATATTTTAACTGGAAACTTTCATCCGGCAAATTTTGATAAATATGCAAAATTCATTTCAATTAATGATGACAATGTTCGCTTTGCTGAAAAAGTAATTAAAGAACAAAAAGTAAAAATATTGTGTATCAATGATTCGAAAAATGTACAGAATTTTGAAATAATCAAGAACACAATAAATACTGCGTTGGAACAGATCTTTCCAGAAAAATCAAGTTTTGAATTGTAAATAAAGAGGTGTTAGAATGAAAACGGCAAAAAAGAGCATTTATAATATTGTGTTTGGCTTACTAGGACAATTGATTACTATTGCTATAGGTGTGCTTTTACCGCGTCTATTTCTTTTGAGTTATGGTTCAGAAGTTAATGGTTTTCTTTCTTCAATCAATCAAATATTTTCATACTTGACACTGTTAGAAATGGGAGTGGGTTCCGCCACCATTCAAGCACTGTATGGACCGATAGGAAAAGAAGACAAGGCTTCAATATCAGGAATTATGTCTGCTACCAATATATTTTATCAAAGGACTGCTAGATTTTATATGATAGGTGTAGTGGTACTGGCCATATTATATCCGGTGACCGTTCAATCTGAAATGTCTAAATTACTTCAGGTGGCGATTATTTTAATAGTTGGTTGTTGCGGTGTTATTAGCTATTATTTTCAAGCGAAGTACAAGTTGTTGCTTCGAGCCGAAGGCAAGCAATATGTCCTTAGTAATATTTCAACCATTGTGCATGTACTTACCAGTGTGATTAAACTGGTTTTAATTGCATGTGGATTTTCTGTCATTTGGTTACAAATAGCACAATTACTACTCGTTATTGGGCAAGTGATTTTTTATGTGATATATATTAAAAGACATTATGCTTGGTTGGATATTAAGGCAGAACCTAACAATCAAGCAATTTCGCAAAAAGAGTCGGTCGTATTGCATGAAATTTCATGGATGCTATTTAATCATGCAGATGTTCTCTTACTTACTATGTTATTGCAGGATCTCAAAGTGGTAAGCGTATACGTTTTATATAATACGTTTGTTGAGATGATAGCGACCACCATTCAGAATGTTAACAATGGCTTCACTTACAGATTAGGGCAATTATTTAATAGCCAGAGGAAAAGACACGATCAGCTTTTTGATTGTTATGAGAGTTACTATATGGCATTCTCATTTTCGTTGTACACTGTGACATATATATTTTTGATCCCATTTATGAAATTATATACGGCAGGTATCGAAGATACAAATTATCTTTTGGGTCTTTTGCCAGTCTTGTTTGTTATTTATAAAGCGTTAGTGAGTGCTCGCTCGAGTTGCGGAAGTCTTATTAATTATGCGGGTCATTTTAAACAAACAAGATGGCATGCACTTGTGGAAACAATAATTAATTTAGTATCTTCCGTAATGTGTATTATTCTTTTTCAAAACCTTTGGGGATTAGGCATCTATGGTGCATTAACAGGAACAATACTTGCATTGTTGTTTCGTGCAAACGCCATGGTGCTATATGCAAACAAAATCATACTTGGAAGAGGTGTTTGGTATACATATAAAAAATGGATAATTAACGCGATTTTGATGCTTGCTCTGTGCTATCTTTCTTCGCTTTTTTCTATTCCTGTTGATAATTATATAGTTTTAATCATAAGTGCTGCTGCATGCTGTATATTAGTTTTGTTGATTTTCTTCGTTGTAAATACGATTACTAATTTAAAGTCATGTAAAATAGCCAAGGAGTATGTTAATCAAAGTTTTTTTAAAGCCAGGAGAAAGAATAATGAAATCAGTGAACTCTAACAGAAAAAATGCTGTAGATGTGGGCAAACATAATTGGGGAGTTGATTTGTTAAAGATAGTCTCCACGTATTTTGTTGTAATGCTTCACATATTGGGGCAAGGTGGCATTATATCCGCAAGTTCTCCACTAACTATAAATTACGAGATAGCATGGTTCTTGGAAATAGGATCATATTGCGCCGTCAATTGTTATGCGTTGATTTCGGGTTATATAGGATACGCCAGAAAATTTAAGTATCAAAACATTCTTAAATTATATTTACAAGTGATATTTTATACGACAATTATCACAACTCTATTTGCCGTTGTTTGTCCATCAGTGATCGGTGTCAAAGATTTTGTCAAAGCACTGTTTCCTTTTGCATTTAAGCAGTATTGGTATTTTACCGCATATTTTTGTGTATTTTTCTTTATACCTTTTTTGGGGATTTTAGTTGACAAACTTGACAAAAGACAAACAAAAAAATTAATTGCTACCATTGGGTTTTTGTTCTGTGTCTTGCCGACAATCTTTCAACATGATTTGTTTTATACAAAGGCGGGGTACAGTCCGCTGTGGTTGGCCGCCTTATATATAATAGGTGCGTATATAAAGAAATACGATATAGCAAAAAATAAGAGTAAAAAATTTTGTATGGGAATTTATTTTGGATGTATTGTGTTAACGTGGTTATTTAAGTTTGTAATTGAGTTGTTTACAAGTGAGGTGTTTGGGAAAGTAATAGACGGATCATTTCTTGTGAGTTATGTATCACCTACTATATTATTATCAGCAATTATGTTATTGATTTGGTTTTCACAAATTGAAATTAAAAAAGCATTCAAAAAGTTTGTTTCGGTTTTCGCACCAGCATCATTTGGTGTTTATTTAATTCATACACATCCTTTGATTTGGGAACGTATTATGGGGAATAGATTTTCAAATTACATAGAGCACCCCCCAATTTTCTTTCTATTATGTGTGCTAGGGACATCTATTGTTGTACTGCTAATTTGTTCATTAATAGACATTATAAGAATCAAATTATTCGAGATGCTTAAAATGAAAGTATTGGTTGGAAAAATTTCGCAGCATATGAAGTTACAAGTGTTGAAATATTGCAAATCATTCTATGAATCAAGCGAAGAAAAGAATAGCGATGAGGTAATTTAAAATGTTAGGATATTTGAAAGCCAATGTTGATGAGTTGATATGGACAATTGTGTTTTCAGGATTGTCGTGGCACATAATACAATTAGTTAGAAGAATTCATTCAAAAAAGCAAGACAAGTTTTATCTTAAAAATGATTGGAAATATATGACGTTAAATTTTAATGGTGCCTTTATTTATGTAATGACTTTGTTCGGGAGGAGTGTTAAACGAGAATATCGATTTGAGTTTCGTCCGCTGTCATCACATATTATAGCGTTGAGAACGGCTGATGTGGAACTGATATTACAAATTTTAGTCAACATTTTTATGTATATCCCCATAGGAATTTTGCTTCCAACATGTTTTTCGATGTTTAAAAAGAAAAGACGTGTGTTGTTTTTGGTATTTTGCATTTCTTCGCTAATAGAAATTATTCAGGGAATCGCAAGGTTGGGGTATTTTGAGGCGGATGATATAATTAATAATGTGTTTGGTTCAATTATCGGCCTTGGTATATATACACTATGTATTAAATTACAACCAATCATGCTAATTAAATATAATAAACAATGAGAAATACTTGCTAAATTTTGATGAAAAGAGTATACTGAACAGAGTAGAAGAGATAATGTGGGGGATTAATTTTTGGATTAAAATTGTTTTCTACAGAAGGAGAGGTAATTATGTTAAAGAAGACAAAAGGGGCAAAAAAAATTATCAGTCTGTTTTTGGCGTTGGTGCTGACTGTCGGGGTACTACCGTATGCGATGTCAGAAGTCGAAGCGAGCATAGAGACTTGTGAGACATGTAACACACAATATGATAATGGATTTTGTATTTGTAAGAGCGGGTATCAAGCCGCAACAGATTTGAATGATGATAGTTACTATGAAATTGGTAATGCTGGACAGTTGTACTGGTTTATGGACCAACTGGCGGCAGGTCAATCTGACCTGAATGCAGTTTTAACGAACGATATTGTTGTAAATACTGGTGATGTAGCTGGCTGCAATGGAAACAAAGCGGAAAGTTGGATTGAATGGCGTCCAACTAGTAAGCAGTATACGGGTACGTTTAATGGAGAGGGTTATACAATAAGCGGATTATATTACTATAGCGAGACTCAAAGCGACGTTGGTTTGTTTGGGTATGTCAATGGTGGTACGGTAGAAAACGTTGGTGTTATCAATTCATATATATCAGCAGTTCAACGTGTTGGGGCTGTGGTTGGAAAAACTAATAATGCTACCGTTAGAAATTGTTATAGTAACAGTACAATTAAGGGGACAAAAAATATTGGCGGTGTATGTGGACACAACTCAGTGTCAACAATTTCCAAGTGCTATAATTTAGGGACAGTGACGTGTGGCGCAGATGGCATTGCAGGGGGTGTGTGTGGATATGTAGCAAACGGAACTGTGGCGTATTCATACAACGCAGGCATAGTATTGAATAACGGTAAAAATACTGGTGGTGTATGCGGCTATAATGAAAACAATAGGATAGAATATTGTTATAATATCGGAGAGGTTAGTTCTGCTCAATCAGTTATTGGTGGCATTTGTGGAATCAATCGAAACAATTCTGTTCTTCAATATTCATATAATGCAGGTGCCGTAAGTGGTTCTGGCAATGTTGATGCTATTTGCGGGAAAAACACTGCTTCTGTATCAGATTGTTATTATGATTCAGAGAAAACTGTTGTGGGTAGTTCTTCGGCATATACAAACATTATTGCAGCTGAAACCAGTGCTTTCACTTCCGGTGAAGTTACATACCTCATGAATACAGCACTTGGAACAAACGTGTGGTTCCAGAACCTTGACAATGGTTCTACAGTAGATGCTGTACCAATGTTCACAGGTGGAACTGTTTACAAGAACCAAATTGGTGGATGTACAGATGCTAGTTATGTATACGAATATTCCAACACTGAAAAAACTGCTGTTACAACGCATGTTTATACATACACAGCAGAAGGAAATGTGATTACAGAATCATGTTCAAATCTGACATCAGAGAATGTAGCATGTACACACTCTGCAACAGCAACTTTGAACGTAGATACCTCTATCGATACAACTTACACAGGTTCGGCTTTCGAACCTTTATATGTAACATATTCTGACACATGGGCTGGCTCAAAAGATTTGAGCGTTGCATATCAGAACAACACAAATGCATCGAATGAAGCATATGGAACAATTACATATGAAGGTGCTACAGCGAAACAAACATTTGAAATCAAGATTGCTACAGATACTCTTGCTATTACAAATGACATCAGCAAAACATACGATGGCGATGCAGTTGCAGATGTTACTTATACAAAGAATGGTACAGGTACAGTAACTGTAGAATATAAAGAACAAGGTGCTTCAGATGATACTTATACAACAACAAAACCTGTTGATGCAGGCGAATATGTAGTACGTGTATCAGTTGCATCTGACGGCAACTACTATGCAATTTCTACAACAAAAGATTTTGAGATTGCTCAGAGAGAACTTACAGCAATTGTTACCGTGAAAGATAAAGATTACGATGGTAAGAACACAGCAGAAATTGATGATGTACAATTTAGTGATGTAGTAGATGGAGATACTGTAAATCTTGTTGGTGGTACAGCAACTATTTCACAAGCTGCGGTAGGCAACGGTTTAGTTGTTTCTTTTGCCGGATACACAGTAGATAACGATAACTATATCTTAGTTGCACAACCTGTTGATGCAGCAATTAACATCAACCAAAAAGAAGTTATTGTTGTAATTACAGTAAATGACAAAGTATACGATGGCACCGATGTTGCAGAAGTAAAAGAAATCAAAGTGTTAGGCGTTGTGAATGGTGAGACTGTTAATGCAGTAGGCGGTACTGCTAAGTTCACAGACAAGAATGCCGGAAATGACAAAACAGTTGTATTTGAAAACTGGGCATTGGATAATGCAAATTACAAACTTGTATTACAACCATCAAGTGTGAAAGCAAACATCGAGCAAAGAACACTTGTTGCAACAGTAACAGTTGCAGATAAGACATATGATGCTTCGACTACAGCAACAGTTAGCGGATATACATTTGATAATGTTGTTTCTGGAGAAACAGTTGCTCTTATAAACGGAACAGCAAACTTTACAGATAAGAATGCAGGAAATAACAAAACAGTTGTATTTGCAAATTGGGAATTAGATAATGCAAACTACAAGCTTGCATCGCAACCTGCAAACGCAACAGCAAATATTTCACAAAAAGCAATTATCGCAACAGTTACAATTGCAGATAAGACATATGATGGTACAAATGTAGCAGAAGTTGAAAGCTACGGATTTGATGATGTTTATGGTTCTGATTCGGTTACTCTTATAAACGGAACAGCAACATTTGACAATGCCAATGTTGGAAACAACAAAGTGGTTACATTTGCAAGCTTTACAATAGACAATGCAAACTATATATTAGCTGCACAACCTGCAAATGCAACAGCAAATATTTTACAAGAAGACTTATATATTGAAGTTGTTGTATCTGACAAACAATACGATGGTTTGAATACAGCTACAATCGCTTCTGCTTCGTTAAAAGGTTTAGTGCCATCAGATAATGGAGCAATTCAATTGACAAACGGTGTTGCTACATTTAACAGCGTAAGAGTTGCAGATGGTATTGCAATTAGCTTTACAGAGTTTACAATCAGCGGTGCAAACGCTGGCAACTACAACTTAATTCAACCAACAGGAATTACAGCAAACATTTACAACAATTATTCTGCAGCTCAAGGCACAGATTATACAGTGACTTCTAATGGTTGGATTAACGAAGATTTTGTTATCAGTGCGACTAGTGGACATTCAGTTTCATTAACAGATACTGCTGAAGGCACATGGAGCCAAGACCTTGCATACGCAGATGAAACTGCAAACGGAAGCGTAACTTTCTATGTAAAAGAGAATGCTACAGGAGCTATCTCAGTAGCGGTGACAGAAAGCTACAAGATTGACAAAACTGCTCCGGAAACATTTGATATCGTATTTAATGAAAACTCAGTGAAGAAATTCATTAACGAGATTACATTTGGTTTATTCTTCAACAAGAACATTGACGTTGTTATCACAGCAGAAGATGCTCTTAGTGGAGTGAATAAAGTATACTACTATTTGACAGATGCAATTCTTGCGGAAGACGAAGTGGCTGCTATTTCTGATTGGACAGAGTACAACAACTTCGCTATCGAAGCAGAAGATGAAGCTACAGCAGTTGTTTATGTAAAAGTAATCGACAATGCAGGTAACATTACATGCTTCGCATCAAACGGTGCAACATTTGACCTTACAGCACCTGTTATTGAAGGTGTTGAAGATGGCGCAACATATTATGTAAGCCAGATGATCGAAATTACAGATACGAACTACGAAAGCTTAGTGATTGCACAAGGCGACGTAATGGCAACTGCAAATGCAGATGACACAGATGTTCTTGCTGGTAATGTTGAGATGGTTTACACAATTACAGCTGCAGATAAAGCTGGTAATGAAACAGTATATACTGTATACATGAAGACAATTGCTAGTATCCTTGAGCCAATCGCTGAACTTACAACGGACAATGTAACTTCAGCTGATTTAGAGGCAATCGTGGAAGTTACAGATATCTTAGCATCATTAGACCTGGAGGATGCTACAGATGAGGAACTTGACGAGATTGAAGCAGCAGCACTTAATTGTGGCGCATTGGCTGAAAAGATTTTGGAAGTTGCACTTACCATTGAAGAACTTACAACTGCAGCAAGTGAAATTACTTCTGAGAACGTTGTTCTTGAAAACAAAGATGCATTAGTAGAAGCGAAAGACGCTTTGGAAGAATCTATCGAAGCAGACGCAGGAAACTTAACTGATGAAGAAGTTGCAGCAATGGAAGAAGAAGTTGCACGTATCGACGCACTTCTTACAACGATTGCAAACGCTCAAGCAGTCATTGACGAAATCAGCAAGTTGCCGGCAAAAGATAAGATTACTCTTAACGACGAAACTGCAATTGCAGCAGCAAGAAAGAACTACGATGCACTTACAGAATACGAGAAGACTCTTGTAGACGATAGTGCAATTACAGCAGCTGAAAAACAACTCGAGACATTGAAGAAAGAGTCTCCAAAAACTTATGATACAGCTGTTACAAGCACATGGATGGTATTACTTCTCATCAGTGCAATGGTAATTCTTACAGCAGTTTATTTCGAGAGAAAAAGAGCTAGATAATAGTTAATGGATGTTGGGGGCCGGTATGAAGCATACCGGCCCTGATTGTTGGAGAAAAGGTGGTGTCATATGGGTAAAATGATGGTATATCACGGTAGCTATGCGACCGTACAAGAACCAAAGATAATTGAAGGACGGAACACCAAAGATTTCGGAACGGGGTTTTATTGTACGATTATTCGTGAACAAGCTGAACGTTGGGCGAAACGATACGATACTCCGACCGTAAATAGTTACACTGTGCGGATGGATCAAACGTTAAAAATCCTAGAATTTAAAGATATGACGGAAGAATGGTTAGATTTTATCATTGATTGCAGGCATGGGAAAACGCATGATTATGATATTGTTATTGGTGCTATGGCAAACGATCAAATATATAATTTTATCGCAGATTACATGGATGGTATTATCACAAGAGAACAGTTTTGGGTTTTGGCGCGTTTCAAATACCCTACACATCAGATTAATTTTTGTACGCAGAAGGCGTTGGAGTGTTTAGAATTTGTTGCAAGCGAGGTAGTGGAAAGGTGATAGGACGAGAAAGCAAAGAAAGTAACGATTTGTTTTTTACATGTAGCTTAATTGAATATATTGCACGAAAAACTAAGAACCATCGTTCGTTTGTAGTGAATACTTTGGGGAGAGATAACGTGGCTAAGATTTATGAACTGGCGGACATATATCATAGCGATAATCTTGACAGGGTGTGTGATGATTTCATTCAAGTTGCTCGCATCTCAACGGGTGACTATGATAATATCATAAATGCAAAGTATGCTATTCCGAGCCATTGGGATATTGGAAAGGTATACAAAAGATTGATTTTGGGCATAAACAAAGAAAAGCAACTTGATATAGTTGACGCATTGTTCGAAGCTTACAATTCGTTTGTGAGTGAAAAAATTCAGGACTATAATAGTAGTTTTTATTATGACGCCCCACAAAATATTTTAAATGCGTATTTAGATGGAGAAATAAAATAAAAGGAGAGGTCGCTGTTGTGGAAAAACGGTTGTTAAAGATTATACAAATGGCTTTGTTTGGCGATTACGCTGAACTTGACAAGCAAGAATTGACTGATGTGGACTTAAAACAACTGTATAAAGAAGCTAACATGCAGGCAATGTTTCCTTTGGCACATTCTGCTTTGATGAATTTGGGAATGTCTGATGTGAATTTTGAAAGCACATATTTTCAAAAAGTTGCCAGCAATATAAGAGTCACACATGAACATCAAGAGTTACATCGGCTTCTTTCTGCAAATGATATTCCGTATGTGGTAATGAAGGGCGTGGCTTCTGCCATGTATTACCCGGAAGCACTTCTTCGTGCAATGGGCGATGTGGATTTTCTTGTGGACAAAGCAGATTTAGAGCGAGCTGGTAAGACTTTAGAAGAAGTTGGCTTTGTTCCGACGGAAAATAATGAGCATGAATGTCATATTGCATATCATAGAGAGCAAGGCGGTGTCCGTTCCATATGGGAAATGCATTGGTCGCCAAGTGGAATTCCGGAGAGCGAAGCAGGCGAATTAACAAGGGAATATTTAAGTGACATCTTTGAGAAGGCTGTCCCGTGTACAATACAAGATTGTGAGTGTTTGGTTCCATCACCATTTCATCATGGATTAATTATGCTACTTCACACATCAAATCATCTCATTAATACAGGTATCGGTTTACGTCATTTGTGTGATTGGGCTGTGTTTGCTGACAAATTTTCAGATGAAGAATTTTGTAAGTTGTTCGAAGAGAAATTAAAGACTATTGGTATGTGGAAGTTTGCACAGATCCTGACTCAACTATCTATTCGATATCTTGGAATGTCTGAGAAAGAATGGTGTGGTATTTCCGATGAGGCTTATTTAGAAATGCTGATGTGTGATATTTTTAAAGGTGGCAACTTTGGCGTAAAGGATAGTAATCGCATTAATCAAGCCAAGTTAATCACAAATTCGCATAAGGCATCTGTAGATGAAACAAATCTGTTTCTGCAACTTATCAGAACTATGAATGAAAAGGCAAAAATTGCTATGCCCATTATAAAGAGAGTGCCGGTTCTATTGCCTATTGGCTGGGTTTATGCCGGTGCGAGACATTTTCTTCGAATTCAAAAAGGAACAAGGCCGAAAATTGACGTAGGCGACATGGTTAAAGGAGCAACAGAACGTCGTGAGATTTATAAGGAATTTCAATTATTTGAACGGGAAGAGGAGAGGAATAATTTAGAGTAAAAAAATAGGTGTAAAGTCTTGATGATTTAACAAAAGACTTTACACCTTTTTCTTTATTCATAACACGCACTAAACGCAGGACGCATATCTTCAATCTGGCCACGAGAAATATGATAGTTGTGAGCTAGCTTTTCCCAATTGTTCCCAACTATTTCAATAATTTCGCTTGCCATTGCTTGAGCAACATCCTCGTCGATGCCGAAACGGTGTGCGGTTTCTATCGCCAATGGGATCGAAATACGGTTATCATCCTCATTGACATTCAGAGATAATTCGTCTCCGTAAGGGACCGGGTTTACATCATAAAGTGGCGAGAGTGTCCACCCGTTTCTTTTTAAAACAAAAGCGTGGTTTCGTAGATGGTCATCGGTATTGGATACCGCCATATTGAATACAATGCGTTTCCACAGTTCAATGAGATCTTCTTTTGGGTTACAACCGCTGGATTTTATAATTGACACAAGATCTAAATAACTTGAACCATCTGCAGCGGATGCACCGTCAGTTTTGCCGAGTAAAGTCATGGCAGATGCAAAGTGGATACGTTTATTACCATCTCGGTCAAAGCGCTTTACAAGAAATGTACTGCCGAGTTTAGAAAATGTTTCGAGTCTAGATTCCGGTACATTCAGGCCGCACATGCGAGCTAAGTCGTGTACAACTTTTTCCCAAGCACCAGTATTGTTTTCATCATTTTTTGACGGGAATTTTGCAATCCATAATTGTCCTTTTGTATCAACGACAGTGGCTTTTGGACGTGCGCCGCCAAGGGAAGAACCAGGTCTAAGTAACTGGTTCAGCCATTTTTCATCTAGTCCTGTTTCGTCATTTTCAAATTGTCTTGAAGCTTCCTCTAGTGTGCGGAGAGTTGCCCAAGGCGGGGCGGCAGTTTCTTTGTCGCTTGACAGAAATTCTCCTTGTTCTTCTAATTTAAATCGAATTCCTCCCATGCGGGATTCGTCATATACACCGAGCAGAAAGTCGCTGTTATTCAGTTTTCGTGGTTTGCGAGATTCTCTATCGGCAAGTTTTCGCTCTTTTTTTGTCATCAATAATCGTCCCCAACGATCCGGAGAGGCATCGGCAAAGATTCCAAAGATGGAATTTGCAGTTGGAAATTGTCTTCCCCCGTAGGAAATAAGCGCCGGATCAAGAGAAACGGACAATTGTGTATTTTTGAGCCAATTGCTGTCGTATTCAAAAGAATAATTTTCGCCACCCTTTATCGTATCTACATACAGTTTGCCGAGTAGGACAGGCATGCTATTACTAAAATCATCATATACAAGTATGGTTTTTTGATTTGTGGACATATATTAACCCTCCTTCCGCGGTGCTCTTTTTCTGGTTATCAGGTTCAGGTCTTGCATTTTTCTTCCCATAGCGTCATCTTTTGCTATGAGCAGCAAGTCGCTGTCCATATTGTTTAGGGCATGCAAGACAGAAGCGTATATACCAATAGCAACGGATGGACTACCTTTCTCAACATTCCAAAGAGAAGCCCTGCTTATTCCGGCACGTTCCGCCACTAATTCTGCAGATAAATTGCGGCGAAGTCTTGCAAGTTTAATCTGTTCGCCCATTGTTTTTAGTATTTCCTCTGTTCTTGGTAATATGTTATATGATGTTTTATTCTTTTTGTTCATCCCAATCACTCCTTAATGTTTATAATTATAAACAATTCACGACATTATGTCAATGATTATAAACATTATTCAGAAAAGGATATTATAAACATTGTGCAGAAGATGCACAAACACGAACAAAACACGAAAGAAACACGAAAAATACATGTAAAAACATTGTATTTTTCGTGTTTTGTGGTATACTATAAGCGAGGTGATTACAATGACGCTGAAAGAGTTACGCATATCGAGGGGCATGAATCAAGCTGAGTGTGCCAGATTTCTCGGTATGACCACAAGAAATTATCAAAACTATGAAAATGATGCCAAGAAGGCGAAGACTGCCAAATACAATGCGATCTACAAGAGGTTGCAAGCCTATCAAAACGGTATGCCTGTTGCTGCGCCCGTTGTGGCAAGCGAAGAATTTCATACCAATGTTGTGACAGGTATTGGCCTGCAGGCATTTTCTAAGAGAGTTGCAAAGTACAAAAAAAGAGATTGTTATAAGAAATTGAAAAAATTCGTGGAGGCGGACTACGACGGCAAAATCTGCATTCTGTATGGTTTGCGCCGAACAGGTAAAACTACTCTTTTGTTTCAGATGATGGGCGAACTTCCTGTGGAGCAGACTGCCTATATCAAAATTCAGATTACGGATAATATGTCGATGTTGACCAAGGACCTTAACCGGCTTTTTAAAAGCAACTATAAGTATGTGTTTATCGATGAGATTACGCTGATGGAGGATTTCATTAACACAGCAGCCATTCTCTCTGATGTGTTTAGTATGATGGGAATGAAGATTATTGTTTCCGGTACTGACTCTTTGGGGTTTGCTATGGCAAATCGTGATGAACTTTATGACCGCAGCGTTATGATTCATACTTCCTTTATTCCTTTCAGAGAGTATGCACGACTTTTGAATATCCGTTCTATTGACCGTTATATCGAATATGGTGGGACGTTGAAAATGGAGAATATGAGCTTTGATGATCCTGAGGCGGTATTTGATGAGGCATCCTTTCGCGATGATGAGAGTACAAGAAAATATATTGACAGTGCTATTAGTCGCAATATTCAGCATACTCTTAAAAATGATCATTATGGTGAATATTTCAACCAATTACGTGAACTCTACGACAAGGGCGAACTGACAAATGTGATTAACCGCATTGTGGAGAATATGAATCATCGTTTTTTGCTTCGTGTGGTACAAGAGGAATTTAAATCTCACGATTTGGGCTCAGCGAAGGAACTTCTCCTCCATGATTATCCTGCAGAGTGCGCCACCGTTCTTTACGACATTGACGAAAACAAGGTTGTGGAACGATTAAAGTCGATAATCGATGTAAAGGAAAAAAGCGAAACTGCCATCGAGGTTACTGAGGAACATATCGACAAGGTTAAAAAATATCTTTTGATGTTGGATTTGATTGTTGACTGCTCTGAACGATATGAAAGTGGCAAACAAGCAGAACACACTGTATTCGCTCAGCCTGGTATGCGATATTCTATTGCAAAGGCACTTGTCTATTCACTCATGCAAGATCAGTATTTTCGTTCTGTGTCCGAAATGGATAAGGAGTATATAGTTGCCAAGATTCTGGATGATGTAAAAGGCCGAATGCTCGAGGATATCGTTCTGCTTGAAACCTATAAATCTGCTTCTCGCAATGAAGAAGTTTTTAAATTTAAGTTTGATCAAGGCGGCGAATATGATATGGTGATTTACGATAAGAGTAAGCATACTTGCCGTCTTTATGAGATTAAACATAGTGCGGAAATTGTAGAAAGGCAGACGCGTTACCTGAGAGATGCTGAAAAGTGTAAAATCGTAGAAGCAAAATTTGGTATGATTACAGGCAAGTATGTGCTATATCGTGGAGAAAACAAGACTGTGTACAATGTGCAGTATTTGAATGTGGAGCAGTTTTTATATGAACAGAAATCTTAACGTCTATAATTATAAACATCACCCACGATACTCCCTCGGAGTCATCCCGGTTTCCGCTTTAAACGTACGCGCAAAGTAATTGGCATCCAGTATTCCAACCTGAGAGGCCACATCACTGATAGATAATTTAGAGTCAAGGAGCAATTCCTTGGCTCTTTTTATACGTTCTTCGCGTATTACTTTGACAACACCGCAGCCGTACACTTTTTTGAACAACTGGTACAAACCACTCGGCGAAATGCTATATTTTGAGCAAATGGTATCTACAGACAGGTCTTCAGTAAGGTGTGTGGCAATATAGAGTCTGATTTCCTGCCCCAAATTGGAACTGTTAAGCTCAATAATGTTGTTAAGCCAGATGTAGTTGGCGCACATTTCGATGAGCTGTGTCAGGGCATCTGTATATCCGCCGTCCAGGCACACAATGTGTTCTAATTCTTTCAGGGGTTCTGTAGCGGAAAACCCATTTTGCTTTGCTGCCTTCATGATGTTTTTGCGGATTTGTTCCTTGTCCGGATTATCTGCAAACTGGCCGATTAAGATATATCCAATGAGTGTTTCGCCGTACATGATTGGGGAGGCAATTTCCACTAGACCCATATGGCAGTGATACAGGTATGGTTTTTTGGAAGCATAACATTTTGAAAAGCCCATGATATCGCAATCGTTACAACGTTCGTTTATTACGTTGTTTTTACGTATCGCATTGCAGAAAGGCGCGGAGGAATCCGGATAGGATGCCAGAAGGTTGCGATTCACATCAAATATGGCAATGGTAGCATTGCTAATGGTGCCGAAGTTTTTAACCAGTTTTAACAGTTCATGTTTTTTCTGAAATTCCACGTAAAATCCCCCTTCATTATCAAATGTTGAAAAATGCTAAAATGTCGTTGATTATTTCTATAATAGTAACAAAAGTGAGTGATATAATCAAGAAAAAGTGCTATTAAGAACGGAGGATTTTATCATGTCAGTAGCAAAGAAATTATTAGAAGAAGGCAAGGGCGTACTTCGTCTTGCACCAACTTGGGTACCGCGTTCATTTTGCAGACCGGGAAAACGTATTAAGCTTCATCCGGACGATTATTATGTCTTAGGATTGGAACGAGGCGGAATTGATGAGCGTTGGTTTGCATCTACCACATGGGCTGAAAACGGTCCGGCAACTCCGGCTGATGAAGGTCTAAGCTACATCGTATCAGCTGACGGCACAGAGAGAGTGTTACTTCGTGATGCTGTCGATGAATTAAAGGGTGAGATTATTGGTGATGAACTTTGGAACAAATATCACAAATGGCCAATGTTCTCTAAATTCTTTGACAACTTAGGACCACTTCCTCATCACATTCACCACAGAGATGAGCATGCTAAGAGAGTAGGAGCAGACGGCAAACCGGAGATGTATTTCTTCCCATCTCAATGTAACAATCACGGCGGAGAATTTCCGTTTACTTTCTTTGGATTGAATCCGGAGACTACAAAAGAACAAGTAAAAGAATGTCTTGAGAACTTCACAAAGGGCGACAACAAATTGTTGGATTTGTCTCAGGCATATAAGATTACACTGGATACAGGTTGGGATGTGCCACCGGGGGTACTTCATGCGCCGGCAAGTCTTTGTACATATGAACCACAGTTTGCGAGTGATGTTTACGCGATGTATCAGTCAGTTCTTTACTATGAGCATGCAGTGCCGTCTGATTTGCTTTGGAAGAACTGTCCGGAAGAGGAGAAAGGCAACTTCGATTATTTAGTTGATGTTATTGATTGGGATAAAAACGTTGACCCTGATTTCCATAAGAACAGATTTATGGCTCCAAAGGTAATTACAGAGAATGAAGATTACACAGAAGAGTGGATTTGCTATAAATGTAAAGAAGTAAGTGCGAAGAGACTTACGATTCAGCCTGGCAAGACGGTTACAATTAAAGATGCTGCAGCGTATGGCTTCATCTTGTTGCAAGGGAAAGGAAAATTTGGTGTTTGGGATATTGAGACTCCGACACTCATCCGCTACGGCGAACTTACAAACGATGAATTCTTTGTAACGGAAAAGGCTGCTAAAGAGGGTATCGTTATTACAAATACTTCTGCAACGGAACCGATTGTTATGCTTAAGCATTTTGCAGAAAATCCGGAATTAGAGTTGGAATAAGTCGAAGAGGACAAGAGTTATGAAACCAGGATGGTATAAAAACAGCTATAGAAGAAATCTTGTAGATATGCATATCGAAGATTGGAGCGACGAATTTCTTTCGGAATTTAATCCGGAAGAATATGTTGAGAATTTGAAACGCGCGAAGGTACAAAGTGCGATGCTTTATTTCCAATCTCATGTTGGTTTATGCTATTTTCCTACCAAGGTAGGCAAAATGCATAATGCTTTTGTCGGCAAAGAAGACATGATGAAGCGAGTGGTGGATTTGTGCCATGAAGCGGGAATCGCGGTTGTCGGTTATTATAGTGTGATTTATAACAACTATGAGCATGATAGACATCCTAATTGGCGTGCTTTGAATCAGGACGGGAAATCAGAAAGAGTGGAGGCCGTAGAGCAGCATTTAAGCTTTGGTTCCCAAGGATTAAACCGATATGGATATTGCTGTCCGAATAACATGGAATATCGCGAATTTGTAAAAGAGCAAATTCGGGAAATGTTGGAATACTTCGATGTGGATGGTATGTTTTATGACATGCTGTTTTGGACTCACCCATGTTACTGCGAGGAATGTAGAAAACGTTGGGAAGCAGAAACAGAAGCCGGAAAACCAAGACCGGTCAAAGGGGATGCAAACTGGCATGAGTATGACCAGAAGCTGAAAGAGTGGATGGGAGAATTTGCTAAATTCTTAACTGATGAGACCAAAAGACTCGCGCCGAATATTACGGTTGAGCACAACTATTCTGCTTCCATGACACCTTCGGGGATGATTATTGATACAGGCGTTTGTGATTATTCCGATTATACCGGCGGTGATTTGTACTTAAATGCTTACAGCCACAGTTTTGCATGTAAATATTACAGAAGCGTCACAAAGAACCAGCCATTTGAATATATGACCAGCAGATGTGACCCGAGCTTGTATGTGCATACGACGTTAAAGTCAGAGGATATGATGTCCAGCGAGATGTTCCTGACGGTTGCAAATCATGGAGCAATGATGATTATTGACGCCATAGACCCGGTAGGCACCTTGGATGCGAGGGTTTATGATCAGATTGGAAAAGTGTTCGAAAAACAGATTCCATATGAGCCTTACATGGACAAAGGAAAACCAATCGAAGATGTGGGAATCTTTTATTCTCTCAATAAAGATATCAGCAAATACCAATACACGAATCATTTGAGTGCAGTGGTAGCAGGAGAAACATTTTTACAAAAGCATGTGTGCTATGGTGTTGTAGGTACCGGTTGTGATATTTCGAGATTTCAAACATTTGTAGCACCAATGCTTATTCAGCAGGATGACAAAGAAAATGCACGCTTTATAGAGTATGTAAAAAATGGCGGAAATCTTTACATCAGTGGTGTAGAGAATATGGCGCTCTTGCAAGAATTTTTCGGAGCCGAGTATGAGGGACGGACAAGGGAAACGATCGTGTATATTGCACCGGAAGACAGAGCACTTAGTGCGTTTGGTAGATTTAATAAAAAATATCCGTTGCATTTTGATAGTTTTGCACCGAAACTTTCCGGTATTAAGGAAGAGAATGTCATTGCAAGGATAACCTTACCATATACACCGCAGGATGTGATTGATTTTGCATCCATCCACTCCAATCCGCCGGGCATTCCGACCGAGATACCGGCAATGGCGGTGACAACTTATGGAAAAGGAAAGGTGCTTTGGTCTGCCTTTCCGATAGAAACGATGCAGAAAACGGCATATAAAAATCTGTTCCACGAGCTCTTGAAACAAGAACTGAATCTGGAGCAAACGATTCGTTCTGATGCGCCTTATGACGTGGAGGTTACAGGCTTTCAAGAGGAAAAAGGAATTCAGATATGCGCAGTTCTGTTAAATGAGCATGAGAAGGCAAGAAAAGTAGAAGATTTTCAGGTTTCTGTTAAATGCAGTGAAAAACCAAGTGCAGTTATCGTGCTTCCTGAGAAGAAAGAGGTTCCTTTCCGATATGAAAAGGAAGAAGTTACCTTTACAGTTGCTTCGTTAGATATGTTTGCAATGTATCAAATTGAATTTTAAAATGGATGCTACGACAACAAAAGTCGTAGTACCCATTCTTAGTTACTGTATCTTTCTGTTGCGATAATCGCCTGGAGTCATCATCATTTTATTCTTGAATGCATACATAAAGTATTCGGTTGAACTATATCCGGATGCATGTGCAATTTCTTTTACCGACATGTCGGTAGAATTTAGCAAATGACAAGCATGCTTTAACCGCAGAGTGTTTAAATAATCATTAAAACTACATTTCATTTGGCTTTTAAACAATCTGCCAATATAATTAGCAGAGAAGGATAGGTCCTTTGCCATTTTTTCTAACGTAACTTTTTCGGCAAAATGTTCATTCAGATAAGCAACTGCTCGCTGAATCGGTAGCGGAGCAGGCTCGATTTGTGTAGAGGAAGTCTTTCGAATTACGGCAATCACCAATTCATTAATGAGATTTTTAATCATAATATTGCGCAATGCGTCCGTTGCTTCTTTTTCAGCTATCAATTCAAGAATAAGCTCCGTAATCTTTACAGTTTCCGCTTCATCGAACTTGCAATGAAAGTTCCTATATTGGAGAAACTGAAGAACCTTCGGATCCAACATACTTATATCAAAGTGAATACAATATAATACAATGTCTTCTAGTATTGACAACTCGTGAATATCGCAATAATTCAGAACGTGTGCGCTTCCGCGTTCTAAGAAGTATTCTTCGTCGTTTAGAATATGCTTTGCTTCTCCGGAAACCACAAACTCAAATTCGATAAAATCATGCCAATGCAAGGGAAAAGTTCTTCCGGCCGGAAACACCTGCTTAAAGCAGACAAATCCATATTTCTCATCAAACCCTTTGTCGAATGGTTTCAAATCATTCATCACTCCAAAAACCTCCAAATCACAGATTTTCTTAATTGTACACCATATTTTTAGAATATACAAATGGTTTTGAAAGATTGTATAATTAAAGAAAATGAGAAACATGTGCATTTTTTGCAAAATCCGAAGAAAAATTCGTCAAGTTGACGGAAAAACATATTTGATATGGAAATGTTTGGGCATGTTGGAATAAGGTTTTTTTTAGAAAGTATCACTGATTTATTTAATCCAGGGGGTGGATGATGACTAGATTATGTTTAAACGGTATTTGGGAGATGACTGGCGCAGGTTTTGTGTGTAAGGGGACAGTGCCGGGGTCAGTGTATTCGTTTCTGTTGAATAACAATCTAATGGAAGATCCATTTTATCGCCAGAATGAAATAGAAGCATATAAATTAATGGAAAATGAATTTGAGTTTTCCAGAACCTTTGAGTTCACACCTACAGGCGATAAAGTACTTTTGCGTTGTAACGGACTGGATACTTTGTGTGATATCTATATCAACGGTGTCCATGTGGCATATACAGACAATATGCACCGCACTTATGAATTTGACGTAACAGACGTGTTGAAAGCTGGAGAAAATACAATTTGCATTGTTTTCTATCCACCGATTCCTTATATTACGGAAAAAGTAAAAGAAGAAAATTTATACGAACCATACCATTGTTCACATGGCGCAGGACATATTAGAAAAGCGCATTGCATGATGGGATGGGACTGGGGACCAAGACTCCCAGATGCGGGGATTTGGAAAGATATTGAATTGCTTGTATTAGATAGTGCAAGAATTACCGATTTTCATATTCTGCAGCGTCATGACAAGGACAAAGTATATATAACAGCAAATGTTGAGACAGATAGAGAGGTAGATGTGACTGTAACGGTGACATCTCCAGATGGAGATTCTTATACCATTCCGGCAAATAAAGAAGTAGAGATAGCCAACCCGAAACTTTGGTGGCCAAACGGACTGGGCGAGCAACCACTCTACACGGTGGTGGCAGAGTGTGATGAGGATCAAGCAGAAAAGAGAATTGGTCTTCGTGTTTTGAAACTCATCCGTGAAAAAGATCAGTATGGTGAATGCTTCTGTCATGAAGTAAACGGAGTTCGTTTCTTTGCAATGGGTGCTGACTACATTCCGGAGGATAACATTTTATCCCGTGTTACACCAGAACGTACATATAGATTGATTAAACAATGTCATGATCACAATTTCAATGCAATTCGCGTTTGGGGCGGCGGTGTCTATCCACAGGATGCCTTCTTTGATGCGTGTGATGAGTTGGGGATTGTCGTATTTCAGGATATGATGGTGGCTTGCGTTACTCTTCAGAACTCGGAAGAGATGAAAGAAAACTTCCGCCAAGAAATAACTGATAATCTTGCTAGAATCAGACATCATGCATCACTTGCATTAATCAGTGGAAATAATGAAGTGGAACAAATGTATGAAAACGACATGCCGCTTATGACAGAGGCAATGATCGCAACTTATTTGGATGTATACGAGAGAATGCTTCCGGAAGTTATGGAAGAAATTTGCCCGTATATTCCATACATTCCTTCATCACCTACTACATGCGGTCATTTTATAGCTACAGGAGATGAGAATTACGGGGATCAACATTACTGGGACATTTGGCACGGTGATAAGCCATTTACAGAATATCGAAATAAATACTTCCGTTATTTGAGTGAATTTGGTTTCCAATCTTTCCCATGTGAAAAGACGGTCAATGCTTTTACGGAAGAGAAAGATAGAAATATATTCAGCCGTGTGATGGAGATGCATCAAAGAAATGGTACAGCAAACGGAAAAATCTTAAAATATTTATCCGAAACTTATAAATATCCAAGTGAGTTTGGAACATTGCTTTATGCTTCACAACTTTTACAGGCAGAGGCAATGCGCTATGGTGTAGAACACTTGAGAAGACATCGCGGAAGATGTATGGGTGCCCTTTATTGGCAGTTAAATGACATTTGGCCGACAGCTTCATGGTCTAGCATCGACTACTATGGAAGATTCAAAGCACTCCACTATGTGGCAAAACGTTTTTATAATCCAATTCTCATCAGTTGCAAGGAAACGGGAGAAAGAACAACTCGCTCCTTTCCGACGATGGATCCAAGAGTTGACTATGAAACGAAAGCACAGCTTTGTGTGACAAATGAAACGTTAAATGATGTTACCGGTGTGGCAGCATGGGCACTTAGAGACCACACAGGAAAAGTCTTAAAAGAAGGAAAAACGGAGCTGACTGTTCCGGCCTTATCATCTACATGGTTGGAGGAAATGGATTTCTGCAAGACGGACGTAGATAACAACTATATGAGTTTTGAATTCCAAGTGAATAAAGAAGTTGTGTCAGAAGGAACGGTGCTGTTTACTGTACCAAAGTACTTCGATTTCATCAATCCGGAATTGAGCTACGAAGTTAACGGCGATGAGATTACAGTATTTACCAAGTCTTATGCGTCATATGTAGAGATTGATTCGCCGGATTCTGATATCGTATTAAGTGACAACTATTTTGATATAAATACAGGAAGTAAAACGGTGAAAATCTTAGAGGGAACACCAAAGACAATCCGGTTACGTTCCGTATATGATATTCAATAGAACAAACTATTTCAAATAAGAAAAAGGAGGAATTAGGCATGAACCAAAAATGGAAACTAAGAGGGATGTGTGCGTTGTTGTGCGCAATGTTTCTGTGCAGCAGTTTACCTGCTCACGCTGAGGAGGAGCAAATCAAAATCAGCGACAAAGAGTATGCAGTTACTATAAGTGATGGATTAAATCTTTTCTTAAGTAACGAAAAACCTGTTTCCGGTGAAATCGGTTCCAAAGTGTTCTTAACCTATACTGTGGAGGAAGTGACAAAGAATACATCTATCCAAAGTGGTCTGATTGGAACTATGGATCATACATTGGCATTCCCATACGATAAAGGACAGGGAAGAATGTATTTGGAAACTGAAGAAAATGGAAGCAGACTTTATGAAGAAGGTTATACATATGTCTTCCGTTTTGAGCGCACAGAAAATGGATTCGAATATCAGTGTGCCAAATTAAAAGGAGAGGAAGCAACAATTGTTAATTTTCTAAGTTCCACATCCGTTCCGGAGTCAGAAGCATATAAGTACTATGGAACTTGGATAGGCGGGCGTGAAGGCGATGTTGTCTCAGCTGTACTTAATCATGTGCGTTGCTATGATGAAAAAGGAAATGACCTTGGCGTAGCCTTTAACACAGCCAGCGCAACAAGACAGGATGAAGTCAACAAACTGTTGGACATACATCCGGTTATTGATTCCTCTTATAGTTTTTCTTTAGATAATACAGATACACTGGCAATCAGTAATAAGTATCCGGCAAAAACAGATGTTGTTTACATGGAATATGAAGTAGAAAACATTACGCAGGATGATACCTATCAGCAAGGATTGATTGTCAGCAATGCGCCGACAGCGACTTACCCATTTTCAGATGGCAAGGGCTTATTGCAGGTAAAGATTTATGAAAAGAATCAAGGTGAAACACCTCTTCTTCGCGAAGGCGGCAAGTATTTTGTTTGTTTCCAAAAGAAAGAAGACGGATTTGAAGGGATTGTGCAATGTACTGTTGATGGTAAAACAGAGACGTTTTCGTTTACCGGGGTGACCGGAACCTATAATGCAGCGAACTCATATTTCTCATTATGGCTTGGTGAAGGTAAAGACTTTGGTATGACCGCAGACTTTAAAAATGTGAAATGCTACGATTCTGAAGGAAATAGTCTTGGAATTCAACTGAACAAAACAAATGTTCCAATCACGCATAAAGGTGGCATTGAAGATTATTCTACCAGTCAGGCTGTTTATTACTGTGAAGCAAACGATGTGTTGATTAGTTTGGAGGATGAACAGCAATTTTCAATGAAAAAAGAAGGTGAAACCTTGAAAGGTGCTTATACCATTCAAGGGGATACAGACCTTTATTTGATGACAGAAGCTGGAAAAGAACATTACAACTACCAATATATTCAGTTGCAAGACAAGGACGGCAATATTTACAAACGTATGAAAGAATCCACTGTTAAGTTCGTAACCGGTGAAGAGACTTTCGAGGCTGTAGCAAAAGCGGAGACAGGATACCGCGTAACAGAACCGGAAAAACCAACCAAAGAAGGCAACAAGTTTGTGGGTTGGTACTTGGGTGATGGAACAGCATTCGATTTTGACACAGTAATTACAGAAAGCATCATCCTCTATGCAATGTGGGAAGACGGACATGGTAATCAATACTTAGCAGTAGAACAATCAAGTGGTCAACCGGAACTCTCAATGGTTATAGGAATAGTAGCTGCTGCAGTCATTTTGGCAGGCAGTACAGCAGGTTGTATCATCATGATAAGGAGAAAGAAAAATGGAAGTATTCGTTAAGAACAGACCGGTAAATAAGCGCAGAGTACTTTTTGTTATATGCTGTTGTATTCTCCCAATTATCAACTGGTTAATCTTTTACGTGTTTGCAAACATATCATCGTTTACCATGGCATTCACGAACAAAGACGGTGTGATTTCAGTTGATAACTTTATCCGTTTCTGGGATGAATTAACCAACCCGAATTCGGATATTCGAATTGCATTTAAAAACACATTTTTGACTTTTGCAATTATCTTGGTAACTTTCCCGTTCAAGGTGTTAGTTTCATACTTCATCTATAAGAAAGTACCGGGCGCAGGAATCTATCGAATCCTGTTTTTCTTACCAAGTATTATTTTCAGCGTTGCTTGGGCAATGATTTTCCAGAAAATGATTGGTGTAAACGGATTTATTGCAGAGTGGGCACAGGATTGGCTCAATCTTTCGCAACCGCCGGAACTTTTGGCGGACAGCCGATATGCGAATACGGTTGTGCTTTTACATATGATGTGGATGAGTTTCCCGGGAGACCTTATTATCTGGGGAGGAACCTTTACAAGAATCCCACAGGATGTTTTGGAGTCCGGACAGATTGACGGCGTGAACTGGTGGCAGGAATTTACCAAAATTACCGTACCAATGGTTTGGCCGACAGTTGCCCTCCAGATGGTATTAATGTTCTGTGGTATCTTCGGTGCCAGTGGTGCAGTATTCCTACTTACCAAGGGCATGTATGGAACTATGACAATTTCAGCCTGGATGTACTTGCAACTTCTTAACATGTCAGGTAATCAATACACCTCAAATGCTTATAACTATATGTCAGCCGTAGGTCTTGTCATTACGGTGATTGCCATTGCCATTTCACTTGGCATCAGAAGATGGTCTGACAAAGCGTTTGAAGAAGTAGAATTCTAGGAAGGGAGAGAGCACTTATGAGTATGCCAAAACTTAGAGCGCCAAAAGCGTTCAGAAGAAAAAGCAAGGCGGAGATTGCACTACACTTATTCGTATCTCTGATCTTCTTCCTTGTAGCAGCAAGTTATGTTTATGTATTTTTGTGGGCGGTAATCGCGGGTGCGAAAACACATACAGAGATTGTTATCAATCCATTCTCTTTGCCGGAGACATGGGAGTGGAGACATTACTTGGATGTGTTTACTCTCTTGGAAGTAAACGGACATAATTTCTGGGATATGTTATTTAACAGTATTTATTTCTCGGTTGGTGCCGTGGGATTACAGCACATTGTAACTATGTCATTTGCGTATTGCTGTACGAAGTACAAGTTTCCTGGAAGCGAATGGCCGTACTTAATTATTCTGGTCATGCTGACCTTACCGCTTTACGGAACAGGTGGTGCGGCTTACCGCATCTACAAGGCACTTGGAATGGTAGATAGTTATACACACATATTATCTGCGGCGAGCGGATTTTCCATGAACTTCTTGTATTATCGTGCATGTTTCAAGAATATGTCATGGTCATACGCGGAGGCCGCTATGATGGATGGAGCCGATGATTTTACGATTTATGGAAAAGTTATGATGCCGATGGCAAAACCAATATTCGGAGCATTGTTTTTAACAGGATGGCTTAGTATATGGAACAACTACGAAAGTGCACTTATTTATCTGCCGAATATACCGACATTGCCGGTTGGTATTTATCAGTTCAATACAGAGATGATATACAGAGCAAGGTTGGATATCTTGTTTGCAGCCTGCGTCATTATATCAATCCCGGCAATCATCTTGTTCATAGCATTTAACAAAGTAATCACAACGAACGTTTCTCTTGGTGGTATCAAGGGATAGTCAAATAAAGGGAGGAAAAGAAAATGAAAACAATGAAAAAAGTAGTAGCCCTTGGATTAGCAGCAGTTATGACTTTATCACTTGCAGCCTGCGGTGGCGGGGGAAAAGATGATAAAGTAGGCGATGACTATAACGGAGGAAAGAAAGTAGAGATTAGTTATTGGAATTCCGGTATGGGAACCGATTATTTGGATGCAATGTGTAAAGCATTTAACGCAAAGCAGTCAGATTGGTATGTATATTACAATGCAACTGCAGCTAGCAATGCCGTAACATCAACATACCCGTTACCTGACGTAGATACGATTGATATATATATGAGCGGTGTTATCACTGACACTTCTCACATGGAGCCATTAGATGACGTGTTAGAAGCGACAGCGGATGGCGACACGAAGCCGATCAAAGATAAATTTGATCCTTCTCACTTAGAAAATGAAGTGTCAGCAGACGGACACTATTATTCACTTACATGGGGTGGTGGAGCACTTGCTATGATTTACAACAAAGCATTGTTCCAAAAAGCAGGTATTGAAGTGACACCTCGTACAACAGATGAATTGGCAGTAGTATGTGACACGCTTTTGGAAAATGATATTACACCACATACACATTATATGGATGAAGCGGGAAATACATATTGGCAATACATGGAAGAAGTATGGCATGCCCAATATGATGGATTTGACTATTACAAAAACAATTTCTACGCATGTAAAGATGAGACGGGTACAAGCCCAAGTAAAGACGTATTAACTACAAAAGACGGACGTTATCAGGTATTAAAAGCGATGGAAAAATTCATCACACCTGATTATGTACTTCCGGGATCCAACTCACAAGACCACATTACAATGCAAACAACCTTCCTTAATAAGGATATTGGCATGATGGTAAATGGTTCATGGGTTGCAAATGAAATGGAAGGAACAGGAAGCATGGAAAACTTTGGTGTTATGAAGACACCGGTTATCTCCAGCATCACTGATAAGTTAGATACAGTAAAGAGTGAAGGTTTACTTCGTAAATTAATCTCTGCAATTGATGAAGTTGCAGATGGAAAAGCAGAAATAAGCACATATCAATCAGGCGATGGATATGTAGTAGACGGAAAACAAATCTCAGCAGCAGATTGGGACAGAGTAAAAGAAGCTCGTGGCATGGTTGCAGTAAACTATCCACAGCAGGCATTATTTATTCCTTCTTATTCAGATGTTGTTGACGGAGCAAAAGAATTCTTGAAATTCTACTACTCTGATGAAGGACAAAAGATTTTTGCAGAGCACTTGCATTATACATTACCAATCGAGTTGTGCGAGGGTGAATATGATACAAGCAGTTGGAACGGATTTGAGAGTGCAATGAACGATGTATTCCAAAATGCAACTGTATGTGTCAGCGAGTATATTAGAAACAGACACGATATCTTTATCAATGGTGGCGCAAAACCATATGCAGCTTACAATTTCGTTGTTTATTTCTGTGCTGCTAATGCAAATGACCGTGTAACCGCAGATGAAGCATGGGATGAGATTGTAAAGAAGATTGATAATAGTTATAAAGGATGGCTTGCAAACATCAAATAAATCAAAGGAGTGTTAAAAAATGAGACGAGTAAAACGAATTGCATATGTGCTGCTGGCGGCAACACTCATGACCGTTTCAGCCCTGACTCCGATGGAGACGAAAGCAGGCAGTAGTGAGATTATCCTTGATGGCGAATCTTTAAAGACCACGAATTGGAACAACCCGGAAGGGGACGTTATCGTTGAAGAAGGAAAACTTGTCTTTCCTGAGGAAAGCACAGATTACACTAGATTTATAGCAAAAACACCGATTAAGACAGCAGAAAGTGCAGATAGATTAGTAACATTTTCTGCAACAATAAAGTTTAATAAACTCCCGCAGGGACAGAGCTTTATCTTAGGATTTGGCTTAACAAGTATTGAGGCTGAGCCGGGAGATGCAGGAAACATTGAAGTGGCATTTACAAACGATGGTGGCATCAAAGCCGGCATCACAGCTTATAACGACGAGGAAGCAGCAGAAGTACTTGTAGCACCAAAAAGCAGCGGCATGAACGTGGGAAAAGAAGCGAAGGTAGAAGCCTTCATTACAACTGATAGCAAGATGGAAGTATCCGTAAACGGTAGCAAGATTGCATCGGCTACGCTTCCTGTTAACGGGGAAGGACGATTTGGGTTCTTGCAAACAGGCGAATGTAGTGCGGATGTGACCAACGTGGAACTTATCCACTATGAATACGACAGACCGGAAAACACGAATGTTGAGGAAGATTTTGAAAACGGAGCAATGGATGTATCCAAACTTACAGCCAAGATGATTTGGACGGCGTTGAATGCCCCGATTGGACAATATGTTACAGACTATGAGGGCAACCAAGTATTGATGCATGTGAATACAGGCGCAGCATACATAGGAACAACATACACATATTCTAATTTCGAGATGACCTTCGATGTGCCATACATGAATATTGAAGAACAATTTGATGAAGACGGGAATCTTTATCTTACAGCTTTCAATAAGTTAATGGTATCAATCGGTGGAGAAAAAGCTGATTGGGATAGCCCAAGATGGGACCTTGTTGGAGAGGCGATTGCATTGGAATACGGTACCGTATATTCAAACAGTGCAAGGGAAGCATATAACAGTACACTTACAAGGAACCCATTTGAAGAAGGCAAACCATTTTCTATGCAAGTTAAAATGGTAGACAGTGTTCTTACAATTGGTATGAAGTGGTTAGAAGAAGAAAACTTCCAAACTGTATTACAGTATAAATTAAAAGGCGGAACGCCTACCGGTCATATTCACATTTGGGCGCCGACAGCGGCATGCTTTGCTATTGATAATCTTAAGATTACAAACCTAGATAATGAGGCAAATGTAATCGAGACCGAATATAGAAGCGGAAAGATCCTAGTGCCGGAAGGAAAAGCTCCGGAAGCACTTGAAAAAGTATATGCAGATGTCAAAAAAGAAGGACCGTCGTGGTATTTATTGATTCCTGCTGCTGCAGCAGTAGGCGTAGTGGCGCTTGCGATTACTGCAATTGCTACTCGAAGCAAGAAAAAAGAAAAGGAGGCGACAATCAATGAACAATAAAAATAAAAGATGGAAATTGATTTTGTCCATGCTGATGTGCTCAGTATTGCTCATAGGATGTTCAGCCTCACAAACCGGTGGAGCAAACAACGATTCAGTTGTTATGGAAAAGGAAGAATCAAAGGCAGTATCTCCAAGCTTTATCGGAGGAAAAGATGTTATGCCAATTACCGGATATATCGGACCATATGTACATGCTTACAGTTCAGATGGTAATGTATTTCCGGATTATATCACAGATGAGTACTACAAGTTAATCGCAGATAGCGGAGTCAATCTGATTGTATATACATTCACAAGTTATTCCTCAGCACCTGATGCTATTAAAAAGGGATTGGAATTTTGTGAAAAGTATGGCCTTGGAACGTTTGTAACAGATGACAACGTGCTTGGAAAAACAGAACAGGATGAAATTACAGTAGAAGAAGTCGCAAAAGAGCTTGTGAATTATTCTGATTATCCTGCATTTTGCGGATTATACATGGTGGATGAACCACAGGCTACTTACTACAACATGGGCGATGGAACAAGACTACTTCAAAAGTATGAGCAACTGGCAGACATTGTTCACAATGAACTTGATATCTTAACTTACTGCAACTTATTTCCAATTAATGACATCGGTAAGAACAAAGAAAATTACGAAAAATATGTAGACGATTTTTGCGAGATCTTACAGCCAAAGGTTCTTATGTGGGACTACTACCCATTTGATGAATACAGAGAAGGCGATATGCAAGTGTACTTCTACAACATGAACTTGGTTCGTGAAAAAGCAGAAGAACGTGGCATTCCGTTCTGGGCATACATCCAGGCCGGTTCACAGTGGAATGACAGTTTTGAAGAACTCCCTTCCAAAACACCGTATTGGCCGAACGAATTCCAGTTCAACTGGAACGTAAACACCAGTCTTGCGATGGGAGCACAGGGAATCCAATACTTCCCATTAATTCAGCCATATCAGTTTACACTTGCTGAAAACGGCGGATGGGATTTCGAACGTAACGGTATCCTTGGTGCTATGGGTAACAAGACACAATGGTATTATTATGCACAAGACATCAACAAACACATCGGTGCAATTGATGAAGTGCTTATGAATTCTGTAAGCAAGGGTGTTATTGTAAATGGCGAACAGGCCGTTTCAGACATGACTCTGACAAGCTGCGTGATCGAAGAAGGAACCTTCAATCAATTAGAATCCGTAACAGGGGATGCTATGGTGGGTTGCTTCAATTACAACGGCAAGACAGCACTTTATGTTGTTAACTACAGTTTTGAAAATGCACAAAATATTACATTGAACTTTAGTAGCACACAGAACATACAACAGATTCAAAACGCAGAAACATCTTATGTAAAAGCTCGCTCGCTTACACTTGACATGGCAGCGGGTGAAGGTATTCTGCTTGTACTTGAATAAGCAGGAGGAACACGCGACATGGAAAAAGAACAATCAAAAGCCATTGTAGTTCCTTATATCGGTGGAAAAGATGTTATGCCAATTACCGGATACTTCGGACCGTATCCACATGACTACGAACATTTACCACAGTACTTCACGGACGAAGTCTTCAAACTCATTTCAGATGCAGGCATTAACTTGATGGTATATTCAGCCGCAGACTATGCATCTAATCCGGAACTTGTGGAAAAGAACTTAGAACTTGGTGAAAAATACGGAGTTGGCGTATTTGTAACGGATAACAGCATTGTTGAAGGTGAGGCTGCACAAACGATAACAGTAGAGGCTGCAGCACAGAAAATGGAAGCATACAAGAATCGCAAAGCATTTTGCGGAATGTATGTGGTAGATGAGCCGACATCGACCTGTTATTGTGACAAGGACGGAAGCAGGTTGATCCCGAAATATGAAAGAGTATCCAAGACATTACAACAGGACTTAGACACACTTTGCTACATTAACTTATTGCCAGTGCTTCTGATTGAAGACTACAAGACAAAATACGAACAATATGTAAGCGAATTTTGTGACATCCTAGAGCCAAAGGTTCTCATGTGGGACCATTATCCATTTGATAAATATCGTGAAGGAAGAATGGAAATCTATTTCTACAATATGGATGTCATTCGCAGAGCAGCAATGAAAAAAGACATTCCGTTCTGGGCGTTTGTACAAGCCGGTTCACAATGGAACGACGGTTGGGGAAAAAACAATGTTGAAAAACCATATTGGCCGAACGAACCGCAATTCAATTGGAATGTGAATACCAGCCTTGCTTTCGGAGCACAGGGAATCCAATATTTTCCATTGCTTCAGCCGATTCAATTCACACTGACAGCAGATGAAGAAGGAGATTACGGATGTAACGGTATTATCGGTGGAATGTGTAATAAGACACAGTGGTACTATTACGCACAGACTGTAAATAAGCACATTGCAGCAATTGATGAAGTGCTGATGAACAGCGTACATAAAGGAATCATCGTTACCGGCGAGCAGGCGAAGAAAGATATGTCGATGACCACATGCGTCATTGAGTTGGGAACCTTTGAGAACCTCAAGTCTGTATCAGATGGCGCTATGGTAGGATGCTTTAACTACCAAGGTAAGATGGCACTTTATGTTGTAAATTATAGTTTTGAAAATGCACAGAACATCACATTAGATTTTGATGGAGTGCAAAGTATTAAGATGATTCAGAATGCAAAAGAGTCCGAGGCAAACGTAGACAAGTTGACACTTGACATGGCAGCGGGCGAAGGCATCCTAATCGTATTTCAATAATCTGGAATGGAGGGATTAGAGAAAATGAAAATAAAAACAAAACGAATACTCGCGTTTCTATGCGCAGTAGTATTAGTAGCAACAACATTTTTCGGAAACACCTATATGAAAAAGGCGGAAGCAGCCAGTGATTTAGAGCCTATTTCAGTAGATGGATTTAAAAATGTGACAATTAGTGATTTTGTGGATGCCGATGGAAATGCAATGCCGGAAGGCGAATATAATAGCGGTGTTGATACGGGATTTACGACTCAACCTGATGGGACAGAAAAAGCAAACAGTCACAGCATTAATGAGGTCTATTCCTTATCTGGACAAACAAACTTCGACAAGCAATTACTTTCCATGAAGGTAAAATTTTCCCATGCGAGTTATAAAAACAGCATTGTGGTATGTGGAGCAGGTGAATGGCAAGGATTCAATATACATGCCGCTAATGGTGGACAGATACTTAGACTTGATACTTCATGGGCAGGATCTATAGCGTCTCTGACTCCTATTGATATGTATGCGAGTGACGCAGGAGTAGATAGTTTCCTTGACGAATTCCTTTTGCAGTTAAGTTTCGAATATGATGTGATTGATGATAACAATAAAGCAGATTTAACAATCGGCGTTTATATTAATGGAAACTTGTATAAGAACAAGAAATTTACAATTGCAGACTGCAACATGAGCAATTCGGGAAACAAACTGGCATTATATGTAGAGGAGAATTCAGATGTTGCCACAACACTTACTGTGAATTCAGTTGAGTGGCCACCAGAGCCGGTGCAGTTAGAAGGGTTTGAAAATCTGACGATTAGCGATTTTACTGATGGCAATGGATATGCAATGGTAGCCAAACCATACAGTGAACCTTCGGGACATTACTCTGTATCAAGACTTGAGACGCTTGATAAGACACTTTTTTCTACGCGAATCACATTTCATGAAGGTGCCAATAGCATTCATGAAAGTTCGCTTATGCTAGGAGGCAAAACCTCACAGTGGGAAAGTCTTAATATATGTACTAGCACGGATGGAAAAGAGTTATACATCGAAGACACATGGTGCGGCGAAGTATTCCCCTATAATTTCTTGACAGATAGTAGGATTACAATTAATGCTCAACAAGCAGAAGTGGAAAATTTTATTGGTAATGAATTTCTTCTTCAATTGAGCTTTGAGTATGCCGATATAGACGCAAACAACAAAGCAACTTTTAAATTAGGCGTATATATTGAAGGTAAATTATATGGTAACTATGAAATTTCCAATTGGGATATGAATTATGTAGGAACCGATTTATATACATATCGTGACTCTGGTGGAATCACACTTGAAAATGTTAATATTCGTAAAGAACCTATTGTAGTAGACGGATTTGACAACCTGACCATCTCTGATTTTACGAAAGAAGATGGTACAGAATTGATGGCAGGTGAATATGCAAATCCTACTTATAGTGAACATGATGATTATACGGTGTCAGGACTGACTAATTTTGATAACAAATTAATTTCTATGTATATTACATTTGAAGGGGGCGGTTATCAGAACAGTCTCATTCTAGCAGGTTGTCAGTCATATGGTGGATTCAACATTCGTCCATACGATGATTCGGGAACACAACTGGTAATTGATAAAACGTGGAGTAACCTATATGGCGGCACCTTAACATCAACAGGTGCGCAAACGTTATCTGCAACAACTGCAGGAGTAAGTTCATTTGTCAACAATGAATTCTTGCTTCAGATTAGTTTTGAATATGTTACAGAAACAGATAGCACAACGACATTGAAAATGGGCGTTTATATTGATGGCAAGTTATACAATGATCAAGTCTTTACCTTTGCATCATGTGATATGAATGGTATGGGAACACATCTTGGTTTGTACCGACAAGTTGTTGGTCAAAGTATTATTGTTGGCAATGAAGTGAAGTTTGGCAAATTTGCAGGTTACACAGAAGTAACGGTTGAAGATTTCGTGGATGCTTCTGGCAATGTAATGGAGTCAAAGGCATATCAGTGTGCTGACCCAATCAACGGAACCTTGGATGATTTTGTATTGGCAGATGGAACTAGTTTCCACAAAAAACTGATTTCTATGAATGTCAAGTTCAATCATGATGGAACCAATACATGGAACACGCGTATTGATATAGGAAGAGATAGCGAAGGACCATGGGAAGGATTTTCATTGTACACCAATGGAACGGGAAGCGCCCTTATGCTCCAAGATATGTATGGAACATGTGAAAAGGATAGTAATGGTAAAATTGTTGTCAAAGGTATGTCAGCGTCGACAGCAGGCATTAGTAGTTTTTTGAAAAACCAATTTCTACTTCAGATGACATTTGATATTGGGGATTTTGACGGAGAAGCTGATACTGATGACATTCAAATTGGTGTATATATTAACGGAACCTTATATAATGATGAAAAATTTATATTCTATGATTGTACGGCATATGGAAATCATATTGGATTATACCGTCAGGCTGATTACTCGACTATTATTGTAGGTTCTGTAAATGAAGAATTTCCGGCAGACCCTGGAATTCAACCAAGTGCAAGATATGAGAAACTTACATTTGGACATTTTGGAATTGTAAATAAAACATATCCGCATATAGATGGTGATTTCGCAGCATCGGGCAAGGCTAATGGAAAAGAATCCCTTAATGAAACAGTTATCTGCGGTAATATTAAAATGGTAGGTGACCAGCAGTTCTATATCGTTTGGGGAGGACAACAGTCTAATTGGGAAGGCCTTTTTATGTTTGCAACTCCAGATCAAATACAAATGAAATGGGATAATGCAACTGATTCGGTTTTATCTGCAACAGGTAGTACGCTTTCTGCTGATATAGCTCTGGCAGATGGAAAGAAGTTCATAGGCGACGAATACCATGTTATGTTGAGCGCGGAAGTGGTAAATTTCAATGGAGATGAAACTGCGGAAGCAGATGATATTAAGATTGGTATTTGGTTTGATGGCGTTCTTTACAATCAGCAATACTTCTATGTACTCGATAAGGGTTCTGAATTGGGCAATTATTTCAGCGTATACTGTGGAAATAACGCCAACGTGGAAACAGATTCCGTAACATTTGGTTCTGAAATGGACTTATTAGAACAACCAGATGCAGCACTTGAGAGAGTATCTTTCACAGAATTTGGCATTAAGAATGGTACATATAATAGTCAAGAATTGAAAATTGGTACTTATCTCTATGGCGACACAGTGGATGGAATTGTTCTTTGTGGCAAGGTGAAATTTAATGATCAAAATACTGCAGAGGATGAACTAGGTCTTGTAATCGGTGGTACAGAGAATGATATCTGGACAACGGGAATTAGGTTAACTATGTGGAAGTGGTCAAGTGGTAAATTAGTATTATATGCGGCAAATGCAGGCCAGAAAACATTTGACATAAACAAAACCGGTGTAGACTATTTTAACGAAGAAGTCGATCTGATGTGGAGCATACAATTAGTTGACCATGCTGGAGATGGCAATGTGAATGACCTTAAGGTTGGAGTATGGTTTAATGGTTTCCTTTATGAAAATTCCTATATATATGTAGATGAATTTGGAACTGTGCTTGGCAATGCGTTTGCACCTTATGCAACAAATGATTCTAATATTGTGTTGAATTATTCTAATCAATATGCCAAGGTTCCAAATGAGGAATTTGACAAGCTTACATTCTCTGATTTTGGTTACGAAACGGGTGTTTATACCAAGGCAGATGCAACCAATGACATGTATGAAAAAACTGCTACCAATTATACAACACTTGATAAGGTTGTTTTCTCAGGAGACTTCCGTCTCTCAGATAGTGGCGATTACCAAATTATTTATGGTGGAAAGAGTGCTTGGAATGGATTGCGTTTCATCATAAGTTCAAGTGGTGCGGGATATTTTGGTTGGTTCCATAATTTCAATGATGGAAAAGGCGACCAGACACAAGGCTACATAGGACTTCAGGCAACGGATGTAGGACTAAATTCATTTACAAAAGAAACTTTTAATCTGAAGATTAGTACAGAGCTCGTGGATAACAACGGGGATGGAAAGAAGAATGACATTAAAGTCGGTTTATGGGTTAATGATGTTCTTGTTAAAAATAATGGAAATGACTATGCAATCATAACTGATTGGAGCGATTTGCTTGGTAACTATTTAAGTATTTATTATGGAACTGCAGATACAAGTGCGATGTTACGTAACGTAGACTCTTACCAAAAGAATCCATACTATTTTGAAGTTGAAGACGTAGCTTCATATCGCGAGTCGGGAACTTATCCGGAAGAACCGGGTTATATCTTTGCAGGATGGTATAAGGATGCGGAATATACAGAATGGATTAATAATGATGAAACTGGAACTTCTGCTTGGGCGAAATTCTTAGAGGATGATGTGCTAAGTGTGCAATCGCAGGTTAAAGTAACCACAACGGATGCTAATGGAGATGGGAAGTTAGATGTTACTTCGAATTCGACAGACCTCCGTGTTGCTACAACAGTAGATGGTCTGGAATACAGAAGAATTTCCTTCTATTTACAAAAGCAAAAAGATGGAATTTACGGCGCTAAATTCGATACAGCAACTGTTAGCGATGAAAATGCGAGAATGGTATATGAGAAATTATATGCGCTAGAGGATAAGACGACAGTGACGGAACATAAACCAACTATATTTACATGGCAATCAGATTACTTTAAGACCTTCACAATAACAAATATTCCAAGCAGTGATTATGGAACAAAGATTAAAGTAACTCCATATTGGATTACGATGGATGGAACACGTGTAGAAGGAAAAGCAGTAGAAACATGTGTAAATGATTATACAAATAATAAATCACAGGCAGTTTCAGTTGACTTTATCGGTGACAATACATTACCAATTACGGGTTATCATGGACCATATGTAGTTGGCAATGCGAATGATGCGATGTTGTTCCCAGACTATATCACAGACGAATACTTTAAGCTGATTGCAGACTCGGGAGTGAATGTAATTATTTCAAGCAACTTGGATTATGCGAAGTACCCTGCCAAAATGAAAAAAGCATTGGAGCTTGGTGAAAAATACGGTATTGGTATCTATGTTCAGGATAGTAAGCTTCTTGAACTGACAACAGTAGATGATGTAAGAACGAGATTGGCAGAATACGACGACTATGAATCGTTTGTTGGAATATATCTTGTAGACGAACCGGGAACTAGTAGTTATCAAAGTGATGCAAGTCATCTTGTATCAACTTATAGTAAACTTGCAGGCTTTTTGGATGAACTGAAAGTTTTGACATACGCGAACTTATTCCCAGTTATTAATACGGATGATCGTGACTTTTGGGATAAACTTAGGGGGCAGGAAGATATCCTTTCTGATGATGAAAAGAGCACGTATTCAGCATATGCTTCTGAGGTAAATACTACGTTAAAACCGGCAGTTTTAATGTGGGATTGCTATCCATTTGTAATAAAACGCAATGATGATGGTACTAGAGCAAGCGAAGTAACAACAACCCAACCGGAATATTTCTGGAATATGGGTGAGATACGTCGTCAAGCACAAGCTGCTAACAAACCATTCTGGGCATATGTGCAGGCAGGTGCTAACTGGAATGATCAACAAGATTATTTTACAACTAACAAATATGCACCATCTAAGGGACAGTTCAAGTGGAATATGAATACAGCTCTTGCATTTGGTGCTCAAGGTATTCAGTACTTCCCACTTGTTCAACCATATCACTTTGCATATGCAGGAAGCAGTGCAGCAGATAAACAATGGGATTTCGAGCGTAATGGTCTTATTGGTGCATTTGGTAACCCAACAGATTGGTATGATTATGCACAGGAAGCAAATGCGCATGTGGCAGCAATGGACCACATTTTGATGAACTCTTATAATGAGAAAATCATTGCTATTGGTAGTGCAGTGGATGACGCAAGTGGTGCCAATGGTGTAACTACAACGGTATCTTACAACGATTTGACAGGTGCAACCGGTAATGCGTTGATTGGATGCTTTAATTACGAAGGCAAAACAGCTCTGTATGTTGTAAACTATGATTACGATACTGCAGGAACAGTTATATTAACCTTTAGTAGTGATAAGAACATCACAATGATTAAAAATGCAGAAACAACTGAGGTTGCTACAAGTAACAAACAATTAACTCTGAGCAACATGACAGCAGGAGAAGGTATTCTCCTGGTAATCGAGTAATTCTAGGAATGGAGGGAGATAAGATGAAAAGATATCAAGAGCCAGAAATGGAAATTATTAGATTTGATTCAGTGATTACTGCGAGTGAGGATTCTACATTGTATGTGCCAGGTACCAATACAGGTGGTGGCACCGGCGAAAGTGGAGATTGGGGTGGCTTTTAATTAGGCAACACGCTTATATCGGACATGGTAGCAGACATTTTGCTCTGCTACCGAGTCCTAAAATGGAGGAATATAGTATGCAAAATAAATTAAAAAGAATATTTGCATTTATATGCGCATTTGCATTACTGATAACAACCGTTTTCGGAAATGGTGTTATTAGACAGGCGCAGGCGGCAGATTCTCAAGAAGCGGTGCCTGCGACCTTAGACGGTTTTACAAATGTGACAATTAAAGATTTTTCAAAAGACGGCGTTCAGATGCCGGAGGGGGCATATGCTTGTACAGATGCTACTTACGGTAATTATGACT
Organism: Faecalimonas sp.; assembly: GCA_045632945.1. GTDB lineage: Bacteria > Bacillota > Clostridia > Lachnospirales > Lachnospiraceae > Faecalimonas. The sequence goes on along the minus strand of JAZQXU010000019.1, from coordinate 6,718 downwards.
GCTTTAGTTTGACTGATGGCACAAGCATGAACAACAAATTGTTTGACGCGAATGTGACATTTACAAAAGGTGGCGGAAGTGCTGAACGTATCGATATAGCAGGAAGTGGAGATTGGTCCGGATTTATGGTATATCCAAGTAATGACGGAAGTTATCTCTATGTTGTTTCAAACACGGCTTACGGAACGACATCGGAATGGCAACATGCCGAGATATCTGCTTCAAATGCAGATGTCACATCGTTCCTTAACAATGAGTTCTTATTGCAGTTAAGCTTTGAGTTTGGAACTGTTGGTGGTGACAACAAGGCTGACATCTTGGTTGGAGTTTATGTGAATGGTGTAAAACGCACGGAACATACTTTTACAGGATGTAACATGGCAAAATTCGGTGGAGCGATCGGTATCTACCGCCAAGCAGAAGGAGCAGTTGTTACAGTGAATTCTGTTACAATCCCAAGGGAAATCGTACCGGTGTACTTGGATGGTTTCAACCATATTACTCTTAAAGATTTCGCAGATACAGAAGGTAATGTAATGGAAGCGGGAGAGTATGAAGGTTCTTCAGGCGGTGCACACAAGGACTACTATGCAACCGGACTTACTAACTTCGACGACACAGTACTTTCTATGAAAGTAAAGTTTGAAGCTGGTTCTTATAAGAACAGTCTTATCTTAGCCGGAACACATGGATGGCAAGGATTTAACATCCATCCAAATAATGATGGAACCTCGTTAGTGGTAGACAAGACATGGATTAGCGGAATGACATCGTCTGAAACACCTACATTATCTGCGGGTGTTGCAGGAGTGAGCTCATTCTTAAACGAGGAATTCATATTGCAACTTAGCTTTGAATATAGCGATGCGGTTGATGGCAAATCTGATTTAACATTGGGCATCTATATTAATGGCGAATTATATAACAATCAGAAATTTACGATTGCGGGATGTAGCACATCTGCAATAGGAACAGTATTTGCTCCGTATCGCCAAGATGACGGTAAAAGCATTTTCTTAGATAATGTTGAAGTCAAAGCACTGGGGCCTGTACAGTTAGAAGGCTTTGACAACATTACCCTTCAAGACTTTATGGATACGGAAGGCAATGTGATGGAAGCCGGAGAATATGAAGGAAATTCAGGCGGAGCACATAAAGATTATTACGCAACAGGGCTTACAAACTTTGATAAGAAAGTACTTTCTATGAAAGTAAAGTTCGAAGCAGGTTCTTACAAGAACAGCCTTATCTTAGCAGGTAACAATGGTTGGTGTGGATTTAACATTCACCCAAATGATAATGGTACACAGTTGGCTGTTGATAAAACATGGATTAGCGGAATGACATCGTCTGAAACACCTACATTATCTGCGAGTGTTGCAGGAGTGGATTCATTCTTGAATAAGGAATTCATGTTACAACTTAGCTTTGAATACAGTGAACCGGTAAACGGTCAATCTGATTTGACATTAGGTATCTACATTAATGGTAAATTATACAACAACGAAACATTTACAATAGCAGCATGTGACACATCTAAAATAGGAACTGTATTTGCTCCGTATCGTCAAGATGACGGTAAAAGCATTTTCTTAGACAATGTTATTCTCGAGGAAGATACAGAGCCTGATACGCCGGATACACCGGATGAACCGGCAGAAATCATACCGGTTGAGTTAGATGGATTCACTACTATCACAGTCGGTGATTTCTTGGATAACACTGGAAGTCAAATGGCAGAAACAACATATGACGATACAAATAGTTCTCTGGAGATGTTTACATTGAAGGATTATGATAGTTTCGACCAGAAGTTAGTTTCCTTTAACGTGAAGTTTATTGCAACAGGTGATTGGACTACACGTCTTGATATAGGCGGTGCGGGAGATTGGCAGGGCGTTAGCGTTCGTCCTAGCGCGAACGGAAACGTACTTCATATCGGCGATATTTATGGTCAAGGAACAGGTGGTAGCGTAAACATTGCAATTGCAGATGTTAATGCAACATCTTTTGTGAATGATGAATTCCTTTTGCAGTTAAGCTTTGATTTTGGAGAAGTAGTAAATAACAAAGCTGATTTGGCAATTGGTATTTACATCAACGGAGAACTTTGTGCGACTCATACACTTAGTGGATGTGATATGAGTAAGTTTGGTAAATATATGAGAGTTTACCGTGAACCTGGTAGCAGCATTACATTAGGCTCTGTTGGAGGTTCAACAGAAACACCTGATGAACCAACAGGAATCGTACCGGTTGAGTTAGAAGGATTTACAAACTTAACCATTCAAGATTTTGTTGATAAGAATGGTGCGCAGATGCCGACAGGAGAATATGAAGGTAATTCGGGCGGTGCGAATAATGATTATTATGTAGATGGTCTTGCAAACTTTGACAAACATTTACTTTCCATGAAAATCACCTATGGAGGTGGCGATTATAAGCATAGCCTTGTCGTAGGTGGAACTGGTGAGTGGTCAGGATTTAACCTGCGTCCGAATGGTGATGGAAGCATCTTGTTTATTGATTCATCGTGGGCAGGAAGCATTATTGACAAGACTACTTATGTAGCTCCTTATATGACTGCAGAGCTTGCGGGATTGGACTCTTTCATTGGAGAGGAAATTCTCTTACAGTTGAGCTTTGAATATGGCGAAGTAGTAAACGGAAAAGCAGATTTGACTATTGGTGTATATATCAATGGACAGTTGTACAATAACGAGACATTCACAATTCCAAATTGCAACGTAAGTGCAATGGGAAGTCATTTGGCACTATATCGCGAAGTAGATGGTTCAAGCATTATCGTGGATAATGTTGTGCTTGGCGAAGACACACCGGATGTGCCAGACGTACCGGATACTCCGATTGTTCCAAATGAAGAACTTGAGAAGATTACATTCTCTAATTTTGGTATTGTAGATGATATATATCCTTATGTGAATGGTGATTTGTGCGTGCAAAATTCTTTGCAAAACAAGGATAGCATGGCAGGAACATTGTTTAACGGAGATATTTCATTCAATGGAAGCGGACATTTCCAAATGATTTTTGGTGGTGTTAACGGCGCTTGGGATGGTCTGCGTGTCATTGTTGAAAACAATAATGAAATTAATCTTTATTGGTATCAAGGAAACGATGGACAGCATCTAGGATATACGAATGCAGACGTTATCGGCAATACATTCATTGGTCAAAAGTTGAATGTTAAACTTAGCATGGAGGTAGTCAACAACGACCTTAAAGTTGGTCTTTGGATTAATGATGTAGCGGCTACAAATGATTTCATTATAATTGAAGGTGCAGGAACACAACTTGGTAACAAGTTTGGTGTATATTGTTCGGGCACAGATGCAACCGTTACAATCGGAGAGGGTCGTCAGGAATCTGAGCAACCAAACCCAGACCTTGAGAAAGTTACATTCTCTCACTTTGGAATTGATAGTGATGAGTATAACTACAACGGAGACCTTGTTGTTCAAGGTCCTTTGGAAGGAAAAGACAGCGTAGCAGGAACCGTTCTTTGCGGAGATGTTGAATTATCCGGAAGCGGACATTTCCAATTAATTCTCGGCGGTGGCGAAAATGCGTGGGATGGTATCCGATTTGTTTCTGATAATGATCAGGCAATTCATGTGTGGTGGTATGAAGGTACAACTGGAACACATTATGCAACCTTCACACAGGATGTTGCAGGGGTTGATTTCCGAAACGAAAGTATGTCTCTTATGATTAGTACTGAAATCATCGATAACGATATCAAACTCGGTGTTTGGTTTGATGGCGTTCTCTATGGGGACGAATACATTATCATTCCTGACTGTGGCGACAAGCTTGCTAACAAGTTTGCGGCATATTGTGCAGGTGCATCAGATGCGGTTATCATTACATCAGATCCTGATTTGGTGGGTGATGATGAGCCGGACACTCCGGATGAACCGACAGAAATCGTTCCGGTTGAATTAGAAGGTTTTGAAAATGTAACAATTCGTGACCTTGTAGATGCTTCGGGTCAGCCAATGGAAGATAAAACATATGTTGGAGATGCTGCAGGTGCCATGGATGCGTTCTCATGGAAAAACGGCACAAGCTTTGACAAAGTCTTACTCAATATGAATGTAGAATTTACTGCAGGTGGTGGAAATAACCGTATTGATGTGGCGGGTAACGGCGAGTGGTCAGGATTTTCTGTGTTCGCTAGTAACAGCGGAGAATACCTCCATATTTATACAAATTATGGTTTTGCAGATCCGGCGGTTGGCGTTGATATGTCAGCCACTACGGCAGGAGTTGAAACGTTCTTAGAAAAAGAATTCTTGTTACAACTTAGCATGCAGCTTGTTGATTCTGATAGCGATGGTGATACAGATGACCTTGAAGTTGGTGTATATATCAATGGTGCACTTTACAACGATGCAGTTCAGTTGATTCCGAATGTCAACTTATCGAAATTTGGAGATTACGTTGGATTATATCGTGAAGGCGCTGACAAAGCAATCACAGTTGGTTCTGTGGGAGAAGATACATCAAGTGAAGGCGAGCAACCGAACCCAGACCTTGAAAAAGTAACCTTTTCACAATATGGAATCGCAGAAGGTGGCTACCTTTTCACCGGAGACCTTGTTGTAAAGGGTGAATTAGAAGATAAAGCTAGCATTGCAGGAACTGTCCTTTGCGGAGATGTTGAATTATCCGGAAGCGGACACTTCCAATTGATTCTTGGTGGTGGAGACAATGCTTGGGATGGTATTCGTTTTGTTTCTGATAAAGCGGATGCATTGCATGTATGGTGGTACGAAGGCACGAATGGAACACATATTACCAGCTTTTATGCAACAGATGCGGGTGTGTCTTTCCAAAATGAAAACATTAACATGATGATTAGTACAGAAGTCATCGATAATGATATTAAACTTGGTGTTTGGTTCAATGGTACTTTGTATAACAACGAATATATTACCATTGAAGATAAAGGAGACAAACTGGCAAATGGATTTGCAGCATATTGCGCGAATGAATCAGCTTCTGTCATCCTCACATCGGATCCGGAGTTGAAAGGCGATGATGCGCCGATAATACCGGATGAACCACAGCGACCAAATGAAGAGTTTGAAAAAATCACATTTGCTCACTTTGGTGTAAAAGACGGCACATATGCATATAATGGTGATATTGTTGCTCATGGTGCTTTGAAAGGCAAAGGCAGTCTTGATAAGACCGTTATTTGTGGAGATGTATTGTTAGACGGCAGTATGAGTTTCCAACTGTTATTCGGTGGAAAAGAAGATACATGGGATGGACTTCGTCTCTTTGTAGGAAATGCTGACAATATGCATTTGTACTGGTTCAATGATGACGGTGCTCATTATCTTACAACTTATACGTCAGTTGTAGCGGGAACTGCTTTTGTAGGAGAGCAATTCAACTTGATGTTAAGTACGGAGGTTGTTGGTGACGATATTCAGTTTGGTCTTTGGATTAATGATGTTCTGTATAACAATCAATACGTTACTTTTGAAGGTTTTGCAGATGAACTTGGCAACATGTTTGGAGCATACTGTGAAGGAACAGATGCATCTATTTCATTAAATTCAATTCCTGAATTGATGCCACCGGTTGAGCCACCGAAGAAACCGAATCCGGATTTTGAGAGAATTACTTTCGATTATTTTGGTGCTAAAGACGGACTTTACAAGTACGATGGAACAGACGCACCAACGTTTGAAGGAAAAGGTAACGATAGCTTAGATGAGAAAGTTCTTTGCGGTGATGTGTTATTCTCAGGCAAAGGTGAGAACCACTTTATGGTAGGCGGTAATGGAAACACTTGGTACGCATTCCGTTTTATCACCAAAGAAAACGGAACCATCCAGTTATGGTGGGTTGATAAGGAAGGCATGCCACTTATTGAAATCTTTGATTCAACTACAGCAGGTACAACGTTAGTAGGGGAATGGTTGAACCTGATGATCAGTACGGAAATTTTGGATGCTGATGGAGATGGCGTAGAAGATGATATTGAGTTAGGTGTATGGTTTAACGGAGTTCTTTATAAAGAACAGTATTATACGATTCTTGACAAAGCTTCCGGACTTGGTAAACAATTTGGTTTCGATTGTATGGGAGAAGATAACTCAATTGCAATTCGCTCAATTCCTGAACTGGTAAAAGGATTTGACTATGGGGCATATGGTCTCACAAAAGATTGGGAAAAGACACTTATAACAGACCACAAAGTTGGAATGGCTGTTGGCGGAAGTAGGGACGCAGAGCCGTTTACAGGTGATTTGTTAAAGATAGGCGGTGCTTGCCTATTTGGAACAGCTACTCTTGCAGCTGTTGTTGCAGGAATCTATGTCATGTTGCAACGCAAAAAAGAGTCATAGAAATAATTGAGAACGAAACTCAAAAAGGGCGGTACAAGTAGGTGCCGCCCTTTTTTCCCATAGTGAAGAATTGATATCTAAGAGGTGACAAGAGATGTTTGAAAAGGCAAAATGGATTGAAAACAGTGGTTGTCCATGCGAGTGGGCATCAGTATTTAGAAAGAAATTTGGGCTGCAAAACGCAGAAAATATAGAAATTGCAATCTGTGGTTTGGGATTTTATGTGCTTGAAGTCAATGGGGAAAAAGTGTCAGAGGAGCTTTTGACGCCACCTTTTACTGTATATGATAAGCGAGTGCTATATCAGGTCTATGACATTACGGAGCATGTGA
>JAZQXU010000018.1:0-31307 GCA_045632945.1 Faecalimonas sp. | reverse complement strand
CAAAATCACTTGCTAGCAATTTTACCTTACTTTACTGTTTTAAGGTCATCTTTTCGATGTCCGTTCTTGAATTATTCTTAAAGAAATCTTCAGGAAACTTTTTCTTTGTCATCTATTGTTTAATTATCAATGTTCTCTTGTTGTCTCGCGACAGCTAGATTAGATTATCACAATCTTTCTGCTATTGTCAACAACTTTTTAAAAGTTTTTATATTTTTAAAACCTTTTAGCACTTCTTTGGAGTGCCTAAACAGAATAACACAAAATATTTTTGTTTGTCAATACTATTTTGGGCATTTTTTGAGCATATATTTTGCTTATTTTTCGCACCTCTAAATCTTGTGTTTTGAGGCTTTTCCCGCAACAATATATGCTATACTTTTTGAATGTGTTTATAAAATTCTTCTATAATTATATTCACTCGTCTTGATATTTTTACATATATTACATCAGGAGGTGAAAACAATGACTTGTTTGAGTTGTGAAAACAAACATGATTGCACGGGTATTGCAATTGTCGCAAGTTTAATAATTGGCATTATCGCTGCTTTTCTACAAATTACAGCTGTTATAACCATAACACCTGTATTCTTGTTGGTTGCTTTCGGTATTGCAATTGTTTATCTTGCTGTGATCCTTGTGGTGACATCTTTAGCACAACATCCTATGGCTTGTGACGGAAGATGTTCTACTTTATCGGTGCTACTAGCCGGTATTTTGGGCACTATTTTGTTTGCAATTATTCTTCTGGCAATTTCATTTGCTGCCACAAGTATAATTGGCGCAATTATCTTGGGTGTGTTGGTGTTCTTTTTCTCATTAATGGTAACCACCACTGCATGCCTTGCAAGATGCCTGGTAAATTGTAACAACTAAATACTCCAAAAAAGAAAGATAGAGAATAATTCTCTATCTTTCTTTTCGAACGGAGAAGGCGGGATTTGAACCCGCGCACCGCTATTAACGACCTACTCCCTTTCCAGGGGAGCCCCTTCAGCCTCTTGGGTACTTCTCCAAAATTATGAATGTTTTCTTCTATATATATTCTTTTGCATGAATAAAGAGTACCAATATGCTTGATACTCTTCATCCTTATAACGCAGAGGGTGGGATTCGAACCCACGCGCCCTCTCGGACAAACGGTTTTCAAGACCGCCTCGTTATGACCACTTCGATACCTCTGCATGTATGAAATTGTTGTCGCGTCCGCCAGCGACGATACTAATATTATCATGCTCGGCGGACACTGTCAACCCTTTTTTTATTTTATTTACACAACTTTTTTGCGACAAAAATCACTATTTTGCCTGTTCAAGAGCAAGTGTAATTGTTGTTGCATCACAAACTTCTGCCGGTCCGTAGTATTGGATAGCACCAGGATATACGAAGCATGTGTTTTCTGCCCATTCTGTACGATGAGCTTCAAAGAATTTAAACGGTGCGCCGTCCAATTCAACAAGTGCTTTCTTGATTACCGGTTTGTCTTCGCCATGTCTTCTTTCGATATTCATCATCTTTGTGATTGGCATTCCACCTGCAATCCATTCGCTTGCCGGTTGTGACAAGTTCGAAATTTTTGAAAGATATCCGTTATAACCATATTGAATTAACATGAACGCATTATATCCCAATGAATAACAGTAGTCTGAATCAAAGTTTGATGGGAAAGCACATCTTCCTTCGTATCCCAAGAAGTGATGGAGTGCATTAAACTTTCCGTTATATGTGCCGGCTGCTTTTCTAGCTGCTAAATTATCTTTAACTAATGCAGAGAATAATTTTTCTGATTCAATCAAAGAAACTTGTACGTTTCCGTGTGGATCTCTTTCTAAGAATAATTGTTGTTGGATTGCTTCCGGAAGTAATCCAAATACAGCCATAGATTCTTTTGTTAAACCTTTTTCAATAAATGCATATTTATCTGCCCAAGATGCAAGTGCATTGAATTCATCGGCTTTGCTTCCAGCAAGAAGTTCATTAATTTCTTGAATCAATACAGAGAATTCAGGAACAAATTCAACAACACCTTCCGGGATAATAGCCACACCAAAGTTCATTCCTTTAGCTGCTCTTTTCGCCACAGAATCAGCAATGTAATCTGTAATCTGTGCTAATGACATTTTCTTTTCTGCAACTTCTTCTGAAATTAAGCATACGTTCGGTTGTGTTTGAAGCGCACATTCTAATGCAACGTGAGAAGCGGAACGTCCCATAACTTTTACAAAATGCCAATATTTTTTCGCAGAGTTTGCATCTCTTTCAATATTACCAATAATTTCGCTGTATGTTTTTGTTGCTGTATCGAAACCAAAAGAACATTCAATATCTTCGTTTTTCAAATCTCCGTCAATTGTTTTTGGACAACCGATTACTTGAACGCCTGTATTGTGAGCTGCAAAATATTCAGCAAGCACGCCTGCGTTTGTATTAGAGTCATCGCCACCGATAATAACAATTGCTGTAATGCCGTGTTTTTTGCAAACTTCAGCAACAATAGCAAACTGCTCTTCTGATTCTAATTTTGTTCTACCTGAACCGATAATATCGAAACCACCTGTATTTCTGTATTGGTTAATGTATTCGTCGTCGAAAATCAGATAATCATCCTCAATAAGTCCGCTCGGGCCACCCTTGAATCCGTATAATACATTTTCTTTGTTTGTTGCTTTCAAAGCATCATATAATCCACAGATAACGTTATGTCCACCCGGAGCTTGTCCCCCCGAAAGAATAACGCCTACGTTTTGTTTTTTAGGCGCAGATGTGTTCTGTCCTTTTTGGAAAATAATTTCCTTTTTTCCATATGTGTTTGGGAAAAGAGCGGCTATTTTTTCTTGATCCGCTACGCTCTGAGTTTCTGCCCCTTCTTTTACACAAATATCTGCAATGCCATTTCTGAGCATTCCCGGAAGTTTGGGAGAATACTCATATCTCGCTGTTTGTAACGATGAAATTTTCATATTTGCCTCCTTGGTATGTATTTAAATTTTAATGCAGTCTAATTCTAATATATTTTATGAATAAAGTAAACCTCTACAATCTCAAAGTTTTTATTTTTCTGTAAAAAGTATGGCAATTTGTAAATCTTCAGGCGTCGTAATTTTAATGTTTCGGTACGATCCTTCCACAAGTTTCACTTTGCCACCCAGCATTTGTTCTACTACCATTGCGTCATCTGTTACTTGTAAATGTGGTTTCTGCATGAACTTATCGTATGCTTCCTTAACCAATGATATTTCGAATACTTGAGGTGTCTGAATCATCCATGTGAGACTGCGCTCCGGAGTATCGTCCACAAACCCATCCCGATCCGCTATTTTGATTGTATCTTTTACCGGCATTCCTACCACACATGATTTATGGATTTGCACTTCTTGGTATACGCGTTGTAGCATGTCTTCGTCTACAAATGGACGGGCCCCATCATGGATAAACACATACCCTTCCCCTTGTACTTCCTGCAATCCATTCCATACGGAATGATAACGCTCTTTACCGCCGGAAACAATTTTTTTCACTTTTTGGAAATGATATTTGGAGACAATTTCCTCTTGGCAATATTCCTTTTGATTATCACCAACCACCAAAATAATATCATCTATTAGAGGTGATTGTTCAAATGCTTGCAAAGAATAATACAACACAGGCTTTCCTTTTATCTCAAGATATTGCTTTTGTACCCGTGTGCCCATTCGCTTGCCTTGTCCAGCCGCCAATACAATTGCCGTACATTTTGCTTTTTGCATACTATCGCTCTCCTAATTTCAAGTTCGGTACTGCGTTTAAATCCCAACCGTGTCTTGTTCCGCTTAAATATTCATAATATGCAGCAACACCTATCATTGCCGCATTGTCTGTACAATAAATCGGCGACGGATGATAAAATTCAATGCCGTTTTTTTCGCAAGCTTCTTTCATGGCACTACGCAGAGTGCTATTAGAAGCAACGCCACCTGCAATTGCAAATTTAGAAAGGCCGTACTCTTTAACAGCTTTCATGGCATTGTCCACCAGAACATCTGTAACTGCTTTTTGGAAGGAAGCCGCAATATCCGCATTGTTATATTGTTCGCCCTTCATCTTGCATCCGTTAATGTAATTAAGCACGGCTGATTTAACACCACTAAAACTAAAATCATATGGTGCATCTGTAATGTGAGCCTTCGGGAAAACAATTGCTTCCGGATTTCCTTCTTTCGATAATTTATCAATCTTCGGACCACCCGGATACCCAAGACCGATAGCACGAGCCACTTTATCAAACGCTTCTCCCGCAGCATCGTCTCTGGTTCTACCGATAATCTCATATTGCCCATAATCTTTGACACATACTAAGTGCGTGTGACCGCCGGACACCACCAAACAAATAAATGGTGGCTCTAGATTTTTGTTTTCTATATAGTTTGCCGAGATATGGCCTTCAATATGATGCACTCCAACAAGTGGGAGATTTTTCGCGTATGCAATTGCCTTTGCTTCTGCAACACCGACGAGAAGTGCTCCCACAAGCCCCGGCCCGTAAGTCACTCCGATTGCATCCAAATCGTCTAATGTCACACCGGCTTCTGTAAGCGCCTCTTCAATCACTTGATTAATTTTTTCAATATGTTTCCGAGAGGCAATCTCCGGAACAACGCCCCCATATAATTTGTGAAGTTCTATCTGTGAAGAGATAACATTTGACAGAACTTCTCTTCCGTTTTTAACAACAGAAGCAGCTGTCTCATCACAAGAACTTTCTATGGCCAATATCATTACATTTTTTTGCTCTGACATTTCCTCTTCCTCTTTTTTGTATAAATTAATTTTCAGAAAATAAAAGCTCTACTGTCATACCGTCTTTACCGGCTTTCGCGTTTGGGAAGATTGCATGAACTGCGTCCATATACTCTTCCGGTCTTGTCAGCGAAGGGCTATAGTGTGTCAGCCACATCTCACCGACCGCAGCATCCTTTGCCAGGTTGGCCGCCTCATAAAACGTCATGTGCTTATACTCAACTGCCTTAACGTCTTTTTCATTTTCTCCATACATACCTTCGCAGATAAATAAATCTGAGCCTTGCGCATTTTCACGAATGGAGTTTGTCGGTCTGGTATCGGTACAGTATGTCACTTTAATCCCTTTCCGTGGTGCACCGAGAACCATATCAGGAGTATAGACCTGGCCATCCTCCTCGATGGTTTCTCCTTTTTGCAAATATTTCCAATATTGTTTTGGAATGTCTTGTGCAATTGCCCTTTCCAAGTCAAATTTACCAGCGCGATCAATCTCCAGTGTGTATCCATAACAGACCACATTGTGGTTGACACGAAATGCCTTCAATCTGTATCCATTCATTTCGAAAGTCTCTTCCGGCTGTGTAATCTCAATAAATTTAAGCTCAAACGGAAGTTCCGGCGCAATCACTCGAAGAGCATTGACTACCCTTTCTAAGCCTTTTGGACCAATCAAAGTTAATGGCTCTGTTCTGTCCGCATTACCCATGGTAAGCAAAAGTCCCGGAAGTCCACTAATATGATCTCCGTGATAATGTGTAAAACATATCACATCAATCGGTTTGAAGCTCCACCCTTTTTCTTTAATTGCAACTTGAGTTCCTTCGCCACAGTCTATCAGCAAACTGCTACCATTGAATCGAGTCATCAGTGCTGTCAACCATCGATACGGAAGTGGCATCATTCCACCACACCCCAACAAACAAACATCTAACATATTTTCTCCTACCTATTCTCTATATCTACCGGAATTTGAAATGTGCTAATCCATTCATCATAGCATTCCTCGCACAAATCGAAATGATGCACTTCATTATCTTTGTTCGAGAAATAGCCCCATCGTTGCTGTACGCACAAAACATCCTGGTCCGGCACGTCGTTATGAACTAGTATTTCTTTTCCGCATTTATTACACACAATCTTTTTTAGTGTTTTTATTTCTTCTATATTATACTGACGCATACATTTCCTCCTTTGAAATTGTCACGTCTCCATTATACCGTTTCCAATAAAATGTTCCTAGTGGAAAACGTTGTCTGACTTTCCAAGAGTTAGATTAGCATCTTGCTCATAAGAACCGCATTCTCTTTGGGTTGTTCGTAAAATCCTTTGCGTACTCCGTCCACTACAAATCCATACTTTTGATAAAATGAACGCGCACTATCATTGCTCTCTCGTACATCCAAAAGCAAACGCTCAACCTTCATTTTCTTGCAACAATTGCAAACCTCATCCAAAAGTCCGCATCCCACTCCTTTTCGACGCATATTTTCAGTCACCGCAATGCGAGCAATTTCAGCCTCAGTCATCGCATAATAAATAATGCAGTAGCCCACAATCTCATTATCCTCTTCGGCCACCGTAATAAATGCCTGTTTCTGGCCCAAGGTGTCACGAAGGCCCACCTCGCTCCATGCATCTGAAAATATATTTTTCTCCAATTCTGCTACTCGGAAAACATCAGTCTCCGTCATTTTACGAAAGGTTACCATTTTTCTCTGCACGCTCCCGTTCTGCCTGTGAAACTCTAAGATAATCCGGCTGATGTTCGCCCGCTGTCTCAATGCGTCCTTCAGAATAGTATCGCATTGCCAGCGAACCGACCGCTGCTGCGCTTTGTCTGTTAACATGTGCCGGCGCAAAACAATATTCAACACTCAATCGCTCTTCCAATTGTGCCTTGTAGACCGGAACCCCATCTCCCAGAAACGTTACCTTTTCTCCATAATGATTAATCTTTTCAATCAATTCATCTACCGAGATAGCCATCTGCTCTTCGACTACGGTAAACTCATTTTCAAAACGATAAAGTCCTGTATAAACCTGATTCCTTCTTGCGTCCATGATTGGACAAATAAGGCCTTTGCTACCAAATAAGTTATACGCCATACCGTCAACAGTCGGCACGTGAATAAGCGGCTTGTTAAGAGCCAGCCCCAATCCTTTCGCAGTTGCAGAACCAATACGAAGTCCTGTAAAAGAACCTGGCCCTCCTGCTACAGCAATGGCATCAACTGTAGATAAATCAAAATCTGTCATATTTACAATTTCATCCACCATCGGAAGCAACGTCTGTGAATGTGTTTTCTTATAGTTTACCGTGTACTGAGCAATCGTCTGCTCATCCTCCACAATGGCGACGGTTGCTACTAATCCGGAACTATCTAAAGCAAGTATACGCATATTTATGCCTTCCTCTCTTCTATCGTAATCTTTCGATAATCAAATCCTTGTGTCAAATCTTTTTCTATCAGAATCTCAACTCTTACTGCCGGAAGAATTTCTTCTATCAAATTCGCCCATTCAATCAATGAGACGCCTTCTCCATAGATATAATCTTCATAACCTATCTCATCCATTTCATCAATGTCAGCAATGCGATACACATCAAAATGATAAAACGGCAGACGTCCTTCGTCATACACCTGTACAATCGTAAATGTAGGACTGGAAATAGGCTCTGTGATATCAAGCCCATGTGCCATACCCTGTGTAAAAACAGTCTTCCCAACCCCAAGGTCTCCGACCAAAGTAATAACTTGACCTTTGTGAGCCTGTTTTCCTAGTGTTACACCTAAGTTATATGTTTCTTCTGCACTTCTTGTTTCTATAATCATGTCAAACCTCTTTTAATGAATGTGACGAATTCTTACTTTATTCGGTGAAATATGCGTGTGAAGTACTTTGAGTACATCCTCGTATCTTCCGCCCATACACGCTTTCGGTAAAATCAATGCACGCACACGTCCCAAATACAAAAGTACACTTTTTTGCGTGCTAACTGCTTTGGTTACATCTTCCCATTTTATGGTAGTATTTAGTTCATCCTGGCTGATTGTAATACCGTCATCTGCCAGTTCATATTCTAATGGTTTCTGGAACTCCGAATGATTGATCTGGCTCCTTGCTTTTGTTTTCATAGACGATGGCGATATGATTAAAAATAAAATCGCGCACATTAGCCACACAATAGAACCCTGCACATCCGAATTCATCAGTTTCTGAACAAACACAGCCAAGCAAAGCACACCCGCAATAGCCGTCATCAGGCCGCTTGCGTGAGTATAATTATGGTAAAGCATAAAATCATACATATATTCTTCTGTCATTTGAACGTTGATTTTTACTGACATTGTTATGCCTCCAAAAATTTAATACTATAAATACACATAAATGCTGTGCCATAGAAATTATAGCACAGCATTTTCATAGTTACAACTAATGTCTTTTGATGATTGAACTAATTTTTTTATATACGAGCAATACTATCGCGGCTGTCAGAATTCCTTTCAATAAATTAAACGGAACAACGGCGAACATGACAAACGTGAATAAATCTGTGATATGCACATTCACTTCACTCCCCATTGCTATAATGCTGTCAAGCGGCCAAGAAAATGCTTTGGCATACGCCGGGAGCATGATATACGCATTAATAAAGCATCCCAAAAATGTCATAATCAATGTCCCGGATATTAGCCCGGCAACTGCACCTTTTTTCGTCGTTTGTTTACGGTAAATGATTCCGGCAGGTACACAAAACGAACATCCCAAACAGAAATTAGCCAACTCGCCAACTCCTGCTGTCATAGTTCCGTTGATTACAAAATTCAAAATAATTTTTACAAGTTCAATGAAAGCACCTGCCATTGGGCCCATCGCAAAGCACCCAATAAGCACAGGAACTTCACTTAAATCAATCTTGTAAAAACTAGGCGCAAACGGAAGCGGAATTTCAAACAGCATTAAGACTGTGGATATTGCACCCAACATTCCGATTGTTGTAATTTCTCTTGTCCCTATTTTTTGCTTATTAAGTGTTTTCATAATACGTTTCCTTTCTGCTTAACACGTATCTCGTTTTCACATTACATAAAAACACCCCGAGCATAAACTCGGGGTATAAACATAGCATTTGTGTCTTTCTTCTCTCATCCAGACTATACTGTCGGTACCGGAATTACACCGGTTCAGCTACATAATGTAGGTCGCGGACTATACCGCCGGTAGGGAATTTCACCCCGCCCCGAAGAATTTTTATTTTTTCTCATTATATCTTGCTACACCAGATTGTGCAAGATGTTATTTCAACAAGTAAATTGTTCCCAGCACTCGAATAACTTCCATATCTGTTTTGAAATCACTCAAATAACCATTTTCTTTGTTATAATAACAAGACATCAAGGTTGTACGATAATACACTTCATCTTCATAATTCGAATAACTAAATTGATAATCCGAACTATCCCAGTCATAGTCATTGACTTCATAGCTGTCTAAAAGTGTATATTTCTTGTTCGGCAAATCTACCTGACATCCTTTTTTGCCATATGTGAAATCCAGTTCCATGACAACTTTAGAAAGAGAATTACTAAATTTATCGATATATTCTTCTTTCAGGGAAAGGTAATGATAATATGTAAAGCTTTCCACTTCGCCAAAAGCATTCTCACCAAATTTCCCTTCGTCTGTAATCTCGAAATACTGATTCCAGTTTTCAGTTGTAATCTCTATCGCATCATATAATGCAAGATTTTTGTATTCGCCGAGACTCTTTGTCATGCCGTCTTCGCCCTCATATTTGCTTAAAGACAGTGAAATTTCTTTGTTACCCATGCTTAAGCCGATACGATATGCCTTCGACTCACCATCAGTTACATCTACATTGATGTATGTGTCTTGCTCATCAACCATTCTCCACTTCAGAGTTTCTTTCCCGATTTTACAAGAACCATCTTTGTCAAAAGAAACTGTTTCAAACGCATCTTCATTTCCATAACTTGAACTCAATGTCCACTCACCATAGAGACGCGCTATCTGAGACTCTTTTTTCTCGTCTGCTTTTCCCTCTTCCATTTCTTTTCTCTGCAAACTATCGATATAGTAATGAGCACTCTGATATTCACCGTTTTCAAGCATTTGAAGCAATCTATCATGCTCTCCGCCGTTTTTTCCACAGGTCGAAAGGATAATACACAACACGATAATAATACCTGCTATGAGAAGGATTTGTTTCTTTTTAGTAGCCCACAATTCTTTGATTTTATCCATGTTTATTTTTTCCACTTTAAACATCTCCATTCGTCTTTTATATTTTCATTGTCAACTGGATGCGCTTCTTTTGCAAATCTACGCTCATGACTTTTACTTCAACAATATCACCAACGCTTACCACTTCCAGTGGGTGCTTAATAAATTTCTTGTCGGTAATTTGCGAAATATGAACCAAACCGTCTTGGTGCACACCGATATCTACAAATACACCAAAGTCAATGACATTACGAACGGTGCCTTTGAGTATCATGCCTTCTGTTAAGTCCTTCATTTCAAGTACGTCCGTTCTGAGGATTGGTTTTGGCATCTCGTCACGTGGGTCACGAGCAGGTTTTTCCAATTCTTTGACAATATCACGAAGAGTAATCTCTCCAATCTCCAGTTCCTCTGCCAAACTCTGATAATCTTTAATTGATTTAGAAATGCCACTCAATTTGCCGCCTTCAATATCCTCTGTCGTAAATCCAAGTTTAACAAGAAGCTTTTCGGCCGCCTCGTAACTTTCCGGGTGCACGCTCGTTCCATCCAGTGGATTTTTGCCTCCTTGGATGCGCATGAAGCCGGCACATTGTTCATATGCTTTCGGACCAAGTTTCGTCACCTTAAGAAGTTCCTTACGGTCAGTGAAACTACCGTTTTCTTCACGATGTGCAACAATGTTTTTTGCTAATGTTCCGGAAATACCGGAAATATATGAAAGCAATGGTGCAGACGCTGTATTAAGGTCAACGCCGACTTTATTAACACAATCTTCTACCACACCGGAAAGCGCTTCACTAAGCTTCTTCTGATTCATATCATGTTGATACTGACCAACGCCGATAGACTTCGGGTCAATCTTAACCAATTCTGCCAGCGGATCCTGAAGTCTTCTTGCGATAGAAGCCGCACTTCTTTGTCCTACATCAAAATTCGGGAATTCTTCTGTTGCAAGTTTACTTGCAGAATATACAGAAGCCCCTGCTTCATTCGTAATAATGTATTGCACTTTCTCCGGAATCTCTTTGAACAACTCCACAATAATCTGCTCAGATTCGCGAGAAGCAGTTCCATTCCCCACAGAGAACAGTGTGATGTTATATTTACGAATTAATTTCTTTAATGTATCTTTTGCCGCTGCAATCTTTTGCGGTGTTGTCGGGGCTGTCGGATAAATAACTGTCGTATCCAAAACCTTTCCTGTTGCATCTACAACCGCCAATTTACAACCGGTACGGAACGCTGGGTCCCAACCAAGCACTGTCTGTCCCACAATTGGTGGTTGCATCAGAAGCTGTTCCAAGTTCTTTCCAAACACTTCGATTGCTCCATCCTCGGCTTTTTCTGTAAGTGCACTGCGAATTTCACGTTCAATTGCCGGTGCAATGAGACGCTTATAGCTGTCTGCAATGACTTCTTTAAGGGCAGGTGTTGTATATGGGTTATCTGAAACTATGACCTGTTTTTCTAGATACCCAAGTACCTTTTCTTCCGGAACTTCCACTTTTACAGTCAGGAACTTTTCTTTCTCACCACGATTTAATGCCAAGATACGATGTCCCGCAAGTTTTGTAATCGGTTCCTCGAACTCATAATACATTTCATAAACAGACTGCTCTTCGGGATCTTTTGCAACCGATGTAATCTTTCCTTGTTTCGTAGTGAGTTCACGAATGTAAATACGATAATCCGCCTCATCAGAAATTGACTCTGCAATGATATCCATAGCACCTGCGATTGCTTCCTCCGCTGTGGCAACTTCTTTTTCTTCTGATATGTACTCTGCAGCTACTTCCTCCAAAGGCATTTCTAACTTTTGAAGCATAATGAGGTTTGCCAAAGGTTCCAAACCTTTTTCCTTAGCAACAGTTGCTCTCGTTCTACGTTTCGGACGATATGGTCTATACAAGTCCTCGACTACCACGAGCGTCTCAGCTGCCAATATCTGAGCCTTCAATTCTTCCGTCAGGTTACCCTGCTCTTCTATCGTCGCCAACACTTGTTCTTTCTTTTCTTCAAGATTTCTCAAGTATTGTAACCGTTCATGTAATTTACGAAGTTGTTCATCATTTAACGAACCAGTCACTTCTTTACGGTATCTGGAAATAAAAGGAATGGTGTTTCCTTCGTCAATCAGTCCTACGGCCGCTTCCACCTGCCATCTCTGTACTCCCAGTTCTTGTGTCAGTTTTTGAATAATGTCCATGTTTGTTTCCTCTCTAAGTCGTTCTTTTTGTATTATATAAGAAAGAAGCAAAAAAAGCAAATCAGAGCATACTCTGTTTTCTTGTTTTTCCCATGCAATTATGCTATAATGTCAAAAGACAATGAGCAAAGGAGATATTCTCATGGGAAACAATGCTGAATTATCCAAACAACAACTAAAATCGAAAGAAACGAAAGAACGCATTTTTAAAGCCGCAAAAACTATCCTTCAAAAAAATGGTTATGAAAATCTTTCTATAAAAAACATTTGCGAAGAAGCCGGGGTATCTAACGGTAGCTTTTATCATCACTTTAAAACAAAGGATGATTTGCTCTCTTATTATATCGAAGAACAACCGTCAATTAATCCGGAACTTTTAGATATACCTGTTAACAAAGAGGCTGCAAAGGCAGCTATCGTGGAAGTATATTTGAATTATGCTGCATATTGTAAGGAATTAGGTGTCGACTTTGTGGCGGGTTACTACACACCGAAAAATCAAGCTTTGAATCCTGACATTCGTACGGAAAGACCGTATCCGATTGTAACAGTACAACAATATTTAGAAAAGGCTATAGACGCGGGTGCTATTGAAATGAAATTGAGCATTGCTGAAGTGGTGACTGACATTCGTATGCTAGTTATTGGAAATGCATTTGAATGGGCGCTACGCGAAGGAAATGTTGATTTTAAAGAAAATATAAAAAGATCTATATCTCACTATTTGGATGGTGTGTTGGTATAAAATCAGGGGCAAAACTAAAATTAGTTCTGCCCCTCTTACTTTACACATTTATAAACTTCTCGACTTCTCTGCGCAAACTTCCATCGCCTGCATAACGGAACCTCTAAAGCCTGTTTCTTCCAACACTTTCACGGCCTCGATAGTTGTGCCTCCCGGTGAACAAACCATGTCTTTTAGTTCCCCTGGTTGCTTCCCTGTCTCAAGAACCATCTTCGCACTACCCATAACTGCTTTCGCCGCAAATTTGTATGCTTGGTTTCTTGGCATACCTTCTGCTACCGCCGCATCTGCCATAGCTTCAATCATCATAAATACATATGCCGGCGAACTTCCGCTAACCGCTACTACTGCATCAATCAGTTTTTCCGGAACAACTTCTGCTTCGCCAAACGCACGAAGGATGTTAAGCACATACTCTAATTCCTCTTCAGTCACATTCTGATTTGGACATGCAGCCGTCATGCCTTCCTGCACCATTGCCGGGGTATTTGGCATAGTACGGATGATTTTCACCTTTTTGCCAAATTGTTCTTCGAGCCACGCAAGCGTCTTTCCCGGTGCTAAGGTAATAATGATCTGGTTATCTGTTACATAGTCTTTGATTTCACGAATCACTTCCGCATAGTATTGTGGTTTGATTGATAATACAAATGCTTCAGATTTTTGCACAACGTCAATATTACTTTCCGCGATTTGAATGCCAAGTGTCGCTTTTGCTTTTTCTCGGCTTGGAGCAAATACATCTGCCCCTATAATCTCTGTCGCTTCCATAAGTCCATTAGAAATAATGCCACTCATGATGGCACTTGCCATGTTGCCACAGCCGATAAATCCAAGTTTCATTGCTTGTTCACCTCTTATTTTTCTTCTTGAACTTCTTCTTTTCTGATTTCTTTTGTACGAATTTCTTTGCAGATTTGTTCTACAAATGCATCAATTGACTTCTGTCCTTCATCACCTGCAAAACGGCTTCTTACAGAAACAAGTCCTTCTGCTTCTTCCTTCTCACCAACGATGAGCATGTATGGAAGTCTGTTAAGTCTTGCATCACGAATCTTGTAACCAATCTTTTCTGAACGGTTATCAACCGTCACATCCACGCCATTCATAGCAAGTTCTTTGCGAACCTTTTCTGCATAATCTGCATATTTTTCTGAAATAGGTAAAATACGTACCTGCTCCGGACATAACCATGTCGGGAATTTTCCTGCATATTTTTCAATCAACCATGCAAGTGTTCTTTCATAACATCCAAGAGATGTTCTATGGATGATGTAAGGACGTACCTTTGCGCCTTCCTGGTCGATATAATACAGATCAAATTTTTCTGCAATCGCACAGTCTAACTGAATAGTAATCATGGTATCTTCTTTACCATAAACATTCTTAGCCTGAATATCAATCTTCGGTCCATAGAAGGCAGCTTCACCGTCTGCTTCCACGAAATTGATTCCCTTCTCAATTAAGATTTGACGAAGCGCATCCTGTGTGCTTTCCCAGTAAGCTTCATCGCCAAGGTATTTTGCCTTGTTTTCCGGATCCCATTTTGACAAACGGTATGTCACGTCATCCTGCAATCCTAAAGTTGTTAAAATGTGAATCGCAAGATTCAAGCAGTTTTGAAGTTCTTCTTCCGCTTGGTCAGGACGAATCACATTGTGACCTTCACTGATTGTAAACTGACGTACACGTGTGAGCCCATGCATTTCTCCGGAATCTTCATTACGGAATAAGGTAGATGTTTCACCCATTCTGTAAGGAAGGTCACGGTATGATTTCTGTGAATTTTTATAAACAAAATATTGGAACGGACATGTCATCGGACGAAGTGCAAACACTTCCTTATCCACTTCCTCATCACCCAATACAAACATTCCGTCTTTGTAATGATCCCAATGTCCGGAAATCTTGTATAAATCTGATTTCGCCATAAGCGGTGTTTTTGTACGCACGTATCCCCATTCTTTGTCTTCCAAATCTTCAATCCATCTTTGAAGCTTCATAATCATTTTTGTACCATTTGGAAGCATAAGAGGAAGTCCCTGTCCAACAACATCAACTGTTGTGAAAAGTTCCATTTCGCGGCCAAGTCTATTATGGTCACGTTTCTTAATGTCTTCTAAGTGCTCCATGTGAGCCGCTAAATCTTCTTTGTTATCATAAGCTGTCGCGTAGATACGTTGCAACTGCGCTTTGTTTGAATCTCCTCTCCAATAAGCCATAGATGAAGAAATGCATTTAAATGCTTTGATTCCTTTGGTACTCATAAGGTGCGGTCCTGCACAAAGATCTACAAAATCGCCTTGCTTGTAGAAAGAAATGACTGCATCTTCCGGAAGGTCCTGAATAAGTTCAACTTTGTATGGCTCTTCCTTTTCTTCCATGAATTTAATTGCTTCTTCTCTTGGAAGTTCAAATCTTTCTAATTTGATATTTTCTTTTACAATCTTCTTCATCTCTTTTTCGATATCAGCAAGTTCTTCTGCAGAAAATGCTGTTGCTCGATCGAAATCATAATAGAAGCCATCTTCGATAGCCGGTCCGATTGCTAATTTTGTGTCAGGATATAATCTTTTTACTGCTTGCGCCATGACGTGAGATGCAGTATGTCGGAACACCTTCTTACCTTCATCATCTCTGAATGTAAGGATTTCAAGTGCACAATCTTCATTCACTTCTGTTCTAAGATCAACCACTTCACCGTTTACTTTTCCGGCACAGGCTGCTCTTGCAAGACCTTCGCTGATTTCTTTCGCGATATCAAGAACGGAAATGCCATTTTCAAATTCCATGCTTGAACCGTCTTTTAATGTTACTTTCATTTGTTTTTCCTCCTGAATTTAAAGTGTTCTGCCTCGGATGCTTTGTTTCCCGTTACAAAAAACAAAGCACCCTTAGGCAACAATATTGTTGCTTAAGGGTGCGTCATATCTTATTAACACACGGTTCCACCTTAATATTTCACTCTGGTTTCCTTAACGCGGAATAACGGTAATGCTCGTCGCACACAGCTCGGGAGTGGTCTTCGCTATTCTTTCATATAAGAAACTTCCACCAAATGCTTCTCTCTCTGGATACTTCTAAATAGTTACTCGTTCCGTCAACGCTTTTTGAATATAGAGATATTATAGTCTTTGTTTTCCCGTTCGTCAATGATTTATTTATCTTAATTATCCCCAATATATCCGATAATGCTTGATGCATTTGCATAAATCTTAGCTTCACCGTCTTTTACAACTACAAGTGTCGGTGCTTGTCTAATACCGAATTTTTCCACTAATTCCGGTGCTTCATCTGCATCGATTTTCTCATACGGGATATTCGCATCTTCTAACATTGCACATACGATTCTGCAGTTTGGGCATGTCTTTGTGGTAAACAGCATCGTCTGATTAACCGGTGCATTTTCAACCGGTGCCTCTGCAACATTTCCTACAAACATATCTTCTGCATCTTCACATTCGCATCTTGTCAACTTTGAGTTTGCAATATCGTATACTTTACGTTCTTTATATTCTTGAGATTTACCATCATTCCAGTTCTGAACCGGTCTGTAGTAACCTGTAATACGGCTGTAAACTTCCGTTGCACCGCCACAATGTGGACATGTATATTGTTCACCGGTCAAATAACCATGGTCTTTACAGATAGAATATGTTGGTGACATTGTGTAGTATGGCAACTTGTAGTTGTTAGCAATCTTGCGAACCAAATCTGCAGCTGCTTTCCAATCAGGAAGCTTCTCGCCCAAGAAGGCATGGAATACTGTTCCTGATGTGTACAGTGTTTGAAGTTCATCTTGAATATCAAGCGCTTCAAATATATCTGATGTATATCCAACCGGAAGATGTGAGCTGTTTGTATAATATGGTGCTCCGCCTTCTTCTGCAGCTGTAATAATATCAGGATATCTTGCAAGGTCATGTTTTGCAAGACGATATGTGGTAGACTCAGCAGGTGTAGCCTCCAAGTTATAAAGGTCACCATACAATTCCTGATAATCAGAAAGTCTTTCTCGCATATGATTAAGTACTTGTTTTGAGAACTCTTGTGTCTTCTCGTGAGTCATATCAGCTTGCAACCATTTTGCATTTAATCCAGCTTCATTCATACCAACCAAACCGATTGTTGAGAAGTGGTTGTTAAATGTTCCAAGATATTTCTTGGTATATGGATACAATCCTTCATCCAAAAGTTTTGTGATGATAGAACGTTTCACGCTAAGTGAACGTGCTGAAATATCCATCAAACGGTCAAGTCTTCTATAGAATTCATTTTCATCATTTGAAAGATAAGCAATTCTCGGCATGTTAATTGTAACAACACCAACAGAACCTGTGCTTTCACCGCTACCGAAGAATCCACCTGATTTTTTGCGAAGTTCACGCAAATCAAGTCTTAATCGGCAACACATACTTCTAACGTCACTTGGCTCCATATCACTATTAATGTAGTTTGAGAAATATGGTGTGCCGTATTTTGCTGTCATTTCAAATAATAAACGGTTGTTTTCTGTATCTGACCAGTCAAAGTCTCTTGTAATGGAATATGTAGGAATCGGATATTGGAAACCACGTCCGTTTGCATCACCTTCGATCATAATTTCAAGGAATGCCTTGTTAACCATATCCATTTCTTTCTTACAGTCTTTATATTTGAAGTTCATTTCTTTGCCGCCGACAATTGCAGGAAGTTCTGCAAGGTCATTTGGAACCGTCCAGTCTAATGTGATATTAGTAAACGGAGACTGTGTTCCCCAACGGCTAGGTGTGTTCACACCGTATACAAAGGATTCTACACATTTTTTTACTTGTTCATAACTTAAGTTGTCTACTTTTACAAACGGTGCAAGGTAGGTATCGAATGAAGAAAATGCTTGAGCTCCTGCCCATTCATTTTGCATAATACCCAAGAAGTTAACCATTTGGTTACAAAGTGTAGACAAATGTTTCGCCGGCGCAGATGTAATCTTTCCAACGACTCCGCCAAGTCCTTCTTGAATTAATTGTTTGAGTGACCATCCTGCACAGTAACCTGTAAGCATAGATAAGTCATGAATATGAATATCTGCATTTCTATGTGCATTGCTAATCTCTTCATCGTAAATCTCAGACAACCAATAGTTCGCTGTAATTGCACCCGAGTTGCTGAGGATAAGACCACCTACAGAATATGTTACTGTAGAGTTCTCTTTTACACGCCAGTCATTAACATTTACATAATTGTCTACAATCTCTTTATAATCAAGTACTGTAGATTTCATGTTACGAATTTTTTCTCTTTGTTTACGATACAAGATATAGCCCTTCGCAACTTCGCCATATCCTGCCTGAATAAGCACTGCTTCTGCACTATCTTGGATATCTTCCACACGAATATATCCATCTTGAACCTTCGAAGCAAAATCTGCTGTTACTTTAAGTGCAAGCATGTCGATAATATCCGGATGTGTCTCCATGTTCTGTGCTTCAAATGCTTTCGCAATAGCTGATGCTATCTTTTGCAAGTTGAACTCTGTAATTTTTCCATCTCTTTTCTTAACCTGATACATCTTTTTTCCTCCGTACTTTATCCCTTGTTTGTCCATTGTAACACTAAGATTAGTGTTCGTCAATATACAAAACAACAAGATGTTGTGTTTTTTAACCAATACAAAAACACAACATCTTGTAAAAAATCATTATATTCCACGCAATTTCGCACCAGGCACATACTTTTGCACAATTGCAAGAAACTCTCTCATTTCTTCTTCGCTGCATCCGCCCACTTTCTTTCCAATCAAGTCACCGGAATCTACAAAGTTTTGCAAGAAATATTTATCTGCCCCTGCAAGCCACTGTCCGATACATTCAAAATTTTCTTCAAAATGATAATTCTTCACAACCGTCGTTCGAAACTCATACGGCACATGCCCCTCTTTTAAATAAGAAACACTTTTTTGAATCGCTCCAATATCCAACGTGTCGCAACCAGCCGTAAATGAATATGTTTCGGGACTGTTTTTTATATCCATCGCCACATAATCCACCAACCCCTTTTCCACAAGCGTTTGAAGCTTATCAGGGAAACTGCCATTGGTATCCAGCTTAATTGCGAACCCCATATCTTTAATCTTTCGCATAAAGTTCTCAATATCCGGCTGCAGCAAAGGCTCTCCCCCGCTAATACATACGCCGTCTAAGATACCTTGACGCTTATTTAAAAAGGAAAAAAAATCATTCTCACTGATTTCTGATTCTTTTGGAATGTTCACGACCAAGGATGCATTATGACAAAATGGACATCGAAAATTACAGCCTGCAGTAAATACTGTACACGCTGTTCTCTCCGGAAAATCCAATAAGGTTAATCTTTGCAGTCCTTGTATTTTCATAACGCTCTTCACTCCAAATTCATAGATGTTTTGTCCACGTCATCTTTAAGTATGAGTATAGCACAAAAATGTGATTTAGAAATGGCTTTTTGTGTAAATTCTTGGTATACTATCTCTAGATAGGTACCAGGAGGATAAATACATGAACTTTTTAAGTATCTTTGATGTAATCGGGCCGAATATGATTGGACCTTCCAGCTCGCATACTGCCGGAGCGGTTTCCATTGCTCTCATGGCACGTAAAATGTTTCCGGAGGCCATTTCAAAAGTAACCTTTACTTTGTATGGCTCTTTTGCAAAAACATATCGCGGACACGGAACAGATCGTGCACTACTCGGAGGAATCTTGGGATTTGCCACTGATGACGAGCGAATTCGAGATGCTTTTAATCACGCAAAAGAAATGAATGTAGAATATGAATATATCATCGATGAGCACACAAGAACCAACCATCCTAACACTGCTGATATCGATATTGTCGGCGTAAATGGACATACTCTTTCTGTTCGCGGAGAATCGATTGGCGGGGGTAAGATGAAAATTGTTCGCATTGACAACATTGACGTGGAATTCACCGGAGAATATAGTACTCTCATTGTACATCAGCAGGACAAGCCGGGAGTGGTTGCTCATATTACGCAGGCACTCAGTGAACAAGAAGTGAATATCGCTTTCATGCGCTTATTCCGCGAAGATAAAGGCGCGAATGCTTACACGGTTGTGGAATCCGACGAAAATATTCCGGAAGAAGTTTTAGATAGAATACGCACAAATCCAAATGTGGATAATTTGATGCTGATTCAGTTGTAGGAGGATGGATGATATGGATTTTTATAACGGAAAAGATTTGTTAGAAAAATGTCTCGAACGACAACTTCCTATTTCTGAAATTATGAAGTTGCGCGAAATAACAACCGGTTCCATGAGTCCGGAAACATTAGAGAAGAAGTTAAAAAAAGCACTGTCTATTATGAAGCATGCTGCGACAAAGCCTCTCTCTGACCCAGGTAAATCTATCGGCGGTCTTATTGGCGGGGAAGCCCAAAAAGTTGCAGAACATGGCAAGACCCCAGATTGTGTATGCGGTTCCATGCTCTCAAAAGCAATCGCTTATAGCATGGCTGTTCTTGAGGTAAACGCTTCAATGGGGCTGATTGTGGCTGCTCCAACAGCCGGTTCCGCCGGAGTCGTTCCAGGTGTCTTACTTGCTCTTGCGGATGAGCACAATATTGATGACAATGCGCTCTACAAAGGTCTGATAAACGCAAGTGCAATTGGATATATTTTGATGAGAAATGCATCTGTTTCAGGAGCCGAAGCCGGATGCCAAGCCGAAGTAGGTGCAGCAAGCGCCATGGCAGCAAGTGCAATTGTGGAAATTATGGGCGGAACACCGGAAATGTGTTTAGATGCAGCCAGCTTTGCTATATCCAATTTGCTTGGTTTGGTTTGCGATCCAATTGCGGGCCTTGTGGAATCTCCTTGTCAAAGCAGAAATGCCATTGGCGTAGCGAATGCGATTACTGCTGCCGAGCTCGTGCTTAGCGGCATAAAACATCACATTCCATTTGACGAAATAGCTCACGCCATGTTGCGTGTGGGAAAAAGTCTTCCTTTTGAACTTCGCGAAACTGCTATGGGCGGTTGCGCCGGGACACCAACAGGTTGTAGCCTCGGATGCGGAATATGTAAATAGTTTTCAGATAAAAACAAAGAGAACGGATTGGCTGTCCGTTCTCTTATTATTTCCCTTCGATTTCCTGTTTCCAGTACACACGAAATTGTGTTTCATTTATTTCTTCAACAAATCGCTTCTTATATAGAAGAAACTCCTCCAAATCCATCAGAACATGATATAATTCTGCGCGACTTTCAAATTCCTCGTGCGTCTTAGGAAGCGGCTCATTGCGAAGTTCATTTAGTAATCCTTCCAACTCATCAATTTGTTTCTTCGGATCATTCATTTCCGTTACATACTCCGTGATGTCTGTAATGAAATCTGCTACAATGTGCGCTTGCTTAGGCATTGTGCGCATTCGTTTCATTTCTGAATGTAGGTTATGAAGTGCACCGCATTGTTTCATGCGCATTTCAAAATATGCCATATAATAATCCTGATGAGACTGAAATGTGTTGTGATGATATTCTGCTGCCAAATCCAGATACTCCTCCAGTTCTTTTTCCAGTTGTATCAAATCTTCCCACACATTGTTCCCTGTTGCACTTTGCTCCAGATACCCCGCAAGCTCAACAAGAATTTGTTTCATTTTATGCTCTACATGACGCATATGATTGATGATTCCACTTTCATGTGCACCATTAATATGCACCAAATTCAAAATAATTGCAATTGTAATTCCAATCACCACAAGCCAAAGTTCATTTAGCACAAACTTTGGCGAGAAGTCTTGAGTGCTCAAAAAATGAGTTCCTATAACCGCGTTAACTGACAACGTGTTTCGCCATCCCAACCATTCCGTCAGCAAGACTACAAAAAATAAGAGTACACCATAGGCAATCCACATACTCGGAATTAAATGAAATATCGCCCAGCAAAGAAACACACTTACGCCATATGTGACAAGTCTCTGCACTGATAGTCTTAACGTGCCCCACCTTGTTGTAATTAATGTCAGTAATGTGATAATTCCGGCTGACGTGGCATACTGCAGCTGCAATAGTTCTGCCAGATAAATCGCAACACTTGCTCCTATTCCTATTTTCGCTGCCAATAGCAGCATTTGCCTTACTTTAAATTTCATACGATAACGCTCCAAATATCTTTTATATGTTTAGAATTAGTGTATCACATTTGCACAAATTGTAACAACTAGTCATTGACATTCTTATATCAAAATGATAATATAATCAAGTGCTTACGCGGAAGTGTCGGAATGGCAGACGAGCTAGATTCAGGTTCTAGTGTGGGCAACTACGTGTGGGTTCAAGTCCCATCTTCCGCATGCAAAAAGAGTCTCAGACAAATATGTCTAAGGCTCTTTTTATTTCTAATAACCATACTCTGCAAAAAATTCTTTCAATGTATCCATATATTTTTTAGAGTCAACCACATATCCAAGTCCATGTCCTGCTCCAGGAATGGTAACTAGTTTTTTTGGTGCTGTACAAGCATCATAATTACTTTTACTCATGTCACAAGGAACAAAATCATCTGTTTCCCCATGAAAAAAAATAATGGGAATACTACAAGTTTTCATTGCCTCAATCGGTGAATATTCCTCCAAATCAAAATGTCCGTAATGTCTTGCTCCCAACTTAATAAACGGATAAACAATGGTCGGTGATATGTGAAGCTGCTTAGCACATTTCTGTATAATCTCTTTAGCAGAACTATAACCACAATCAGCCAAAATGCCAATAACATTTTTCGGTAGCGTTCGTCCTGCTGCCATTAAAACGGTAGAAGCTCCCATGGAAATACCGGTCAAAATAATCTTAACGTTCGGTCCAAAATGTTGAATAGCAAAATCAACCCATGTCGAGCAATCCCTACTTTCATTAACACCAAATGTAATAACATTTCCTTCGCTCTTGTTACTTGTACGCTGATCCACAATCAATGCACTTCTCCCAAGTTCAAAACAACGTTGCACACCGCCACACAAATCGCGCTCTGCGCTCCCTCGGTAACCATGAAACATAATCTCCATTGGCGCACTAGGGGCATACTCATAATATTTTCCGCACAATTTCAGACCATCAAATGAAGTGATGGAAAATTCTTCACAAGGAAGTTCTCTTGTTTTTTTCATCCAACTGCGCATGATATCATGGTATGGTTCATATATGGCCCCTTCCGGAAGCAAGTATTCATCCGTCGCCTGTTCATTTTTCCTCGGAACATAAAAAACAATCCTAAAACAAATGTACGAGATTAATAGAACCAATAATATGAGAATTGTTGCTAGAATTCCCAAACAACCTAAAAAATCCATAACTTACTCTCCAATATTCAAATGTCTTGTCTATCATAGCATGCGCAATTTCTTTTTTCAATATAACAAGGAGTATCAATTTTCTTTACAATTGATACTCCTTATCGTATTGCTGGTTCCATCATTTTACGTATCTCCTTTACGCTTATACTCCTAAGTTTAAATTAAGTTTTCGGTGGTCCGTCCTCCTTTGCTACTATTTTTTGTCTTTTCTTTTTGTTTCCTATCTTTATACTGTCATTATAACATCTTTTTTGTTTTTGTCAACGCATTTTGAAAAATATTTTTAAATTTTCTGACATTTATTATTTGAACAAAAAAGGAGAAGATTTCTCTTCCCCTTTCCACTATTCCATTTCATCTTCCGCATCTACAATCAACGCAACATTTGCAGCTTCAATTTCGCTAATAGTAACTTGATCATAGAAATCAGCATATGCGACCGTCGGTGTGTACCATGATTTAGACGTAAAGTATGTCGCAAGATCTTGCGCGCCAAAAATCATGCCATGTCTTGCATATATCTCATTGCGAGCCAAACGCAGTTGCTCTTTGGTTAGTCCCTCCAAATCAGCTCTTGTTAATTTTTGCACATTGCTGTGTGGCAAAATATATTCACTATCATCTACCACTTCTTCCTCATCCAAGTCTGTAGTGTCTTCATCCACAGCGTCTTCCACAGTAGTATCCTCAATCTCAATATCCTCGGAAACATTTGTGTCGTCCTCAATGACATCTTGCTCTTGTTGTACACCGGAATTATCATCTTTATTCTTTCCTGCCTTGCCAAGCACTAATGCAACAACCAGAACAACAAACAAGATTCCTACTACCACAACTCCTACAATTGCAAGATGTTTCTTGTCGATTCCCGGTTTAGCGCTATAAGCTTCAAGTTCATCATAAACAATGGATAAATCATATTCATCATATTTTACCACCGTTTTCTCTGCACCTGCTTTTTCTTCATCATCAACTTCAAGTGTATTGATTGCATATCCAAGTTCTCGGCAAATACTCATGTAAATAGCTTGAACCGCATGAACACCGAGGCAATTGTTTGATGACCAATCTTTGAGCGCTCTGTGGATTGCTTCCGGCGATAATTGCACATTCACCTTTGTTTCTTCTTGATAATTTTCCAACGCTTTTTTTAAATACTTGTGAATGTAATTCAAACGATTAATAATTGCTTCTTCGCTATAATCCATCACCTTGGAAATATCTTTAATTTTCATTTGGTCATAATAAAAAGCATATAGTGTCGCCTGATACATATCCGGCAATTCAGAGATTGTGTCACATATCACTTCTCTGGTTGAATCCTGGCCGATTGTTTTTAAGTCTGCATAATCATTATCGTCCCACTCAATACAAGCAACTTCTCTTACTTTTTTTCTGCGATATTTTCCGCATCCAAGGATATATGTCCATTTCCCAAGCCATTCGTACAGATTATCGGCTTTAATGCGTTTTGCTTGTTGGAGTGCCTGTAGATAGACCTCTTTTACTAGTTTTTGAACATCTTCTTCTCTTTTCAAAATACTTTTTGCGCGCAAATAAACAAAATTGTACGTTTGGGAATAGATGACGCGTAGTCCCTCTTCTTCTTTTCTCCTCATTTGTTCAATTGCTTCTTGTAAGTGATTTTCCATAAAAACTCTCCCACTTTTATGCTTTATCTTTCAGTTTCTTATTTTCTTTTTGTATCTTATACAATTCTTCCGTCGCAAGTCGCATCTTGGCAACAACATCTCTCGTCGTCCTTGGGAAACAATAATACAATGCGTTTGAATCACCAATGCAAATCACATCATCAATTTCATACCAATAGTAATCGGCATACAAACTATAAGATGATGTTGTCTTTTGATAATAGTCCAACTGTCCATCGCATCCCGTTAAATGAAAGCCAGAGTTGTTATGCTCTAAGATACCCTCTCCAACTCGATAAATACTTTTCATATTTACCATCATGCAGATTTCAACCGGAATCCTCTCCCAATATGCAAATTCTTCGATATCTCTGCGAACCCATTCTCTTTCCCACTGATACCAATCAGGTATGTGTTTAAAAAAGGTTCTTCCGTCTGGTGCCTGTAAATAACCATATTCTGTTAACTCATGTACCGTTCCGCAATTCTTACATCTAATTCGAGTGCCCTCGCCAACCATGTCTCCTTCTCGCAAACAATTTGGACATTTATAAAGTACTCTATTCAAACTTACTGCACGATCTTTTTCCGTGATGCAGATATTATTTTGCTGTTGCCATTTGAAATTATCAAAGGAAAACTCCGCACTGATAATCTCATTAATCTCATCTGCTCCTTTGGTTGCTACCTCTTCAGCTGACAGCAAATATTTAACATCTGCCGATACATCAACTTTGCGTTTGCGCAAACCATTATACAATGGTTGTCTTGCAAACGCACCATATGTACGTATCATTACAACCGGAACACCCAGCATCTTAACACATCTTCCAATACTGTCCGGAAGCGGAGTTGCTGTTCCGTCAAAACTGTAACTTGCTTCCGGGAACATAACAACTGTGCTTTTTAATTCCTTAACACAGTAAAGCATGTCTCGTATCAGTTTCATATCGGTCACAAATTTCTTTGTAGGAATACATCCTATCAAACGCATTACCCATTTCATAATTCCGATAAATGAATCCGATGTAGCTACAATATTATAGCTCCTGTCATGAAGGATGGTCGCTAAAATTTCCAAATCGATAAAACTCGAATGATTCATCAAAACAAGACACGGCTCGTTCGCCGCTAATTTATCCATACCAATCTCTTCATATTTAAAATGTGTTGCTTTTAAATCAAATGAAGAAAGTGTTTTCATTAAAAAACGCCAAAAAGCGCGTTGCTTCATAGGCTTAAAACTCTTCTCCTTAGGCAACGCAATAACTTTTTCATATGATTTGTTTGTTATTGTTGTTTTCATCTCTCACTCCGTTAACTCATTTGTTCCTTGATTATAACATGAAATACTATGTTAAGGCAAGAAAAAGCCTTGAAACGTAAGTCGTCTCAAGGCTTTGATGCGGATGACAGGAATCGAACCTGCACGGTCTCCCACTAGATCCTAAGTCTAGCGCGTCTGCCAGTTCCGCCACATCCGCATATCCATATGAAATTATGGAATAAAAAACACCAACCGAGTTTTGTGGTTAGTGTTCAAATGAAGCATCGGGGATTCGAAATGATATGTTTTCCAAACCCCGCATAAAGAAAGGAGTTCGGCAACATCATTTTCATTGTCAATAATTCGGTCAATCATTGCCCCATGTTCACTAAACTTCACTAATGTAAACAGTTAGTTTTGATTGGTCTAACTGTTCCAACCGAACCCCATTATATTACAAAACTATTTCTTTTGCAAGTATAAATATTTAAACTTTTTATTCTACAAAAAGTTCTGGATGTGCAGATAATCTATCTGAATCTGTAATTTGACGAATCACTCGACAAGGATTTCCAACTGCAAGACTATGAGGTGGAATATCTTTTGTCACCACAGCTCCTGCGCCAATTACACATCCCTCTCCTATCGTCACACCACCACAAATTGTAACACTTGCCGCAATCCAGCAATTATCTTCAATGGTAATTGGAGCAGTATATTCTAGATTTGTAATCACGCCCGTCTTCTCATTTAAAAAGGAATTTCTATCTTGATAACACAGTGGGTGTATTGCCGTTGCCATCACAACATTTGGACCGATAAACACCGATTTGCCAATCGTAACTCTTCCCTCATCCAAAACCGTAAAATTAAAATTTGCATAACTATTATCATCCATGGAAATATTTGTTCCAAAGTCAAAAAAAATAGGTCCTTGCAAATAAACGTCTTTGCCTCTGTTCGGCATTAACTCATCCAAAATTTTCTCACGCTTCTCTGTTTCCGTGTCAAATGTATCATTATACAATTTGCATAGGCGATGTGCCTTTGTTCGTTCCTCTGGCATTCCCTCTGTAAATGGGTCGTAAATCAAATATCCTGCCAACATTTTTTCGTGCTCTGTCATTGTTTGCACCTCCCGATTACGTATTCAATTTTTGTAATTTATTTCTAACTACCGATTACTTCTCTGATTATAACACTTTCCACACAAAAATACATCCTCTTTCTATAAAATGCAAATTTGCCCTTTTTTACATCATCTATATTTTTATCACTGAATGATTACAGCAGATAATCATAGATGATAACTAGCTGAGAGTTATAGATGCTTGTAGCCTAAAACAAGAGGGGTAAATAAAGAGTTTGGATGCGTACTTAAATCCACCACCTAGCTGGAGCCGATACCAGTATAAAATACGAAGGTGTGATATAGCCAAGCCAAAAATATATCCGTCATTTCCATACCTATCACTTATTGGATTTGGCGTGAGTGGTAAAAATCTTTCAACACCACGTAGGAATAGGGATTATTCCTCCCGATAGTAAGGGAAGCCTAAGTCGATATAACTTCCATTCTTGGTCGCAATATTGATATGGTTAAGAGTAGATGGTAACACAACGGCTAAAACCTTCTGGCTTAGTACGAAGAAGTCAGAGACAACTCAGATAAACAGAAATGTTACGTATGTGGGGAAATTGTTTTTCACGGTTTGGGTGCATATAGAAAGAGTTGGTTGTAAAAAACAAGACGAGTATTAAGAAACGGATACCACAGAGGTCATTATAGAATACGGATTCCTCAGTCCTAACAGACGAGTTTGTTTCAAAAAGGCGTTTTTCTTTCCTTTTCGCAGGGAAAGTGCGCCTTTTTGAGCCGTTTCCAAGATGTATTTCGAAGCCGTTTTCCTCGAACCGTCGGGACGAGTGCATTTGGTTTGGTTTAGACATAAAACAAACTTCCATTTCTTCAACAACAAGTGGAAGAAATCACACGATAATGTTTACATTGTCTAGTGTGTTTAGACCTAATTCTTAGGTCTTCTATAATAATGATGAAAGCATTATAAACAAAGGAGTGTATCTATTATGTATGGAATTATGAGAACAGAGAAACGTAGCCGTAGTGATGTGTACGGCATTCAAATCGAAGCAAATCGCACACAAGAAGACCATTTGCGTGGTCGTGAGTTTAACGGCTCTAACATTGATTGGAGTTTAACTGAACAAAACATTTATCTTCTACCAAGAAACGACAATTGGAACAAGACCATTACAGAAACCCTTGAACAGTATAATATCAAACCTCGCAAAAACTCGGTTGTATTATTGGATAGCATTTATACGACTTCAAGTGAATTCTTTGAGGGTATGACACAAGCAGAAATAATTGATTACTTCCAAGCCTGCCTTGAATTTCACGAAAAGACATACGGCACGCACACAATCAATGCCGTTATCCATTTTGATGAATTAGGCTCTGCTAATGCTGGTAACTCTTATAAGAATGATGACGGCACATATAGGGCTGCGAATTATCATCTGCACGTGGCTACAATCCCGATTATCCAAAAGAACAACACTTATTCATTATCTGCAAGGGATTTAATGGGTGGACGTTCAGAGTACCGAAAAAAGCAAGATGATTTCTATTCCCAAGTATCAAGTTTGTGGGGGTTGGAACGTGGCGAAGTCAAAGACTATGGCGAAATTAGAAAACACCTCGACAAAATGGAGTATGAAATCCAAGAAATGCAGATTAAAGCCCAAAAGGCAAAAGCAGAG
The DNA here is from genome assembly GCA_045632945.1 of Faecalimonas sp. GTDB lineage: Bacteria > Bacillota > Clostridia > Lachnospirales > Lachnospiraceae > Faecalimonas. The sequence continues at coordinate 2,291 of JAZQXU010000018.1, read as the reverse complement.
TTAAATATCCGAGAACGTGTTTTAGAAGCATGTTCTGAACCGATTGAGCCGATAGAGATACTTTCCTCAACGGCTGAAAACAAACTCAAAAACAAGCCTGCCACAAGTACAGTACGAACATCAGACCTCGAACGCTTGCAGGCGCAAGTACAGACATCAACGGCATTACAGAACGGACTTAATGCGTTAAATACGTTAGCAAAAGAAACTGCTACTATTGCTTCAACCGATGAAAGAGTGTTGAAACTGGAACACAAACTCAAACAATCGAATTCACAATGTCAACAACTGGAACAATCGGTCAAGGACAAACAGAACGAAATAAATCGTCTGTCTGATTATATCCAACGCCTAGAACAATGGTTTCATACCATTAAGACTTGGATACATGAACGGAAACTGATTAAAGACTTTGAATATTATATTGAGCAGGAAACAAGGGAACTTGCTCGTGAAGAAATCGAATACGAAGAACAAGGTTTTGAAAGGGGCTAGTCCCCTTTTTATTTTGCCCTAAAAAGAATATTATAGCTTATTTTTTCTCTTGGGGTATCTTAATGAATGTAGAAAATTCGGGCTAAAAATGGCGTTATTTTCTACACTCTGGTTTTGGGCTTTCTCAAAAAATTCCATGATAATAATTATGTCGACAAAAAAAATAAATAAATTGAACTTGCGCAAGTTCATATTCGAGAAAGGGAAAAAGAATATGAACGATTATATTAAAGTCCAGACAAACCTCTTGCAATTTATTCAAGAAAACACTAATATTAACCTCAACAATGGAATTGATGTTGCTGATTGGTTAGAACAAATGAATAAGAAAAATGTTATTGAGAAGCACCCATACAAAATTACGGAAATGATAAAACATGGGGAAACTTATTATTTAACCTACGTCTACGACGAAACGAAAAACAATAAGCGTAGACAGATAACGGCAAAATCAAAAATGGACCTTGAAAACAAGATATATAAGAATTACCTAGACAAGCAAGCTAGAACTTTTGAAAATATCTACCACGAATGGTACGATACAGCTTACAAGACAAAAGTAAAGGCAACGGCTTATGCTCGTATGGGAACAGACTTTATTCGCTTTGTGGAAAATACCGACTTTGCAAAGAAGCCACTTTCCCACCTTGATAGTTTTGATGTGGAAGATTTCCTACATAATGCGATTATCCAACACAAGCTGAAACTACAAGGATATAAAAATCTCAAAAGTCTGTTAAATGGTGTGTTCAAATATGCTCGCAAAAAGAAATACATTACAGAAAACCCTGTGGAATTGGCGGAAATCTCTATGGCTCATATTGTACCACCAAAGAAGAAATATAAGGAAGAAGTGGTATTTACGACAAAAGAAGCAGAACTCATCAAGGAAATGATTGCAAAGGACAGAAACAATTACGACATTAGTATTCCATTTGCTCTATTACTTGCTTTCCAACTTGGTCTGCGTGTAAGTGAATTGATTGCGTTAAAATGGTCTGACATTAAAGATAACACGATTTATGTGCAACGGCAAGAAATCTGCTACACAACGCACGAGAACGGCAAAAAACGTACTATTCACGAAATTGTGGAATACACCAAGACAAAGGCAGGCGATAGAATACTTCCTTTAAGTCACGAAGCCGTATCTATTTTAAATGATGTTAAGAAATGGAATAAGGAACACAACATTTCAAGTGAATTTATTTTCGCTGACAAGAAAGGAAACAATTTCAAAAGGCAACGTGTAAATGACCGTTTATACAAATACTGTGAAATGGCAGATATTATCAAGAAGTCCACTCACAAAATCAGACGTTGCGTAGTTTCCACTCTGCTTGATAATGTCACAAATAAAGATAGCGTTCGAGCATTTGCAGGACACGAAAATATACAAACAACGTTCAACGCATACTACAAAGACATTTCAAGTGATGAGGACTTTTTCAAAGAAATGTGTGCTTGTTTGTAGGAAATCATCGGGCAATCAGTTGATTGAAATTAAAAAAAAGCGGAAGTGCTGATTTTTCAGTACTTCCACTAATTTACCAAATGAAGCATCGGGGATTCGAACCCCGGACAACTTGATTAAAAGTCAAGTGCTCTACCGACTGAGCTAATGCTCCATGTATTCAATTGCTTGTCCTTTTTTACAGAACAAATGCCCAGAGCCGGAATCGAACCAGCGACACAAGGATTTTCAGTCCTTTGCTCTACCAACTGAGCTATCTGGGCAAAAAGAATTGCGGGGGCAGGATTTGAACCTACGACCTTCGGGTTATGAGCCCGACGAG